>CAYNCP010000067.1:0-21756 GCA_964395905.1 uncultured Ohtaekwangia sp.
TTCACGGGGTTGTTGCCGTTCAGCCATCTGAAAAACTGAAATGCATGACAGCCCATGTCCATGGTAACGCCACCACCAGAACGGGTAACATCCCAAAAGTGATCGGCATGCGGCCCATCGTGTTTTTCTGACTGCTTGAGTAGCACTGGTTTTCCCAGCGAACCCTCATCCAATAATCCCTTAAGTCTCACATATTTTGGTGTGAAACAAAGCTCCTCGGCATACATTAGTTTCACGTTGGCTTTTTTGCACGCTTCAATCATGATGTCCGCTTCCTTCAGATTCATGCACAATGGCTTTTCTACAACAATGTGCTTTCCAGCTTGAGCGGCCTTTTGAGTAATTTCGCAATGCAGGTAGTTGGGTGCACCAATTACTACCATGTCAATTTCCTTCATGGCCAACATTTTATCCAGATCGGTAAAATGGTTTGGGATGTGGTGCTTTTCCGCAAAGGCTTTTGCATGCCCTTGGGTGGGGGACATTACCGCTAGTAATTCACCATCTGAAACCCATTTGAATGCTTCCGCATGAATGGTGGAAATAAATTGAGATCCAATCAAACCTACTCCTACTTTTTTGCTCACTTCAGTTTAGTTTTTTATAACACATTATTTTTCACTTGTTCTACCGCGTAGTTCGCAGCCCGTGCCGTTAAGGCCATGTATAGAATAGAAGGACTCTGGTTGCCTGTGCTGGTCATGCAAGCCCCGTCAGTGACAAAAACATTCTTGCAATGATGAAGCTGATTGAATTCGTTCAACATGGAGTCCCTTGGATTATTGCCCATCCGTATGCCTCCCATTTCATGTATGTCCAACCCTGGCGCTTGCTTGTTGTCATGTGTAGATATATCCTTACAACCAATTCTTTCCAGCATCGCTCTGCTTTCTGTGAGGAAGTCGCTTACCATTTTTTCATCGTTATCATCATAACCAACGTCTGTTACCAGCAAGGGAATGCCCCACTGGTCTTTCTTATCCGGACTCAGGTAAACCTGGTTGCTTTCTTTGGGTATTGTTTCACCTTGCATGTACATATATACATGCCAGCTTCCGGCTTCACTTATTTTGTGCTTGTAATCTGCACCCATCTGTGGCTCCGCTTCAGGTACCTCATTGTTGCGTACACGATAACCTCCAGTAAAAATAGTGTAGCCGCCATGAAAGTCCATTTCTTGTTGATACAGATTGCGGTAGTTGGCTATGATGCATTCCGTTGGATTTCTTCCATACACATACTTGTCTTCAAATCCATCAATACGGCCACCAGCACTCCCTCTATAAATGTGAAATCCAATGTATTTGCCAAGTGTTCCGCTATCGTTGCCCAATCCATTGGGAAATCGATCTGATTTTGAATTGAGTAGAATTAATGTAGAGTTTAATGCAGAACCATTGACAAAGACGATTCGAGACCTGTATATTATTTCTTCTTTGGTGTTGGTGTCAATTACTTTCACACCTGAAGCTTTGCCGGTGGCCTCATCATAAATTATGGAATGAACCACAGAATAGGGTCTGATGGTCAAATTGCCGGTTTTTTTGGCCCAGGGCAGGGTGGAGGTAACCGAACTAAAGTAACCTCCGTAAGGACAGCCTCGCATGCATAAATTCCGACATTGACATTTGCCGCGACCTTGTTGCAAGTGAATTTCGTTGGGTTCACTTAGTTGGGCCCAACGGCCCTGAACCACATGTCGGTCTGGCCATTGTTGGTGAATGGCATCACGCATGTGTTGCTCTACACAATTGAATTCGTAGGGTGGAAGAAACTCTCCGTCTGGCATGGCTTCAATGCCGTCTTTGTTGCCACAAACGCCAATGAATTTCTCGACAAGTGAATACCATGGAGCTACGTCTTTGTAGCCGATTGGCCACGCAATACCATACCCGTATTTTGAGGGAGCCTGAAACTCAGAATCGCTCCATCGCTGGCATGCGCGCCCCCAGATAAGTGATTTACCTCCTACCTGATATCCGCGTATCCAATCGAATGGCTTTTTTTGTTCGTAAGGATGATCCGCATCTTTTACAAAAAAATGAGCGGTATCTTCGCCAAAGCCTGCGGCCTTGGTAATAAGCGGATTTTCTTCTACAAACTTTTTGGTCATGGCGCCCCGGTGTTCAAATTCCCAGGGGTGCATCATCGCGGTAGGGTAATCTTTTAAGTGTTCCACATTACGACCTCGCTCCAATACCAGGGTCTTGAGCCCATTTTCACAAAGTTCTTTTGCCGCCCAACCACCAGAAATGCCGGAGCCAATTACGATAGCATCAAATGATTCTGATTGCATTTCTTAGTTTCTTAGTGAATTATTTTTCAACGGCATCCAACTCACTTCTTTAAAATAAATAACATCTTCTTCACTGTGATTTTGTAATCCAATGTAACCTGCCTTAGGCCTTGAACCCCTGTCTGGTTCGTAATCAAATTCTTTGGGAGGCACTGGATCACCTTCTTTATAGTCGGTGACCAAAATACCATTGACGTGAACCAGGGTGCGGTCTTCATCCAACGTGATCTCCATTACATTCCACTCATCCGGTTTGCTGGGAGTGGCCTTGGCTTTGGTGAGCGAGTATAGTACTCCAGTATTGTGATATTCTCCTTCGCGATCATCAATCTGCACTTCATAACCCCGGTTCACCGGCATCCATGCTTCGGTAGGTTTCTCAGGAATTCGAATAAATACACCTGCATTGTTCTTATCTGCGCCTTTATAAACAACTCGCAGTTTTGCCTTTTCAAATTTTTGCGGGGTGTACCACAGCAGGCCCATGCCTCCTTCCGTTTTGATCAGCCCATTTTCGATTACCATTTTCCCATCTCCAACATGTTCCCAATTCGTCAGGTCCTTCCCATTATAGAGGGGTAACCACTCTTTATCTTGTGCATAAAGTTGTCCGAGCGCGAGCATGAAAAGAACAATAGCTTTCATCTAATCTATTTTTTAGAATCCATTCTAAAGTTATGGGATTTAGGAGGTGATTTCTAAGGTAGTATATTAAAAATGATGGATATCAATATATAGTTTATGAGCGGCATTGGACAAGAAGTATGAAGTATTTCTATCTTGCGACATGTTTACAGGCATCATTGAAGCATTAGGAACAATTGAGAAAATTGAACCGGACGGAGGAAACAAACACTTTTGCATTTGCAGCGATATCAGCAAGGAGTTGAAAGTAGACCAAAGCATTTCTCACGATGGTGTGTGCCTCACCGTAACCCGTTTGGATGGCGATAGGTATTGGGTAACTGCGATTGCTGAGACGTTAAGCAAGTCGAATCTTGCCGCATTAAAACCTGGAAGCAAGGTAAACCTTGAACGGTGCATGCTTAACAACGGCCGGTTTGACGGGCACATTGTGCAAGGTCATGTCGATCAAACAGGGATTTGCACGTCCATCAAAGCGGAGAATGGCAGTTGGATTTTCAATTTTGAATATGCTCCGGCCTCCAAAAATATTACTGTTGAAAAAGGTTCCATTGCGGTGAATGGAGTTAGTCTCACTTGCTTCAATTCAGGGGAAAACAGTTTCAGTGTGGCCATCATCCCCTATACTTTTGAGCATACTAATTTTCATTTATTAAAAGAAGGCGATCGGGTCAACCTGGAGTTTGATATCATAGGTAAGTACGTTGCTAAGCTGGTTTCTGATCGTTAGCGGTTTTTGGCATTTTTACTAAACCTCTTTACTAAGTAATTGCCAAATAAAAACCCTACCCATCCGCAGAATAATCCAATAACTGTGCCTGCCAAAATGTCTCCGGGATAATGCACACCCAAATAAATGCGTGTGTATGACATCAGGGCGGCCCAAACAAATATGATGCTCATCCAATGATGGCGCCCTTTGAAAAGCAACCAGAGAAACATGGCGACACCAAAAGAGTTGGCGGCATGACTTGATGCGAAGCCATATAAACCTCCTTTGTAATTATTGACAGTGTGTAAAATGCCCACCAGAGCAGGTTCCTGTGATGGCCTAAGCCGCTCAAAAAATGGTTTCATGAAACCAGAAGTAATTTGATCAGCCATTACAATGGTAAGCGCTACCCCCAACAATAGATACAGCGTGTTCCATTGGTAACTTTTTGCCATCAAATAAACCAATACCAGGTAAAGCGGAAGCCAAAAAATGGTTTTGGTCGCCAATAACATTACTGGATCCAGCCACTCGGCATGAAAACCATTAAAGAACAACAGAAGTTCTCGGTCAAGTTCAGCTAAACGTTCCAAATTGATTTAATTTGCCGGATGCAAAAATAGAACATACCTGACTATCTCTATGCCTTTTTCACAAGTTCCTCACACAATTTTATTAGTAAGACCTGTAGCATTTGGATTCAATCCGGAAACAGCTGGCTCAAATGCTTTTCAAAAACACTCCAGGGATACCAAACGGGTAGCAGAAAAGGCACGGGTCGAATTTGATGAGGTAATTAATTTGTTGAATAAAAAAAACATTTTAAACATTGTCGTTGAAGATACAGAGTTTCCATTGACCAGCGATGCGGTTTTTCCCAACAACTGGATCACCACGCATGAGGATGGCAAGGTTGTGCTGTATCCAATGATGGCACCCAGCCGCAGAAATGAGCGAAGAGGAGATGTTGTTGATTTGCTTAAACAAAAGTTTAGTGTGAAGGAAGTGATTGATTTATCTGGCAATGAAAATCAAAACAAATTTCTTGAGGGCACTGGCAGCATTATTTTTGACCACCCTCATAAGATTGCTTATGCCTGCAAGTCGGACAGAACCAACGAGGCGTTGTTTCATCAACTGGCAGCTGATTTGAAATATAAACCCATTCTATTTGACGCCATTGACCCAAGTGGCCGCCCTGTTTACCACACCAACGTAATGATGTGGATTGGAGAGTCAATCGCAGGTATTTGCCTGGATTCAATAAAAAGTGAAGCGCAGCAGGATATCATTTTATCTCAGCTGGCCGAATCGAATCATAAAGTATTAGCCTTGAGCTTTGATCAAACGAATCACTTTGCAGGTAATATGTTTGAGGTTCAAAGTACTGTTGGTGAGCGGTATATCCTGATGTCACAAGCCGCGTATGATTCGTTGCTTCCTGGACAACTTGATGAAATTGAAAAATATGCATCACCACTTCCTGTTGACATTTCCACTATTGAGGAGAGTGGAGGGGGCAGCATCAGATGCATGGTGGCAGGGATTCACCTTCCACGAAAATAAAATCGAATAAAAGAAGGATTGGTTTCAGATCGCTATGCTTGCCAAGCTAAATTTTTTAAATTGGTAACCTTTTGGTTAAAGGCTTTAGTCGATATGGACAAATACGATCTGGTAATTATTGGTGCAGGCCCTTCGGGGTATGCTGCCGCCATGCGCGCGGTGGATTTCAAAAAGAAGACTTTGCTCGTTGAGCGAAATCGGGTGGGAGGTGCTGGCGTCACCAACGGAGCGCTGTCTTCCAAAACGTGGTGGGAGTTATCACGTTCTGCCTCCGCTTTCCGGAAAAACCTGAAACGATATAACATAGAGGCGCCCAGTGCCAAGTACAGCGAAATAAAGGCGGAAGTTGTGGAGGCTGTTGGGGAGCGTAAAGCGATGCTGGAGCAGCACATGGATCTATTGAAGTCAAGCAATTATTCCGACTTATTGCAATTTAAAAATGGAAACGCCAGAATTGTCGGGCAGCATGAAATTGAAATTACCAGTGGTACCACTAAGGAGCGAGTAAAGACAGACTACATCATTCTGGCAACAGGCAGCAGGCCCCGCTACCTTCCGGAACTTCCAATAGATGAAAAAATTGTAATGACCAGTGAGGGTATTGAAGACATGACTGATTTTCCCGATAGCATGGTAATTGTAGGTGCCGGTGTGATTGGATGCGAGTACGCTACTATTTTTTCGGGATTTGGAAAAACAAAAGTAAATCTGATTGACAAGGGCGACAGGATTCTTCCGTTCGAAGACGAAGACGTGGTGAAGATCATTGAACGCAATATGGAAAACAATGGCGTGCTGATCCACCGCAATTCCAAATTGATTCGAATGGAGATTAAAAACAATCGCGTTGAGTACGAATTGGAATATGATAATGGCGACAAAGAAGTTTTTAATGTAGAAAAAGCCCTCGTCTCTGTCGGAAGGGTTCCGAATTTTGAGGAGTTGTGGGATGATCATGTAAAAATCACCATTGACAAGCGTGGGGTGGAAGACAACGACACGCAGACCAGTGTATCTAATATTTATGCCGTGGGTGATTTAACGGCTGATATTTCGCTGGTTAATGTGGGAGAGTTGGAAGGAAGGTATGCGGTGGAGCGCATTTTCGGTTCTCCGAAGCGCAAATTGGTGTATGAAAATATAAGCAACATCATGTTTCTTAGTCCTGAAGTTGCCGGTGTAGGATTAAATGAGACGCAAGCCAGGGAGAAGGGATTGGATTACAAAGTGGTAACGCTGGATTATAGTTGCATACCGCGGGCCATTGCAAAGCGAAACACGCAGGGATTTATCAAATTGCTCGTCACCAATGACGAGGAAATGAAAATATTGGGGATGAAGGTAGTGGGCAATCATGCCAGCAGTGCCATTCAGGCGGTTGCTGTTTTGATTTCGATGAATAAGGGTATTGAAGAGTTGGCGGAGTGTGTCCATCCTCATCCATCTATAACAGAAGGTATTCAGGAGTGTGTGCGAATGCTTATGGGCAAGTCATTGTTTAAACCCACTGCATTACGAGGTAAGCTTTCTTGTCGCAGGTGTATTAATTGCGAGTATGAGGATATCACCTTCTAGTGAAAGAAGGGTAGTGGACTCGCTTGGGCACACCATCATTTCTTGTTCAAGAAAGCAGAATACATCCACACCAGTTTCTCCTGCTCCCTGATATTGTCACTCATCTGGGCGTTGGTACCCTCATCACTCATATCGCCCGACAATTCAAGTATGTGACGTTGCTTGGCGAGCAGCACCTTGAAAGCATCCAGTATGTTGGATACTGCCTTCTCACCATTTGATACTTCAGTGCTTTCCTTGATCCTGGATTGCTTTAAATAGGTCGTGTATTTGTGATTAGGGGTGAATCCCAAGGTGAGGATGCGTTCTGCTATTTCATCAATTTTAAGGAGCAGATTATTGTAGAGTTCTTCAAATTTTACATGCAGTTCGAAGAATTTATCCCCTTTAATATTCCAGTGATAGCCCCTTACGTTTTGATAGAATATAGAGTAATTGGCAAGCAGGTCGTTGAGAGAAACAGCCAATTCTTTGGTTTTCGATTCGTTAAGTCCTATTCTGTTTAAGCTCATATTATTTATTTCATATATCAATGATGACCAGTATTCTTAGTCGTCAGAATAACATTTAATCTCCCAAATTGTTCGAATTTATCCGTCCTTTCTTCCTGTGATCCGCAAAAACATTCTAAGCTAAAATACGTAACTTGCCTCAGGTAGCCTGGTTCTGGTATGAATGTCCAAATGAAATATTACTCATTTCAAATTGTTTATTTATTGCTTTTCATCCCTATAATGGGGATTGGTCAGATCATAGGTGGAGGCAACAGTCAATTTAAAAAAAAGAAAAAGCAGCCTGATTTTGCCGAGCATGTCGACTTTGAAGGTATGGTAAAGCGATACCTTAAGAAACAGACTCAACCTATGGAGGAACTAGAGGGGATTTATTCTGTTTCCGCAATCATCACCAAACGGGGAGGGTTCCTGGCCAATCCAAACCGTGAAAAAGTCGTGCTCCGCAAAGATAACTATGCCAAAGTGGTAATCATGAAGGATTCGGAACATCCCAATCGTGAATACCTGGAAGTATCGTTGGCCTCAAAAGATCCGGGAAAATATCCGGTTGTAGGTGAGTTCAGCAGTCTGGCAGAGGGTCAGGCATTTGTTTACAAACACTACGAGCCCAAGTCAGATATTATTTCTTACTCATTTGTGCTGACTGAGTTTGATATACTGGATGGAGTCCTTACGCGCATCCATCGTAGAAAAACCATTACCTACAAGTTGTCTTATCTCAAAATCTATCCCAAGAAGGATGAAGTTCTATTTCGCAAGCTCACTAATAATAAGTAGCGATTTGGTGTAATGGCTTTCTTGTCAATTTTGGCACGTAGGTCTCTTCAGCAGGATAACCTACAGGGATCAGCAAAAATGGTTTCTCGTTTTCAGGCCTGCTTAAAATCTTTGTGAGAAAATTCATGGGACTTGGTGTGTGCGTAAGTGCAACCAGACCTGCATGATGAATGGCTGCCAGCAGAAAACCGCAGGCCAGTCCCACTGATTCTGCCACATAGTAATTTGTTTTTCTGGTGCCGTCTGCTTTCAAATCAAATGCTTGTTTAAAAACAACAATTAAGTAAGGGGCTGTTTCCAAAAACGGCTTGAGCCAATCGGTTTGAAGTGGCTTTAGGTCATCGAGCCATTCCGGTGGCATCCTGCTGTTGTAACTCTCATACTCTTCCTTCTCTGCTGCTTTGCGTATCTGTGATTTTAATTTGGGATCGCTTACCACGCAAAATGACCACGGTTGTTTATGTGCGCCAGACGGTGCAGTAGATGCAGTGAGAATGAGATGATCGATCACTTCTTTCGGAATCGGCTTATTGGAGAAGTCTCTTACCGTTCTCCGGCTGTTCATCCAGGTGTAAAAAGATTTGACACGATCTATTGTTTCCGATTCACTGAAGCTTTCACGGTGGTAGGAAACAAATTCGTATCCGCCAATGGTCTTTGTCTTTTCATTCATAACTGAAATTTATGAATTGTAGGCAAACGAGCAAGGGGCGATCAACAAACTACAGCCAATTGCAATGGGTGCGACAAGTCACGATTTGGCTTGATGTCTTTGACCTAACACATCAATGACTTCATCTAATGAAACATTTTTGGCTGCCAATAGCAATAGATAGTGGTATGTCAGATCGGCCGCCTCGTCTAAGAATTTCTTCTGGTCATCATCTTTCGCCTCAATTACCAGTTCTACAGCTTCTTCACCTACTTTTTGGGCCACCTTGTTAATGCCCTGAGAGAGCAATTTTGATGTATAAGAATTTGGGGAAGGGTTTTGGATTCTTTCGTGAATGATTTGTTCAAGGTACTTCAGATTGAAGGATGGATTCCTTTCATTGAAACAGGTATCAGCTCCTGTATGACACACGGGTCCGGTGGGATTGGCCTTGATGAGCAATGCATCTGAATCGCAGTCAGTCATGACCGCTGTCAGGTTGAGGTAGTTTTTAGAGGTTTCGCCTTTTGTCCAAAGACGTTGCTTGCTGCGGCTGTAAAATGTGACCAATCTGGTTTCGATACTTTTGAGGAGGGCTTCTCTGTTCATATAGCCAACCATCAATACTTTTTCAGTAACAGCATCCTGAACAACGCATGCTATTAATCCATCAGATTTTTCAAAATTTAATTTTGTGATATCTACCATGTGAATCAGTTTCTGATTGCGATATTATTCTTTCTCAAATGTATTTTTAAGTCAGCGAGTGCAATTTCACCAAAGTGGAAAACACTGGCGGCCAGCACAGCGTCCGCTCCGCCATGTGTAAATGCTTCTACAAAATGGTCCAGTTTCCCGGCACCACCTGAGGCGATAACGGGTAAGCTCACTTTTTGATTTAGTTCATGCAGGGCATCAACCGCAAATCCATTTTTGGTGCCATCGTGGTTCATGCTGGTAAACATGATCTCCCCTGCACCCCGATCTTCTGCCTCCATTGCCCAACTGAATAACTCTTTTTCAGTTTGCTTCTTGCCGCCATGTGTGTACACATTCCATTTATTGTCCATTTGTTTGGCATCAATGGCTAGCACAATGCATTGCGATCCAAATTCACTGCTTAATTGATTGATTAAGTCCGGGTCGTTTACCGCAGCACTGTTGATGGTTACCTTATCCGCCCCGGCCTTTAGCAGTCTACCTACATCCTGAATGGTGCTGATACCTCCGCCAACCGTGAACGGAATGTTACAGGCAGATGCTATCCGGGTCACCAGTTCTGAAAATGTTTCTCGCTTTTCGTTGGTCGCTGATATGTCGAGATAAATGAGTTCATCAGCGCCTTCCAAAGAATACAGGTGGCCCAACTCGACCGGATCACCCGCATCGCGTAAACTTTCAAAATTAATTCCTTTAACTGTTCGTCCGTCTTTTACATCCAGACAGGGAATGATTCTTTTGGTTACCAACAGTTAAATAGTTAGGGGTTTAAGTTCCTCCAGCTTAATTTTTCCTTCGTAGAGCGCCTTGCCAATAATGACAGAATCGACCTTAATGTATTGCAACTGGATAAGGTCTTCCACACAACTAACGCCCCCACTTGCAATTACCTTCAAATGCGGATAGCGATTGATCAGTTTTTTGTAAAGCCCAAAATTGGGCCCGGTAAGCATACCGTCTGTGCTGATATCAGTACAGGCAATGCACTCAAGGGCGGGTTCAAATTGAGAAATTAAGTCGTAAATACTCTGTTGTGTTTCTTCTTGCCAGCCATTGATTTGTACCATATCATCCAGCACGTCAGCGCTTAGAATAAAATTTTCAGGACCGAACTCGTTCATCCACGACTTCAGCTTTTCCGGGTCGGTAACGGCAACGCTCCCGATGTTTATTCGGTTGATGCCCAAATCCAACAGGGCATTGACATCTTCGGTTGTTTTTACACCACCGCCAAAATCAACTTTCAACGCTGTTTTTTCCAGTATTGCAGCAATGACTTTCCAGTTTACCACTTCGCCTTTTTTGGCTCCATCAAGGTCTATCAAGTGGAGGTATTCGAGATCTGCATCTTCAAATTCCCGGGCCACATCCACAGGGTACTCTCGATAAACTTTCTTTTTGGTGAAATCTCCCTGGGTCAGTCTTACACATTTACCATCCACCAGGTCTATTGCGGGAATAATCTTCATGAAAACAAAACCAACTAAATAGTTAAAAAACGTTTTAAAATTCTCTCTCCAACTTCTGCCGATTTTTCCGGATGAAATTGGACAGCAAAAAAATTGTCCTTTGCCAACGCAGCACTAAATGGAATGATGTGCTCCGTTTGCGCCACTGTATACATGTTAAGGGGTACATAGTAACTGTGTACAAAGTACACAAATGTATTATCAAACGAACCGCCCAGCCATCCCTTAGTTTGCGTCAGGCTATTCCATCCTGTGTGCGGTACTTTATAATGGTCAGCGGGTTGAAATCTCTTCACCGGCACATCAAAAATACCCAGGCAATCGGTATTACTCTCTTCAGAGTGATTGCACATCAGCTGCATTCCTAAACAAATACCAAGAACAGGTTGTTCCAATTTTGGTATGATATTTTGCAACCCTTTCTCCTTCAAATATTTCATGGTAGAACTGGCTTCGCCCACACCCGGAAAGAGCACTTTGTCTGCTTTGGTTATTTCTTCAGGGTTGTCTGTTACCTGATAAGAGACACCCAGTCGATCCAAAGCAAATGAGACGGATTGCGTGTTGCCAGCGTTGTATTTTATTATGGCTAAGTCCATCTTTTAAAAGTATGAGGTAGTTAGTTTGAGGTTTTGTTTACCGTAGAAATGAAGAGTCGTTAAATTACAATAAGTCATATTGTTCCTTTGGTTGTGGGAAGGTCATTACTATCCAAATCACGTACTTTCGCCATTTTAATTGCTTTTGCAAAAGCTTTGAAAACAGCCTCTGCCTTATGATGTTCATTGTTGCCTTCCGCTTTGATATTCAAATTGCACTGTGCGGTGTCAGAAAACGACTTAAAAAAATGAAAAAACATTTCTGTTGGCATTTCACCAATTTTCTCTCTTTTGAACTCAACATCCCATTCAATCCAGGGGCGACCTCCAAAGTCAAGGGCAACCTGGGCCAGGCAATCGTCCATGGGAAGACAAAAACCGTATCTGGCTAATCCTTTTTTATTACCCAGGGCTTTTGTGAAAGCAGTTCCCAGGGCAAGTCCCGTGTCTTCTATCAGATGATGCTCATCGATGTGTAAATCACCTTTAGCATTGATGGTCAAGTCTATTTGACCATGTTTGGTTACCTGCTCCAACATATGATCAAAGAAACCAAGCCCCGTTTTGATATTGGATTTACCATCTCCATCCAGATTGAGTGTAATGCTAATTTGAGTTTCATTCGTGTTGCGAGTGACCACGGATATCCTACCAGGTTTTGCCAATAGATCATAAATCTCTTTCCAATCAGAAACCGTTTGACAGTTTTCAATGTCTGTCGACAGGTTTAGCAATAAGCCTTTGCATCCTAAATTTTTTGCCAGCTCCATATCAGTTAATCGGTCACCGATTACATATGAATTTTTAAGATCGTATTCCGGTGAGAAATAGGAAGTAAGCATTGCGGTGCCGGGCTTTCGTGTTGGCTTGTTCTCTTGCGGCAGTGATTTATCGATGTACACCTGGGCGAATGTTATCCCCTCATTTGACAGGACACTCATCATCTTATTATGAGCCGGCCAAAAGGTATCTTCCGGGAAGCTTTTTGTGCCCAGGCCATCTTGATTGGTCACCATCACCAGTTCAAATTCTGCTTTCTCGACAATTCTCCTGAGCCACGTGATTACCCCGGGAAGAAATTCCAACTTTTCCAAGCTGTCAATTTGAGCATCAGAAGGCTCCACTATCAACGTGCCATCTCTATCTATGAATAGTACTTTTTTCATACGTGGTTAAGCCCTCAATGAGTTTTATGTTTTCTTCTTTAGTTCCAATGGTTATCCGTAAGCAGTTATCACATTTTACAACTGATGATCTGTTTCTAACGATAATGCCCTGGTGTAACAAATGATCATAGCATTGTTGGGCATCATTTACCTGGGTTAAAATAAAGTTGGCGTCTGAAGGATATACTTTGTTGACAAAAGAGAATTGTTTTAGTCTTTCTGCTAAATTTTTCCTTGCATTAACTATAGTTTCTACCTGATCATTTTTTATTGTAGCATTCTCCAATGCGCTCACCGCAATAATCTGGGTAAGTGAGTTGACGTTGTAAGGAGGTTTGATTTTTTGAATCAAAGCAATCACTTCAATACTCGCGTAGCAAATACCCAGTCGGAGTCCTGCCAACCCCCAGGCTTTTGAAAAAGTTTGTAAGACAACGAGATTGGGATATTGATTCAGTTTCGGCAGCATGCCATCTGAATCCGAAAAGTCAATATATGCTTCATCAACTACTACTAATCCACGGAATGACTCCAGTAGTTGATGTATATCTTTTTGCGAAAGTAAATTTCCACTGGGATTGTTGGGACTGCAAAGGAAGATAAGTTTAGTATTGTCCCCTATATTTTTATTTATAGTGGCTATATCTAACTGAAAATCTGCGGTAAGTTGAGGTTGCCTGATTTCAATATCGTTAATGGCTGCACAAACCGAATACATGCCGTATGTGGGCTGAGGGATGATCACATTGTCGACTCCAGGTTCACCAAAGGCGCGAAACAATAAATCAATCAACTCATCGCTTCCGTTGCCCAGTAAGATCTGACCAGTGCCTACACCTTTTAATTTGGATAGCGTCAACTTAAGTTTCTCCTGGTTTGGGTCAGGATAACGATTGAAATCCGTAGGAAAAGGGTTTTCGTTGGCATCCAAAAACACCGAAGCTACACCTTTAAATTCATCACGAGCGGTGCTGTAAGGCTTTACCTTTGCCAGACTTCTCCTCACTATGTTATTGATATCAAATTTCATGATTGACTAAGCCTTATGGTGATGGACCGCTTGTGTCCCAAAAGTTGTTCCGCTTCAGCCATTACCTCCACCATAGGTCCAATGGACAGCAAACCTTGCCTGGAAAGCTGCTGAAAAGTGATGTATTTTTTGAAACTTTCTAATGACACCCCGCTGTAGGCTTTGGCACATCCGTTGGTTGGCAATGTATGATTGGTTCCCGATGCATAGTCACCAACAGATTCAGGTGTGTTTTCCCCGATAAAAACAGAACCTGCATTTGTGATTTTACCTGCGATATCTTCACAATCCTTTGTATTTATAATAAGATGCTCAGGTGCATACTGGTTTACAAACTCAATCAGCTCAACGGCTTCATTTATTTCTATGCACAAACTGTTTTGAAGTGCGATGCGCGCGATGTCCCTGCGTGGAAGCGATTCCAGCTGCTTCTCAACTTCCACATTTACTTTATCTATGATCACTTTTGAATTGGCGACCAATACCACCTGACTATCTGGGCCATGTTCTGCCTGAGCCAATAAGTCGGAGGCGATAAAAGCAGGATTGGCAATCTCATCAGCAATCACAAGCACTTCAGAAGGACCGGCAGGCAAGTCAATGGCTATACCCTCCCCATTCACCAACTGTTTTGCTTTGGTTACATACTGATTTCCGGGTCCAAAAATTTTATATACTGCCGGAATTGACTTTGTACCAAAAGCCATAGCTGCAATCGCCTGGGCGCCCCCCACCTTGAATACTTTATGAAGCCCTATCGCCTGAGCACAAAACAAAATAGTGGGATCAATTTGTCCATCCTTGTTTGGCGGAGAGCACAAAACAATTTCTCCACATCCGGCTAGTTTGGCCGGAATCCCCAACATCAGCAGCGTGGAGAAAAGCGGAGCGGAGCCTCCGGGTATATACAACCCTACCTTTTCAATGGGTATGCTTTTTCTCCAGCATTTAACACCTGGCATAGTTTCGATAGCCTCAGCCGGTGAATTTTGTATCTGGTGGAATTTGGTGATGTTGTCAATGGCGAGTCGGATAGATTTTTTTAATTCATCAGGTACTTTGTTTGATGCACGGTTCATTTCTTCACTCGTGACATCAAATTGCTCAAGTCTAACTTTATCAAACTGCAAGGTAAGTTCTTTCAGGGCTTCATCGCCAGAGGTCTTCACCCTGTTGATTGTATTTTTGATCGCGCTTTCCAGGAATTCAAGTTCAATTCCCGGACGCCTACAGAGGTCTGCCCATATGAAACGCGGTGGATTTACAAATGCTTTCATCATACAATCATTTTTTCAATAGGTATAACCAAAATGCCTTCAGCTCCAAAGGTTTTTAACTGATCAATTTTTTCCCAAAAATCATTTTCATTCACCACGGAGTGAAGGGAGGACCAGCCACTTCTGCTCAGTGGCATAATGGTTGGACTTTTCATGCCGGGAATAACTGCCGTTATTTTTTCTATGGCCTCATTGGGGCAGTTGAGCAGGATGTATTTGTTATTCTTGGCTGATTGTACCGATTCAATTCTGAAGAGGAGTTGATCTAGAATTTCTTCTTTTTCTTTTGATAATTGAGTTCCACCAATTAACACAGCTTCCGATTGCATAACCACTTCCACTTCCTTCAGGCCATTGCTCATTAACGTGCTTCCCGTGCTCACAATGTCGCAAATGGCTTCCGCCAGTCCAATGCCCGGAGCTATTTCGACAGAGCCGCTGATTTCATGCAATCCGGCTTCCACTCCTTTCCCTTTCAAAAAACTTTTGACAATGTTGGGGTAGGAGGTGGCGATGTTTTTGCCCTGCAAAAAATCAACACCTGTGTAGTGCTCAGATTTCGGAATGGCCAGGGAGAGTCGGCATTTTGCAAAGTCTAATTTTTTGATGAGTGTATTTTTTTTCTTTTTCTCCGCCACAATATTTTCACCGACAATGCCCACATCAGCCACATTGTCTTCAATGTATTGCGGAATATCATCATCGCGCAAAAACAGAATCTCCACTGGAAAATTTCTGGCTTGCGTTTTTAATTGTTGCCTGCCGTTGCTAATGGCCAATCCACTTTCCTTGAGCAACGCCAACGACCCTTCCTGCAGGCGCCCTGATTTCTGTATGGCAATTCTTAAGTTGGTCTTCATTCTTTTAATGGTTGAGATTAGAAACAAAAAAGGCTTACCGAGTGGTAAGCCTTTGAATAATTTTTTATTGTAAAATCAAAACATAGACCGTCCACTCACCTGATGTGAAAGATGATGATGGTTATGGTGATTGTTTTGCGTTTTTGTCATTGGTTTTGTGGCCACAAAGAAATGCAGAAGCATTAACAACACCAAATTTCAATGAAAAAAATTTGAATAGATAGATTTATGAGACGCTTTGATGAACTTCTACTTGATCGGTATCATGAACCTTCAGGTTTAGCAATCCTGCCAAAATCATCGAAATTCCACCTGTCACCAAAATATAGATTGGTTCGTCATTAAATAGGTGCTTCAGCATGAAGCCAAGGATCGTGCCTGCAATGATTTGCGGTATGACAATAAAAAAGTTGAATACACCCATGTAGTATCCCATTTTTTCTGCTGGGAGCGAGCCCGATAACATGGCGTAAGGGATGGATAAAATGCTGGCCCAGGCAATGCCTACACCCACCATGGATGCAATAAGCAAATTGGGATCACTGACAAAATATACCGAAAGCAGTCCCACACCACCGCAACTCAGGGCAATGAGATGGGTAACGCGCCTGCTTGTGTATTTGGCCAGAATCGGCAGGAACAAAGCAGCCAGCGCTGCAACTCCATTGTAAACAGCAAAGAGTATCCCTACCCAGTCGGCACCCCTATTGAATTCCTTTTGAATGGACTGAAGCTTTTGTTGAATTTCTGTCGGGATGTTGCTGACCACATCTTTGTCAAGGAAAAATTGGGTCAACTTGACATTCATTGTACCAAATCCACCTTCTACTTTTTCTTTTATTTTGTCAAGGTCATTGATCACAGTTGTCCTGGAATATTCGTCAAACACACTTTCGCCAAGCGAAGCCATATGCAACTCCAGGGTTTGGATTTGAGCTGAAGTTATTTTCATGTCATAAATATGGGTAGTAATGGCTGAAGTGGTGTATATCCACATGGCAAAGAGGGCAAACCATGAAAAGAACTGTACATAAGCCAACTGCAACATGGTTTTGGGCATTCCCAGGAAGTCGTTGACCATATGTACCAGGCCAAGGTAAGTTCTTCCCTGACTGACATACATCGCGGCCAACAAGATGAATGCGCCAAAAGCCAGGAGACCCCCACCTAATACAAAAAGTTCTTTGTCAGCATTCAAAAGAAAAATAATGGTGAGCACCGCGATGCCAGCGATGGAGAGCAGACCTCCGATTTTCACAAATCTGGCTTTTGATTTTTCCGGATTACCGATGTGACGCTTTTCACGATTTCGTTGCTTTTCTTGCGTGGACTCAGCTGGCGGATATTCTTTAGTGCTAAAGACGGTCCACATCACTGTAATAAACAACATGAAGGCACCCACGTAATAGGAATATTTCACTGATTCGGTTATTCCACTTGTTGCTTCACTGAATCCAAACCAGTTGGTAAATATCCAGGGCAACATACTGGCCACCACGGCACCCACTCCAATAAAAAAGCTTTGCATGGCAAACCCGGCAGTTCGCTGAGACGGTGGCAGCATGTCGCCAACAAAAGCACGGAAGGGTTCCATACTGATATTTATCGATGCATCCATGATCCAAAGTGTGCCTACTGCCATCCAAAGCATGGATGAATTGGGCATGATGCACAAAGAGATGGTCGCTAACACAGCGCCAATGGCAAAAAAAGGTCTTCTTCGGCCCCACGTAGGATGCCACGTTCTGTCACTGTAGTAGCCAATGATTGGCTGCACGAGCAGACCGGTGATTGGCGCTGCAAGCCAATACAAAGCCAGGTTGCTTGTGTCGGCACCCAGGGTTTCGAATATTCGACTGGTGTTCGCGTTCTGAAGGGCAAATCCAAATTGGATTCCCAAAAATCCGAAACTCATGTTCCAGATTTGCCAGAAACTCAGCGGAGGCTTGACAGAGTTAACATTTACCGACATAAAGACAGGTGACTATGGTACACGTAATTCAAATGTAAAGATTCGCAACAAGGAATAATCATTTTGTGAAAGTGTTTCTTCATTTGATTTACCACGTGAGGGTTATCGCCTCATCGCTGTAACCAATTGCAACGAAGGGTACGTTGGAAATTTTATACCCATCATTGCTTGATACGATGGGATCAAAGCTTCTAAGTGGTTGAATAAAACGATAGTCTGTGAATTGGAGAACGATTTCTTTACCTTCAACATGAATGGACTCCATGTTTTCAAATCCATGAAAATACACCCGATAGTTTGAATATTGTGACGGGTACTTTCCCTGTGGTTTATGGATCAGAATATTTTTTCTTTCCGGGTTAAAAGTAATTTCCTGTGTGTTGAATTCTCCATGCTCATGTTCAAAGGTGATCCCGTCATCCTGATACAACTTAAACGAGGTGAACGCCTCCCCATTGTACACATGTATTTCTAATGAAGCTGATTTTTGTTTGGTATTCTGCATTGCTTCTCCGTCCATTACTACAATGGAAGAGCCTTTCGCAAATACAGGTAGCTTCTCAATAGGGCATTCTACTATCACCTCACCTGACAGATAAATCTTATCCGTGAAAAGATCGTACCATTTGCCCCGGGGAAGGTAAACTTTGGTAAGTTCCTTGTAGCTCTCAACAGGCGCAACCAACAGGGAATCACCAAAGAAGTATTGATGGTGGTATTTTTTATCAAATATTTTTTCATCATGTGGGCAGGAGATGGCCAAGCTCCTGTTAATGGGCAGCCCGGTTGTTGAAGCTTCATAGAACGCAGAATAGAGGTAAGGCATCAACCGGTACCTGAGTTTGATATAGTTGCGTGAGATCTCTTCTGCTTCTTCTCCAAAAGACCAGGGTTCAGCATCACGACTGTTGACCATCGAATGACCCCTGAAAAAAGGAGAGAATGCTGCAAGAGAAATCCACCGGCTAAACAAATGGGGGCTGGCATCTCCCACAAAGCCACCTGCATCATAACCACAAAAAGCCATGCCGGTAAGGCCCATACTGTTCAAAAGACGAATACCCAGCATCATGTGCTCATCAGTAGCCATATTGTCGCCCGTCCACACGGCCGCATAGCGCTGGATTCCTGAAAATGCTGATCGCGTCAGGTTGAAGGGTCTGTTTCCATTCAAGAGGGCTTTGGTACCTTCATAGGTGGCGCGCGACATTTGAAGGCCATAGATGTTGCGCCCCCTTCTCATGGTCGACTGGAAGCCTTCAAATTCCATTTCGAGATTTTCCGGAATTTGATTGCCCCAGGTGGCTGGCTCATTCATATCGTTCCAAAATCCCTGAATGCCAAGATTGATATAGTCTTTGAATTTTTCCTTCCACCAGGTTCTTGCTTTGGGGCTGGTGAAATCCGGGAAATGGCACCAGCCAGGCCACACCTGACCTGAATAGTAGCTGCCATCCGGATACTTAATAAAGACATCATTGGCCACGCCATCATCGTAAGCCTCGTATCCTTTTTCCGTTTTAATGCCAGGATCACACATGACCACCACTTCAAAACCCTTTTCCCTGAGTTCGCCAATCAATGCTTTCGGATTGGAGAAGTGTTGGCTATGCCAGGTAAATATTTTGTATTCCTCCATGTAATGGATGTCAAACACAATGGCGTCAGCCGGAATATCTTTTTCACGAAAAGTAGCTGCAATGCTCCGGACCTCAGTGTCGGGAAAATAGCTGTATCGGCATTGTTGGTAGCCGATGCTCCACTTAGGAGGCATTGGCATCCGGCCTGTGAGCGTGGTGTAGTGTTGAATAATGGCTGCAACGGATGGGCCGGTGATGAAATAATAATTCATTTCTCCGGCATCCGCTGAGAAACTGGAATAGCGATGGTTGGAAGCGCCAAAATTGAAGAATGATTTATATGTGTTGTCAAAGAATATGCCGTATAGCAGACCGCCATGTATGCCAATATAAAATGGAGTGCTACAATACAGAGGATCAGACCCTGTTGTGTAAGCATAACTGTCTGTATTCCAGTGCTGGTAGCCATGACCTCTTCTGTCAAGCGGTCCGGTTTTTTCTCCAAGGCCGATGAACCTTTCACCGTCCTGAAGTTTCTTGTAGGTGGTCACCTGTTCACCATTCCAGGAGGTTCCGAGTGGATCGTCTTCGTTGATAACATGCCCGGAAGGAGAAAGAAAACAGATATTAAAATTGGATTTGCTTATTCTAAGTAAAAGTTCCTTAGTTGAAATGCGAAGCTCATGATTTGATTCCGTTATCTCGGCACTCATTTTACATGGTTCATTGATTACACTATAGGAGAAGTCTTCGAATTTTTCATGTTGCGAAAGTGAAATTCGAAAAATGGAATCTGCATACTGTTGTATCCTAAACCGAGCATGTTCAAGGGTGCCCTCAAGGCCACTATTGATTTTGGTCCAATTGACCAACTTACCAGCGTGCTGGCTTCTTGAATAATTAAAATGAGACATTATTGAATCCTATTGATCAGGTCAAAATAAGTCATTTCAACCACAAGCCTCCTTCTCGAAGGCAAAAAAGTATTATCAAACGGTTGCGGAATGAGCTGCCATGACGCTACTTCTTTTTGATAGAAGAGGCCCTAACGATGAGTCTGGTTTTTAACACTTTGGTTTCTGATGGGATTTCAGAATCACTTTTGTCTTTTCCTTTAGTATCTATTTGTTTGATTAAAAGTTTCGCTGCCTCCTGGCCCATTTCAAATCCGGGTTGATCTACAGAAGAAAGAGGAGGTTCCATCAATGCGCTGAACTGCCAATTGCTAAAGCCCACAATGGCTACATCATCAGGTATCTTTAATCCTTTGGCCTTAATGGCCTGCATCGCACCCATCGCAGCCGGATCATTGGTGGCAAAAATAGCATCAGGGGGATTCTTCAGATTCAATAATCTTTCAGTCGCTTCTTTACCTTCATCGATTGTTCCGGTCGAGCAAACTGTCACTAATTCATCTTCGAATTTGAAACCATTTTCTTTCAGTGCTTCTTTATAGCCGTTTAGCCTTTGCCTGCTGATGTCCAAATTGGGAGGTCCTTCAATATGGGCGATGCGCTTACAGCCCTGCGCGATGAGATGAAGGGTGGCTTCCTTGGCTCCGGCAAAATCATCGACAATCACTTTGCTCAATTGTGGATTGCCATACACGCGATCAAAGAAAACAAAGGGCACCCCTTTAGCCAGAATGGATTCAATATGATCAAAATTAGTTGTGCCACGAGAGAGCGACATGAGCATGCCGTCTACGCGGCTATTGAACAACGCCTTAAGATCCGTTATTTCCCTCGCCTGTGATTCATTGGATTGAGCCAGGATGACATTGTATCCAGCGCGATATGCCACATCTTCTATTCCACTGATAATGGTTGAAAAAAAGAAGTGCACTATTTCGGGTATGATCACTCCAATGGTGTTGGTTTTGCTCTGCCGAAGATTGAGTGCTACTGTATTGGGCTGGTAGTTAAGCTTAGTGGCCAGTTGATTAACTGTTTTCTTTGTCTCAACACTAATATCAGGATGATCCTTTAGGGCTCTGGAAACAGTTGATGGCGAGATACCTAGTTCTCTAGCAATGTCCTTAATGGTAACCGGGTTGTAATTCATGATTCACTTAAAAAACGGTAGGTTAATTTACAATAAAATTCTCGCAATCGTTTGCATTCTTAAATTTAGCTCAAAATTTGACTTAAATAGCACTTTATACGCTTGCCTTCAAAATTTGTCATCACATACTCTTGAAAACAAAAGTTATTATTGTGCTTCAAATTAATACCCGCAATTATATTTTTTAATGAAAGCCTGCATTTTTGATCTCGATGGTGTCATTGTGGACACCGCAAAATATCATTTTTTAGCCTGGAAAAAATTAGCTGATGAACTGGGTG
>CAYNCP010000068.1:0-21125 GCA_964395905.1 uncultured Ohtaekwangia sp.
TGATGAATATTCTCATTGTAAATCCGACATTTATAATCGGCTCTGCTACATCCCTTAGAAGCAGCAACACGATAATAACAAGAGCCTGGCGGAAACCTGTAATTTTTGTACCGCCCGGTGGCAAAAATTTTGTTTCGGTTACTGAAGTAGCAGAGTCCATTCTTATCCATCAAAGTACTCAGTCAGGTTTTATAAAGAAACTTATTGCAGGGCAGAATCTTTCATACGAGGATTTTTACAAAAAATTCCTTGAGATATCAAATCAGCGTAGCATCTTAATTAAGATACCATATCCTATCCTTTCATTATTTGGATATTTCGGGGACACTTTGAAACAACTTCGTATACAAACAAGCCTTTGTAGCATGAACATGAAATTGGTTTCTAGTTACAACTATTATCCAATTAATAACATGCCAGGTAATGCACAGTACAAGGCTCTAGATTCTGCCATTGAAGCAATTATCAATAAACTTAAAACTTTACAATCATGAAAAGTGCGCTTTCATTAATTTGCATTGCAGTATTCGCCTTCATCAACGGAAAAACAGAATTTCGTGATGATGGCTATTCATTCATTAAGGAAGGCAAAAACGTACGTCTTTTTTACAGGAATGTTACGTTGCCTAATGGAGAATATACCCGCGAATTGAAAGCCGAATGTATCGTTAGGGGAATAAAACATAGTATTCTCGAGCACCTAAAAAGCCAAGAGCATTTAAAACTTTGGATGCAGAATATCAAGAATGTCAACGTTCTTAAGGATGAGGATTCCAAAAATTGGTATACGTATATACATTATGGCCTGCCCTGGCCTTTGAACGATCAGGATTGTATCCTTAAGTTCTCATTAATTGAGAATTATAATGGCTATCATATCCTTTACTATGCCGTTCCGGATTATTCAAAAAAGGAAAATGACGTGGACAGAATAAACATCATGCAGGGCAAATGGGATATTCGTTCTTTGCCAAATGGATATTGTAAAGTTGAGTATACAGTTGCCACGGAGCGGAATATAAACTTTCCCAGATGGGCTGCAGACCCTTTTGTGCATCGCAATCTTATAGAAAGTATAAATAGCTTAAAGTGCCGTGTTGAAAGCAAGGGAATTGAATAATTTTTAACTGATTGCAGGCATTTGGTTAGATTCAAATCCAATTGGTATTCAGCTATCTTAAGTTTAGCTTTTACAAAGGATAATAAACTACACACGTAAGTTCTAATAATATGATGATACTTATTGCTGGCCCATATCGAGGGGGCACAAATGACAATCCGGAATTAATGGAAAATAATTTAGCTAAGCTGGAATCAGCGGCATTGCCAATCTTTAGATTAGGTCACATCCCTATGATTGGCGAATGGGTTGCTTTGCCTTTAGTTAAACTTGCTGGCTCAATTCAACCAGGGGACGATCAATGGAATGAAATTCAATACCCGGTAGCGCATCGGCTTCTTGAAAAGTGTGATGCTGTCCTCAGACTTGAAGGGGCATCAACGGGAGCAGACAATGACGTGAGGATAGCAAGAGAAAGAGGCTTAAAAATTTATTATAAGTTGGAGGATATTCCCCCTAACAATTGACAAGTTTTAAATAAACGAATTATGTATAACGCCTCGTACAGTCGGCCAAAATATTTCTGCAAGTTGCCGTGATGTGGAAGTCCTAAGTTTTTATCTTCGGTGCACGTTTGGCTTTGAGGACGGGCGAGGCTTAAAGAGGCAGTCATTGACAAACACATATGAGAAATAAGGCGGAAGAATAACAATAAACTAAGATACCTAATATGCATGATAGATGGACAAATCAAATTGATGCAATAACCAATGACTTTAAGGAATCATTGGGCATGCTTACCATTGAGCAATTAAACTGGAGACCTAATACAGACGCATGGAGCATCGGGCAGAATCTTGACCATATCATTGTTATTAATGGAACCTATTTTCCGGTTATTAAAGCCATTAGAACTGGTTCATACCAACTTCCCGTTATTGCGAAATTGGACTTCATGGTTTCATTCTTAGGACGCACCGTTTTAAAGGCAGTTCAACCCGATCAAAAAAAAAGGATGAAAACATTTCCTATTTGGGAGCCAACCAAAAGTGATGTTCAGCCAGACATTTGGCAGAGATTTGAAAAGCATCAGTCTGAATTAAAAATGATGATTCAATCTTCTTCAGACTTATTGGACAACGGTACTGTAATTTCATCACCCGCTAATAGATATATCGTATATAAATTGGAAACCGCATTTGACATAATTGTTAGCCATGAGCGGAGACATTTTGAGCAATCCATGGAGATTGAAGCAATCAGAAAAGCGGAACAGACTAATGTTGACCGATCTGTGCACAACAAAATGTAAAGCCCAGCAATTCTGTTTCTAACATCTCGGTTCTTGTGCATGGTGCCAGGTTACAACACACATAAGCTCATACGTCATATTTGAGAAAAAATGGAAAAAAGCTACTTTAGGTTTGTGATGGTAATACGCCAGCACTTAGCATATGGTTTATTACAAATTTATGAAGCCTGATTTTAAGAAAATACTGCAACTCCTTATAGGCATCTTGACATGGGGAGTTACACATGCCCAAAATGACGAAAAATATATAGTACTTAAGTACGCAGAGATATCTAAACTCAACATTCAACTCCCCTACATTAAATACTATGGTAAAAACCAACGACTTTTAGTATTTGGTAGCAACCATACTACGCAGTGGGAAAACCCTCAAATACTTCTCATTAAGCAACTCATCACAGATTTTTCTCCATCAATTATTTTGTATGAAGGGGATGGTATTTCGACTGAGAATACCGGGAAAGAAACGGTGGAAACATACTCTGAAATGGGGTTTGCCAAATATCTGGCAGACAGCCTTAAAATAAAGTCTTTAAATATAGAACCCAATACGCATGACAAGTTCAAATACCTTTTGACAAACTATGAAATAGAAGACATTCTTTTGGCAACATTAGGGCTGCAAATAACTATGTTGCAAATGGACAATAAGAATTTCAACTACTTATACCCAATTATGGTAGGTGACCTTGTAAAAGAAGGGCTGCCCTTGATAAAAGAGCAGCAATCCATTGAATATTTTTATTCGCTTTACAAAGCTAAATTCGGGAAAGAATTCTCCTACGAAAATTTTGACTCCAGGCAAATACAACCAAAATATAACACCACCATCTATAATAAGATAAATCAGGCGGCAAGTGAGTTTCGCGACAAGCACATCATTCATTTAACAAATAAAACTCTGCAAAATGGCGACAAAGTATTTTTATTGGTTGGCGGGTGGCATGCAATTGTTTGTGAACCGGCTTTCCAACTGATGACGCATTAATACTTTGTTAATGTAGCATTAGAGCGAGCTAAAATAAATTGATTTAAACTTATATTATATTGTAAATCAATTTTAAAGATTAATACGAGAGCTTAAGAAATGAATGGATTTCAAGTAACGACAGTTGAGGGTAAAAATATAAGGTTCAAATTTTACGCTGCTGCAGCCCCTATCACGTGCAAAGCGTTTGTTAACATTTTACCATTTAGTAGAGTATTCTATCATGCTAGAATATCCGGTAAGGAAATATGGATTGATAATGTTCCACAACTTGATATCATTCAAGAAAATGCATCAATATTTACAGACCCAGGAGAAGTTGTATTTGGTCCGTCTCAGCCGGTAAGGGCAAAGACTGCTAACTGTTTTGGAATTTACTATGGAGAGGGTAGGGGATTAGACGCTTGCAACATTTTTGCAAAAGTGATTGAAAGTGACATGCAAGATTTAATTGAACTTGGAGATAGCATCTGGAAAAATGGTTCACAGTTGCTAATGCTCTCTATTGTAGAGATAGAATGATTATTTAATTTCTGGAAACACAAAACCTCGTACAATATCTTTCCTTCAAACTTACTATCCACGGATATTACACTGATTTACATGCAAGGATATTACAAAAATAGTTTAGCTCATATCCACGATAAATATTTTGGAGATCTCGCTAAAAACGCTGCATTAGATTTAATTAATAATATCTGGACCAATAAAACAGGCAAGACTGTTATCGATATTGGATGCGGTAGCGGAATATTGGCTTCCATTTTAACCGATAGTGATTTTAGTGTGACAGGAGTAGATATTTCTAATGACATACTTGAAATCGCAAGGAAAAGAGCGCCTTCAGCAAAATTTATTAATGCTTCATTACATAATTATGAGTTTAGTCCATGTGACATAGTTACCGCAATCGGTGAGCCTCTTAATTACTTATTTGACCATAAGAGCAACTATGAATCATGCTTCAAATTATTTAATAAAGTTTATAATAATTTAGAAGGAAATGGACTCTTTGTTTTTGATTTTCTAACCACCAAGATCGGATTGGCTGATTCTTCAAGAATTATTGAAAAAGAAGATATGACTATGTTTTTATCCATATCAATTGACAAAGACAAATCAATTTTAAAAAGAACAATGATCTATTTTATTAAGGATGGAAATTATTACATCAAGGATACTGAAACACATAAACAGTTCTTATTTGAGGAAGGGGTCATTGTAGATCAATTAATGTCAGTAGGGTTTGAACTGAAGAAAATTGATGGTTACAACGGACATCAATTTAGAAACGGACATATCGGATTAATATGTAAAAAGGTCAAATAGGCCAGCCACCGATAAAATGTTTGTGCATCGGAGGGATCGAGGCAGATTATTGATCTATATTTATTTAATTAGGTTTATCCAACGAGTGGCTTAAGTTTACACCAATGAGACGGAATATAAACCACTTCCCCAGCCCTTGTT
The DNA here is from genome assembly GCA_964395905.1 of uncultured Ohtaekwangia sp. GTDB lineage: Bacteria > Bacteroidota > Bacteroidia > Cytophagales > Cyclobacteriaceae > ELB16-189. Next base: position 4,831 of record CAYNCP010000068.1, read on the forward strand.
GGTCTTCCTGACCAACAAGGATATATTTGATTTATGATTGTTGGTGAAGAACACCGGCAATAGTGTTCAGTAGAAAAAACTAATGACTAATGTAGTAGACTTGTCGTTGAACAGGTGGGACTTGCTGCATCGCAGCATCTCCGTTAGGGTTGTTTCCTAAGTTCATTCAGCTGAAGAAAAGATGTTGTGGTGAATTTAAAGCAATAGGATTGAAATGACAGCAGCCTATGATAAATACTATAAGACCGAAAATTTATTTGGAGAACCTTATCCCGAATTGATTGATTTTTTGAATAAATATCCTAAAAAGGGGAAGATCCTTGACCTGGGATGCGGGCAGGGGAGAGACTCCATTCCCTTGGCTCGAATTGGCTTTTCGGTTACAGGAATTGATATTTCTAAAGTCGGAATTGAACAAATGAACGCAATAGGAAAAGCCGAAAATCTGAATTTGGTTGGACAAGTTGAAGATATTTATGCTTTTGATAAATTTGAAGAGTTCGACATTATCCTTCTCGACAGTATTTTTCATTTTACAAAAAAAGACAGGAAAAAGGAAATCGAACTAGTGAAGAGAATATTTTCGAAAAGTTTAAATGGATGCTTGGTGATTTTTTGTATTCAGGACACTGGAAGTAAAGTTGAAACGCTAAATCAAGCAATTGACTTTGAGAAGAAACGTAACCGACTTGTTGACAGGTACTTTAAATATACTTTTGAAGATGAGGAAACCGGACATAAATCAGAAACGAACTACAGAATGATAGTAATTGAGAGATAAATGAAACACAAAGTTACATCACAAATACAGTGCTAGCAGATAATTATGGAAAATACGCGAGTCTTTAAAATGTCATTTGCAAGTGTTTATCCTCATTACATTACCAAAGCAGAAAAGAAAGGGCGTACCAGGGAGGAGGTGGATACCATCATTTGCTGGTTGACAGGCTACAACAAAAAGTCGTTGCAAAAGCAAATCGATAAAAAGACGGATTTTGAAACTTTCTTTGCAGAAGCACCTGAAATCAACCCCAATGTTTCGAAGATCACCGGAGTCATTTGTGGCCATCGGGTGGAAGAAATAAAAGACAAGCTCATGCAAAAGATTCGTTATATGGATAAACTGATTGACGAATTGGCAAGAGGCAAGGCCATGGAAAAGATTTTGAGAAAGTAGAGAGTAAAATCGGTGGGTTCGAGATCCAAGTCTATCTCTTATTTTTAAAAATAGCCCGGTAGATCAATACAAAGGCGATAAGCCCTATGCCCATGGCAATAATTACGGGGGGTGTTACTAAATCTACTGCATGCATGATTTAAAATCTAATTCTGGCCTGAATCCTGAGTTCGTTCATATGGTCAGCATCAATGCGTTCGTTACCGGATCCAATCCATTCCCGATCCACATATTTGGTCCGCGACCACCTGAGCCAAAGATCGACTTTTTTATGCAAAGCATACTGCACCAACACATAGTTTCTGATGCCTGTCCCGTTGTAAAATGGAAAAGTAAACGCAAGCCATACATCCCGCTCATATACATATTGTCGGTTGTCATAATCATCGGTATCGAATAAGGCGTAACGCCCTGATAAGGTGAATTTGCCTGCTCGTAAATTAATGTCTTGTATGAGGGCAAACCCGTTGGTAAAGGATGAGTTGAAGGTGTAGGAACTGAACTGTGCCCGGGATTTGAAACTCAGTCGCTGATTCAATGCGTAGTCCGCATTGATCCACAAATTTCTTTTGAGACCATTTTCGGTGTGATATAGATTGCCATCTCCTGCATGGTTTCTGATTTTTGATTCTTCCCGGACTTGTACATAAATAAGTGCTTCTTTATTGGGTTGGTATGCATATCGGGCCAGCCATTCGTGGCCGTTTGACGGGGCATAGCCTCTATACCTCAGCCAGGGAAACTGAAAGATGTCGGTGTAGCCAGTAACGGTGTGTTGTTTGTTGAATCTGTACTTCCATCCAACATAGTATCCAGACTCATTTTGTACCGTACTATTTTCAGAGAGCGCATTGCCATAAAAGCTTTGATAGTTTCTCTCATAGCTCCGAAACAACAATGCCACATCAAACGATGGACTGAGGCTGGCCAAAGTGCCGGCCACAATGGCTTTGCCGTGGCCTGCAGTTTGTGCTGCCTCGCTGAAGAGTGACACATTCTTGATATTGTAATTCATAAAAATACCTGCGTTGGTATTGTCTGTCCCTTTAAAATAGAATTGGTTGTAGGCAGTAGGATTTCTGGATATCGGAATTCCAAAATCAGTGTGATGAACAATGGCGCCAATTTCGAAATCACTTTTTTTGTAGTTAAGGACCGCGCCATAATTGGATTCAAGCACGACTTTTCGGTTGGTCATTTCAGTAGATGTCCGGTGCAAGCCGGAACTGGAGATGGCTGATAAACTCATACCGGTGGAATCGGTGTTAGCAGTGCCGTCTCTCCAGTTGCGGGCTGCCAACACATGCAAGGACAAACCCTTGGCAAGATCAACACTTCCTGCCAGACCACGGAAAAAGCCGGTTTCGTTGATAGAAGTGTAGGGGAGAAATCCCGCGTTGTTTCTTCTCACCGTGGTAATTGTTTCTGCGCCTTTGCCGATGCCGAATCCTCCGCCCAGGACCAGACCCTGTCCGAATTGGGCCTGAAAGTCGCCCAGGATTAAGTTTTGAACTTTGCCTTTTCTTAAGGCCTGAACGTGAAAGGAGTTGTAATCAAATCCCAGTTGCTTTTTTGAGGGTGACCAGGCGAGTGTTTCGCCCGCATCTTTTTCAAGTGTAAACCCGATACTAAAATCGGAAGCCCTGGCCACCCGAAACCGGCTGTAAATTCTTTCAGGGCTTCCTGCATAGGCTGCGGGCAAACCATTGTCATGCTTGTAACCGGATTGCGATTCCATGGTTCTTGAAGTGCGCAAGAGCAGGTAATTGTTTTTTTCATTCATTATGCGCTGCCACAGCGACTTAGCCTGTGGGTAATGTGATCTGATTGTCACGAAGGGCACAAGAAGGTCAAGTGTTACCGGATCAAAACCTGAAATGGATTGTAATTCATAAACTGAGATAAACGACCCCTGTTCCTCCCGGTAGGCCAGCAGATTGGCAATTTGAGTTTCACTTAACAAATACAATAATCTGAATTGATCTTCATCAGCTGTGTTCAAATCAATAGGATTGGATAATATCTGCGCCAGATTTTCATACAATTGGCTGTAATCAATATCCAGATCCTGGATGGGGAATATGTTTTCTGCCAATTTCTCCAGGTCATATTCACGGAACGGGAAATCCTGACTGATTCCATTAATCGATGCAGTAAGCAAAATAATGAAGATCAGGTGTTTCATTCTTTCTTTTTCCTGTGAGTGAACCGATATCCCGATGAAATCTGAAACTGAGTTTTAAGTGCAGGATGATAATGGAGTGCGTAATCCACATTTAATCTTGAGGTGTAGTAGCCAATACCTCCATGGATTGAATTGGGCCCCAGGTTGAAGCCGGTTCTGGCTTTTATTTTTTCATGAATGATGTATTCGACCCCGCCTTTGATGGTCGGGTCATGGTCAATGTCCTTTTCAATTTCTACTACCAACAAAAGATCATCGTCAGGATTAAATTGAATGCCGGTAACCAATTTGACGGGCAGCCGCTCTTCGTCTACTGTGGATAGTTTTGGCTGATTGATGTTTACTATATAGGCACCAACTGATAGTAATGGAGTAATTTCAGCAATACCTCCAAAGTTAAGGCTCACCACCGATTTGTTGCCAAATCCATCAGCCCGGTACTGAATATAATTAACTTTCACACCTAAAGAGGCAAGACCAAATTGGTTGGCATACCCGGCTGAGATAATTTGCTCACTGTATAATTGATCTCCGAATTTGAATACTCCTGCTCCGACTACACCCAAAGACAAAGGCCTGGCTACAACGGCTGCCAGCCGATCAGCGCCCGGTAAAACAGGATTTAGGGCATAGGCAAATCCGCAAGTACTTGCTTTTAATTTTGAAAGCCCTGCCGGGTTATTTAACAGCGACCATTCATCGGTCAGGGTAGACGATGCGTAACCCATGGCTGCACTTCGGCCACCCATCAGCGTGGAAACACTTTGGGGTTTCGTAGTTTTGTAGGCTAAGAGTAAAACCAGAAGATACATGAATCTCATGGTAGGCCAATTAGTACGGATAATTTAGTTAAATCATGTGGAAAATACCTAGCCTCATTCTTGTTTTGTTGGGAATAGCCGCATCGACAGGCGCACAAGAGTTAGTCCGTGAATACTATGAAGCAGGTGGGGTAAAGTCCGAAGGTGTCCGGGAAGGTGGATTGAAGGTAGGGGAGTGGCGCTACTTTTACCCTGATGGAACACCTAATTCTGTTGAGCACTACACCCATGGCATGCTAAATGGTAAAGTGATCTATTATTATCCGGGTGGTCAGGTGCAGGCCATCGAAAACTGGCAGCAGGGCAGCCTTGCCGATTCAGCCTTTTACTACCACGAAAACGGAATGGTGGATAAGAAGGGAATGTATGCCAATAGCAGCTACGCAGGCACCTGGCGTCATTACTTTGAAAATGGGAAAACAGAAAGAATTGTCAGTTATGTAAATGGTCTGCCAGCCGGTGAAACATGGGTATATAGTGAACAAGGGGTGCTCATGCAAAGAGGGTACTACAGCGAGGGTAAAGAAACGGGAGAGTGGAGATTTTACGGAGGGGATGGATCATTAGAATATGTGGGGCATTATCGCGATGGAGATCCGGTTGGCACCTGGTATTCATACTTGAAGGGAAAGCAAAAAGTGTACAAAAAGTACAAAAACTAAAACTCCTTTTTGATGTTGAAGAAGAAACCATGCTGACCCTCGCGGGTAAAGCTGTATTCGAAGCGGAGCACCGTGTCGTAAAAAGTAACCACATCAATACCTCCTCCGGCACCAATGAGGAATCGATTGGAGAGTGAATTGTTGATAAGCAACTCCTGGTACCGCGTGAAGTTCTCCACGTAACCCACATCCGCGTAGGCTTTGATGTAAATGGATAGCGGGAAATAACTGAACTGGTCTCCCGGCATGTTGGCCAGGTGCCATCCCCGGGTAAAGATTCTTTTCTTCAGCGTGGTTTTGTTCATAAAAAATCTCGACCCCTCAATCAGGAAAACTTCATATCCCCTGAGAAATTGCTTCCTGTAGCCAATGGCATTGTACAACGCATAGGGCTGAGATTGGGGTGTGCTTAAGTATAAGGAGGTGAAGTTGGAGAAATAGTATCCGTTTTTTAAATCCATGTAGCGCGCATGGGTCAGGTTTATTTCAAACTGATCTACTGCACTGCTCAGTCCCAATCCGATTTTTTTCAAGTAAATATTGGATTGCTGTCCTTTCAATGGATAGGCCATTACATCCCTGTGATCGGAGGTGAAAGAGTAGCTAATGGCTTCGAACTGTTGACGCGTATCTCCATTGCTGTAGTAGTTGGGGTTGAGCACAGCGATGGTATCGGCTATTTCAGAATTTCTGTATTCCAGACCAATGTTATGCGTTTCATAAAAGGATTTTCTGTAGGAATAAGTGACCCCTACCAATTCGCTGGTTCGCAATACCTTGTCCGACTTGAGGAATAGCAGCTTGTGATTTTCTGTGAAGTAGGAAAGGTTTTTCGGTTGAGCAAAAGAGAATATGAAGGCCAGCCCCTGCTTCTGGTTTTTATCCAGATTGGGAATTTGATAGGTGAGGTCAAATCGTTTGGAGAAACCAAACTGTGCCGTAAGCCTCAGCGTTTCGTTTCTTCCCCTGAAATTGTATTTGTATAACCTCAATCCATAGTTTACCCGCCTGATGTCATGATCGTAATTTTGCCACCATTCGTTAAAGTTGCGATCCGACAACTCAAAAATTGGAACCGGAAAAGTGTACCAACGCTCAGTAACTTCCACCAGTATATCCACCCTTCCGCCAGAGAGCAAAATGGGCCTTATCTCAACGGTGTTGAAAAGCCTTAAATTATATATCTTGTTCTTGTCCCTGACGATGACCTGAGGCAGCAACAAACTGTTGATGGTGTCTGATGGTTTTAGGGTCAATTCCCGCAAGATGATGCGGTCGAGTGTCACCTTGTTGCCAACAATCAGGATTCTGTTGACTTGCAGCAATTGAGCTTCAAGCGAATCGAGCGCTATATATTGGTCTTCAATCCTGGACCGTTTGCCATTGGCAGATTGTGACCAGCCTTGTGAAGCTATCACGATAAGAATTAATAATGTAAATGCCAACCTCCTTCGCATGCCCGATTTCACTTACCTATAACCTCAGTCGGTTTTTGCAATTGCGTTTCGTTTTGACCACACCAGCACACCGATGCCTACAACTACCAATGGAATACTTAGTATCTGACCCATGTTCAAAGTCAGATCATCCTCAAACTGAACCTGGTTTTCTTTTAAGAACTCGTAAGCGAACCGCAGGCTCCACAGGATTACCATAAATAACCCAAATATTTTTCCCGTAGCAATTTTTTCTTTTTCGCGCCACCATATCCAAAAGAGCAAGGCGAAGAGCACCAGGCAGGAAATGGATTCGTAAAGTTGAGCCGGATGTCTCGAAATGCCAAAGGTATTTACCTTAGCAACAAGGGTTCCAGTGCTTTCCTCATTGAGTTGATACTGAAGGTCTGTACGGGGAGGCTCGTCAACAAATTCATACATCCTGGTAAGATAATACTTTACATAGCTTTCCAGGTGTTGTGTAGCCGCTTCATGGGTTGTGCCTGGCTTAAAAAAGACATACAAATTGATGGGCACGCGGCCGTTCATGCCCGCTCTTTCTTCTTCATCCTTCCGAAAGCTGATGGACTCAATAGGGTTTTGATCTGCCGTTTCCTGCAACATGCTTTCTTCCACTCGTCCCACAAACACTACCCCCAATGAAGAGTTGGTGGGTTTTCCGATTATTTCTGAATTGAAATAGTTACCCAACCGGATGAGGCATCCGGTCAACGCCACTACGATAACGATACGATCAAGCACCTGTAGGTAATTTTGCCCCGGCTTCTTTTTTCTGCTGTACAACCAGATGGCAAACAAAATGCCAATAGCGGCACCGTGGCTGGCTAAACCTTGCAAACCGGTGAATCTAAATTCAGGACTGAACTCAAATGGCAAAAAGACGCCTAAAGGATTCTCCCAAAGTATTTCGGGTTGGTAAAAAAGAATGTGGCCCATACGAGCCCCAACTATCGTGGCAATTACCATGTAAATGGTAAGTGTGTCAATGTCTTTTTCTGACTTTCCCTCCTTGCGGTAGATATAATACAATACCTGCTGACTCAGCAGGAACCCAAGGGCGAAAAGTAATCCGTACCAACGAAGGGAAAATGAGCCAATAGAAAGTATCTCAGGATTGGCGTTCCAGATCATGTAATCGAACATCGACAGCGTTTAAAAGGTGAAGTTTTTAACCCGGCAAAGATATTAGCTTAATGCCAATGGCCAAAGCCTTAAATCTCGTCCAATTCAGCCAGTTCGTATTGAAATCCGCCTGATAAAATTGGAAATCTACACCAACTTCGGGGATCAACGTTCATGTCATCCAAATGGAATGAAGGTGCCAATCTTTCTCTTTTCCACTGATTCATGGACCACAGCCTGAAAAATTTGATGACTGCAGGCTTCAGTAGCTCCTGACCATATTCTTTGGTCAGCAATCTGTACACTTCTTTGGGGGATTTCCTGTCTCTGATTGCGAATTTTTCAATTTTCACCAGCAAAGGATAGGGCATCAAATCTTTTTCGTCTGTTTGGGCATGTTGCTGTGGTCTGAGTTCTGCGGTGGGTACAAGCGTGTTAATCGTTTTTAGACAGCCGTAACCCAAATTTAATTCAGCCCATTTCAGCCATTGAATGATAAAGGGCTTATCCACACCGGCAATAGGGGCCAGGCTGCCGCTGGTATCACCATCCATGGTGGCATAGCCTACATCACCTTCACTTCGGTTGGACGTGGTGAGCAGTATGGTGTGCTTGATGTTAGCAAGCATCCAGATGATAGGAGACCTTGACCTGGCCTGAATGTTTTGCAAGGCAATATCATCCTGCTCCCAGGTCAACTTTCGTGATATTACTGATTCGATTTTTGATTGATAGGACGCTACCTCATCATCAATCAGCCAATGGTGGAACGATGCTCCAATGGAATCTGCCAATGTCTTGGCAGCATCAAGTGTTTCCTTTGAAGAGTTTTGCGTACCCTGATAAGCACAAGTCAACAGTTGACGAGTGGCCTCTTTTTCATCATTTGCCTCTATGCCAACAGCTTCGGAGAAATTCAACCATCCCAATTGTTTGCTGCCGCGCCTGATCATTTCTGCCACAATGATGGCACAGCAGGCAGAGTCCGCACCGCCACTTAAGCTCAATGTAAATCCTTTGGACTTACTTTTGCGTAAATAATCAAACAAAGCCAGACTCGTTGCCTGAGCAAACTCCTCATTTTTATCCGTTATATCATCCTGGGGATGATAAGCCTGTGATGCTGGCAAATCAAAATCAACATCACAATGTTGAATGACGTAAGGTTGCAATGAAAGTCTGGGATTGCGTTGTATTAGTTTTCCTTCTCTGGCGAAAAGAATATCACCATCGTAAATCATGCGACCAGCTTCGTTGCCCAACAGGTTGACATACCCATAAACGCAGTGGTAGCTCAAAGAACTTTGCGTTACCAGTTCTTCCCTCGAAGGGCTCTTGCTCATGGCAAAGTGACTGGCGCTGGGATTCAGTATCAGTTCCACGTTGCGTTTGTAGAGTTGTTCTGCCGGCCTGACTTTGCGCCAGGCATCTTCACAAATTTCAAACCCGAACGAAACTCCTTTGCATTCAAAGGTAAGGTCACCAACGACTATTTGCTGATCACCCCAGTCTAGTACTTTTGTACGATGGGGTGGCCACTCTTCAAACCACCTGTGTTCGTAGTGCACACCATCTTTGGCCAGATTTTGTTTGAGCGTAATGCCCAGAATATTTTTGTTTTGAATGACGCAGGCGCCATTGTAAGTTTTGCCTTCAAATCTGATGGGCATGCCAATACATACCATCATTTCATTTACCTCCACAACGATCTTCATGAGCTCTTTCCACGCATTTTCTGAGAGCCAATCGGAGAGAAAGGCATCTTCGCATCCATAGCCTGAAAGACAAAGCTCTGGAAAGCATAGCAAGTCGATCGATTGTTGCTCACCCGCTTTAATACCTTCAAGTATTTGTCTTGTATTGTTGCTCCAATCCAGGGGTGTTTGATTCACTGTTGCTCCGCCTAATCTTAATTTTCTGTTCATGGGGTAGCAATTATTAATCGATGTTGAGCATGGAACAAGTTTTTAATGAGGCGTCTTGTTCTGCTTTTTTCTTGGTGTATCCAAATCCTTGCCCATAGGGCTGATCGTTTAAAAAGATTTGAGCGATAAACTCTTTACCATGTTTGCCTCTGGTGGTAGAGGTAACTTCAAACCGGATGGTGGCGTTGTTTTGTTGTGACCATTCAATGATCCGGCTTTTGAAATTGTTATTGGAGTTGACCACTTCCTCCAGATTGAAATAAGGTTGAATGAGTTTATCGATCACAAACTTCTTGCACCGATGATAACCTTTGTCCAGGTACACGGCTCCTACAATGGCTTCAAGGGTATTGCCTAAAATAACTTGTTGCAGTTGCGTATTTTTTTTATCGGATTGTACGATATCTGGAATGCCGATTTTTCTGGCCAGGTGGTTGAGGGTTTCCCGGTTTACTATTCTGGATCTTATTTCCGTGAGAAAGCCTTCGTCTTTGAAAGGATATTTTTTGAATAAATAGTCGGCCACTGCAGCACCCAGAATGGCATCGCCCAGGTATTCAAGCCTTTCGTTTGATTCGCGAAAGCCATCCACTTCTTTCGCTTTTGAGCTGTGCAGTGTGGCCAGCCGATAAAGTTCAATGTTGGAAGGTGTGAAGCCAGCAATGGTTCGCATGGCCACAATCAACTTCTGATTTTCTCTTTTACTTTCTTTGTTTGATTTTAGTAAGCGCCACACAAATTTGTGCTTACTCTGCTTTACCAAGGATAATGGAGAAGTTGTGACCACCAAAACCAAAAGTGTTGCTCAAAGCGACTTTTACGTCTTTCTTTTGAGCTTTGTTAAAAGTAAGGTTGAGTTTTGGATCCAGGCCATCATCATCCACAAAGTGGTTGATGGTAGGCGGTACAATGCCTTCTTGTATTGCCAGCAGACAGGCTATAGATTCGATGGCCCCGGCAGCCCCTAGCAAGTGACCGGTCATTGATTTAGTAGAGCTGATATTCAAATTATAGGCATGCTCACCAAATACTTTTTGAATGGCTTTAATTTCGCCAATGTCTCCCAATGGTGTTGAAGTTCCATGGGTGTTAATATAATCAACATCTCCCGGCTGTATTCCCGCCTCCTGAAGGGCATGCTCCATTACCTTCACAATTCCGGCACCCTCCGGGTGCGGTGCGGTGATATGGTAAGCATCAGCGGACATACCGCCTCCCAGTACTTCAGCATAAATTTTGGCGCCTCTTCTTTTGGCATGCTCATATTCTTCCAAAATCAATCCACCGGCTCCTTCACCAAGTACAAATCCATCGCGCTCTTTATCATAAGGTCGGGAAGCAGTTTCTGGAGAGTCGTTGCGCTCAGAAAGTGCCTTCATGGCATTGAATCCACCTACACCGGCTTCACATACCGCCATTTCCGATCCGCCAGTTACAATGATATCTGACTTTCCAAGCCTGATATAAGTGAAGGCGTCATAAATGGAGTTAGTGGAAGAGGCACAGGCAGAGACTGTCGTGAAATTGGGCCCTCTGAAACCGTACTTAATAGAGATATGGCCGGCACTTAAGTCGGCAATCATTTTAGGAATGAAGAAGGGATTAAATCGGGGTGTACCGTCACCGGCAGCAAACGACTTAACCTCTTCTTGAAATGTAAGCAAACCTCCAATCCCTGAACCCCAGATTACACCTACGCGGTCTGGATCCAAATCGGCAAGTGGAAGTTTGGCATCTTTTATGGCTTCATCCGCAACCACCATGGCATATTGTGCAAACGGATCCATTTTGCGAGCTTCCTTTCTGTCGATAAAGTTGCCCACATCAAATCCTTTTACCTCACATGCAAATTTTGTTTTAAACTTTGACGCATCAAACTTGGTAATAGGAGCAGCTCCACTTTTGCCATTGCGCAAGCCATCCCAATATTCTTCTCGGGTGTTTCCAATGGGGGTAAGTGCACCTACACCGGTGATTACTACTCGTCTGAATGTCATCGAATAAAAATTAGTGGAAGAGACTTTGTCTCCTGATTACTTCTTCACATTCTCCTCAAGGTAAGAAATCGCCTGACCAACGGTGGCAATGTTCTCAGCTTGATCATCTGGGATAGAAATATTGAATTCTTTCTCAAATTCCATGATTAGCTCAACGGTATCTAAAGAGTCGGCACCGAGGTCATTCGTAAAAGAAGCCTCTGGGGTTACCTCAGACTCCTCTACACCCAGCTTGTCAATAATGATCTGTTTTACTTTTTGTGCGATTTCAGACATGTTTTATAAGTTTAGAGTAATTCAAAAATCTGTGCAAAGAAAGAGATTTAGTGCAATATTGTCAAACTTTTTACCTTTCTAAAGCATGGCCAAAGATAGCCTTCCATGAAGAAAAAGCGGCTGGAAATAGATTATAATTATGATTTTGAGTTAATAGGAGTCATTTCTTCTACCAAGGGATATAAACTCGCCTGGGATATTAACCATCATCTGGGAGTCCACCTGATAAAGCAGGCAGATGTAGTTATCCAGTTTAATGCTAACATCACTGGCACTTATTCCCATTTTGTGCATGAGGGTCCGCATCACATTCTGCGGTTGTTCAGAAATAAACCCAATGAGCAAGAGGCAGCGAAAAACCTTTTGATACAAGAGTTTCCTCATTTTGACTATATCGTATTGTCCCAGGGTGCCGATAAAATAGAGATCAATCGATTGCAAGAATACTTGCGAAGCATTTCTTCAGTTGAACTGGTTGCTTTCATACCTTTGGACGCCTTAAAAGAAAAAGATTACTTTATTTTTTGATCATGGAAAGAGTCGCTTACAATATAACAAAGATTGTTGCTACCATTGGTCCCGCCTCAAGCTCAAAAGAAATGTTGAGGGCATTGGTAAAAGAGGGTGTGGATGTTTTCCGATTGAATTTCTCTCACGGAAAGCATGAGGATAAGAAAAAGATCATCGACTTTGTACGCGAGATCAATGAAGAGATGAATACTAACATTGCTTTGTTGATTGACTTGCAAGGACCGAAAATAAGGGTAAATGATGTTGAGGCGGGTGTTGAATTAAAGCAGGGACAGGAACTCATCATTACTACACGCGAACTTTTGGGTAATAATGAAATTGTAAGTACCTCTTATAAGAACTTGCCCAATGATGTCAAGGAAGGAGAGAAAATTTTGATTGATGATGGAAAGATTGAGTTAAAGGTATTGGAAGTTCGTGACATTGATGTGGTGACTCAAGTGGTGTACGGTGGGCCGCTTTCTTCAAGAAAAGGCATCAACTTACCCAACACCAGGGTGTCAGCACCGTCTTTAACCGAAAAGGATTTAAAAGATCTTGAATTTGGTATAAAGGAAGATGTAAACTGGGTGGCTTTATCTTTTGTGCGAAAAGCTCAGGATATAATTGAACTAAGGGCAATCCTCAACAAGCATAAATCCAACGCCCGGATAGTAGCTAAAATTGAAAAGCCCGAGGCATTGGAAAATATTGATGACATTATTGATGAAACGGATGCCATCATGGTGGCACGTGGCGACCTGGGCGTAGAGATATGGATGGAAGAAGTGCCCATTATTCAAAAGAAGCTGATCGAGAAATGCAACATCGCCTCAAAACCGGTGATTGTGGCTACACAGATGATGGAGAGCATGATAGAGAATCCACGACCTACGCGTGCAGAAGCCAGTGACGTGGCTAATGCGGTAATGGACGGAGCAGATGCATTGATGCTGTCAGCTGAAACGGCAGCGGGAAAATATCCCATTGAAGTGATCCGCAGTATGGTGCGAACCATAACATCAATAGAAAGACAAGCGGGTATTTATTACAAATACAGACCAGTAGATCAGGAGTCGCCCATATTTATTCATGACAGTTTGATTTTAGCTGCCTGCAAATTGGCTCAGGAAGTGGGTGCGAAAGCCATCGTGGGCATGACACAATCAGGATACACCGCGTTTCAATCTTCCTCGCATCGACCCGACACCAATATTTTTGCTTTTACTGGCAACAAATCCATTTTGAATACCATGAACCTGGTGTGGGGCACCAGGGCATACTATTACGACAAGCAAACGACCACAGATGAAACCATAGCTGACATTGCTGAGATTTTAAAAAAAGACGGACATGTCAAGCAAGGCGACATCTTTATCAGCCTGGCCAGTATGCCCATTCATGAGAGAAATCGTACCAATATGATGAAGATTAATGTGGTCACCTAAATAATTGTTTCATCCTGGAACAGCCACATTGAATCATTTTGAAACACATTTCTATTCATGCCTTGCATTTCTTGCCATTTTAGGATGATTTCCTAACCGGAATAAGGATTGTATTGGGTAGGGTGATGAAAACAATATTACGAACGGGCATTGCATTAGCTATACTGGTTGTTGTCATACTGGTTATGCCTTCTTGCCAATCCACTTACCTGGGTCGATGGGTGGCCTGGAATTTTTCAGATATCAAGGATTACGAAAAATTTCCGAGTAGGACCATTGCCACTGCCGGGCCTGCATTTCACTTTAGATCGGCCCACAAAAATCAACTCATAAAAGATGTTACCTACACCTTCAAGGAAAAGAGACTGAATAAAGCCATTGAAGATTTTATTGAGCAAACCGAAACCACTGCGTTGATTGTAATTAAGGAAGACACGATTCGGTTTGAAGGCTATGCCAACGGATACACTAGGGCTTCCATCAACACTTCGTTTTCCATAGCCAAATCTATTACATCCATGTTGATGGGAATTGCGATTGATGAAGGAGCTATTGACTCTGTAGTAGATCCAGTCACCAAATACTTACCTGAACTGATGGATAGTGATCCTGATCTGCGGCAAGTCACTTTGTCTCATCTGTTGATGATGCAATCCGGTTTTTTTTATCGAGACCATGATTTGGTATGGGGTGATAAGCCAAAGAATTACTATTCTCCCTGTTTGCGGAGCAGGGTGCTCGATGTGAAACTGACGGAACCCCCGGGAGCACGCTGGCAATACATGGGCTACAATCCCATCATGTGTGGAATGATTTTGGAGCGGGCTACATCTCAAACGGTGAGCGAATATTTTCAAAACAAGATCTGGCAAAAATTGGGAATGGAGTTTGATGCATCGTGGAGTATGGATAGTGAAGAAGACCAGATGGAAAAAATGGAGAGTGGGGTAAATGGGAGAGCCATTGATTTTGCAAAGCTTGGCAGACTAATGCTTAAACGGGGCGAGTGGAATGGAGAACAAGTTATTTCAGCAGACTGGGTCGTGGATTGTACCCGGTTGGAAGGGAGTGTAAAAACATGGGAGGGCGTGCACTATAATAACTTCTGGTGGATCTATCCTGCCAATGAGAGTCATCCACAGTCCTTTGCGGCCACCGGCCACCTTGGACAATACATTTTTGTTTCTCCTAAGGAACAAACCGTCATTGTACGGTTTGGAAAAAGTCCAGGTAAAGTGGACTCCTGGATCAGGATATTCAGAAAGCTGGCTACAGATATGAATGCCAGACCTAGCGCTGAGGCACTACCATAATCACTTCTTCGCGTTCTACTATCACTGCGCCAGGCGGATCACCCTTTCGCTTTCTCACGTATTTTTTTAGCGTATAAGCTACCGGGCAGAGGCTTTCGGTCTTACGCTTTGAGTTGAAGGCAGCCAATTCAGCAGCCCGCATGATTACTTCTTTTGGAAAATTTTTGCCTGCCTGTTGCTTAACAATGACATGCGAGCCCGACACATCTTTGGCATGCAACCAAAGGTCGTCTTTATGGGCATGCTTTAGTGTAAGTAAATCATTGTTGACCGCATTCTTCCCGATCCAAATCTGGTAACCCATGAATTCAACCTGATGAAAAGGGGCGGTTTCTTTTTTCTTGATCGACTTCTTGTCAGCAAATTTGAATTGCTTTCGCAGTTCAGCCAGTGTTTGTATTTCATTAATCATCGACAGCTGCCGTGTCCATTGTTTAAGCTCCAGCTTCTTTTGGACAAGCGTGGTGGTGATTTTTTCAATTTCAATGTTTTGATTTTTGGCCTTTTTGTAAAATATTTCAGCATTCTTTTGCACACTTTGGTCAGGCTTAAGCTTTATGCTTAATGGGCTGCCGTAAAAATCATTGAGCACCACTTTGCTGCTTCCTTTTGGGACAAGGTGCAAGTTGGCCATCAATACATCTGCCCAGGTTTTATAATGCGTACTGTCTTCAATCTCAGACAACTTGCTTTCATTTTTTTCAATATAGCTTTGGGTGGCTGTGATCGAGGAGGTAAGGTTTTTGATTAACACCGCTTTCTCTTTTTGTAGTGCATTGTTTTGGATATGCAAATGAAAGAATTCATTCATGGCCGATATGGGCTCAGTGAAAACGGAAAGGATGTCCTTATCAGGCAGTAAACTGAATTTGATGGTGAATTCTCGCTTGATAATGTAGTATTGAGGATGATTGAGTTTGTGCAACGTGTCATTAAATAAAACCCATTGTTCGGGCAGCGCTTTTTGATAAAAATCATTTTCTTCCAGGTATCGCCAAACTTCTTTACCGAAGGTGACATAAGTTGACTTCAAAGCATGGATATTGGCTTTAAAATGAGCTTCAGACCAGTCAATCTCACGGTTTAGGTCTAGTAATTTAATATGGAGGTCATCCTTGAATTGATTCTTGAAAATGTGTGTAACCAAACCTGACTTTGTTAGCAAAATATTGGCGCGATAGGCGTGCATCTTGAAAACCAGCGATAGCTCTTGGTCCAAAGTGATGGCAAAGCTTCGTTCATTGTTGAATTGGGTGATGCCCACTACTTTTTTTAGAATAGCTGCATCAAAAAGATCGACACTGTTTTTTTTTGCCCTGTTTATTTCCAGGGGGAATGAAAGACAGCAGAAAGAGGGTTGGAGATGCGATTTTATGAAAAAGGATTCCTCATTGTTGTTGAA
>CAYNCP010000069.1:0-21055 GCA_964395905.1 uncultured Ohtaekwangia sp.
ACCACTCGTTCGGTTCCCCCGTATTTATGAGCAGGTATTACGCTGGGGAGGGCGATCAAAACATTCATATACATACAAAAATCGAAGGTATTGACAAATGGAGCGGAATTCAAAAAAGATAAATCTGGACGGTCACATCTGGAGCGGTAAGATCTGATCAAAATTGTCAGTTCAATACATTTTTTGGGCATCTCAGTGCACGCACTTTGTCTGCACTGTATCTAAATGGCAATTTTACCTGTTTAACATAGTAAAAATGATCAAATCAAACATGAACAGGACTTCAGCATTCTTTGCCACAATTTTCGTGGCCACTCTTGTGAATTTCAGCAGTGCCCAGGAAGCAAGCATTCAGGTTCAATCCAGTGGCAACAAAACAGTCATCAAGAACAGGAATGGCCTCTCCAGCTTTGACGTTGAGGTGAGGGGGAGAATAGTGCTTACCGATGACGACAAGGATGTAAAGAGCATGTCGCCTGACGGATACCTGGAAGTAAGAAAAACGGTTTTTGGAAGTCGCAGGACGTTGATCATCTCCTCAGAAGGCAATGACATAAAAAAGGAATACTACGAAGGCCGTACAAAGGTTCCGTTTGAACCTGCCGGAAGACAGTGGATGGCCGAGATTCTTCCGGAATTGGTTCGGTCAACCACAATTGGTGCTGAGGGCAGAGTAGACAGGTTCTTTAAAAATGGAGGTCCGGCCGCTGTGGTAGCTGAGATCGAAAGCATGGAGAGCAATTATGTAAAGTCTCATTATGCGAACTTGCTCATGAAGAAACCTGTTAATCCGAAAGACTATGTAAGGATCGTAGACAGAATCTCAGGAACAGTTGATTCTAATTACTACTTGGCTGCGTTCCTAAAAAACAACCTGGATAAATTCATGAAATCCAATGATGCCCTTGAAGCCGTATTCAGGGCTACGAACAACATGGATTCTGATCATTATAAAACTGAAGTGATTAAAACGGGACTTGAAAATCAGCTGGTCTCTATCGATGCGGTGAGAATAATTATGAAATCTGCAGGATCAATGAGTTCGGATCATTATAAAACTGAAATTTTATCTTCGGTACTTAAGCAAAACAATTTAAGTGATGAGGTAATCAACGAAATGTTCATTACCTCCAAAAGTATTGATTCAGATTATTATCGGAGCGTAGTGTTAAATCGCGCTTTGAGTCATGAAGGAATTTCACCAGCCTCATTTCAAAAAGCAATGGAATCCGTTAAGGATATTGATTCTGATCACTATAAAACGGAAGTGATGAAGGCTTTGCTAAGCAAACCCATGCCGGCTGATTTACAAATCAATTTGATCGATTTGACAGGATCGATTGATTCAGATCATTACTGTTCTTTGGTACTGAAGGAGATTTTGGACCGACAAAGCATAGATGACAAAGCATTTGGCAATCTGATTCAAAGAGTAGGATCAATTGATAGCGATCACTACGCCTCAACAGTAATGAAAGAAGCCCTGGATAAAGATTTAAGCGAGGCCAATTTGATCACCTTGCTGAAAGCTGCAAGCCGGATAGATTCGGACCATTATTTAACAGAGGTATTGGTAGCCGCTGCTCCAAAAGTTAGAAGGGCAGGATCGAATGTCAAGGAGGCATTTAATGAAGCTGCTCGCCACATTAATTCTGAAACTTATTACGGGCGGGCTTTGCGAGCGTTGAACGATAACTAAGATTTCCTTTATCCATTTCTCCGGTTAGACATAATTCATTAGTTTAATGTTGTGCAGTCAAAGTTTTCTTTCGAGAGCATGAGGCGGTATGGATTGCTATTCTTAATAGTATCCTTGCTGGGCATTTCCACTTTTTCCTACTTGTACTACAGCGAGACTGGAAAATGGCCTTTTGCCGCCATGCAGTATAAACTGCTGCTTCTCAGTATTGCCGCAGCCAATTTATCAGCCTTTGTCATTCAACTTATAGATAAGCAAATTGACCGGCTGATTGACTGGCGAAAATTTTTCTTCACCCGCTTCATTTCAGGCTTTCTGTTTAACTCTGCCTTCATCTCCTTATTAATTGCTATAAGTTGGTATATGATCGTAAAGTATATCTACCATCAGGATGTAACCGTCTATTACGAAAGATGGCATGAGGAAATATGGAAACTGGGTATACTTATTCTAATTTTCGTTTTTATCTACGAAGTTTTTTATGGGTGGTTCTACTCCTACCGATATTTCGCCAACACCCAAGTAGACCAACTAAAATCCGAAAGATGGCAACTGGAGTTGCAATTCGAATCTTTGAAGAGCCAAATTAGCCCGCATTATCTATTCAATTGCCTCAATACCGTTTCCTCATTACTTTACAAGGACAGTCATGTGGCCGAGGAGTTCATTAGGAGGATGGCCGATACGTTTCGCTATGTGATCACCAATCAAAAAAATAGGTTGGTGCCACTATCTGAAGAACTGGCATTTGTAAAATCCTACTACTATCTCATGCAAGTGAGATACCAAGATCATCTTCAGCTTGAGATTAACATCCCCAATAGGATCCTGCAAACATTTGTTCCTCCGCTCGCCATTCAAATGCTGATTGAAAATGCTGTAAAACACAACGAGATTTCCAAATCACACCCGTTATTCATTTACATCTCTGCACAGGATAATACGTTGATTAATATAAGCAGTACAAAAAAGGTTGCCGCTCACGGATCGCAAGGTTTTCACGTGGGCCTTTCCAATATTCGCAATCGATACCAATTCTTCACTAAAGAAAAAATAATAGTTAAAGATTCGGATAAGTTTATTGTCCAACTTCCTGTTATTAAATCTGATGCCGTCTTAAGTACAGACTCTTTCTTGCCCAAAATTCAAATGAACAATGCATAGATACTTTATCCATAATGCATTTTTCAGAGTAGGCTCCGCCCCGGTATTTGGCGTACTCGTGTATTTGCTCATTATTCTCATCAACAACACCGTTGAACAGGTTAGCGAAATTTTCAATAACCAGGAACTTTATGTCTGCATTTTCCTCAGCTACATCTCATTTGAATCAATAAGGAGTGTGATCTTAATAAATGAAAAGAAACTAAAAAAAGAGCTCTCCCTTCAAACCCGGGTCATTTATCAAATTATTCTTACGCTGCTTGTCTCTCTTACGCTTATCGGCATTTCCATTTCAGCTTACTACAGATGGGTGGTTGGATTCAGCATAGGGGCGTCAGAATTGAATCTTTTTTTGCTGATTTATGCTGCAGGTGGGCTGCTTTATAATATTCTGTTGCTCAGCCAGGTATTCCTGTTCAGGGAGAATAAGATCAAAATTGAAGAAGAGAAAAACCTGCGGGCAAGTCTTGAATCCGAATTCCTTTCATTCCGCAATGATATCAATCCCGATTTACTATATGAAAGTCTTGAGAGTTTGATCCTCACCATTCATCGCGATGCTGACCTGGCAGAAGAGTTTATCGATAATCTAGCTGGAATCTATCGATACAGTATCATCAACAGAAATAAAGAGCTAATATCTTATGAAGAGGAGTTGAAGGCAGCAAACTATCTACATGCCATTTTAAATTTTAGATTTCCGGACCAAATCCAATTGGAAATACACATCGAGGATACCCAAATGCTGGTTATCCCGGGTTCGCTGGTGGTTTCAATAGACAATGCCGTCAGGAACACACTCATATCTCCACATACACCACTCATTCTTAGATTATATGTTGAGGATGATTATCTCGTTCTCAACCATACAATCAATGACAAATTGCTTGTACATGAAGACAGTACCCGGTCATTTGAAAGACTTCAAAGGGCATATTCATTCTTTAGTGAAAAACCCTTTGTACAGGTAAAGGCGAATAAAGAAAACTATATTAAATTTCCAATTGTTCGGGTGGCATCAGGGCAACCTGCAGAAATACACGTATGAGCGCTTCACTGGCACTGAATGTATTAATAATTGAAGACGAAACACCCGCAGCGGAGAAACTCGAACGCTACCTTGTTAAATATAGCAATGCCATTACGGTCATTCACAAAATAGATTCAGTAAAAGAATCGGTAGCCTGGCTAAAGGACCACCAGCAAGAAATTGATTTAATCTTTATGGACATTCAGTTGAAGGATGGACTGAGTTTCTCGGTATTTCAGGAAGTGAAAATTGAGAAACCCATCATCTTCATCACTGCCTACAACGAATTTGCCCTCGATGCCTTTAAAGTAAACAGCATCGACTATTTACTTAAGCCTATTACATTCACCGATCTATCAATCAGTCTCAGGAAAATGGAATCATTGAGCACACAGCTTCGATGGAACGATGATAAGAGCAAAAATCTTATAGCCAATATTTCCAACGGTGAATTGAAGAACTACAAGAACAGGTTCATGGTAAAGCTTGGCGAGCACATCCGATCAATAACCAGCGATGAAATTGCATTCTTTTTTGCCGATGGACGAGATGTTTACCTGGTGACTACCCAGGGCAGAAAGTTCATTATCGACTATACGCTCGAAGGACTTTATGAAATCCTGGATCCAACAATATTCTACCGTGTAAATCGGTCCTATATTCTTAATATTTCATCCATTCAGGATGTGATTGTTTATTCTAACAGCCGACTTAAGATCACACCACAAATCAAATGGGAAAGAGAAATTATTGTGAGCCGAGAAAAGGTGAACGATTTCAAACAATGGTTTGATGGAGAGCATTGATCTCTCCATCAACTGTACCATCAAAACCTAATTACCGCAGAATTCCAAACCATAATCACCGATAGGTGCCCCAGGAGGAGCATCAAGCAGTATCTCAATCTTAAATTCATCCGGATCTTCTTCAAAGCGATTTATTTGGGAGAGGCTATATGCATAGTGCGACTTCCAATCCTCGTCATTGGTTGATTTGATTTTTCCATTCAGCCATGACTTAATTTTGTCCAGTTCCAAACTGGCAATTCCCCTTACCTGAGGTGAAGCATCTTTGTGCGCAGCCAATACCATCAGATTGATCAATAAAGAATTATTGACTGTTATTTGCACTGCGCCATCAAAGCCAGATTTTGGAGCCGCTTTAAATGTATATCCAATTGCCTTGTCGATCACATTCTCCAAACTGGGCAAGCGGGCATCTCTTGCGTGGTATTCAACCAGCCGTGCTGCACGCGTTGGGTGCAATAGCAGGCTAAAGGTCATATTGGCAGCCTCTTCAGCCGCTGCGAGCGGATCAAAAGTAAGCTCCGTTCGAATGTCAATCACTTCCCTGTGCCTGGCATACCCAAGTGGACGGGGTGGAATCAGTTTCATGATACTTTCCGGAAGCGCCAATACAGAAGGATCCACCGTTTTGAGTAAAGCTTCAATCGCCTTTATTTGCTGCTGAGGCTCAACCATTTCTGTCACCGGCTGCCCATCACCCCTAAGCGCATACCTATAGTTCAGCCCACCAATAACTTTGACTGTGGCTTCCGTTTGATAGCGATGGAAAAAATACATTGGCACCAATACTTCTTCCATGGATGCCATGGGTGCCATCGGCTTTATGTTTCTTTCTCCAAAGTTCTTCATCACAACAGACCTTACTTCCAGCATCCTCAGCAATTCGTCTGCGGCATCTTTTCCATTATCCCACAAATGAGTATAGGGGTGTGCGCTTCCAATGGGTCTGGCATCCTGATCAGATAGGAATGTTAATCCATCTTGTAATGATTTTTGAATGATATCGTTAAGCGCTTTTTCCTCGTTGGTTCCACTTGGAAAATCCTGATATCCGTAAGCAATGGAAACTTTATCAAAGGCTCCAATTTTATCGTCATAAGCTTGCGATAAATCAATTTTGCCGTCAGTCAATTTTACCAATGGATGAGGATAATCCATCACCGAAGCTCTTCCTTCTGCACTCGATGAATAGGCATGTGCAAGCCCAATGGTATGTCCGACTTCATGAGCTGATAATTGTCGAAGCCGGGCCAGGGCCATTTGTTCCATTTCCTTTGAAACCGGCTTACCTTCTTCATAAGGCGCCAAAAGGCCTTCCGCAATCAGGAAGTCCTGCCGCACGCGAAGTGAACCTAAAGAAACTTGTCCCTTAATGATTTCACCGGTCCTCGGATCCGCGACTGTAGAGCCATAAGACCAACCCCTGGTCGACCGATGCACCCATTGAATGAGGTTGTATCTGATATCCATCGGGTCGGCATCTTCCGGTAATAATTTCACCTGAAAGGCGTCCTTGTACCCCGCAGCTTCAAAGGCCTGGTTCCACCAGCGTGCACCGTCCATCAGGGCAGAGCGGACAGGTTCAGGAACTCCGGGATCTAAATAATAAATGATAGGTTCAACGGCCTCACTTACAGCTGCCGATGGATCTTTCTTTTTCAATCGATGGCGTGTGATAAATATTTTCTCAATGGGTTCGTCAATGGGGGTCGCATAATCATAGTACGACATATCGAAATACCCTGCCCTTGGATCAAACTTTCTCGGTTGGTAATTATTGTCGGGTAGTTCGATAAAAGAGTGATGCTGCCTGACCGTAATATTACTTGGTGTGGGTGTCACGCTTCGTATGTACTCTCCAGCTGGCTCTCCTACAAAAGTCAATGTTGCTTCAAATTCTGAATTCTTCGGAAAATTATTGATGCGCGGGCTATAAAGTGCCGACCGTGATTTATCCAAGGAATAATTTCCCTGTCTTGTACGCTTCAATCTTTCTGTTACTTCATGAGCATCTCTCAGTAAGAAATCTGTAATGTCTATCAGCACTTTGTCGGCTTCTTCCGCTTCTATTGTAAAGCCCCAAAGTACTGATTGGGCAAAAGCTTGTTCAACAGCACGCTGCTCCATCGCATTCTCGCTGATTGCCCGATAACGGTAATTTGGCTGGATCAACAAAACCTTGGGGCCCCTCCTATCAAATTTTACTATCCTTTCATTTCCCAATTGACCCCTGTCCAATCCAATATCGTTGGATCCAATTCCTGCCGCCAGGGAGTTGACGTACAAAAATTCCGAGTTCACCTTATCAACTACCAGATGGATTTTATCTTGTTTTTCATCAAAATAGTATTCAAAATAACCCTCCATTTTTTTCATACCCACA
This sequence comes from uncultured Ohtaekwangia sp., assembly GCA_964395905.1. Classification (GTDB taxonomy): domain Bacteria; phylum Bacteroidota; class Bacteroidia; order Cytophagales; family Cyclobacteriaceae; genus ELB16-189. The sequence continues at coordinate 7,083 of CAYNCP010000069.1, forward strand.
GTCTTGGCTTGAATTCCCGATTGCTGAACCACCGGTGGTGCTGACTCCTGCTTTGACTTATTGCGTTGAGCCCAGAGCGTAGTTGAAATTAGAAACAGGAGAATCCCAAAGGTGTACTTAATATTCATGGTATGTTTGATTATGTTGGAAAGATGTTCAATCTAAAAATTATTCTAACCAGTAAAAATAAAATAAGAAAGGTGTGTTGACCCTGAAGCAGGGACGGTTAAATTCCATTATAGGTGGATTTCCAGGTATTCTATATCAGCTTCTCTTGATTTGCCTTCGCAATCGCCTCCGACTTGCTGCGCACCTGTAGCTTGGAATAAATATTTTTTATGTGAGTTTTCGAGGTTTCCTTGGAAATAAATAGTTCCTCCGAAATCTGAGTGTAAGTCTTGCCTTCAGAGATTAACTGTAATATTTCCGTTTCACGTTTTGTAAGGGGGCTATTGGGGTTGAGATGGAAATTGTCTATCACCATTCTTGCAATCTTGCTGCTCATGGGTGCGCCACCTTTGGTAATCTCCTCCAGAGCTGAGAGCAGTTCCATATAATTGGCGCTTTTGGTAATGTAGCCAGAGGCGCCAGACTTCAGGGCTTCATATACCATTTCACTGTCTTCGTACACGGTCACCATGATGATGTCTGAATGCGGACTTTTATCCTTGATGATTTTAGTGCCCTTTATTCCATTCATCCCTCCAGGCAATTCTACATCCATCAGCACAATATCGGGCTTATCGTTATTAAGGTGCTTGATTGCATCTTCGCAATTGCTGTAGGCGTTCACTACTGTGAATTTCTGGGAGCTGTCTACAATCATGGTAAAGCTGCTTCTGATCTCAGGATCATCTTCAATGATCAGGACTCTTTTTTTAGGTTCGGCAATCATATCTTGTCTTTGTATGCGTGAATAGGTAATAATAGGCTTATTTCGGTTCCTTTACCGGTACGGCTATGAATATACAGAATACCACCAATTCTTTCGGCTCTGGTACGCATATTTTTTAGGCCATTTAATTTATCTAACGACTTCTGATCAAAGCCTTTACCGTCATCGGTGAGTTTCATTTCATACATGTCGTCAATCTGTTTCAGCGTAAAGGACACATTTTTGGCTCCGGAATGATTAAATGCGTTTGTCATCGCCTCCTTAAAAACAAGATTCGCTTCTCTACTGAATCCATAAGGTATCTGAACGCGTGTTGTGACCTCATTCAACGCCCGGTACATCATTCCCTTTTCTTCAAAAAGTTTTTCTCCAAAATCCCTGATGTGCAAAAACAGTTTAGATAGTTCATCATTGCCCGGGTCAATACTCCAGATAAAATCTCGAGCACCGGTATACAGGTATTTTGCAGATTCCTCCACTTTGTCATACAACTGCGTAGCATTGCCATTTTTACTTAGCTTCATCAAACTTACATAATTGATGATACGAGTAAGTTGATTGCCCATTTCGTCATGAAAATCCCTGGCAATCTCCTTTCGCAGACTCTCCTGCTCCTGCTGCCTGATTCGCTCCACTTCCATTATTTTATTTATACGTTTTCTCACCCGCAGGTAAAAGATCAGAACAACTAATCCAAAGAATACCAGAAGTACAGCAATTTGAAATATACTGGTCTGATAAAACGGTGATTTAATGGTAAAGGGATAACTTAAAGCCTGCAGATTCCAACTTCCGTTATTATTAGTAGCCATAACCTTAAACACATAATTTCCTGGCGGCAGATTACTATAAGTGGCCGTTCCGATTCCGGAGGGCTGAGACCAGGTTTTATCAAAGTTTTCCAATAAGAATTTAAACTTGACAGATTTTGGGTACCTTTTATCTACTTTGTTGAACTGAAAGGTAATGTGATTGCGATCGGCAGGTAGTTGCGGATTGTATGGCAACCGGAAAAATCCGGTAAGACTATCCGAATATGCCCGACTTGAAAATTGACCATAAAATATTTCCACATCCCGTATGTGCAAATCAAAAGAATGCCATCCTTCTCTTGGCAGATCATTGTATTGATATACACCGTCTATAAGTCCAAAGTACTTTTCTCCATTAATTAAAAAAGCATTCCTATTGGTTTCCACGCCCATCAATCCATTGTCATACCCATAGTGAAGGTTCTGCTCAATTTCAAAGTCCCGATTCAACATTATCTTTGTAATGCCTTGTTCGGTCCCGATCCAAATAAATCCGTCATGGTCCGATGCGATGAAGTAAATGAAATCAGAAGGAAGTCCATCTTGTGACGAAATCATCTTTCTTTTATGAGTAACCGGATCCAGTAACATAATGCCTGCCCCTCCGGAACCCAGCATCAACAGGGAGTCCTTAAACACACTCATCGAGTTGAGGATGGTACTCGTAAATTCTGGAAGGGGTATCTTTTGAACCAGACTATCATCTCTTATAACTGCCAGACCAAACTCACTTCCTACAAAAATTGAATTTAGCTTTGGGAAATATTGCAAGGCAGTTACATTTCTGCTGTAAAGTCCCTCCTCCAGAGAAAAATTCTTAAACTCTTTTCCATTAAAGTATCCCACTCCATTGGAGCGCGTTCCGTACCACACATTTCCTTTTTCATCTGTTTGTAAATTATTGATATAGGTACTGGAAATCCCATTCTCGCGGGTATACCAATCAAATCGATCTTGCTCCACATTATAATGTCCAAGTCCATTGTAGGAACCCACCCATAACTCTCCCATTTTATCAACTTTAATGGCGTTTATTTCATTTACCGGGGAGGGATTATATTGTTTGAGATTTCCATCATGCTCACGCCATATTCCTTTGTTTTGCGTACCAATCCAAAACCCGCCATTCAAATCTTTTTCAATGGCCAATACTGAACCGAAATTGGCAGGCTCAAATTTGTCAAAATCCCTAACATAATACTTGTAGAGTCCTGAGCCAGAAGTGCCGAGCCATGTGTTACCCTCCGAGTCAGGAAGTATTTGGGTAATGCTTACATCTTTAAGGATGGTATCGATTTGATGCTTTTTGGCCGATTTACGTTCCATCAAAAGATCATTTCCACTCCTGGTCCAGTAGACATTATTGACACTGTCGTGCTGGATAATCGAATTTTGAATATCCATAACGCGCTTTACAAATTTCCTTTGCCGAGTATCGATGGAAAAATATCCTTTTTCAGAATTGATCCACACTTCCCTGCCATAATTGAAAATTGAAAGTGCAATGTCAAAATCTTTGGAATGATTGAGTGTGTAATCACCATGTAATGACTTGATCATAAAACTGCTATCGTTGAGATAAAGACAAATTTCTTTACCCGGCATAAGGTGTGTGTATAAGACAAGGAGGTTTTCCCTTACAGGCTTGTTCCAATAATAAATAGAGTCATTAAATATTTTTCCCAGTGCCCTTTGGCTGTTCACAAAAAAAACCGTGTCGTTGACTTCGAATACTCTCCTGATACTGAGCTTGGCATGAGGTCCCTGAGGAATAAATTTTTTGAAATCGAAACCATTGAACCTGGTGATCCCAATGGGGTTAATGATCCATAAATTTTGCTTGGAATCTACCTTAAGGTACTGAACAATATTGCTCGACAAGCCATCACGTGTGGTGTATACCTTAAACGCGTTGCCGTCAAAACGGGCAAGACCTCCTCCGTTGGTGGCTATCCATAGATAACCATCCTTGTCCTCCACCATCATGTTTACTTGAGATTGCGGAAGGCCATCCACCGCTGTGTATTGCCTCAATGAATATTGTTGCGCCCACAGCGATGGGATGGTTACCGCACCTGAAAAGAAAACGACAAAAACCAACCGCCACATTAGCTTCCCGAAAGTAGTTTTAATTGCCATAACCATTGTACCGCAATTTACGGCAATCTGGCGGAGGATTGAAAAATAACTCTAAATAGGTGATAGGCCATATTCAGGATTTAAATTCAATATATTTTTGGAATGATTTTTAAACGATAACCGTCTGCCCAAGTTGAGCCAGGAGTGAAACAAATAGACCACGCATCCTTTACCGTGCCTTGGCTCGGTTGTGACTTACCTTATTTATTAGCATTATTATTAAACAATCCCAGGGTATGTCGGAAGATGAAATACGACAAGAAAAAATCATTGTAGAGCAAGCCAGGAAAAAACCTCAGGCTTTTGGAGCCCTTTATGAAAAATATTTTGATCGCATATTCAATTACATATACAGACAGACAGATGATGAGGAACTGGCAGGGGATCTCTGCAGCCAGACGTTTGTAAATGCGTTAAATCACTTGAAGAGATATGAATTCAGGGGAGTACCTTTTTCGGCTTGGCTATACAAAATCGCCAGCAACGAGGTCAACAAGCACTATCGAAAGTTTAAAGGAAAAAAAGTTTTCAGCATTGAAGAAATACGAATCAAAGAGTTGGTTGAACAATCTGATGAATCATGGGATGAAGAGTTGGTGAATAAGCTCATTGATTTCATGAAAGATCTTCCTGAAGATATGCTTCAGGTGTTGGAATTGCGGTTTTACGAAGAAAAGGACTTCAGGGAGATCGCTTATATATTGGACATTACTGAAAGTGGCGCCAAAATGAGAACCTACAGGGCATTGGACAAGTTGAGAAAAAATTTTAAGATCAGGGTAAAGTACAATGGGTAGAAACGAGATACGTTTGCGCAGGCATCGCATGACTGCCCGAGGAATTGAGCGGTTTAGAAACTATAATTCTGTCTTAAAAAGACATGAAGAAAATCAACGCATTAAAAAAATAATGCGCGCGTTCGGATTTTTTGTTGTTATTCTTATTGTCATTATGATCATTAGTTTCTTGTCCCGTTGGGAGCAGCGGGACCAATCTGAGAAAAATGTGAATAAGACAGAAAAATTGATAAACCCAGGAACATCTGGTGCTGAACCTATTGCACAATTATAACCGTGCTTAGTGTGTTTCTAACTTTTTGGTCGACACCAAAATCAATTCACAATAAAGCAGCAATGGTTTTTGTGACCTGATTCCGGTAGAGTTGTCCAGTCCCTTAAGTCCATCGAGCGTAGTGAGAATTACATTTACAGTCTACTATTGACCATTTACTTCATTTTGACCAATAGAGGGTAATCAGTTGAAAGGATAGCTTAATTTTTCATGCCATTTAGGGTACCAAAGAAACTGCAAATTTGAAATCCTTTGAGTCGGTTTCAATAGTTACTAAAAAAGAAGCATATTGTCTGGCATTAATTGTCGTACGATAACTACTTAATGAATAAGATCCTGAAACAGGACCACCCAATAACCCAATGGCTTCGCCAGTCAAGTGGATTCACCTTTGCGCTTTACACTTCACTTGCTGCCTTTTGCACCTACGCCTGTATTTTTGCCGTTCGCAAAACATTTGGTGCGGGCATTTATGAAGGCATGTCCTTTTGGGGAGTTGATTATAAAATCCTAATGGTGATTGCACAAGCCATTGGATACATGATCTCTAAATTCATTGGGATCAAGGTGGTTTCCGAATCAGGCAGCGAGAGAAGAGGCATTGGCATTTTTGTAGCCCTTACCATCGCCATGATCGCCTGGCTGGGCTTTGGTCTGGTCCCGGCACCGTTCAACCTGGTGTTTATGTTTCTCAATGGCCTTCCTTTAGGCATGGTTTGGGGTTTGATGTTCGGCTACCTGGAAGGAAGAAAATTTACTGAAGTACTGGGTGCCAGTCTTTCGGTGAGTTTTATTTTCGCTTCGGGGTTTGCCAAAACAGTGGCCAGTTTTGTAATGGTAGACTGGGGAGTAAGCAACATGTGGATGCCATTTACCGCTTCGCTCCTCTTTTACATTCCCATGCTTGGTTTCCTGTGGTTGCTGAATAAAATTCCCCCTCCGACAACAGAAGATGAATTACTGAGGACAAGGCGTTCACCGATGATGGGAAAGGACAGAATGAAGTTTGCCAGGACATTCGGACCCGGTCTCTTACTTTTGGTGCTCACCTACACCTTGCTCACTGTTTTCCGTGATTTACGCGACAATTTCGTTGCCGATGTATGGAAAGAGTTGGGCTATGGGGATAAGCCGGGAATCTTCACGGCCACTGAACTGCCTGTGACCATCGTTGTGCTTGTGGTAATTGGCAGTCTGATGATTATCAAGAATAATTACAAAGCGATGGTCATTAATCACCTGATCGTGCTATTCGGAATGATTCTGGTTGGCATGAGCACGCTTGCCTTTGAGCATGAACTTATTGGCGCACCAGCATGGATGATCCTGGTTGGCATGGGGCTGTACTTCGGATACATTCAATTCAACAGTATTTTCTTTGATCGGATTATTGCAGCTTTTAAATACGTGAGCACAGTTGGTTTCCTGATCTACCTGGCCGATTCGGTTGGGTATGTAGGAAGTATGGGGGTATTGTTATACCGCTCTTTTGGCCAGGCCAATATGAGTTGGGTGAATTTTTTTATGTCTACCGGATATATACTGTCCATAGCCGGAAGTATCCTGATTATCATTTCCCTTTTTTACTTCTCTAAAAAGCATCAAAGCTGGAATGCGCATTCCACGGGTTGATCACCTTCAACTCGCCATGCTGAGCTGCGCGGTAAGATGTTTCCGTATGGCATCGTCTATTTCCAGAAAAAAATACTCATTGGGCAACTTTATCTCATCACGCCTGGAAATTTGTTTTAACAAGGGTTGGTAATATTCCAAATCAACATCACGATTCCTAAGCGCTGCCAGGTGATCCCAAATAATGGCCAGTTCGAAACGATGGGGTTTTTGGTGAAACTTAAAATCAATATAGCCCGGGAGATCTTCCAGTACTCGACCTACCAGTAAATCGCGATGCTGGTTAAGGACACTGCGCAATTGAAACAATTGTACGTTGGGCTCATGTGCCCTGATACAACGGGCACCCAGAAGACTGGATTTAATGATTTTCATGTCTATTTCCCATATTATAATTATAAAGGTAAATACTAATTATTTTAGTATCAAGTTATTTAGCTAATTTTTTTAGTATTATATGGGCCATCATTTGTCCAAAATGGCTAACACCTTCTTGATTTTGAGTACCGCTGTGATCTGTCAGTAAAATTCAAAGCATATCCAGTAGCAGCAAGCTGGAAATTGGTATTCCTTGGACCAATAATTCCAGATCATGGTCTTACTTAACGCATGCAATCAACAGCAGGTGAGAAACTGGGATAAGCCATGACAATTAACAATCCAAACTGGCTGAAGTATCTCAGCCATATTTCTGTTTTAGTGAATTGGGCCAAATCATTAATTAACCTACTTTTGCAACTCATCAGCCCACGTTGGTAGCTGATGCGTATTTTCGGGCCTGTAGCTTAACTGAATAAAGCATCTGACTACGGATCAGAAGACTCGGGGTTTGAATCCCTGCAGGCTCACAAAAAGGCACTTCTAGTGCCTTTTTTTATGTCCACACTGAACTTTGTCAACTGACAAGAAAATTCGGCATGGTTCCTACATTGCTCAGGACCTTTCATCATCCGATTAGTGATATATAAATAACAGCGGACAAAATGATAAAACTGTACGCCCAAAGAAGCCTTTGTGCCTCTGCTCAAATAACCTATTTTTGACGCTTCAAAATTAAAGGGGAATATGATTCGAAGTGTTGCTGTGTTCATTTGCTTAACCGGCTATTGCCTTTCGGCTTTTGCCCAAGAGGAATCCAAAAAAGTAACCAGGGTAAACATCCCTGGCACCTTTCTGGTTGATATTGGGGTGAATAATGGGGTCAATGCACCCGACAAATTTGAAACTGGCTTTTGGGGATCCCGCACCCTTAATCTATACTACCAGTACCCCATACGGATTCTCGGGTCCAAATTTAGCCTGGTGCCTGGAATGGGAGTTGGCCTTGATCGGTATAAGTTGACAAATAATTACACTTTAAATCCGAAACCAGGTACTGACGGTACATATGGACTTGTGAAGGCCGACTCATCAGCATTTTATCCGGGCACCAAAAAATCGATGATCGTTGCCAACTATTTTGATGTGCCGGTAGAAATTAGATTCGATACTCGTCCTGATGATATTTCAAGAAGCTTTAATGTTGCCATTGGAGCGAGGGCGGGCGTTCTCCTCGATTCATTTACAAAAATTAAGTACAAACAAGATGGCGAAACCAAGGTGATCAAAGACAAACAAAATCACGGCCTCAACGACATTCGCTTCGGATTTTATGGTCGATTTGGCATAGGGGGATTTAACTGGTTTGTACAGTACAATTCCTCTTCGCTGTTCAAAACAGATAAAGGTCCGAATAAAACAACAATGAATAGTTTTACCGCTGGAATTTCAATCAGCGGATTTTAATTTCCTGTAAAATTGGGTTTCCTTTTCTCCAAAAATGCGGCTACTCCTTCTTTGTAGTCGGTGGAGCTTCCGGCAATTTCCTGACAGTAAGCTTCATAATCCAGCATTTCCTCCAGTGAAGATTTACTTGATCGATTCAGCATTTTCTTAATCAAACCAATTGCTTTGGTAGGTGCGGTCGCAAAGTATGAAACATATTCATTTACGGCTGCATCCAGTTGGTCGGCTGGTACAGACTTGTTTACCAATCCCATTGCTTCTGCCGCTTTGCCTTTGATACGGTTGCCCATGGCACACATTTCAAATGCTTTGGCCCTGCCTACAAGGCGAGGAAGAAAAAATGATGATCCGGAATCTGGCACCAATCCAATATTGATAAACACTTCTATCAAGGTTGCCTCATCAGAAGCAACGATAATATCACAGGCCAACGCAATGGAGCATCCTGCTCCGGCAGCTACACCGTTGAGTCTGCAAACTATTGGTTTGGGCAATGACTGCATGGCCGCAATCAAAGGATTGTAACGTTTGTGCAACGATTCAATAAACGATCTTTTTTCCGTACCTGAAACTGCCTTAAGATCTTGTCCTGAACAAAAGGCCTTGCCCTCTCCCGTGAGCACAACCACCCTCACCCCCTGATCCCGGGCAATCAGTTTAAATACATCCTGCAGTTCGTACGTAATGGCATCATTAAGTGCGTTATACACTTCTGGACGGTTTAGCGTTACTGTGGCCACGCCCTCGGTTACTTCGTATTTAATAAATTTAAATTCCATCATGATCGAAAGTTAGTTTTCCACTTTTCAGAAAAGAATAATCATTCCAAAAAAACCAATAGCAAAGCCTGAAATACTGCCAATAAGCACCTCCCTGGGAGTATGTGCATTCAAGGCCAATCGTGCTGACATCACCAGACCGGCAATCACAATTACAACAGCGGTTGGAAAGAGCAGCCCATTGACTTCTGAAACCTTATTCATGGGCAACAACATCCCCACCATACCCCATATGGCCAGGCTGTGTATGCTCAATTTGTAAAATAGAGTGACCAAAGTTCCAATAACTACCATCGCGCTGATGATCATCATCAATCTCAAAAGGTTTGGAATGGGAAATTTCCAGTAAATCATGATGGTGACGAATACATAGATAGCTGAAATAAAAATAAACGGAAGTATCCTCTGATGCCTTTGTGGCATCTGCAGGTCATTGATGGAACCGGTTAAGCGCAGCATTAAAAAATTAATGACCGGCAATGCAAACGTGGTGATGAAAATGAGCAGAATGATCCAAATAGAGGGTTTTGCCGGTTGCAAAACAACCGGGAGAAAATAGGTGAGCAGCAAAAACATATAGGTAGTCATCAGCAACGGATGGAAAACCAAAGAAATAACCTTTGCGACCCCTCTCACCTAAAGCTCTTTTCGTAAACGGGCAACCGGAATGTTCAATTGCTCTCTGTATTTCGCCACTGTTCGTCTGGCAATGTTATATCCTTTTGCCTTCAACAGGTCTTCCAACTTATCATCGGAAAAGGGTTTGCTTTTGTCCTCCTGCTCTATGAGATCTTTGATAATTTGCTTGACCTCCCGCGAGCTCACTTCCTCGCCTGTGTTGGTGGAGATGCCTTCACTGAAAAAATATTTCAATGGAAAAACCCCAAAGTCAGTTTGCACAGTTTTGCTGCTCGCCACCCGGCTTACGGTTGATATGTCCATGTTGATAATCTGGGCAATATCCTTCAGGATCATTGGCTTAAGTTTGGTCTCGTCCCCCTCCTGAAAATAATCATACTGAAAGTCTACAATGGCCCGCATTGTCCTCAGCAAGGTCAGCTGTCGCTGACGGATTGCATCAATAAACCATTTGGCTGCATCCAGTTTCTGTTTAACAAAAGAAACAGCTTCCTTAAGTTTTTTATCCTTTTTGTCGCTCTTGTCGTATGCCTTGAACATTTCATTGTACGATCTGCTTATTCTCAGCTCCGGGGCATTTCTGGAATTGAGCGCCAGTTCTAATTTTCCATTGTTGTTTGACAAAATAAAATCAGGAATTACATACTGATTTTTTACCATCCCTGAACTGGTCTCACCACCGGGTTTGGGGTTTAGTCTTACGATAAGTTCGATGGCATCTTTAATAAATTCTTCATCGTCCAGGTCCAGCTTCTTAAGAATTTTTGGATAATGCTTTTTTGTGAATTCCTCATAGCATTCGCTCAATATGCGTTTGGCAACAATCACATCTACATCCTGACCATCATCCATTCGGTCCAACTGCAGGAGCAGGCATTCCTGCAGATTTCTTGCTGCGATTCCTGCCGGATCAAAGGCTTGAATTCGCTTCAGGATTTCTTCTGTTTCTTCCAGTGTGGTTTCAACTCCTTGAGAAAAAGCCATGTCATTTACTATTGCCTCAAGGTCCCTGCGTATATAACCATCTCCCTCAATACTTCCAATTAGTTGCTTTCCTATGGCAAGTTGATGATCGCTCAATCCCAGGAAACCAAGCTGTGTCATCAAAGTCTCCTGCAACGAAGATGAGGTGGGCATGGGCATCTCTTTGTCATCGTCATCATCTACATCATTATGGGTTTTGTACCCGCTGTAGTCATCATCCTGAAGATAATCTTTGATGTCAATGTCCTCCTCTTTGCTTTCTGTCTCCTCTTCCCGCTCTTCATCGTCTTTAAAATCTTCATCTGATTCCTCCGGTTCACCCTCTTCGAGCACAGGATTTAACTCCAATTCCTCCTCAATCCGATTTTCCAACTCGGCCGTTGGCACCTGGAGCAATTTAATAAACTGAATCTGTTGAGGAGACAGTTTTTGCTGTAGGGATTGTGTTAAGCCGAGTTTTTGCATAAGAACCTAAAGTTACCAATTCACCTTATCTGATAAAAGCGCAGGCCTCCTCCACAAGGTGTATACGTTGCTTGCCAAGCTGGCAATTAATCGGGGCAAAGCTAAGTTGTTTTGGCACAAAGCTTTGATAAAAATTACAAATTCGCGTTTTTTGCGTCCCCGTCTGAGGAGCATTTGGCGGCATCATTTTTCAAGATGTTATAAAGAGATGAAACGGACAAAGATTAAAGACCTGCTGGCTACCGCACCAGCCGAGCAAACTGTATTGGTAAAGGGATGGGTGCGCACTTTTAGGAACAATCAGTTCATTGCCATTAATGACGGATCGACCATTCAAAATCTCCAGGCTGTAATTGAAATCAACCAATTTGATGATGGCATTGTGAGACGGATTACAACGGGGTCGTGCTTATCTGTAACTGGTAAACTGATCCCTTCCCCCGCCAAAGGTCAATTGGTGGAAGTGAAAGTGGATCAACTTGCTATTTTGGGCGACAGCGATGCGGAAAAATATCCGCTACAACCCAAAAAGCATTCACTTGAGTTTCTTCGGGAGATTGCTCACCTCAGGCCACGCACCAATACTTTTGGCGCGGTCATGCGCGTTCGACATGCCATGGCATATGCGATTCATAAGTTTTTCAACGACCGGGGATTTACCTATGTGCACACACCCATCATTACCGGCTCAGACGCAGAAGGTGCCGGAGCGATGTTCCGCGTTACCACCCTGGATGCTGATAATCCTGTTCGTACTGAAGACGGAAAGGTGGATCATACCAAAGATTTCTTTGGTAAAGAAACCAATCTCACTGTATCGGGCCAGTTAGAAGGAGAAACCTATGCATTGGCACTTGGTGACATCTATACTTTTGGCCCCACCTTCAGGGCAGAAAATTCAAATACAACCAGGCACCTGGCAGAGTTCTGGATGATTGAACCTGAGATGGCATTTTATGACATTAATGACAACATGCAATTGGCTCAGGATCTACTGCAGTACCTGATGCAATATGCTTTGGACCATTGTGTTGAGGACATCACCTTTTTGGACAAACGTGCTGCCGATGAGGAAATGACAAAACCACAGGCACAACGCAGTGAACTCGGCCTCATTGACCGGATTAAATTCATTGTAGAAAATGAATTCCAAAAACTAACCTACACCGAAGCCATTGACATTCTCAGAAATTCCATTCCGAACAAGAAGAAAAAATTTCAATACTTGATTGATCAGTGGGGTGCCGATTTGCAATCAGAACATGAGCGCTATTTGGTTGAAAAACATTTTAAAAAACCAGTAATCCTCTACAATTATCCGAAAGAGATCAAATCTTTTTATATGCGTCAGAATGATGATGGAAAAACGGTAGGCGCCATGGACGTTTTATTTCCAGGCATTGGCGAGATCATTGGCGGATCTGCCAGGGAAGAACGCTACGAAAAATTAGTAAGCAGAATTCAGGAAATGGGTTTACCTGAGGAGGAACTAACATGGTATCTGGAACTGCGAAAATTTGGCTCTGCCCCGCATAGCGGATTTGGACTTGGCTTCGAACGCCTGATTTTGTTTGTTACCGGCATGACCAATATCCGGGACGTGATTCCATTTCCCCGCTTTCCAGGAAATGCAGCATTTTAATGATGCTAATTATTTGATTGGCCTGCGCTTAAAGGCCAAAAGTGGAATGGTACCCTGGTAAGCCAGTTTGCGTGTTATACTTCTCGCGAATATCTTCTCAAAAAGGTTGAGCTCATGGGTAAAAGTAGTGAGGGCGTCCCCTTTCTTATCTTTGATATATTTATCAATAGCAAATGGGATATCATCATCGATGATAATTTCCAGTTTGATTTTGGCATAATTAGCTTTCGCCACCATCTTCTCCGCCTGTTCTCTTTTTGCATCCACATTCTTGTCAATGGCGTCCACAACATGGACCATGTGAATTTCTGAATCAAAGATTCTGGCAAATGGGATAATGGTGTCCAACTCCTTCTGAACGTTTTTTAAATCCGAAGCGTAAACTACATGCTTAAAGTTTGTAAACACCGCCTTTTCAGGAATCGCGAGGACAGGGGCACCGGATACGTCAATTACCGAAACGGTAGTTCCACCTAAAACAACTTTTTTAAGTTTACTTGCCCCGCGGCTTCCCATTATTATCAAATTGATTTTATTGGCTTCCGCGAATCGCCTCACCGTATCAGCTACCGTATGCGACCTGATGGCTTTGAATTGCACCGTGCCCCTGGACTTAATTTTTTTCTTGCATTCCTGCTCCAGCCGGGCTCCTTCCTCCATCGCAATCTTATATAAGGAATTCTCGATTTGCTTGAGTCTTAAATGAGATTTCGGTACGCCATCCAATCTCAAAACATTTAAGATAGTGAAATCTGCTTCCAGTCGATCTGCCATCTTCAACCCGTAATCAACGGCAACCATCGAGAGGTCAGAAAAGTCGGTGAGCATAAGAATTTTAAGAGCTGCCATAGTCTAATAGGTAGTGCAGGCAAAAATAGAGCTTTCGATGAGCAGATGAAAGAAATAATGACAATGGTGAGTTGATCAGGTGCTTTGCACCTTAAACCACTAAAATTTAGCGTTTTAGAAATTTGTACGATGCTTTCAAGCCGGATTCTTCCTCCTTGATGGATAGGAAATAATAGCCTGATGGAAGGTCTTTAACACGAAGTCTCACTTCATATTCATCCACAATTTCCTTGTCTATGGTCAGCACATTTCCAATTACGGTGTGCATGGCCAGCTTTACC
>CAYNCP010000070.1:0-19920 GCA_964395905.1 uncultured Ohtaekwangia sp.
TGCCAAAACGTTATTAATGACCTAAATTTGGTAAACTTAACTTTTCTGATGCCATTGAATGAATCAAGTAGATACATGAAAAAGGCCCTATTGATAGCCCTATCAGGCATTCTACTTTTAGTCTCTTTCAATGGCACTGCTCAAAAAGGGCCAAAAAAGCTTAAAAATGCTGGTGTAGTTACCCTCAATGACTCCCTGACTACTTACAGTCAGTCTGGCATATTCGATTTCCCAAATGTGAGCCAAATATCATTTTATTCAAACCCCAAAGAGCTACAACAGATTCAACGATATGATAACGCAGGTGCTGATGAAAAACTCTACCCGATACTTAAAAAGTATGTACGAAATTTTGGTGTTGAAAATTTCAGCAAGAATGCACCCTTGCTGTGGAAATTAGCAAAACTGTCGGAATCAAGTGGGCCTCCCGGAGAAGCTATCCTCCTTTATAAACTTATTTTAAAACATCACCAGCAGGGAATAAACATTCAGGATCTGTTTCAGGTATACGATTCAATCGAAACGCAAAAGAAAGAGTACTATGTACCCCTGGACTTTTACTACCAACTCGTTGACTTAAGAAAAGAAATTGACACACTAAGACCTCCTCAGTCTGTGTTGATCAACATGGGTGACGACATCAACTCGCTTAAAGAAGATTACGGCCCAACCATAGGTAATGTTGACGACATTTTGCTATTCACATCCAAACGCAACGTGCATTATGTGGCCGGGGAGCGCGTGGTGGATGAAGACCTTTTTTTCAGTCGCACCATGCCCGGAGGATATTGGGGAAAGGCTGAAGAATTTAAAACCATCAATACCAGCTACAATGAGGGATCGGCTTGCCTAAGTAAGGATGGTAAGTTCCTTTTCTTTTCCAAGTGCAATGCACCGGGCTCTATTGGCAATTGTGATTTGTATGTAAGCGCACTCGAGGCAGACAGTGTGTGGGGCACCAGCAGAAATTTGGGAAGCAAAGTGAACAGCACCGGATGGGACTCCCATCCAAGTCTTACCCATACCGGAGATACACTTTATTTTGCATCCAATCGGGCTGGTGGTTTTGGCCTTTCTGATATTTACTATTCGGTGAAAGATAAAAATGGAAATTGGCAACAAGCATTGAATGCGGGGCCGATCATTAATACCCGCAACAGTGAAGTAAGCCCTTTCTTTCACCATAAGTTTAACGTACTCTACTTTAGCTCCAATGGACATCCACTGAATTTCGGTGAGTTTGATATCTATAAGTCCTATTTTAGAGAGGGTGCCTGGATGGAGCCTAAAAATATCGGACCGCTTGTCAACGGTGCCGGCAGCGAATACTATTTCACCATCGACTCCGAATCCAAATCGCTCTACTATGCGCGTTCAGCTGAAGATGATTTGAATAATTTGGATCTATACTCTTTTCCATTGCCCATGGGCGCCCAACCGGAGGCAGTTACTGAATTAAAGGGATCGCTAAAAAGCAGCCACACCGGAGAACCCCTCAAAGGCATTGTTTCAATCATTGATCTGGATGAAGGCATTGAAGTGGCTCCCATGTATTTGCGCGAAGATGGCACATTCAATTTTGATTTAATCAACAGGCGCAATTACCTGCTGATCATTCAGGGTGATGATTTTTTCCGTATCGAAGAACTTTTCTTCCTGGATGGCGAAATGCAAATGGATCGCGAAGCCGAACCCATTGAAAGTAAAATCGAATTTGAGTCACTTGAATTTGAAAACGGCAAAGCTGATATTTTAGAATCCATGCACCGCGACCTGGACAAGGTAGCTAACTTTCTGATTGATCATCCGCAACTAAATATTCGCATTTCAGGACACACCGATTCTGCCGGAAGAGAAGAAGCCAATTTAAAACTATCGCAAGACCGCGCAGATGCCATTAAAAAATATTTGATGACAGAGTTTAGTATCGGGGACAATCGAATAGAAGCCATAGGATATGGCAGCTCCAAGCCCATTGTAGAGGAACTCACCGACAAAGACCGTCAACTCAATCGAAGGGTTGAATTCGAAATTTATAAAGCCAATTGAGTTAACCTCCTGTAATGAGCTTGGCGATGTCGTTGTAAAACACAAACACCATCAGCAACAACAGCATAGCCATTCCTATCTTTAAAGCTGTTTCAAAGAATTTTTCAGATGGCTCTCTTCCGCTGATCATTTCATAAAGCAGAAATACCACATAACCACCATCCAAAGCTGGGATGGGCAACAGGTTCATGAAAGCCAATACCATGGAAAGCAATCCGGTCATCCTCCAGAAACGCTCCCAATCCCATTCCGTACCGAACGCCTGGGCCATTCCGATGGGTCCAGAAAGCGATTTTTGAAATGAAATGTCTCCGGAGAAAATTTTCTTGAAGGCCTTGAGTTGCAAAAAGATCACGCCAAAGGCACGCTCTGTACCCAGCCCGATAGATTCTCCGAATCCATACTTTATGTAAGCCAACTCCTCTTTGCTAAATCCCTGGGGGTAAAACCCAATGGCCTGATACCCTTTGAAGCTTTCGTTGAACGTGAGCACTTCAGCTCCGCGTTGAATGGTAAATGATATAGAATCCCTGGGGCCTGCCTTCACGATATTGATTACCTCATCCTGATAGGTCACAGGCGTGCCATCAATTTCCAAAAATTTATCACCTGGCTTGAGGCCCACCTTATGACTGATGGTAGTATGTTGAACAATTACTGAATCCTCATTCAAATAATCCGTCTCTTTGGATACCCTTCCTACAACTGCGGGAATACGGGGGACAAGAAAAGTAGAAGCAGCCTCTTTTCTGTTAAAATTCTCTATAAAATCGGAGGGAATCTTAATGTCTACTTCGCGGCCGTCCCTTAATACAGTGTAAAATGAATTTTCGGAGAGCAATACATCCGGCTTGATCACATCCTGAAAATCATCAAAGTCCTTTCCATTGATCTTTACAATTTTATCACCTGTTTCGAACCCGATTTGTTTACCCAGTTCCAAAGCTTCTATTCCTCCATGGTTGTTGACAAATTCTTTTGGAATATAGGTGTCGCCCAAAAAATAAGTTAGACCGATAAAAATCAGAATCCCTGTGATTACGTTAACGATGATTCCGCCCAGCATCACAATCAGTCGTTGCCATGCTGGTTTGGCGCGAAACTCCCAGGGCTGCGGTGCCTGCTTCAACTGCTCTTTATCCATACTCTCATCCACCATCCCAGCGATTTTTACATAACCGCCCAACGGGAACCAACCAATACCAAATTCAGTATCCCCTCTTTTGTACTTAAAAAGTGAAAAATTGAGCACATTGGCCATGGGGAACAGAAAGTCGAAGAAAAGGTAAAACTTCTCCACCCGGATATTGAACATCCGGGCCGTGATAAAATGTCCCCACTCGTGCACTGCAATCAGTATCGATAGGCTCAACAGGAGTTGGGCCGTCATAATCATTCCTTCCATTCTTTGTTCTTTACTTTGCGCTAAGTTTTTTTACTAATTCCCCGGCTTTGATCCGCGTCTCTCGATCGGTCTCCACGTAGTCCTCATAGGTGGGATTTGCAATCACATCCATTTTTTGCATGCACCCCTCCACAACTTCCGACATAGCTAGAAAACCAATTCGATCCCTCAAAAATTCCGCTACAGCTACTTCATTGGCCGCATTCATCACGCAGGGCGCATTTCCACCCAAACGCAACGCCTCAAAAGCCAGCGCAAGATTACGAAAAGTTTCTGTATCAGGAGGTTCAAATGTCAACGAGGGATACTTAGTGAAGTCAAATCGCTCAAAATCGCTGTTTAGCCGATCTGGATAAGTCATCGCAAATTGGATGGGTAAACGCATATCCGGGAGACCAAGTTGCGCTTTAATCGATCCATCCTCGAATTGCACCAGGGAATGCACGATCGATTGTGGATGCACTACCACCTCCACCTGCTGTGGGGCTAGACCAAACAGCCATTTGGCTTCGATCACCTCAAGGCCCTTGTTCATCAGTGTTGCAGAATCAATGGTAACTTTGGCCCCCATGTTCCAGTTGGGATGCTTGAGCGCTTCTGTTTTTGAGATGTTTGCCAATTCACTTTTTTTCTTGCCTCTGAACGGCCCTCCGGAAGCCGTAAGAATGATTTTCTCAATTCTATTTTCAAACTCGCCCACAATGCACTGAAAGATGGCGGAATGCTCCGAGTCAACAGGGTAGATATTTACACCATTTTCTTTGGCTAAGGAGGTGATCAATTCTCCTGCCACCACCAATGTTTCTTTGTTGGCCAGGGCTATGGGCTTGCCGGCTTCAATGGCCTTGATGGTAGACAGCACTCCGGAATATCCTACCAAAGCTGCCAGTACCAAGTCAATCGTATCCATTTGAACTACTGAAGCCAAAGCATTTTCGCCAGCATAAACTTTAATGTCGACTCGATCGAGGACTTCATGTACTTTGGCGTAGTGATCTTCGTTGACTATGACAACCGTATTCGGTTTAAATTTTAGTGCTTGTTCAATCAACAGGTCCGCATTATTCAACGCAGTCAACACTTCTACCTCGAAGTAATCGGGGTGTGCCGCAATCACTTCCAGCGCCTGGGTGCCAATGCTTCCGGTAGAACCCAGAATAGCAATTCTTTTTTTAGTGTCGCCTTTTGTCATGTCTTTAGCTTCGCCAGTACATCAGCAATCTTTCGGTCATTAGAAAGCCGTGGCACTTTATTTTGGCCCCCGAGTTTGCCTTGAGCTCTCATGTATTCAATAAAAGCATTTCGCTTTAGTGAGGTAATTTTTAATGTCCGCAGTATGTTACCGGATATCAGATCATCGTAGTAAACATTGAGGCTTCTCAATTGTTCATCCAGCTTCAATCGAAAGCCTTCCGGGTCAGCTGGCATATTGGCAAACTCTACAAGCCACTCGTGATGGGGCAAACCTTCACCAGGTGTAACCTGAGGCGCAACGGTAAATTCTACAACTTCCGTTTCCGGAAATTGCTCCATGGCAGCTTTCATGGCTTTTTCCACTTCCTCTCCTATCACATGTTCACCAAACGCAGAGATAAAATGTTTGATACGGCCACTCACTACGATGCGATAAGGATTTTTTGAAATAAACTTAATGGTGTCACCAATAGAGTATCCCCACAAACCTGCATTGCTGTTAATGATCAATGCGTAATTTTTGTTTAATTCAACCCCTTCAATTGAAATCCTGGTTGGGTGGTCATTAAAATATTCATCGGCCGGAATAAATTCATAAAATATTCCTGAATTCAACAGCATCAACATGCCAGGTTCATGCTGTGAATCCTGATAGGCGATAAATCCCTCTGATGCCGGGTAGAGCTCGATGGAATCAACTTTTCTTCCAATGGACTCAAACAATTTCGCGCGATAGGGTTCAAAATTGACCCCTCCATAGACAAAGAGTGAGAAATCAGGAAACACCTCTTTAATCTGCTTACCAGTCCTTGCCTGGATCCTGTCAAAATACATTTGCACCCAGGGCGGAATACCCGATATAAGGGTCATGTTTTGCGAGAGTGTCTCATCAATAATCTTCTCCAACTTCTCCTCCCAGTCTTCAATGCAATTGGTCTGATAAGAGGGCAATTGGTTGCTTCGCAAGTAACCGGGAACATGATGATTGACTATGCCTGACAATCTACCTGTATTGATTCCACCCTTTTTATCCAACTCCGGGCTTCCGGAAAGAAAAATCAGCTTGCCATCCAAAAATTTTCCATTCCCAGATTCATGCACATAACTTAACAAGGCGTTGCGTGCGCTATTGATGTGATTGGGAATGGAATCTTTGGTAACCGGTATGTACTTGGTGCCAGAGGTGGTGCCAGATGTTTTTGACAGGTACGCAGGTTTCCCGGGCCAGAGCACATCAGCCTCTCCCTCAAGTATCCGTTCTACATAGGGCTTGAGACTTTCATAGTCCCTGATGGGAACACTTCTTTTAAAATCATCATAAGTAGAAATGGAATCAAAGCCATGGTCGAGGCCAAATTGAGTTTTTGCCGCCTTTTGAGTGATCTTCTTCAATGTACGATCTTGAAATAAAGCAGGCTGCAGCGACCATTGTTTCGTTTCTGAGGCAATGATGGAGGCAAATGGCTTGGCTAAAAATGATCGGAAACCCATGAATCGTAAAAGTAGAAAAAAGTTAATCGGACTGTCTGCATTGCTGACATTTCTTCAGGCTCATTGTTTTTGGGACTATTTTTGCATGGTTTCGCAAAATAGAACCTGAATCGTCCCAGTGACGTTCTTTCATCTGTAACTTCTGGACTATGAAAACTTTAAAGACAGCATTGATTGGATTTTTAACAGGATTGGCTGGCGCCTACGCTTTCTTCAACTATCAAATGAAAGCAGGTGAGTTGTCAAAATTGGCTGATGCACGATATGATTTGGCATCCTACAAACCCGATGGCGCATATCAGCCAACCATCGTCAATCCAAATTCGGTAGGCAGTATGAACCATGTTGACTTTAGTGACGCAGCCAGCAAGACAATTCCTAGTGTGGTGTACATTAACAGCATTTCACAAAGTGGATCGTCCTACTCCTACTGGGACATGCTCTTCAACGGAAGGTCACAAACCCAGGTAAGTTCCGGCTCCGGTGTGATCTTTACCAAGGATGGTTATATCGTGACGAACAATCATGTGGTAGAGTCTGCTGAAAAAATTCAGGTGATTTATAACAAAAAAGTATACGATGCTGAACTCATTGGCACCGATCCATCAACTGATCTGGCCGTGCTTAAAATTCAGGAAACCGATTTGCCATCCATTACGCTTGGCAGTTCGACTAATCTTTCCGTTGGCGAATGGGTGCTTGCCGTAGGAAACCCACTTTCACTGGCATCTACAGTAACCGCAGGCATTGTAAGTGCAAAGGGACGGAGACTAAATATTGTGGATGACCGGTTTCCAATTGAATCATTCATTCAAACGGATGCTGCCATTAACGGAGGCAATAGTGGTGGGGCTTTAGTCAATAAAAATGGTGAATTGGTGGGCATTAACACAGCCATTGTCTCTCAAACCGGATCATATACAGGATACGCTTTTGCGGTGCCTATAGATATCGCCCGCAAGGTGGTTGAAGACTTGGTGAAATACGGAATCGTGCAAAAACCTTTCTTTGGAGGCAATGTAGTTGAATACGATTTCCAAAATGCAGAAAAATACAAGCTGAATACCGATGTGAAAAGCTTTAATGGTGTGCTATTGGCAGAACTGGAACGCAACGGTGCGGCAATGAATGCAGGAATGAAGTTAGGCGACATTATCATTAAACTCGGAGACGTTGAAATTAACAGCAAGAGCGAATTTGAGGAAGAATTGAGTCATCATTCTCCTGGAGACAAAATTGAAGTCACTTTTTTACGCGACAATAAAATGAAGATCGCCACCCTTACCTTGGTCAACAGGGATGGAGACACGAGTCTGATCAAAAGAAAGTTTTATAGCGATGCCACACTTGGGGCTACGCTGGAAGCTGTCGAATATGGTGTGAAGGCCTTTAAGGTAAAGGGCGGACTATTCAAAAAAATAGGCATCCCTGAAAACTACACCATCATATCCATCAACAGGCAACGCGTCAAAGATCCGCAAGAGGTAATTGATTTTTTTAACAACTACAAAGGGAGGGTAATTTTGTATGGCGTCACCAGCTCTAAAAAAGAGCTACCACTTTCCTTTTATCTGCAATAAGCTCAGGATACCATTCTCAGCTTCAACTTCTTGCTCAGTTCATCCACTGAGTTTTTGAAGTTGGAGTCTGCTTTCATCATGTCTTCCACTGACTCGAGGGCATGAATTACCGTGCTGTGATCGCGGCCTCCGAAATTTTCACCAATCAGGGCAAGCGTCAATTGGGTGTATCGCTTGCAGAAATACATGGCTACCTGACGGGGAATTACAATTTCGCGCTTTTTCACCTTTGCCTTCAGGGAATCAAGACTGACTTTAAAGTAATCGGCAACCGTTTTTTGAATGAAATCGACACTCACATCCGATTGAATCTCCTTTACAATATTTTTTAATACCTCTTTGGCTAGTTCCAGATCAATTTCTTTTTTTAGCAAAGTGGCATGAAACATTAACGAGTTGAGAACGCCCTCCATGTCGCGCAAGTTGGTGTCAACGCTATAGGCCAGGTACTCAGCAACTTCCGTAGGAATCTCAATGCCATCGGATTCCATTTTATTGTGAATGATTGCCAGTTTGGTCTCAAAATCCGGTTCCTGAAGATCGGCCGTCAACCCCCATTTAAACCGCGACAGTAAACGTTCCTGAAATCCTTTCAGATCTCTGGGAGCGCAATCACTGGTCATAATGATTTGCTTTCCAGATTGGTGCAATTGATTAAAGATGTGGAAAAACATCTCTTGTGTCTTTTCTCGTCCTGCCAAAAACTGCACATCGTCAAGAATAAGTAAATCCACCTGCAGGTAGAAATTCTGGAAATCCTGGAGTTTATGGTTCTGAAGCGCATTTAGGAACTGATTGGTAAAATCGTTCTGATCCACATACAATACGATTTTATCCGGAAGGTTCTTCTTTATTTCATTTCCAATAGACTGAACAAGATGTGTCTTCCCCACACCCACACCTCCGTAAAGCATCAATGGATTAAATGAGGTGACACCAGGTTTTTTTGCAACTGCCAACCCGGCTGATCTCGCCAATCTGTTACAATCGCCTTCAACAAAATTGTCAAAACTATAACTTGGGTTGAGCCTGGAGTTTACGGTTCTGGGATCCAGTGCTTTAAAGCTGAATGGCGAGTAGTTGTCAAGGTTTCCATTCCCATTTTGAGTCTGGTTTCCACTATTTCGTTTGATTCCCGTTCCATTCGGGTAATTAACCATCAATGGAGGATTGTGGTGGTTTCCACTATCAACAATGACGGAATATTCCAGCCTGCCTGCTGAACCCAACACACCATGAACCGCTTTTTTTAATACCGGAACATAATGTTCCTCAAGCCACTCGTAAAAAAACTGCGATGGAACCTGAATGGTGAGGGCGTCACCCTCTGACCGCAATGGAACAATAGGCTTAAACCAGGTATTGAAATTTTGTTCGTCTACTTCCTTTCGAATTATTTCGAGACAGTCATTCCAAATGGTGCCGCATTCAACTTCCATTGCGAGAATCTAAGACAAAAGCTTTATTATGTGTTTCCGATTAAGGAAAGGGAGACAAAGGTGTAAAAAATTTAAAGAACAAAAAAGCTAAAGTGACTCTTGATTTATACAAAAAGTAGAATATGAATGTAAAACGCATATAAAAATATTGTATAAGTGTAAACTTAGAATCAATATTGAAAAACGGACAAAATACCTGCTCTCAAACAGACCCCATCAATGCCATCCCCTTCATTTGCATCATTCGCACCAGCAGATTCGAAAAAATGGAATGAAGCTGCGCTTAAGGAGTTAGATGGTAAGGATCCATTAGATTCTTTGTCCACCCAAAAGCAAAATCTTGTTATCAAACCCTACTATGATACCGAAGACACACAGCAAATTTCAGAATTTTTAATTGAGCCGACAGTAAATGCATTACAAGGGCCACGCGGATGGCACAATGCGCCTTTGGTAACTGTAGATAATGAAAAACGGGCTAATGAATCTGCCCTTCATCACTTGAACAACGGTGCGGATGGCATCATTTATACCATCAACGGCCAGCATGAGCTCAGCGCTTTGTTAAAAGGGATTGAATTGCCTTACTGCAGTTCATATTTTATTATAAAAGATAATACGTCTGGGATCGTCCAGCAGCTAATCGAATTGGCCAATATTAAAGGGTTTGACAAAACCCAAATAGCTGGCGGTATATTTTGGTCCAAGCAACCGCAAACACCGCATGAGCCGCTGGCAGCATTCAAAGGTTGGGATAAATTTCGTTCGTTAGGTCAAATTATTGCTGTAGCACCGCAAGCCATCAACGAGATAGCCAATGCGCTATCCCGTGGCGTACAAATTATTGAGGCCAGTAAAAACAGCCACGCTGCATTCCCACATTTGGCCTTCTCGTTCACCGTGGGATCGGATTTCTTCATGGAGACAGCCAAACTCAAAGCGTTTAGAAAACTATGGCACCAGGTGGCGATGGCCTATTCCGTCAAGGAAGAATATGCTTCACCATTGGTTCATGGGCTGTCTGCATGTTGGAATATGGAAAAGTATCAACCTAATGCCAACATGCTGAAAAGCACGACTTCAGCCATTAGTTGCATCCTGGGTGGATGCAATCTGATTACTATTGAACCTGAAAATGAAAACCATCCTTTAAAGTCGCGAATCGCTCGCAACGTGCTTACACTGCTTCGTGAAGAATCTCATTTAGATCATCCCGCTGATGCCACAGCCGGATCTTATTATTTGGAAGCCCTGATAGAACAATTGGCCCATGATGCCTGGAAACTCTTTCAAAAAGACACCGCCAAATGAAACCGGACTTCTCCAAAATTGCTTACAATCAGTGGGCGCAGTCTCCTCATCACACCACTGACCACAAGCCGGTGTTGACACCTGAGCAAATCAAAATCCACCCAACGTTCAGCAAACGAAATACTCCTCCCACCCTTCAACTGTTTACGGCTGGCATTCCACCTTTTTTGCGGGGCCCTTATGCCACGATGTATACCGTCCGCCCCTGGACCATCCGGCAATATGCCGGATTCTCTACCGCCAAAGAATCAAATGAGTTTTATCGTAAGAATCTGGCAGCAGGACAAAAGGGATTATCGGTCGCTTTTGATCTGGCTACTCACCGTGGCTATGACTCCGATCATCCCAGGGTGGCAGGTGATGTAGGCAAAGCTGGCGTGGCCATTGACTCGATTCTGGATATGAAAATTCTTTTCAATCAAATTCCACTCGATCAGATGTCTGTATCCATGACCATGAACGGTGCCGTCATTCCCATCATGGCCTTTTACATTGCCGCAGCGGAAGAAGAAGGCGTAGATAAAGCGAAACTGAATGGCACCATTCAGAACGATATCCTGAAAGAATTTATGGTGCGTAATACCTACATCTATCCTCCCGCACCCTCTATGCGCATCGTGGCCGACATTTTTGAATATTGCTCCAAATACATGCCTCGTTTCAATTCAATCAGCGTGAGTGGCTACCACATGCATGAGGCGGGGGCTCCCGCACATTTAGAACTGGCCTACACTTTAGCGGATGGACTGGAGTACATACGTGCTGGCATCAAAGCAGGAATAGACATCGATGACTTTGCCCCGCGCGTTTCCTTTTTCTGGGGTATTGGGGTAAACCTCTTCATGGAAGTTGCCAAGATGAGAGCAGGGAGATTGTTATGGGCAAAATTAGTACAGCAGTTTGATCCCCAAAATCCAAAGTCGATGGCACTGCGAACACATTGTCAAACATCGGGATGGAGTTTGACAGAGCAGGATCCGTACAACAATGTAACCCGAACAACTGTGGAGGCACTTGCCGCTGTATTGGGTGGCACCCAATCCCTTCACACCAATTCACTGGATGAAGCCATTGCCCTTCCCACGGATTACTCGGCACGAATGGCCAGAAACACACAGCTTTATCTTCAGAAAGAAATCGGAATTACAGAAGTGGTTGATCCGTTGGGTGGATCATACTACGTAGAATATTTAACCAATGAGTTGGTGAACAAAGCCTGGGCATTAATTGAAGAAGTTGAAGGTCTTGGTGGCATGACCAAAGCCATAGAAAGTGGAATCCCAAAAATACGTATTGAAGAAGCTGCTGCATCTAAGCAAGCCCGCATTGATTCAGTCCGTGATACCATTGTAGGTGTAAATAAATACATAACCGATGAGGTGCCTGATTTTGATATTCGCGAAGTGGACAACACGGCAGTACGCGCTGAACAAATTGAGCGGCTGGAACAATTAAAAAAAGAACGTGATCAGGCAGGCGTAGAAAAAGCATTGACCGCGTTGACAGCATGTGCCGAAACAAGTGAAGGTAACTTGCTTGAAAAAGCGGTGGAAGCAGCAAAGCAAAGGGCCACGCTGGGAGAAATTTCTAATGCCATGGAAAAGGTCTTCGGAAGGTACAAGGCTACTATCAATTCAATTTCCGGTGTATATTCAGGCGAAATGAAGTCACAAAAGGAATTTGATGAAGTAAGGGCGCTCTCCGATCTGTTTGCTGAGCAAGATGGAAGGCGACCAAGGATTTTGGTGGCTAAAATGGGTCAAGATGGTCATGATCGTGGTGCCAAAGTTATCGCCACGGGTTTTGCTGATCTCGGCTTTGATGTTGATATCGGCCCCTTATTCCAAACACCTGAAGAAGTGGCCAAACAAGCGGCAGAAAATGACGTGCATGTGGTTGGTGCCTCCAGTCTTGCGGGAGGGCATAAGACGTTGATCCCAGACCTCGTGAAAGCATTACAAAAAATTGGGCGAGGCGACATTCTTGTAGTCGCAGGCGGTGTGATTCCTCAAAAGGATTATGACTTCCTTTTTAAAGCGGGAATTGCGGGAGTATTTGGTCCAGGCACACCGATATCCCAATCTGCCAAAGCCATTTTGGAGAAAATCCTTCAGAAATAAAGCTGAGGAGTTACGGGCAGGTATCCAAATCAAAACGTTAAGGAAAATTTGTGGTTTCACTTTTGCGATTCTTCCCAAAATTGCATTGAAATGAGTAACTTTAATTTGGAAAGGCCTTGTTGAAGAACGCAGGCACCTATTGTTCGTAAATCCGGATTCTAATAATCAAAAATTCAACTACAATGATTTCTAAGGCGCGATTTCTATTGATCATATTCATTGCCACCTGCCAGCTAGCTACTGCTCAGAGCAAATACGATAAAATGATTGGTAAAGCAGAGGCTTCCTACACGATTGGCGACTATACAAAAGCCAATAAATACCTGGCTAAGTTCAACAAGAAAGCCTCCAAGAAATTGGGGAAAGAAAATGAGTACACTCCTACGTATCATCTCTTGCTCGCCAAATACAAGTTGGCCAATGGCATGGTGTTGGATTTTGACAACACCATTAAAAACGCGCTTAGCTCAAGTTTAACCATTAATACTGAAAACAGTCAAAAACATGGTTTAATGCTGATGGATGTGGCCGAACTATACAACATGAACGGATCCTTCCGGCAAGCCCGAGAATACCTCGAGCAGTCAAAGAAAGTGATGGAAAAAGGTGGTCATTTTGATGAAACTTCACAGGGAAAATGGAATTTGGCATACGCAGAAGCACTGGGCGGTCAGGGATTTTACAATGAAGCCCTTTCAATATTAAAATCAAACGAAAAGTATTTTGCAGGAAGGGCGCTTCGACAAATTACCTACGTAGATGAAAATGGTAATTTAAAAAGCAGAAAACTAAGCACAGAAGAGGCTGAGGTAAGATTTGGCGAGTATGCCCACTACGCAACCTTACTTGCAAAAATTTATGGAGAAAAGGGAAATCTGATCAGTGCGGATTCTGCCTTCGTAGGAGCCGGCACCTGGATTGATAGAAATCTGGGAACTTCTTCTCTGGCGTATGTAAACAATCAATTGCACCACGCAAAAATGCTGATCCTTAACGGCAACGAAAATAGTCTGCCGAAGGATTTAGAATTTAGTCGCACTTTAAATACACTCAAAGCCCGGCACAAAGCATCACACTACATCGGGGTTGAATTATATGAAGAGTACTTAAAACAATTGTTGGGCAGCAACAACTCTGCACGATATTTAAACACAAAGCTGGAGTTTGAAAAAATGGTCAACAGCAGTTTTGAGAAAGGATCTATTTATGCCGTTCGTCTCAAAGCGGTGGATTTTGATTCCAAAAAAAGCAAGGACAAAACGCGTAACCTGGAAAACGATGCCATGAACATGCTGTCTAATACGGCTGGCCTACCCAGAAACAACGTAACCACTGTTCGGGTATTGGAATTTCTTTACGACCTGGCCGTTCAACAAAAGAAGTTTAAAAATGCAGAGCAGTATTTGAATGATATAGTAGAAATCAAAAAGGAATTATATGGCAAAGATGCACCATTGACTCACCTTGCCAGGATACACTTGGCAAACTTTTATGTAGACTACACCAATAAAGTAAAAGAAGCTGCCACCATCTATAACGAAAGCTTTGACAATGTGGTAGAAAAAGAAATTGGTGCCTGGCATCAGGATAATCTTGAAATTTTGAATCATGCCGCTGTTCTGTATGAGCTGACTGACAAGTACAAAGAGGCCACTTCCGTATTGGATAAAGCTTCCGATGTGGCCCGGTCAAAATACAGTGATAAGGACTACCAATATGGAGAAGAACTGAATAATATCGCCAAACTTCAGCTTAAACTAGGTGAATATGAAAAAGCCGAGAGCAACATCAATAAGTCTTTAACCATTCTGGAGGCTTTCCGGAGAGATGATGACAAAAAAGGATACCTCATCAGTGTCATCGAAACCCAGGCTAACTTGTATGGGATCAAGGGCATGTTTGATGAGGCCCAGGATGCGCTTGACAAGTCTGCCAAAATGATATCCAAGTCAGACATTGCAGGGATAGACGTGATGAGCACTGCCAAGGAACTTGCCAGTCTTTACATCCAACTAGGCAGGTACTCCCGAACAGAGATTCTATTGAACGACCTTATCACTGACTATGAAAAACTATATGGTTCCAATTCATTGCGTCTGATTGAACCGCTCGTTAACAAAGGCCAACTTACTTTGGCCAAAGGTGATTACACAGATGCTGAAAAAATTGCGGTGCGGGCTAATGCGGTCGCCAGAGAAGTGTATGGCGAAAAATCCACTAAGACTGCGCCTACCCAAAAATTGCTGAGCAGTATTTATTACACTATCGGTGATTACGCCAAAGCGCAGGAATATATTCAGCGCGCCATTGACAGCCAGGAAAAGCAATTTGGAAGACAGCATATTGAAGTGGCCAAATCCATATCACAGCTTGCCCTCATCAAGTTCTATAAAGGTGATGATCCAAAGTCAATAGAAAAACTACTTTCGGAGGCCAAGGATATCATGGGAAGTAAGCTGGGCAAAGACAACCCCCAGTACGCAGATATACTCAAAAGCGTAGCCATCCTGAATATTTCCCAGCAAAATTATGACGTAGCATTTAACTCTTTGACTCAAGCAGAGCAAATCTGGCGCACCAAGACTGGTTCAAAGAACAACATCAATGCAGCCAGCATTTATGCCTTGACAGGCGATGTCTATTATCAGATCAAGAACTATGATAAGGCAGAAGAATTTTACAATCAATCAAAAAACATTTACGAAAAGTCATTTAGTAGTTCGCATCCGGAATATGTAAAAGTACTTTCCAAGCTGGCCAAGGTGTACTACATGGAGAAAGACTACAAAAAAGCCAAACGCAACATTGAAGAAGCACTCAACAATTATGAAGATTTCTTAAAACGATACTTCCCTGCCTTAAGTGAGAGAGAAAAAGCCAAATATTGGAATACCATCAAACCTGACTTCGAATTCTACAATACGCTGGCTTTTGGTCAACTGGAAGATTTTAGAGATCTGAGTGGTAAAGTTTATGATTATCAGTTGCTGACGAAAGCCTTGCTGCTGAGCTCCTCCATTAAAATGAAGGAAAGAATTCTCAACAGCCAGGATGAAGAACTGAAGGCCAGTTACAACGACTGGTTGCGCAAGAAGGAGTTGCTTACCAATGCACTTTCCATGAGTACCCAACAGTTAACAGAAAACGAGATTGATCCGGCTGCTTTGGGGAACGAGGTAGAGAAGTTGGAAAAACAGCTGAGTGAAAAATCAGAGCTTTTTAGTCAGGATTTTGAAAATAAGCGCATCACATACGAAAACGTGCAAAAGTCATTGGGCAAAAACGATGTGGCATTGGAGATGGTAAGGTTTAGATATTTCGATCACGTATTTACAGATTCAATCATTTATGTAGCCCTTTATGTGAAGTCAGATAATGCCAGACCCAAGGTGGTTGAGTTGCCTGAAGGTCATCGTATGGAAACACGGTTTTTCAGGTATTACAGAAACTGTATTGTAGGAAAGATTCCCGATCAGTACTCTTACAAAGTTTTCTGGGAGCCAATCCAAAATCAAATAGGGCAATATTCCACGTTGTTCCTTTCCCCCGATGGCGTTTACAACCAGCTTAACCTTGAAGCCATTCCGACACCTGACGGAAAATATGTAATTGACAATTCCAACATTGTCATCGTGAGTAATACCAAAGACCTTTATCTCAGAAAAATTAAATCCAAAATTGCCGGGTCTTCCAACACGGCCACCATGTTTGGAAATCCAACTTTTTACTTAACCGCATCCACCGGCAACATCCCTTCGCTGCCAGGTACAGAAAAAGAAGTGGCGGAGTTACAATCGCTATTGCAAACGCAAGGTTGGAAAACCAATGAATACACCGAGGCATCGGCCAGTGAAGAAAGGGTGAAAGAATTGGACAGTCCAAAGATCTTTCATATCGCTACGCATGGATTTTATACACCCGACAAAACTCCAGATAATTCAATTGCTGAAAATGAAGCCGAACAGACCGAAAACCCGTTGCTAAAGACAGGTTTACTCCTCAAGGGTGCCGGTGATTTGCTGGCCAAAACCAAATACAACTACAATATTGAAAGCGGGATCTTGACCGCCTATGAGGCAATGAACCTGAACCTGGACAAGACAGACTTGGTGGTATTGAGCGCATGCGAAACAGGCTTGGGGGAAATCTCCAATGGAGAAGGTGTATATGGTTTGCAGCGCGCCTTCCTGGTAGCGGGCGCAAAAACACTCATCATGAGTATGTTCAAAGTAGACGATGCGGCCACGCAAAAATTGATTCTCACTTTCTACCGCCGGTGGCTTACCACCGGAAATTTGCGCCAATCGTTTATTGATGCCAAAAAGGAGTTGCGCTCAGAGTACCCTGAACCAATTTACTGGGGTGCATTCATGATGATTGGGCTGGATTAGACAATTTTTTTTCTGCTCACAGTCATAATGTCATATAATGGTCTCGTTTACTGAACTTTTTAAGACATTATGTCTTGAAAATTCACGGATTTTGCCTCGGCATACTTTTCAATGATAACATCAGTGAATGTTTAAACTGATGTTAAACCACTATAAACTTTACAATTATGAGCATCATACGTTATAGCCCCAGAGATTACGTCCCAACAAGTTTCAGTAATCTTATCGACAAATTTTTTGATGATTCCATTCAGCGATCCGGCAATGGTTACTTTGTGCCCAAGGTAGATATTCTCGAAACCGACAGTGCATTTGAACTTCATTTTGAGGCACCCGGGATGAAAAAAGAGGATTTCAACATCGAGGTAAATGATAATACCTTGGTAATCAGCGGTGAGCGTAAATTCTCAGCTGAGAAAAAAGAAGAAAACTACCATTCCATCGAATCCAGGTATGGATCCTTCAGTCGTTCCTTCACGTTGCCTGAAAGCATCAATAGCGATAAGATCAATGCCAAATACGTAAATGGTATTTTGGAACTGACCATCCCGAAAGACGAGAAAAAATTATTGAAAACCACCATCAAAGTAAATTAAGGTTGATTGGGGGGAAGGTCCGGAAATGCCTCTTGTGCCAACAAGGGGCATTTTCATTTTTAAGTCATCCCTTTATTAAATATTAACGTTAACTTTAGATTAAGACTACGGCAATAAAGTATTCAGGTAAAGCAGTGAGGTTATGAAGCGTTCGTTATTGATTCTGTCCGTTATTGTTGCTGCATTCATTGGAGCGTCATTGGGTATCCTATTCGCAGTGAAATATATTGACGTAATCAACCCTACATACAATTCAATTCAATCACGACAGGAATCGCAATTGGTGAATTACCGAACGGACTCATCTCGTTTGGCGCCCCAGGGATTGAATTTTGAGGCTGCGTCAAGTCTGATTACTCCGGCCGTAGTCCATATTAAAACTACTTACGGTTCAGGTGAATTCAGTTTAAACCCGCTTAACAAATACTTGAATCCGCCAGCACGCTCCTCGGGTTCAGGTGTTGTCCTTACTGATGATGGATATATTGTAACTAACAATCATGTGATCGAGGACGCAAGCAGAATTGAGGTGGTAATGAATAACAATCAACGCTTTTATGCCAAACTGGTTGGAAGGGATCCCAGTACGGACCTGGCCCTTTTAAAAATCAAGGCGAGAAATCTACCCTTCGTAAAATATGGCGATTCTGATGCCATCTCAACTGGCGAATGGGTATTGGCTATTGGAAATCCATTTGAACTCAACTCAACGGTTACTGCCGGTATTGTAAGCGCCAAGGCGCGCAACATCAGGATACTTGCGCAAAGGAACAATTTGCAAGTGGAGTCCTTTATTCAGACTGACGCGGCAGTTAATCCTGGCAACAGCGGAGGCGCTTTGGTAAACTTAAAAGGTGAGTTAATCGGAATTAATTCTGCCATCGCTACAAGTAGCGGAAGTTATGAAGGCTATTCTTTCGCCATTCCTGTTTCACTGGTTAGAAAGGTGATGGATGATCTGCTGGAATTTGGTGAAGTACAACGTGGGCTGCTGGGCGTACAAATTGAAGATGTGGATGCCGATCTTGCTGAACGACACGGACTTGATGTCGTGCAGGGTGTGCGCATTGGCAGGGTAAATCCTGGAAGTGCCGCGGAAGCATCAGGAATGGAAGCTGGGGATGTCATTGTTGCTATAGACGACCACATCGTAAACAGTGTTTCTGAATTGCAGGAATGGGTAGCCCGCAATCGCCCGGGCCATGCGATTAATGTCACTTTCATTCGAAACAGTGAAACCATTTCTGTTCGTGCGGTGCTGAGAAATTTTGAAGGTGAAGCTTCTGTTCAGCGAAAGGAAATTCAATACGAAATGGAAGGTGCCACTTTCGAAGACGTTTCCTACAGAAATTTAACCAAGCTTAATATTGATGGTGGTGTTTTAATCAAACAATTGAAAAGTGGAAAATGGAAGAGGTCAGGAATAAAAGAAGGATTTATCATTACACACATTGACAAAGTTCCCATTGATAATGTGGAGGACCTGAATCAGACATTGGATTTCAAAAGCGGAGGAATACTGGTGGAAGGCATCTACGACAAAAACCAGAAAGAAGTATACGGCATCGACTGGTAATTAACCATCCCCCTCTCCTTTAGTAATTTTAGAAATTGACTAGCTTTGTGTCCCATAAAATGCAGGACATGAAGGATTTTGGAATAAAAGAAACACTCAATAAACTTGGCATAAAACCCAGCAATTCAGGTGTAAGCACCGGCCAACAATGGATCAATTCAAAAGGCCCCGTGCTGGAATCCATTTCGCCAGCAGACGGGAAACTGATCGGTAAAGTTCGAACTGCAGACGAAAAAGCATTTCAAAAAGTAGTAGATACAGCGCACCACGGCTTTCTGGAATGGAGACTGGTGCCCGCTCCCAGGCGTGGAGAAATCGTAAGACAGATTGGTGAAGCATTACGCAAGCACAAGGAGCCACTGGGCAAATTGGTTTCATACGAAATGGGCAAATCGTATCAGGAGGGATTAGGGGAAGTGCAGGAAATGATTGACATCTGTGACTTTGCCGTTGGTTTATCACGTCAATTGCATGGATTGACCATGCACTCTGAACGCCCACAACACAGAATGTACGAACAGTATCATCCACTGGGTGTAGTGGGAATCATTTCTGCTTTTAATTTTCCCGTAGCTGTATGGGCCTGGAATGCAATGATTGCATGGGTCTGTGGCAATACTTGCATTTGGAAGCCCAGTGAAAAGACACCATTGTGCGGAATCGCCTGTCAAAACATTGTGGCCGGGGTATTCAAAAAAAATAAAATTAAGGAGGGTGTATCGTGCCTGGTAAACGGTGACTATAAAATTGGCCAATTAATGGCTACCT
>CAYNCP010000071.1:0-19399 GCA_964395905.1 uncultured Ohtaekwangia sp.
ACATTTCTTCCTTTAAACCCATTCAGGTATTAAAAGGGACAACTCAATTGGGCGTGGGAAACCTGCTCAACAAGAGTTTGCTGGTGTTCCAATTCAGTATTTCACTGGCAGCGGTCATTTTTGCGCTGGCCTTTTACACCAATTCCAGGTTTCAGAAGGAATTTGATTTAGGTTATTCATACAACAACGTCATTCAGGTACCCCTTGAAAATGCGCAGCAGTTTGATCAACTGAAAAATGAGCTTTCATCCAACAGCCAAATTGTTTCCATCAGCGGAAGTCAGCACCACATTTATACCAGTAACTATACAGCTGCCATGCGCGCAGACAACCAGAAAGAGATGGAAGTGGATGTACTCAACATCGGTGACAACTACTTTAAGACAGTCAATGTAAGATTGGTTGCCGGTCGTGAATTTGGTGAGGAAAGTACGACAGACATAGCGGAATCCATTATTGTCAACGAAGAGTTTACGAGGGCATTTGGCCTAGACGGTGAGGCCGTAGGACAAAGGATGACCATGAATGATTCCATACCCGTATATATTATTGGCGTGGTGAAGGATGTTTACCTGCGCGCCCTGTTTGAGCCGCTTGCTCCCGTGGCATTCAGGTATGTGCCGGTAGCAAATTACAACTATCTGGTGGCGGCCACTACACCTGACCAACTTGTGTATGTCAATCACGAAATTAAAGCGGCCTGGCAAAAACTATTTCCGGCTATGTTATACACCGGGCGATTGATGGAGTATGACATGGTCATGGTATTGGAGCATTTTGACAGTGTCGTAGTCATTTACACCTTCCTGGGCATCGTGGCCATCATCATGTCTGTTTCAGGATTGTATTCGCTCGTATCCTTAAATCTTCAAAAGCGCACCAAAGAGTTTGGCATTCGCAAAATACTGGGTGCACCACTTGCTCACATGACCTTGCAGGCCAGCAAGCTGTTTTTGATAATAATGATCATTTCATTTGTGCTTGGGGCGGTGATGGGCTCCGTGCTTGTGAATGGCCTGATGTCTACCGTGTGGGAATATTATGAGGCCATTAATGTGCAGGTACTTAGTTTGTCCATTGCTATATTGTTTATGATAGCCATCGCAACCATTGGATTTAAAATTCTAAAAGTAACCAAGGCCAATCCGGTGGATTCGCTGAGGTATGAGTAGGTGTACAACGTTGGGTTTATGCAGTGTGGGTCAAAAGCTGCTGAAAGAAAATCCATTTCTAAAATAGCCTTATTTTCAGAGAAAGCAACTTTAAAAAATCATCTTAATTGTGGAATAAACTCTATTGGTTTAAATAATTCTCGAACCATGGTAGGGTCTCCTTAATTACAACTGATCGAGTGGGTAAATGACCGCAATCCAACAGAATGAGTTTCTTATCTAATGTGGGAGTTCCAAGGAAATCGTAGAAATATTTTTGTGAATAAGCGTAAGGGAAAACCGCATCAAATTTTCCATTAATGATTAAAGTAGGTGTCTTAGTATGAGGTAAGAAATTAACGGGATCCACTTCCTCTAAAGCAGATTGCATTCTAAGTCCAGCCGTTAAAAGAGTAGCAACCTTAAATCTATCCTCGATGGTTAATACAATTGGTGCCATCGCACCGCCCCAGCTAAATCCTAAAAAACCATAACCATTGTGATCTATGTCATTTCTGGAATCAAGATAATCCAAACAACGTCTTACTTCATTTATTAAATCAATTGCAAAGGATCTATATGCAACACTTTGGTTCTGATTTGAAGTTCTAATAGTGCTTTGTTTTTCAAGTGTTCCGGTAAAAACTGGAAAAACAACTGCGTATCCATTTTTGAGCAGAAAATTAAAGAAGTATGACTCTCTCGTGTGGTTGAAACTTTTTCTTTGTATAACACCTGAGCCGGGCCAGTAAAATATTGTTTTATAAGGGGCTGTAACGTTTTTCGGCTGAAACAAGTACAGAATCTGATCATTAGCGCTGGTGTTGCCAGAATTTAGATGAACTTTTTCAAGTCTGTAATTGGAGCTATCAAAAATCCGATCCACTCTAGCATTTAATGCTATTTTATCATATTCATAAAACTTAAGCAACTGATCAAACTTTGATTGTTCTATTGGTTTGTAATTAGCATAATTTCTGAATTCAATATCTACTGATTTACCGAGAGAGCTTTTTTCCAGGTTGATTTCCGTTTTAGCGCAGCGGAATCCATTTCCTTCAGAACGATCAAAGGGATTTGAAATAATTGCCTCGCTATATAGATGCTGTGGGTCATTAAAGGCTCCGCCAAGTATATATCGTTCGCCATTTGAAGTTGCGTTGTAGCACCATTCCCTAACGTTGCCTGCCATATCATGAGCTCCATAAATATTAACTCCACCTAGAGTGCCACAAGAAACCGTCTCATTATTCATCATGTTGCTCTTGCTCAAGATCTCATTTGTAAAAAATTGGGTAAATGCATTTTTATCCCAATGGTATATGGCGGGCAAAACTTTACCTGAATATTTTGCGTAGGCACTTGCTTCAAACCACGACACTCCGCTTACTGGATGATTCTCTTCACCATCTGGAAACATACCTGCCTCCCAGGTAGACGGGCCAGGTCGACCTGTCTTATCAACAAATAATTTAATAACCTCTTCCCAGGAAGTTTTATACTCATTCACCAAGATTTCATTTGGCCAATATGATTTATTGGTGTAACCTCCAGCGTTGATGAATTCCATGAATTTTTTATTTGAAATTTCAGTTCTATCTAACATAAAATCCGGAATGTATTCCCCAGACAGATGTTCAAGCCCCCAAATACCTAGACGAGAAACTGCTCCCGGTATATGAATCATGTCGAGGTTCGTACTTATGGTGTCGAGGCTAATGGAATGTAGGATATCTGGCCAAAGCCAACTCTCCAGTGAGTTATATCCATCTTTGCTAAGTTTATATACGCAAAGACCGATCGGGACGCTTACATTGTTCAATGGTGTTATGCCCAATGTCTTCCATTCATCATCATTTCCGTCATACTCCTTCCATTTTACTAATACGCCTGGAGGATTTGTATGAATCGATATCTTCCTTGAAACTCTTAATAATAATTGATCAAGCAATGTATCTTTCGGATAAATGTCCTTAAGCGTTGCAGCGAGAACAAAAGTTTTGGAATTGGGTATAACATCATCCTCTAACATTTTATCAATCTTATTCAAATGATCTTCCCGGAGCTTCCTTTTTCGGTCAGTTGAATTAATCTGGTAAACGATAAATAATGTTAACAAAGCGATAATGGTAAATAATATTGCAAGGATCAAAGGACTTTTACTCCCATTTTTAACCTGACTACTCGAAATTTTAGATGCAGGCATCCGTGAAGTTGTGTCATTTGTCTTTATTGATGCTATTATTTCTTTAACGGCATTTGCAACTTTGTTTACCTGGTCCCTATAGTAATATAGATGTGTGATTTCCCTTATTTCATCATCTTGAGCACGTAAAGGTCGATTGACGCCACTTGATTTATGTATGAAATCCACAGGACGCATTAAGCCATTAATTATTTCTTCAAAAAGCTTCTTGTCCAAATCGTCAATTTCATGAATACGAACGGGAAGTACTCGTTTAGCAACATTCCCATTATTTAATTCTATATCTAAACCGAATTGATCGTTCCTTACAAATTCAATAAAAGGAATAAATTCATTCTGCCAGGCAAAAGATTTGGGGTCGCAATAGGTTTGAGAAACAATGGGAATAAAAACGAGGCATTTTATTTTTTCCTTTAGCGAGCCATCTACATCATGTGTTTCAAGAAGTCCATCGTGAGGGTTTGCGTCAAAATAAACGGAAAGAGGTTCTTTAATGGTGGCAGCCAATTCATCCTGCAATGCTTTTACAAAATCCGTTACCCAGCCAGTACGATTATCATTCTGGCGGTAGCTGATAAAAATATCGTATTCGTAACCTGAGAAGATTGAGGCCATTGGTTATAGCAAGCTAGCGCTTTTTGTGATCCTGTTCAAGTAGCAGAAAACCTAGTAAATAAAGGACAAGGCACAACCCAAAACTAGCGCGAGTGTTGTGGGGTGAAATGGGCGTATGATCTCTCGTGCTTTAATTCATTATCAAGCACGCGTCTCCCAGATGCCCACGCATTCCCCGAAGACTCGCGCCAGTTAAGCGGCTCTTCTCCTTACTTCATTCGTAGCTTTGCGCTTCGTCTTATAATGCTACTTACTTTTGTCATAGGTGAGGGCCGGCCCAACCACTTTAAATCCATTGCCTTGTTGGAACTTATCTCTTTCTTCTTCCGTCATATTTGTATAAATCCCTTTACTTACAGCTCTGAAATGTTCTTCCATCTTACCAGCAGGTTGAAAAGCCATTAAAATTTTTGCGTTGCCGTCATTAAGTTTAGCAAACGCATGGGGTATTCTTCGAGGTCCGAAAATACTGTCCCCGGCCTTAGCTGTAAAAATCTGGTCACCAACTTTAAACAAGAACTCTCCCTCGAGAATGTACCAAAACTCGTCCTGTTCAA
The DNA here is from genome assembly GCA_964395905.1 of uncultured Ohtaekwangia sp. GTDB lineage: Bacteria > Bacteroidota > Bacteroidia > Cytophagales > Cyclobacteriaceae > ELB16-189. Next base: position 4,530 of record CAYNCP010000071.1, read on the forward strand.
AATGAACATGAAGGGGTGGCCCTCCTTTTTTGTCTCGAGTTGATTCAAAAATGTACATGTCATTGTTCGTGTCTTTAGCAGAAACTTTGCAATGGAAAGTATCTCCGTCAAAAAGACCGATCGCCTCATCAAAACGATCTTTTCCTGCGTCAACTTTGAACCCATCATCGGCACGCGATTTAATATTGAACTTTGCCATGGCTGCAAATGGTGCGATAAGAAACGATCCCAGTGCAAAACAGCCCTTTAAGAATGAATTACGATTCATATAACCTCGAGTTTAATGTAGTCCGGAACTGAATAATTGTCCCCCTCGTAAATCTTTGTTAGTGAAAGGTCACTCGTTAGAGGACCAAATTGTCCGGGGCCCTATTACTGCCAACATCCGGCTTATTAGCTCCGGTGTCTTTATATTACCGATACAGCCTAAATATACGAGTAAACAAACAATTCGCTTCACATCCTTTAATTTCAACCCATCCAGCAAACCTTCCCTGCCAGAAGGCTACCTGCCAAAATCGTCTTGCACCCGCACAATATCACTCTCGTCAGAAGGATGGCTCGCGTCTGTGTGCTGCCATATTTCAGCCAACACGCCCCAGGTAGTAAGCCCAACAATGCGATGACGTTGGCCTTGTGCCAGACGAATTTCATCCCCGGCATGTAGTTCCTGGCTGTCAGACGCTACGTCAGTTGAGCTGGTCATTACATTCACTGATCCCGAAATGCATCGCCAAATTTCAGCCCTGCGGTGATGGTACTGCCAGGAAAGCCTTTTGCCAGGCTCCACCACTAAAATTTTAGGGCTGAGTTTGCCACTTATTTTAAGTGAATCCAGTTCTACACCGGCAAAGAAAAGAGCAGCAAATTGCCTGGCTTGTGACTCTTCAATAACAAAAAAACCTCCCCATGGGCGCCCTTCGTCCTTGCTTACAATGTCGAAATTGCGCTGCGCAAGAAAAGATTCAATCTCGGCAAATACATCCTCCTTCTTTGTGCCTTTTAACTGTAGTGCCTTCATTCCTGGCTTTTGATAAAGCGTAAAAGTAAGGATTGGAAGAAACTTAAGGGTACATCTTGATAATTATTACCCCAAAAGTGACCTCAACTGATGACCAATGTCATTGTTCATTCATGAATTAAGTTTTAAGTTATAAGCAAAGAAGTAGTCCAATGATTGTCATTGTATTTGGCTTACCAGGATCTGGTAAAAGCTTTTTTGCTTCCAGACTGGCCAAACAACTCAACGCAGCTTATGTCAACAGCGACCAGGAGAGAATTAAAATGTTTAAACATCGGCAATATTCGGAAGCCGAAAGAATGGCAGTGTATGAGCGACTTTACAACAAGGCCAAAGAGGCAATAGCTGCTGGCTTCAACCTGGTCATTGACGGAACTTTCTTTAGGCAGGATTTGCGCCAGCCTTACCTGAACAAAATGCATGAGTCGGTAATCTTCATTGAAATTGTTGCCCAGAAAAGTACGGCCAGGAAACGACTATCCAGATCGAGACCGTTTAGTGAAGCAGATTATGATGTCTACAAAATGTTCAAAAAAAAGTGGGAACCCATGGAGCAGGATCACCTGATACTTCAATCCAACGATGATAACATTGGAGAGATGATGAACCTCGCTATGGTTTACTTACATAAGTACGCATGACCTCTCAAGAAATAAAACAACTATTGGATCAGGGATTGATTCAAGGCAACCGCGAAAAGCCTGAGCTTATCGAAACCCACATTTCATGGGTGATCCTTTGTGATTCCCTGGCCTACAAAATAAAAAAACCGATTCGGTATTCATTTGTGGATTTCTCTTCCCTTAAAAAAAGGCTGTTCTTTTGTCAGGAAGAAATTCGGCTCAACTGGAGGCTTACCTTCAATGTATACTTAAGTATTGTAGCCATCAGAAAACAAAGTGACAAGATCGTACTTGGTGGCAGCGAGGGTGAAATCATTGACTATGCGGTCTGCATGCGCAGGCTGGAGGGTAAAAGGCAAATGAGCAGGCTGATCTTACGTAATCATGTGCATAACCATGATATGCAAAGTATTGCCTTGCAGCTGGCACGCTTCCATCAACGCACCAAAGTGATCCAGCAAAAAGAATTTGATGGCCTGCAAGAAAAGTTCAACGATTTAGCAAGTGAAAAGAAGTATGTCAGCGAGATGATTGATCCGGACTTATCTGATCTCATTGACAAATCGGTGGCCACTGCAGGTAACTTTCTTACAGAAAACAATGCACTGATGCAGGATCGCTTGGACCAGGGATTCTACCGAGACTGCCATGGAGATTTACACACCAGGAATATATTCCTGTTGGATCAACCGGTCATTTTTGATTGCATCGAATTCAATGCCGACTACAGGGAGATTGACATCCTTAACGAAATTGCATTTTTGTGCATGGACCTGGAAGCAGCGGGTCGAGATGATTTATCCGCACTATTGCTCAAGCATTACACAAGGCAATTGAATCTTACGTTGGGCGATCAGGAGCAAGCACTGTTTACTTTCTATAAATCATATCGTGCCAATATCAGGGCCAAGGTAAATTGTTTACGAGCACAAAGCACCACCCATGATGCCGACCGCACCAAGGCATTAAATGAAGTGAATAAATACTTACACCTGATGGATACTTACCTGGAGCAAATTGATCACGTGCCATTCATTAGCCATTAATCAAAAGTATCTTGGCACCATCAATGTGTTTTTGCTTCATGTCTAAAATAGCCTCGTTTGCTTTTTCGAAAGGATAAATCTTCACTTTTGGTTTGATGGGAATCTGAGAAGCGATATCGAGAAATTCTTCTACATCCCGCCTGGTAATATTAGCCACACTCCTGATTTCTTTCTCCATCCATAAATGATTTTCATAATTCAGCTCCAGCAATGCTTCCGTGTCTTTAGACTCTTTTCTAATCGCATTGATCACCAATCTACCACCAGGTTCCAGATTGGCCAAAGCGTTGACTACTGGTTTCCAAACCGGTGTGGTATCTATGATTGCAGCTAACTTATGAGAAGGCGCGTCATTTGATTCCCCCGCCCAAGCTGCACCGAGGCTCATGGCAAATGCTCTTTCTTCAGCGCTCCTTGCAAATACAAAAACTTCTGAATCCGGATAAAGGTATTTTGAAAGCTTAAGCACCAAATGTCCCGAAGCACCAAACCCGGTAAGTCCCAGTCTTTTACCATTTTGCAATCCGGTTAACTTCAGTGACCGATATCCGATGGCTCCTGCACACAACAAGGGGGCAGCCTCGACATCAGAAAAAATGGGCGGAATGGTGTAGGCAAAATCCTCACCGACCTTCAAGTATTCAGCATACCCTCCATCTGCATCTCTGCCCGTTGCCCGAAATTGCCCGCATAGATTTTCCGCTCCTGCTTTGCATTGTTCACAAAGGCCGCAAGCGCTGTTGATCCAGGCTACCCCTACCCGATCTCCAACCTTAAACCTGGTGGCACCCTTACCTGTTTTTTCAACCACTCCCACCACCTGATGTCCCGGAATTACAGGGTAAACGGATGGTGGGGTCCTTCCCTCAATTTCGTCTATTTCTGTATGACAAACTCCGCAGCAGGAAACCTTAATGAGGATTTCTTTTGCACCAGGATTCGGTACAGGTACTTTAACCAGCTGCAATGGCAAGGATTCCTTCGACAGGTCATGAACGGAACTAAGGTGGTAGGCCTTCATTCTTTAACCCATTCTTTGGGGGCAATTAACTAAGTTCGGCATTTTATGATTACGAACCGTTGCAGCACATCATTTTTAGGAAAATATCGTATGATTGTGTGTGAATGGGTTTGAATTTATATTTCGCATCATACTTTAAATCGATTGAATAATCCCACCCAAAGAATAGCGGCCATCCTCATCGTAATCTTTCTGGTTCCGGCCCTGTTCTTTTCTGTTTATGAAATCTCATCACTCAATGAAGATGAGCGGATGTTGGAGGAAATCTATCAAAAGCAGCTGGAGACCATTCTGTTTTCTGTCAATCAATACGCTGATGATATCGTGATCAGCTGGATGTCCAAAATTGAAACAGCACTGGGCGACAATAGTATTAATGAAGACACGATCCCACCTGCGCTTCAATCTTTGCTTCAGCTTAATAGCGCACTAAGTATGGTGTTTACCGTTGACCAGGCGATTGCAAAAGCATCCGTACGGGTTTTCTCGGCTGAAAAAGACGCCAACGACACCTTGTCAAGCTTGGTGCTGTCCAGTATTGATCATAATCAAGAATTAATCCGCCAACTTATTAAGTATAAAAAAAGTGGGTTTGTAAAATCAGAAGTCCTTCAAACCAATCCCGCTTCAAATAATAAGGTTTTTGTCTTTATCACAGGAAGTGACTCCAGTAACTACAAAATAGCAGGCTTCATAATAGAACCAGCGCTATTCATTGAAGACCTTGTAGGTCCGCGGCTTCAGTCCGTTTCCAGAGATCAATTTACCCTGTCGGTTTATGACAAAGCAAGTGGAGCCAGCGTGTACTCCACGGTGTTTACCGATACCACCTCATTGGCCTCAGCGGGTTTGAGTAAAGATTTTTGGATTTTTCCCGATTATGCGGTCGGAATCCGAACACAAGGAAATTCGATAGATCAATTGGTTGCAAAGCGGACAAGTGAAAATCTACTACTGCTGATGGGACTTGATGTTGTGCTGATTATTGCCGTGGTTTTGGTATTTAGAAACGTAAAAAGAGAAGTGCAACTGGCTCAAAATAAATCCGATTTTGTTTCCAATGTCAGTCATGAAATACGCACCCCACTTGCACTCATCAGCATGTTTGCAGAAACCCTTGAAATGGGAAGGGTAAAATCAGACGAGAAGAAACAAGAATATTATAAAATCATCAGTAAGGAAACGCAACGCCTTACCGGCATTGTCAATAAGATATTGAACTTCAGCCAAACAGAAGCAGGGAAGAAAAAGTTAAACATTGAGCGCATCGATCTCGTACAGGAGATCAAAGAACTATTGAACACTTATGATTTTCACCTGACTAATAAGGGGTTTGAATACTCATTTATGAATGATTCAGAACTGTGGGTTATGGCCGACCGTGAGGCATTCACCGAAATAGTAATCAACCTGATAGATAATGCCATCAAATACAGCCATGAAAACAAGCAAATAGAAATTCATGTGGGTAAAACTGCCCATCAGGGCTGGGTTTCTGTCAGGGACTATGGTGAAGGGATAAGCAAGCATGACCAAAAGCACATTTTCGATAAATTTTACAGGGTTTCCAGTGGCAATCTTGCCAAAAGCCAGGGAACAGGGTTGGGATTATCTTTTGTTAAACAAATGATTGAGCAACAGAATGGAAATATTTCCGTTAGTAGCGAACCAGGCAAGGGATCCACATTTACCGTTTACCTTCCCCTGGCTGATCAACCATCATGAGCAAAATACTAATCATCGAAGACGAGCCCGCCATGCAATTGGGATTGAAAGACAATCTCGAATTGGAAGATTATCGAGTAGATATTGCTTCGGATGGTGAGAGTGGACTTGCCAAAATAAAAAGCAACTCATTTGACCTGGTATTGTTGGATGTCATGCTGCCCAAATTATCAGGCTTTGACGTTTGCAAAGCGGCCCGGGCATCAGGCATCACTACCCCTATTATTTTACTCACAGCCAGAGGCGAAGAAATCGATAAAATCCTTGGATTGGAACTCGGGGCAGATGACTACATCACCAAGCCATTTAGTGTGCGAGAGCTTTTAGCCCGCGTGAAAGCCATCTTAAGAAGGAGCAACAGCACTTACAACGACAAGGCAGCGGCTACTATTGGCAAACTCAAGCTAGACTTCAACGCCTTCCGGGCATTAGATGGAAATACGGAAATCAAACTTTCACACAAGGAGTTTGAGATCCTTGCTTATCTGTTTCAAAACAAGAATCAGGTGGTAAGTCGCTATGATCTCCTGGAAAAAGTTTGGGGCTATGACGAACAGCCCACCACCCGGACGGTGGACAACTTCATGGTAAGAATACGTCAAAAAGTGGAGCCCAATCCTAATCAACCCACGGTCATTCTTACCGTGCACGGTACAGGCTATAAATTGGTCCACTAAGCCATTTTCCTTTCGCGCTTCAAGCTTTTACATTTTGTTACAATCGTTTACCAGATGGTGACATCTGCCAAATGGGCTGCCCGTTAATTGCACTATGAATCAATTAACTCAACAAAATATTAATACCATGAAATCAAAAACAATCATTTTAGGGCTCGCAGTGGCCATTCTCAGCGTTATTTCCCTGACTGAGACAAAAGCACAAACACTTGATCAATCTTTCGTGACCGTTGTACCTGTTGCACAAAAAGATTTGATCAAGGTCATCTACAATTACAACAGTAATGACAACGTAGTGGTAAAATTTATTGACGCTGATGGTCTGTTCTTAACCGACCGGATCAAGGCAACTGCATTTGATGGAGGATTTGTAAAAAAGTATGAAGTAAGCAGAAGCCGGGGTGATGAATTCCTGTTGGAGGTAAGCAATCCGGAGTTTGCCATCACCTACATGCTCTCCACCAACAAAGATGGCATATGGGTGGCCGAATTTCAAAAAGCCACGCAACACAGAGTTTTGGCATCAAGATAATCCTGCTTTCTTACAGTGGGTGTTAAGTCAAGGGTAGAGTAACTTTGAGGTGAGGTTACTCTCCTTTGCTTAAACACATTTTTTGTATTTTTAAAATCGAATCTCTCTGCACATTTTGAAAACAACTAATTCCTTCCTGTTGCTCATGTTTCTAACTGCACTTTCCAGCGCGGGTCAGGTGATTAGTCTTAAGGGTAGCTGGAAGTTTCACATCGGAGATCAAAGTGAGTGGGCTTCTCCAGCGTTTAATGACGAAAATTGGGAACTGATTATGGCCCCTTCTGCCTGGGAAGACGAAGGGTTTAACGGGTACGATGGATTCGCCTGGTATCGGATTACGTTTAGTGGCCAACGGCTTTCAAAAAATGAAAATTACTACATTAACCTCGGCTACATTGACGATGCAGATGAAGTGTACGTAAATGGGAGACTTGTCGGTTTTTCAGGATACATGCCACCCAAATTTAAAACCGCCTATAACACGGAAAGAAAATATCCAATCCCTAATGACATCATCGATTTTAGAGGCGAAAACACAATAGCCGTTCGCGTGTTTGATGTTACCCTGGGCGGTGGAATAATTGACGGTAACCTCGGCATTTATAAAGCCCCGAAAAGCCACATGCTGGTTGACTTATCCGGGCTTTGGGATTTTGCCACCAGCAGAAATGGACTGCCCATTCACTATGAAAAAGCATGGATAAAGTTGATGGTCCCTGCACCGTGGGAATATCAGGGATTTCAAAAATACGATGGATTTGGATGGTACAGAAAGTACATTGAAGTACCGGATAATCTTATCCATAGCAGCGACTTGGTTCTTGTATTGGGGCGAATTGACGACTTTGATGTTGCTTATCTCAATGGCAAGCAAATCGGAAGCACCAGGGACAATCGTGCGTTTGGAATGAGTAACTCATTCAGCACGTTACGCGTTTATCGCATACCTCCAGGACTGTTAAAGAAGAGTAATAATATCATTGAAGTACTGGTGGAAGATATTGGAAATATCGGAGGCATCTATGAGGGGCCACTGGGCATCACCACGAGAGCCGCCTATGAGCGATACTATAGATAATACTACACAATCAATTCTCCATTCAAATCGGTCGTAAGCACTTCGCTCATATGGTCAAAAAAAGGGCGAATGTCTTTGAATGAATTGTTTACCTGATCGAGAAAATCTTTGCTGAGCACCTCGCTATCAGAAAATGAACGTTCGAACCAGTATTGCTTGTAACGCAAAAGTTCAATAGCAGGGTCATCTTTACTGAATCCTCTCGGAGCGGTCTTCACCTGTTCCCCAGTCATCTCTCCGTATGTGTTTCTGATCTTTTTAAGTTTCAAAAGTCGCTTCCATTGCTGATGATTACTTGATATATCCTGTCGTATTCTTTTCAAGTCATCTGCATTGGGGTAACTAAATCCACAAGCGACCATCGTACCGCCAGGCCGAATCCAGTAGTAATAGCCACCCCGCTTCATGGGTTTGGTCCGTTTCAGGTATCCGGCAAAACGGGGATTGTAGGGTGATTTGTCTTTGGAGAAGCGCACGTCATTATAAATCCTGTACAGACTTTTTTTTGCATTGGGCGTCTCCAACTGGTCGTGGCTGTTCATTTTGGAGATCAGCGCGTCAATAAATTCCCGCACATTTTCCTGCGCTTCCAGGTATTCATCTTTGTGTCGATTGAACCAATCCCGGTCATTATTTTTTGATAATCGCTTTAAGAAATCAAATGTTGACCGCTTGATTACTGTCATTTACTATTTTTCTAATATCTGCCAATTCAATTCTGCCTCAGGTCGGTGTTATCTCCGACCTGACCATTGTTTAACAAAGGAACCTGAACCAGGTAGGAAGGTTTCGGTCGGTGATAACACCGACCGAAAGCAATTTTTCCTGCGCTTCCAGGTATTCATCTTTGTGCCGACTAAACCAATCCCGGTCGTTGTTTCTGGCCAGTTTTTTCAGAAAATTAAAAGTTGGATGGCTCGATAACTTCCATTACTCCTTTTCTAACAACTGCCAGTTCAACTCCTTAAAATCAGCAAGGAAACGATTAACAGCTGAAAATTTATCAAACTCTTCCATAGTGTGCGTTGTGGTTACAACCACCAACTTGCAGCCTGCCCGTAATGCGGCTTCAGCACCCGTAGGGCTGTCTTCAAATACCAGACAATCGTGGGGCTTCAGGTTTAGCCCTGCGGCACATTTCAGGTAAATTTCAGGATCAGGCTTTCCTTTTTCAACGTCCCCGGCATGAAGGACCGTCTTAAAATAACCTCTGATGTTCAACGTGTCCAATACAAAGTCAATGTTTTCAGGAGGAGCTGCCGATCCTATGGCCATAGGTATTTCCTGTGCTTTGAGTTGGTCAAGAAATTCAGGAAGTCCATCGATCAGCTTGATTTCGTTTTTGTAAATGAGTCTATATTCCGCTTCCTTGTCGTAGGCAAACTGCTTGCGCTGTGCTGGCGTAAACCTATCGCCAAACAACCGAACAAAGATTTCATCATTGATTCCGTGAATTTGCTCTCTCACCTCTTCCAATGTAAGATTTAATCCAAGTTCCTCCAGTTTCCTTTGCCAGGCACGATGATGCACCATCATATTGTCTACCATGGTGCCATCCAAATCAAAAATTACTCCCTTCACTCCCATCTCCTGAATGCTCATAGGGGGCAGCTATTTCTCAGTCACCCAAATGGCACCGATACCTGCCTCCCACAATTTTTTAGTGTACGCAGGCACATCTGTTTCCATTATCGTTTTGGCCCGTGCGTCCAATGCCGTCCACTCTTTGGTTAGTTCTGCCAAACGATCTCGTGATGATTTATTTACACTTGGTATTTCACTATTCGTTTCATTGATCAGAAACAGGAAATTGGCTGTAAACTTATTGGGAAAGTTCTCCACATCATCATAAGCTTTCGATTTGCGTTGCACCATGTCCTCATCCCAGGCTTTCATTTTATCTATCAATGTTTTTCCTTCTTTCTTTATGGAAGCATATTCTGACTTGTCACCCATATCTTTCAACACCTCTTCAATCTGCGTGCGCATTTTCAGAATTTTATTTACTTTATTGTGCATGTCGTTGAAGGAGTTCTCCATGTCCAACATAAATCGATGGTGCTCTTCATAGGTTTCAGCCTTGATGTCATGCAATGGATTAGGCAAAATCTTGAACTCCGTTTTGGATTCCTTATCGGTGTATTTCAACGAAAGTGTATAGGTACCCGGTATCGCTTTGTGGCCACGGAAGTTTCCTTCAATATAGGCAGTAGGTGCACCCACCATGGTTGGATATTGGGTGTCCCACACAAATCGATTCAATCCTTTTGCCTTTGGAATTGTTGGGTCAGCGGGAGGGCCGCCTGGATAGCGCTGGAAAGATCCATCTTTCTTTGAACTAAGCGTACGCACCACGTTTCCGGCAGCATCTTTTATCTCCATCGTCAGGTGAACAGAGTCTGCAAGTTTCGGTAAGTAATAGTAAATTACTACCCCGCTGGCGGGATTCACACCTGTAAATGAATTCGTTCCTTTAAACTCAGCTGATGTGCCATTGAGCTGACTTCCCCAGTTGCCATAAACCTGATCTTCTGGTTTGTAAAGCGTAAATGCCTCAGTGCCCTCCTTGTATTGACGGATCAGGCCAAGGTCATCCAAGATCCAGAATGACCGTCCCGATGTGGCCACTACCAAATCACTTCCTTTTACCATGAGATCGGTAATCGGGGTCACCGGTAAATTCAGCTGAAACGGTTGCCAACTGGTGCCGCCATTCCAGGAAATATAAACACCGGTCTCGGTACCCGCATAAAGCAGACCCTTGCGCTCTGTGTCTTCTCTTACTACCCGAGTAAACGCACCCTGCGGAATTCCTTTTGAAGTGTTCACCCAGTTCTTTCCATAGTCAGTTGTTTTGTAAAGTGCTGGCGTGTGATCATTGAACTTATATCGTGTGGTGGCGATATAAGCTGTGGCTGGATCATGAGGAGAAACGTCAATGGCGTTAACCAAACACTCGGCTAATCCTTTTGGCGTCACGTTGGTCCAGGTTTTTCCGCCATCGCGTGTCAGTTGCACATATCCATCATCACTTCCTGTCCATATCACGCCTTTCTCATGTGGCGATTCAATTACATAAGCAAGCGTTCCATAATTCTCCGCACCCACGGCTTCGTTGGTGTAAGGCCCTCCCATTTTTCCTTGCTTCGATTTTTCGTTGCGCGTTAAGTCAGGAGAAACCTCTTCCCAGGTAAGTCCAAAATCTCTGGTTCTGAGCAGCAGTTGGGCACCATGGTAGTATGTGTCAGGCTCATGCTTGCTCCAAATGATGGGCGCATTCCAGTTGTACCTGTACTTCATGTCACTGGCATCACGTCCCAAATATTGTATAGGTGCAGCCATCACCTTGGTGCTGGCGTTGGCCCTGGTGTCCAGCACTTCAATGGTTCCCAGGTAGCTGCCCCCCAGCACATACCTGGGGTCATCGGGATCAAACGCCAGGAAGGCACTCTCCCCGCCTGCTGAACTGGTCCAGTTTTTTTCATTGATGCTCCAGCCTCCCAACGACATGCTTTCTATTCGCACAGTGGAATTATCCTGCTGTCCGCCATAGATGCGATAGGGAAAATTATTATCTGTATTGATTCTGTAAAACTGTGCCGTAGGCATATTGGCCTGTGTTGACCACGATTCACCCCGGTTGAAGGTGATCCCGGCACCGCCATCATCGGCTATCACCATATTTTTGGAGTTATGGGGATTAATCCAAAGGTCGTGATAGTCACCATGAGGACCAGAAATTGTTTCCCAGGTTTTGCCTCCGTCTATTGAGCGCAGAGCAGAAGCACACATTACGTACACAGTATGCTCATCCTGTGGATCCGGAAAGACTTCAATGTAATACCATGCCCGCTGGATCAGTCGGTGATCACTAGTCACCTGCGACCAACTTTTGCCTGCATCATTGGAAACATACAATCCCTGCAAATCTTTTTCCCAGTCACTCTCAATAAGTGCATATACTTTTTCGGAATTGGCCCTGGAAACTGCGATGGCAATCTTACCCATTTCTTTGGGCAAGCCCTTTTCCATACGCGTCCATGTATCTCCGCCATCAACGGACTTATACAGTCCGCTGCCAGGTCCACCACTGATCACTTTCCAGGGCAACCGTTGGTGATGCCACATGGCCGCATACAACACCATGGGATTGTGCATGTCCATGGAAAGTTCAGAACAGCCAGTCATGTCATTGACGTACAATGTTTTTTTCCAGGTGACACCTCCGTCTACCGATTTATAAATCCCTCTGTCAGTTGTGGCACCGTGAATGGCTCCCTGAGCGGCTACCAGTACAATGTCTGGATTTTTAGGGTGTATGGCTATCCTGGAAATCTGCTGGGTTTTTTCCAATCCCATTTTCTTCCATGTCTTACCGGCATCATATGATTTGTACACGCCATCGCCATAGGATGACATGACACCCCGTGGTGCGTGTTCTCCCATGCCCACGTAAACGATATTGGGATCACTCTCGGACACCGCCACAGCGCCCACTGAACCGGTACCGAAGTATCCGTCTGATATGTTTTTCCACTCTGCCCCGGCATCTTCCGTTTTCCAAACGCCACCTCCGGTAGTCCCCATGTAATAGGTAAGCGGGTCACCCACTACTCCAGTGGCCATATTTGACCGGCCACCCCTGAAGGGTCCGATGCTTCTGTATTTGACATTTTTGAAAACACTGTCGAGGTTTTGGGAATATCCTGAAACACCAAAAGCAACCAGTAAGATGACGGTAATAAATCGATTCATGGAAATTTTTAGTTGAAGTGTAAGGGTTAAATATAACAACATTTTAAGATGTAGGGACATGCTTACTTTTGGACGGAAAATCTTTCTGGCCAATGGCAAAACTGATCGACATTTAGCCCTGTTATTTTATGGTTTTTCAATTGGTTAGTATGAAAATTGACTGCAAGTAAGTACATTAGGTACTCACCATAAATTACATCCCTATGTCTACCGTTTACAAAATAATCGAAGTTGTCGGTTCCAGTGAGAAATCCTGGGAGGACGCAGCCAAAATTGCCGTTACCAGGGCGAGTAAATCACTTAGTGACTTGAGAATTGCTGAAGTGGTTTCCCAGGATGTAAAAATTGAAAAAGGTAAGATAACAGCATATCGCACGAAGCTCAGCCTGTCTTTCAAATACAAAGACTAGCGGGATTTTATTAAGCATATTCACGCCTTCAGGTAATGAAAGGTAGCCGTCTCTTCTTTCGACAGCCCACTCAGTTTGCGGTTGCGGCTGGCCTTGTTCCACTTTGATCTGAAGGTTCCTTCGGTCCAGTCTGAAAGAATAGAGGGGTGAATGTAGGACGATCGGCATACTGTGGGTGTATTTCCTAAATCAAATGCCACCGACTTCACCACTTCATTTGATACTTTCTTTCTGGCGGTGGTCGTGTCGGGGTCCAGTTGCCTGGCCAGTCGTGAAGCTGCCTTCCAGGTAGCTGCCCACGTTCGAAAATCTTTTGCGGTAACCTTTTCATGCTCGGCCGTAATGGCATCGAGGTATTCGTTGATGTGGTTTGACTTGATATCAAAATCATTACCAAACTGGTCTTCATAACGAAACAGGTCCTGACTCTTTTTCCTTCCTCCTACTGCCCCTGACCGACTAATCAACGTAGCCAGGTCATCCTCCCAAATCCTGCGCTTCCACAGTTTGCCCGACTTCCCTACAAACTCAAACACGGCATCTATTTCCCCCTCTGCAGATTTGGAAGTGTCTATCTTCATATGGCCTTCTTTCAGCGTGGTCAATCCGTAGGACTTGTTGGTTCTGGCATACTCGTCATTACCAACGCGGAAGTGATACAAGTCAATAAGTTTGACAATCAAAGCCACCACTTTCTCCTTTGGCATGCCTTCCCGCTTCAGATCTTTATCCACCTTTTTCCGGATGGTGGGCAGCGTTTTTGCAAACCGCGTCATGCCATCAAATTTCTCTGCCGCACGAGCCTTCGTCCAGTTTTCATGATATCGGTATTGCAACCTTCCTTTCACATCTTTACCAGTGGCTTGAAGGTTTGCGTTTGCATCCGCAGCAATCCATACTTCAGCCCAGGCCGGAGGCAACACCAGTTTGTTACAGCGCTCAATTATTTTCCGGTTGGTGATGCGCTTCCCCCTGTGATCAAAATAATCCCAGCTGAGCTTCTTGGTTCTCTTTTTCTTTCTGGAAATACCCCTGTCTGGCATAAGCACTTTTACTCCAATTTTTTCCTAAAGAATTCAATTGTTCGCTGCCAGGCCAGCTTGGCCGCAGCTTCGTCATAGCGGGGAGTAGTATCATTATGGAAACCATGATTGACATCGGGATACATGTATGCAGTGTACTCTTTCTTGTGTTCTTTTAAGGCGGCTTCATAGGCTGGCCATCCTTCATTTACTCTTGTATCCAAACTAGCGTAATGCAACATCAGGGCTGCTTTGATTTTAGGAACGTCTTTTACATCCGGTTGTCCACCGTAGAAGGGTACAGCAGCCTTTAGCTCCGAAATACGAACGGCCATGGCGTTCGATACCGAACCGCCATAACAAAAACCTACCACTCCGATTTTGCCCGAACACTCTTTATGCTTTTTTAAAAAGTCATAGGCTGCAATGAAATCTTCTAACATCTCGTCTCTATCCCTTTTACGTTGCATCTCCCTCCCATCGTCATCATTGCCGGGGTAACCACCCAACGGAAACAGGGCATCAGGAGCAAAGGAAATGAATCCTTCCAAAGCTGCTCTCCGCGCCACATCCTCAATATGCGGATTGAGTCCACGGTTTTCGTGCACGACTACTATGCCTCCCAATTTTTTTTTATTCCCAACAGGTCTGGAAAGCAGACCGCGCATTTTCCCTGCTCCTTTAGGCGAATCGTATTCAACAAATTCTGAATTTAAACGCGGGTCATTTTGGCGCACTTGCTGTGCCGTGGCATACTTGGGCAACAGAAAAGCCAGCAATGACGCAACGGTCACCCCTCCTACCGCGTGCGTGCTGAGCTTATCAATGAATGTTCTGCGATCAATCTTGCTGTGTGCATATTGATCATACAAATCAAATATTTCCTGACTGATGTCTTCCTTTTTAATCTCTTTCATGATGTCAAAATACTTTAGTGCCAAGCTCCATTGAGTTTCGCTA
>CAYNCP010000072.1:0-19382 GCA_964395905.1 uncultured Ohtaekwangia sp.
ACCCACCAGCGTAAGCAAGGTGGAAAACCGGGAAGTGTAGTGGGTATTTTGCTCCTCCATTAAAAATGAATCTGCAGGCAATCTCGTAAATTGTTAATATAGTGATCCTCCAATTAAAAAATGGTGGAGAATTCACGGCAATTGCCTGTAACCATGGTGCTTATTTGAGGTTAATTAATAAATAAACCCGCCAAGGCTATGTTAAGAAGTTACCTGCTCACCGCACTTCGACACTTCAATCGCGACAAACTACATGCATCAATCAATGTTTTAGGCTTGGGCCTTGGCTTGATGGTCAGTCTATTGGCGCTCGTATTTATGCTCGATGAGCAGTCTTTTGACACCTTTCATACAAAAGCGGACAGACTTTATCGGATAAATAAGTTTAGAATTGACGGAGACGATGTGACCACTCCCAATGCGGAATCATCCGGTTTATATGGTCCGGGGATGAAAGATGAATTTCCAGAAGTAGAGGAGTATGTACGGTATCAGCCCTGGTACAATTCCATCGTGCTGAGCTACAACAATCAGCATATTGAGTTAAAGGAGCAGGAATCAGTATTTGTTGACAATAGTTTTTTTGAAGTTTTTGATTTTGAATTGGTACGAGGGGTGGAAAATGACGTTTTGACCCGTCCCTCAACCATCGTGTTAACAGAGGAATTGGCTCAGGCCCTTTTTGGACAGGAAGATCCAATTGGTAAGTCAGTAACAGGAATGAATGGAATTGATTTTGAAGTAACTGGAATTTCAAAAGAGGCTCCGCGCAATTCTCACATTCAGTTTAAGGCCCTTATATCATTTAGCACCACCACTCCGCAGCTTGGTCAACTGAATTTTGAGTGGATGAATAACTGGCACACACAAACACTCACAACGTATGTTTTACTGCGTACCGGTTCAGATGCTAACGCAATTCGTGAGAAGCTGGTTGATTTTACGCGAAAACATATACCTAAAAGAGCAGACAGTTATTCCTTTTATCTCCAACCTTTTAATGAGCTATACCTCACTGGAAATGTTGTCCAGTATCACCGGATGGCCAAGACGGGAAGCAGTCAGTATGTTTCTCTGTTTGGCATTATTGCCGGCTTCATCCTTTTCATCGCCTGCACGAATTATATCAATATAAGCACGAGCAAATCATCGAAGCGTTCAAGAGAGGTGGGGATGCGCAAAACATTAGGTGCAAACAAAATCCAATTGGTGAAACAATTTCTGGGTGAATCGCTTGTGACAACCGCATTGGCTGCTGTTTTAGCTGTAGTAATGATTTACATGGCCATTCCATTATTTAATGACCTGGCTGGCAAATCGCTTGCCTACAGTTTGCTCCTAAAAAGGGAAATTGTTGTTGCGGCTTTTATTTTGGTTGTGCTGGTTTCCATTATTGCTGGTGGCTACCCTGCTTTTGTACTTTCTGCTTTCCGGCCATCGGAGGTATTAAAGCCATCTTCAAAGTCAAAAATCGGATACCATTGGGGGCGCTATGTATTAATTACCTTTCAATTGATAATATCTGTTATGATGATTTCAGGGACCTTGATAGTTTTCCGGCAACTCGACTTCATGATGTCCAAAGATTTGGGATTTGACAAAGATCATATTCTGGTGATCCCGCTTACCGCTGGCATGATTGCAAAGGGAGAGATGATTGAGCAAGAAGCTGCGAGGCACTCATCCGTAATCACCACATCACTTGGAAGAATGGCATTGGGGGGTGGTTCTTCTAGCACCTTTGTACAACCTGAAGGTTTTCCTCCTGACCAGGTGGAGATCAGAATGTTTCCCGTAGATTTTAATTTCAAGAACACGTATGGATTGAGCATGCAGGGAGGCCGGTTCTTTGACGAAAACATTGCAAGCGACTCGAATGCTTTAGTGATTAATGAAGCCTTGGTGAATCAGTTGGAGTGGAACGATCCCATAGAAAAGACGATTAAATTTCAGGGTGATCCGATTGCCTATCCCATTATAGGGGTTGTAAAAGATTTCAATTATCGCTCTTTACACAAAGAGGTAGAGCCACTCGTCATGTGGATCTCGCCCAACAACCGAAGAAATTTGTCCATCAGGTTCAACGGCAATCTGGCCGAATTACTGGTTCACCTTGAGATGGTTTGGAAGGAATTTGAAAACAGGTATCCCTTCCAATATTATTTTGTGGACGAGGCGTTTGCAAAAGCTTATGAATCGGATCAGAAGTTACTGGGCACGGTAGTTGTATTTTCTTCTCTAAGTATCATCATTGCCTGCCTGGGGCTCTACGGGTTGGTTTCGTTTACCATCGAACAGCGTACAAAAGAATTTGGCATTCGAAAAATAATGGGCGCAACGGTGAGTGGACTAAATTTTATGGTCAATCGAAAATTCATACTCATGGTGTTGGTTGCCAGTGCATTTGCTATTCCTGCTGCAATTTATTTCACCGATGGATGGTTGAATTCGTTTGCTTACAAAATAGATCCGGGTATTGGTGTTTTTGTACTTTCAGTCGGAATTGTGCTGATTGTAACATTGTCAGCTGTCAGTATTCAGGCTTTACGGGCTGCATCCATTAACCCGGCATCAGCGTTGAGATACGAATAGCAACCTTGGAATTTAGAAAGTAAATTCCAAATAGGTTTAAAGAGTTGGCATGAAGGTAGTATCTTCGTACAACCCGAATCTTGTGGAGGACTACTTACCGCTTTTTAAATTCATAGTAGTGGCATGGCTTGTACTCATGACACTGTCATGGTTGGAGATTTCAAAGCTTCCGTCCGTTATTGTAGAGATAATTATGGGTGTGGTGATTGGCCCCTTCGTACTGAACCTTGTTTCGGGAGACGAAGCATCTTTGAATTTTTTGTCTTACATCGGATTTCTTTTTCTTATTTTCCTTAGCGGTCTTGCCTTAGACAATCGCAAAATCATTACTTCTTTTCCGCGAGATAGGTTAATTGCCATTAGTTCGTTAGCGGAACTACACCGAAACAAACCTTGCAATATTTTATATTTTTGAACAACACGGTTTTATGCATTCCATCAACTATTGGCCACTGTTCTTAATTTTTGTGATCGCCTGGGGTGTTCCCATTCTGTTGACCTGGCTCAAAGTTGCCAAGATGCCTGCTGTGATTGTGGAGATTACAATGGGCGTAATCATTGGTCCTCATGTTTTAAACTTGCTCGGGAGTGAACCTTACCTCGATTTCCTTGCCTATACGGGTTTTCTATTTCTGATCTTTTTGAGTGGGCTTGAAACCGACATCCAAAAAATCATCAACTCCTTTCCCCGTGGAAAATTAAAAGTCCTCGATTTTTTTAGCAATAGCTTTATCGTGGCTTTTTTTATTTATATCTGTTCCCTTATCCTCTCTTATCCGGCAGCGCTAATCATCACTTACTACTATCCGTTAGACATTATTTTCTTAATGCTTATGCTTCCAACGGTAGCGTTAAGTTTTATTGTTCCAATCCTTAAAAGTGATGGGGAACTAAACCGGAAGTTTGGCCAAATCCTTCTCCTTAATGGGGCGATCGTCTACATCATGACGATTATACTTATCTCCATTTATGCGGGGATCAAGGAATCAGGTTTTAAAGCTGAACTGATGTTGTTCATCATAATTTTTGTGGCATTCTTCGCAGCCTACAAAATTGGTGGTTGGCTTACCCGGTTTAAGACGTTCCGAAAATTATCCTATACACTTGAGCACGCTGCCTCTCAAATAAGAGTAAGGGGATCCATTGCAGTGATGTTAGCTTTTGTGGTCATTGCAGGATTAATCAATACCGAATTGATAATGGGGGCTTTTTTTGCGGGGTCGTTGTTGTCCCTATTCCTTTCAAAGGAAAGATCAGCTCTCCTTTTTAAGTTGGATGGTATGAGCTACGGATTCTTCATCCCCATATTCTTTATTATGGTAGGCGTGAAACTCGATTTGACTGCACTAAAAAATATTGAGACCTCACTGCCTTTTGTTGCTCTCCTCATTATTTCATTTTATGCAATCCAGCTAATACCATCCTTCATCATGACAAGGATATTTGGTTTCAGACGAGCGTTAGCTGCTGGCTTGTTGCTCACCACCCGGTTAGGAATGACCATTGCCGTTGGTCAAATCGGAATGGAGCTTGGAATTATTTCACCTGCAATAAATGCGGGCATTGTTGTAGCGGCTATCATTACCTGCGTTATCTCACCTTTGTTTTACAAAATGTTGAACGAGGTCAAGAAAAAGGTTAATAAAATCTATATTGTTGGCGGATCAGAAGTGGCCTTGCAAGTTGCTGAACGTTTAAAATTGCATGGTATGAATTGTCTGGTAATCGAATCACGTGGGGATGCCTGGTTCAACTTACAAGAGAAAGATATTGAAGTAATGCATGCCGATGTTGCTAATCAGGCGGTTTATGAGGCATTAAAGGTACAACCAACTGAAACGGTGATCGTATTGACAGAATCGGTTATAAAGAATCAAAAAATCACAAGATTGCTCAAAGAAAAACTTGGGCATAATAAAATTATTACCCTGGGTGCTACAGAAGAAGACGATTTTTCAGAGACACAGTACATTCAAATCGATAAAGTATTGGCATCGCATGTTGAAAACCTCATCGTACGTCCCTCTGCAATCCAAACACTTTCCGAAAGCTTTGGCCAATACGCTGTGGAAGAAATACTAATGACAAATAGGGAGCTCGATGGTAAAATGGTGAAAAAAGTCGCTTTCCCGGATAGTGGTTCTCTGGTAATGATCAGAAGAAACAAAGAAATCCTTATTCCTCATGGTGATACCCATTTATTGATAGGTGATATGGTAACAGTGATTGGAAATGCAACTGCATTAGAAGAATTCCGAAATATACTAGACTAAAAACCGGGGTCATCCGTCTTACTATTGTAATTAATTTCATCCCACTGGGAACTTAATGGGTTATTTGGCGATTTTTAATCATTAAGGCAGCACGCTATGATATTCAAAGGCAAAAAGATTCCTTTTCCGGCCATTACGCAAGTTAGTTTTTTTAAGGTGATCGAATCTCTCCGAAAGCAGACCAGCGACCCTGATCCGGACGTCTCGGCTTTCGCCAACAATTTACTGGCTGATTGTGCAAAATATCCGCAATTGGTGGATGGCATCAACAGTGAAGATTTTGACCCTAACCTGGAAATTATTCAACGCCTGTGCCGCGTCCTTTTTCCTGAGGTATTGCTTACCAATGAAATCAAAGGGATTATGCCTCCGTTCGAATTCAAGCCATTTTATCTCAGTACACGATTCAAAAATATCCTGGAGGCTTCGGAAGAGGACTTTAGTTTTGAGTTGAATGACTTTACAGAAGATCAACTTTACATTTATGGATGTATTGCCATCCTGGGTAGTCATTTTAAATATGCCCTCCCTTCCGGTTCTCCTATCCTGGTCGATATCTACAACAAGAAATTGGACACCACCCGCACTTATCGATTGGCCATGAATGGCGATCTTTTTGAAATGTTGCCCACCGATCGTTCAAAGGACATTACACGTGAAGATTATCTGGAACTTCTCGATAATTTTGATGACATCAATTTGTGGAGGGAAAAGTTTCCACCTGACAGTTGGATAATGCGAGGCATTGGAATAACCAACTTGATGGATGTGACCATTGACAATTCTATCGCAAAAATTACTTCCAATTTGTTGAGCACTTCTGTCAATGCCACAGAAAAAATATATGACGGCTTGCGCAGCCTGTTTGGTATTAGGGATTTGGACATCGGTTTTGTGGCCTATCAAAACGATGCATTCATTGCTCACAAAAAGGAGGGACTGACCAGCCTGATGTTGGAGAACCAGGATCGACTTTCATGTGAAGACAATCTTTGTAGTTATTCGTATGATGTTCTAGTGAAGCAAAAACAGGCCCTCATTATTTCTGATATAGAAAGATTTGATCAAATGTCTAATAGTGAGATGTCTCATTTGCTCAATCGAAAAACTCTAAAAAGTTATTTAATTGCGCCTATTCACAACGGTCAGGAATTTCTTGGTTTCCTGGAGCTATCTTCTCCTAGAAAATATGATTTAAATGGAGCCTCCCTTCAAAAATTGGACACGGTAATGCCTATACTGGGTATGGCGATCAGCCGATTTAAACGCGAAGAGCAGAATAGGAGAGAGGCCATCATCCAGCAGGAATGTACCACCATTCATCCTTCAGTAAAATGGAGATTTGAAGAAGAGGCCAACAAGTTTATTCTTCGCGAGATGAAGAATGAGCAGCCTGTATTTAGTGATATTGTTTTCAAGAATGTATTTCCGCTGTATGGTCAACTGGATATCAGGGGCTCATCTGAGAAAAGGAACCTGGCGGTGAAAGCCGATCTGACCAGGCAGCTATCCGAAGTAAAAAGAATATTTGAGCAGGCCATAGTAAAAACAAGCATGCCGATTTATGAGCATCTTGCCTTCCGGATAAAATCTTATTTAAATGAGTTAGCCAGCGAGTTTATTTCAGGAAGCGAGCCACGAATAGTAAGCTTTCTCGAAGCCGAGATACATCCGGTATTGGAGCTGTTGAAAGACAAGGATCAGGCGCTCGCTGTGATGATTGAAAATTACAAAGCATTGCTCCACCCGGAGTTGAACTCCATTTATGATTTGCGTCAAAAGTATGACAGCAGTGTAAACACAATTAATCAGACATTGGCTTCTTTACTGGATGAACAGCAAGTGCAGGCGCAAAAGATGTTCCCGCATTACTTCGAACGATACAAAACGGATGGCGTGGAATACAATATGTATGTAGGACAGGCCATTTCCAACCATGTCAAGTTTAACGAAGTATTCTTGCATAATCTTCAATTGTGGCAGCTGATGGTAACTTGCGAACTGGAATATAAATTCCAGGAAGTGAAGGCCGCCCTGAAAAGTGACATTGAAATTGCTTCACTGATTTTAGTTTACAACACACCGTTGTCTGTTCATTTTAGAATGGATGAGAAACGGTTTGATGTGGAAGGCGCCTATAATGCAAGATACGAGATAGTAAAGAAACGCATTGACAAAGCACATGTAAAGGGGACAAACGAAAGAATTACAGCTCCGGGTAAGATATCCATCATATACTCCAACGACCAGGATGCCATCACCTATACGCGATATGTTGATTTTTTGATCGACAAAGGTTACCTCAGAAAAAATGGAATTGAGCTTCTTGAAGTGGAGAATTTACAGGGCATTACCGGGCTAAGAGCCATACGTGTAGCCATTAACTACGATAATAAAGGGGCTGCTGACTTTAATTTTAATGTGAACGAAATTTTGGAGGGGATCACCAGAAATTAGCCGTCAGCTGATCAAGTTTCGTTTTTGGTTCCTTTTACTGTCAATGTATCTCTAACCGGACGGGTAAAGGCCAATTGGCATCCATTCCCCAATCAATTATACATTAAATTTTAAGCTCGTTGAGTTCTGATTTGGGCTTGGTAAAGCAACATCTGATAAGGTGAGGTTTCATTGGTTATTGAAGATTTATTTGTGATCTTAATTTTGTTAAATTCACGACCTGATAACTACGATCAATCATGAATTGTCCCATCGATAGCACGCCCATGATCAGGAGGGTTTATGAAGAATCCATCGAGATAGATGAATGTCCGAGTTGTGAAGGCGTCTGGTTGGACAAGGGCGAATTGGAGAAATTGCAGGATATTCAAATCAATGACTACAAAGCTGAACTAAAATTGATTCCGGATTACGTTGGAAAATCCATTCTATTGTCAAGGTCTAAAGGCCGCAAGGCAATGAATTGTCCGGTATGTGCACGAGAGCTGGAAAGGAGAGAATATGGCTTTTCATCACAGGTGATGATCGATTCTTGCGTAAATGGACACGGGGTATGGTTGGACAAAGGTGAATTGAAGGATCTTGAAATCTTTTATGAGCGAAGCAGGATTGAAACGGCTAAAATGCGAAAAGGGTTCTTCAGCGGGCTTTTGTTTAATAAAAAGTACTAATCCCATTTAAGTATCAATTGGCTGAATGGCAGAAAAAAATTAGCTCAGTTTGTAATTCTTGCCTGGTTAAGGAAACTAATATCGATAGGATTCGTAGAATTTTGGCACAGTTGTCGCTCAGGAAGTGAAATGATAATATGTGGAATTAAGTCAACCTTTGTATAATTACCAATTAATCAACCAAATCATAACAATCAATACCATATGAAAACTCTAAGAACGATGCTTGCAGTTACGTTAATGGCGGTTGCCGGCATGGCGAACGCGCAAAGTGTAGATGAAATACTCAATTCTTATTTTGAAAATACGGGCGGCCTGGAGGCCTGGGGAAATCTCAAGGGAATCAAGATTTCTGCAAAAGTGAATCAGGGTGGAATTGAGATTCCGCTAGAAATCGTTCAACTAAAGGATGGAAGACAATACACAAAAATCACCTTTCAAGGTCAGGAGATTAAGCAGGGCGTTTTTGATGGAACCAGCCTGTGGAGCACCAATTTTCAAACGATGAAGGCAGAAAAGGCAGATGATGAGAGTACCTTAAATGCAAAGTTGGATGCTAACGACTTTCCTGATTCCTTTTTTGATTATAAATCAAAAGGCTACAAAGTGGAGCTGGCAGGCAAGGAGAATTTTGATGGAGCCGAAACTTTTAAAGTGAAACTTACTAAGGAACCAAGAACAATTGACGGAAACAAAGTGGAAGATGTTTCTTATTACTTTTTTGAAGTGGAGTCTTTTGTGCCAATAGGGCAGGAATCTGAAATTAAAGAGGGACCAGCCAAGGGACAGGTTTCTCAAATCAAAATGAGTGACTATAAAGAAGTATCTGGCTTATATTTTCCTTATTCCATGGTGCAAGGATTAAAAGGAGGACAGTCTCAGCCACTGGTCATTGAAAGCATTGAAATAAATCCAGCAGTAAAGGATGCTGACTTTTCATTTCCACAATAATTATATAAAGTAAAAACATGCGAAAGTTATACTTTTTACTGGCGGCCTTATGCTGCCAACTACCCGGTTATGCCCAGGATATTGTACTCACTGGCGATGAATTGTTTGGAGACTTGAAGGCAAGACAAATTGGTCCTGCCATCATGAGCGGACGTATTATAGATGTTGAAAATCACCCTACGAATGACAGGATAATATACATAGGCGCTGCAGGTGGTGGTGTGTGGAAATCAGGGAATGGGGGCATGTCCTTCGCACCCATTTTTGATGAGTATCCACAATCCATTGGCAAAGTAAAGTTGGATCCTAAGGATCCAGATAATGTGATTTGGGTAGGTACCGGTGAAATTTGGACAAGAAATAGTGTGTCTATTGGTGATGGACTATATAAATCCATTGATGGTGGTGTCACCTGGACGAAGAACGGATTTGAAAAATCAGAGCGCATCAGCAGCATTGAAATCAATCCGAATAACAACCAGGAAATGTATGTGGGTGTGCTTGGCGCGCTTTGGGGCGATAGTGAAGAACGGGGCGTCTACAAGTCATTGGATGGCGGTGCCACCTGGAACAAAATCCTTTATGTTGATGCTAAGACTGGCTGTTCTGATCTGTGGATGGATCCGAAAAACCCGAACATCCTTTATGCCAGCATGTGGGAGTTTAGAAGAACAGGATGGTCTTTTACTTCGGGTGGTGAATCCAGCGCATTATATAAATCGACAGACGGTGGAAAGAACTGGTCCAAAATTCACAATGGATTTCCAGCCGGTAAGTTGGGTCGAATTGCCTTCGCTATAGCGCCATCTAATACCAATATTTTGTATGCGGCTATTGAGTCAGAAAAAGATGAGAACAAAGGACTCTATAGAAGCGATGATGCGGGAGCGAGTTGGACCCATTTGAACAAAGATTTCGGTTTGGTGGTTCGCCCATTTTACTTTTCACGCATCACCGTAGATCCCAGAAACCCTGATGTAGTTGTCAAGGCCGGCCTTTTTGGATCTATAAGCCGCGATGGCGGAAAAACCTTTAAAGATCTTGGCTTCATGCATGCCGACATTCATGATATCGTTTTTGACATCAAAAGTTCTGATCGGATGTATGTAGCCTGTGATGGAGGTCTCTATCGCTCGTATGATGGCGGCAACACCATGGAGATTGTTGCCAACTTGCCATTGTCTCAATATTATCACTTGAGTGTTGATGACAAAGAGCCCTACAATATATATGGAGGACTTCAGGACAATGGTTCCTGGTATGGACCCTCCAGTTCACCAGGAGGAATTGAGGCGCGGGACTGGCACAGTGTGGGATTTGGAGATGGGTTTAGGGTACTGAAGCATCCAACTAAGAATATTATTTATTCTGAAATGCAGGGCGCAGAAAATGTATGGCGCTATGACATCGACCGGTCGCAATCAAAAACAATTCAGCCGCTGCCTGTGAAGGGAGATCCCAAACTCAGGTTCAACTGGAATGCCCCCATGTCTGTGAGTGATCACCATCCAGACCGGTTCTACATGGGTAGCCAGTTTGTGCACAAATCAGATGACATGGGGGATAGTTGGGTCAAGATATCACCCGACTTAACCACCAATGATCCGGCCAAACAAAATCAGGAGGACTCGGGCGGACTATCAAAAGATAACTCGGGTGCTGAGAACCACTGCACCATTTTCACAATAGCCGAATCAAGTTTGGATGAAAATGTAATTTGGGCGGGCACTGACGATGGCAACGTGCAAGTGACACGCGATGGCGGCAAGACGTGGACAAACACCACTGCCAATATTGTGGGGCTTCCCAAGAATACCTGGTGCTACCACATTGAGGCAAGTGCACACGACAAAGCGACTGCATATGCGGTTTTTGATGGACACACCAGGAATGATATGAAAACCTATGTGTACAAAACAGCAGACTATGGTAAAACATGGACATCATTGGTGACGGATAATCTTTACGGATTTGCACGTAACATCCAGGAGGATTATGAAAAGCAGGGATTGTTATTCCTGGGTACAGAGTTTGGTCTGTATGTATCCATCGATGACGGAAAAAACTGGAGCCGATTTACCAATAACATGCCGGCCACTGCGGTTCATTATATTGATATTCAGAAAAAAACAAATGACTTGGTGATGGCGACACATGGTCGCGGCATTATCATTATTGATGACATCAGCCCGCTGCGTGAGATCACACAGGAGGTCCTGGCTAAGGATGTACACTTTTTTAAAACAAAGCCTACGATTATTGACGAGAAGACGTCCTTTGGGCGCACAGCTACAGAAATGGAATTTGTAGGTCCTAATCCGTCCCGAGACGCCAAGATCAGCTACTACTTGAAGAAGAAGCACATTTTTGGGTCAATGAATATTGAGATTCTGAATCAGGAGGGTAAGAAAATGATTGAGTTGACACCCGGTAAATCAAAAGGCATCAATGTAGTTCAATGGAATGGCTACACACGTCAGCCGAAAATGGCCAAAGCAAAAACATTAAGTTTTGGAGGCTTTACACCCATGCGTGCCCCTGCCGGAGAGTATAAGGTGGTGATGACGAAAGGTAAAGAGAAGTATGAAACATCATTGTCATTGGTTCCTGATCCAAACTCAATGTGGACAGACGCAGATCGAAAGCAGCTTGAAATGATCTCGAAGAAATTATTTGATATGTCGGAGGAACTTGCTTACATGGTATACGAAATCGATGAAACCATAGCTCACGCTGAAAAAGTAAGCGCGTCTGGATCCAGTGGAAAGAAAATGTCACAGCCGGTAATTGATGAGTTGACGAAACTGAAAAAAACATTGGTAGTCACCACGGGAGATAATTATGTAGGAACTGCAGAGAAGCAATTGCGTGAGAAGCTTTCTGATTTGTATAGCAAAGTGGCATCCGGTTTTGCACCACCCTCTTCCTCAGAAATGGAGAACCTCAAACTCCTGGAAGATACCTTTAATAAGGCAAAGTCTGACTATTCTCTGACCAAAAGCCGAAGAATAGGAAAAATTGAAAGTTACGGAGTCAAGAATGGCATTGAGCCGTCAAAGTTGATGTCGTTTGAGGAGTTCGTAGAAAAATAAGCTTTCCTTGTCTCAAGGAGTAAATCCTCAACCTTTATCAGGTTGGGGATTTTTTTTTAAGGAATGAAGCCTTAAATTACCATATCAACCTATGTTGATTTTGAAAACCAGTCAAAACCAAAACAGACCAGGATGAAAATGAGTTGCGAAACGGCAATTGTTACGGGAGGCTCGAAGGGTATTGGATTTGGTATTGCCGAAGCGTTGGCAAAAAAGAAAGTAAAGGTGGCGATTACGAGCAGAAGCCTGAGTGCTGCATCGAGCGCATGCGACACATTAAACAAAATTCCTGGTGTTGAGACGATGGCCATAGAGGCTGATGTGAGAAATCCCCAAGCGCAGGAAAAGGCGGTGAATCAGGTATTAGACAAATGGGGCAAACTGGACTTGCTGGTGGCCAACGCAGGTCTTGGACATTTTTGCTCCATTGAAACGCTTACACATGACCAATGGAACGAAACGATTGATACCAATTTGACAGGAGTGTTTAATAGCGTTAAAGCAGCAGTAGCAGCACTAAAAGAATCCAAGGGATATATCATTACCATCTCCAGTCTGGCAGGCACCAATTTTTTTGCCGGGGGTGCAGCATACAATGCAAGTAAGTTTGGTCTTACGGGATTTACTCAAGCCATCATGCTTGACCTGCGAAAATATGGAATCAGGGTAAGTACCATCATGCCTGGATCTGTTTCCACCTATTTCAATGACCAGTCTCCGGGTCATGCGGATTCCTGGAAAATTCAAATTGAAGACATTGGCCAGCTGGTAATTGACCTGCTGGAAATGAATCCCAGAACATTGCCCAGCAAAATTGAGATAAGACCATCCATACCCCCTGGCGCCTAAACCCAACCAAATGTTTTGTTTCTTTAGTCTGGCATGTCACTCATTGAAGCCAGGTGGATGGAGTATTACCTTGCGTAGAACGCGCTTTTATGGGTAGGTTATGAAAATTTGAATCCATGAAAATATACGGAGTAGCCATTCTTGCAGGATGTTTTATCGTGGGCCAGGTCATAGGAAATGCTATTGGCCAGTGGGTAAATATACCGGGCAATATGGGTGGAGTAGCATTTGCTATGTTTCTGCTGATTCTGGTGAATGAGCGGGCAAGAAAAAGAGGACTGATCAAAACGGATACCGTTGAAGGTATTCAATTTTGGAACGCGATGTACATACCTGTAGTAGTCGCACTTTCAGCTACACAAAATGTAAAAGCAGCCTTAAGTGGTGGATGGGTTGCACTTGTTGTGGGTGTGGCGGCCACCGGATGTTGCCTGTTGCTGGTGCCACTTCTTTCAAAAATCGTAGTAAAAAGGGATGACCATCATCCTACTCACTGAAAATGGGAGTAATTGAAAAAGTGATTAATGAAAATGGATTGGTCTTTGCCTTTCTGTTTGTTGGGATAATTATGTTTTTCTCTTTTTGGATTTCCAAAAGAGTGACGAAAAACAAAATTCCGGGTGCTGCTATTGCCATTATAATCGGACTTGTGTTGGCATTTTTTGGTGGCCAGCATGGCATAGCGGACGTAGGGATATTCTCCGGTATGGCGATGCTGGGTGGTCCCATGATGCGTGATTTTTCTGTTGTTGCCACGGCCCTGGGCGCGAGCTATGTTGAAATCAAAAGATCAGGGCTGGCAGGAATCCTCTCTCTAATCGTAGGTGTAACAGTTGCTTTCCTGATTGGCGCAACCCTTAGCTACATCATGGGATACTCTGACGTAAAAAGCATGACCACCATTGGTGCCGGGGCTTGTACTTTTATTATTGGTGCCATCACAGGTTCAGCAATAGGTGCGGGGTCTGATGTCATTGCCATAAGCATTGCCATTGGTGTGGTGAAGGCCATTGTCATTACGGTAGCAACTCCCGTGATTGCACGACACATTGGTCTGAATAATCCACATGCTGCGATGGTTTTTGGGGGTCTAATTGGGACAACAAGCGGTGTGGCGGCAGGGCTAGCCGCAACAGATCCTAAGCTGGTTCCGTACGGTGCGATTACCTCAACTTTTTACACGGGGATTGGTGCCTTGCTGTGCCCTTCTGTATTCTATGCAGTAGTGCAGTGGCTATTCAATTCCTAATGAGTATACAGATTACAATGGAGGATATCATTCAACAATTGAGATTGAGCATTGAGGACGAAATTTTGTCCCGATCAGAGAAAAGAACGATCAAAGCTTTGATTGGAGAGCAGCCTCTGGGGGCAGATCAACTCAGCTTCCTGAGGAGTAAAATCTATGAGATTGCCAATGAAAAGGCCAACGCTAATAATTTTCCTGCCATCCTTGAATGGATCAAAAATGCAAACAGCGCCTTGCTGCCGAAAGGGTCAGAAAGGTCGGACGCCTTCTTTAGCCCGGGTGATGCCTGCCGCAATATCATTATCAATCAAATACTATATGCGACATCACGAATAAACATTTGTGTTTTTACGATCAGTGACGATCGAATTACCAGCGCCATTATCGATGCTTACAAAAGGGGACGTGAGGTAAAGATAATTACTGACAACGACAAGTCGCAAGACATGGGATCGGATATTGCCCGCCTCCACAGCGAAGGAATTTCCATTAAAATGGACAGTACACCCAATCATATGCACCATAAGTTCATGGTGGTAGATGAAAACGCTTTGATTACCGGCAGTTACAACTGGACGCTGAGTGCGGCCAAATACAATCATGAGAATGTACTTTTGACAACGGAAGGTGGCTTGGTTAAATCTTTTCTTAAGGAGTTTGGTCAGTTGTGGAACACAATGGAACCATTTACAAAGTAAGCCGGCCATCATCGATGTTCACTGGTCGCGTGATTTTGCCTCATGCCACGCTGGATTTTTTCACTACCTTTTACTTTTAACCAATAGCTGATCACAGATGCCGGACTCCCTGATTGCTCTTATCGTTGTTATATTTACAGTGCTATCGGTATTGTGGCTCAATAGGCAGAAAACTTCGTGGATTCAAAGTCTGCTCAATTGGTTTCCTGCCATCCTGTTTGCCTACGTTATTCCTGCCGCGGTCACCCACAGCACGGGTATTGACCTTTCGCAGGTATTTTTGCATTCCATCAGCCGAAATTGGATCATCCCTTTTGCCATCCTCACGGTGATGAGCGCTTTATCCATCCCTCAGTTGAAAATGGTAGGAGCGAGGCCCATCATGTTGTTTGTGGCGGGCTCGTTTGTGATTGCCTCATTGCCGGTGGTCCTGGTGTTTATTGCTCAATTCCTGATGGTTAACGGGCGTGAACTCTTTATTGAGCAAGCTTATTGGAAAGGATTGGTCCCCATTGTGGGAGGGTGGATTGGTGGAAGCACAAGTCAGTTGGTGCTTAAAGAGCTGGCACATACTCCGGAGTCTTTGTTTCTTTCCGTTTTGGTGTTGGACAACATACTTGTTAATATCTGGACCATCCTGATGTTTCAACTCATTAAAAGAAGTGATCAGTTCAATGGATTCTTTGGCATTACGGAAACCATCCCTGATTTCATTCCGGATGTGATAAAGCCAAACAGCCGAACGTTTGGGTCCATTATCTTAACTTCAGCTGCCATAATACTAGTGACCATAGCAGTCAATTGGCTAATCGAAGATTTCCTTTGGCGGGTCATCGTTCTTTCTGTTGCAGGCCTGGGACTTGGCAACTTCATTTCACGCTGGAACCACGTTTTCGTTCTAAAAACAGGAGGGGTGCTTATCATCCTCATCATGGCCATATTAGGTCTGCGACTTGATTTCAATGGCCTTTCGTTACCGGTTGCTTTTGTGGTGGTGGCGATTGCCTGGATTATTCTGCATTATGTTTTTATGATGTTAATTGCCCGCATGATGAAGCTTCACATGGCTTGGGTGCCGATTGCCAGTATGGCGAATCTGGGCGGAATCTCCACGGCTCCGGCTGTGACTGCTGCTTACAATGAAGAATGGATGCCTCATGCCATTTTACTTGCCATTTTGAGTATGGTCTCAGGTACTGCCTGGGGCATGTTTACCATTTTTTTGTTCAGCTTGTTTTAAGATGAAATCGAATGAATCTGAATCATTTGGAACTTTTGCCTTAACAACTTGTTTTACACTTACTTAAATGCAGATTTCTTGGGAAATTTGGCTATATTTTGTACCTTTGCTGGCGGTTTAACGTATATATCCTTGAAACTGCCCTCCTTAGTATTCTAGCCAACCTAAGTACAATTGAAGGTTGAGAGACCTTGAAAAATTGAAGTTTGAGCATTGCCTCTGATTAGGGGTGGTGTTTTGAGGAAAAATGGTGAACCAGAAAGAAACTTATATAAACATTTAATTTAATCGTTAATGCGTCAATTAAAGATAACCAAGCAGATAACCAATCGGGAAACGCAGTCACTGGACAAATACCTGAGTGAGATTGCCAGAATTGATTTGATTACTGCCGAGATGGAGGTTCAGCTTGCCAAGCGTATTAGGGAAGGGGACAGGGTAGCACTCGAAAAGATGGTGAACGCCAATTTGCGTTTCGTGGTATCGGTGGCAAAGCAATACCAAAATCACGGTTTGACTTTAAGTGACCTTATTAATGAAGGAAACCTTGGGTTGATTAAGGCTGCCACCCGATTTGACGAGACACGAGGCTTCAAATTTATATCATATGCCGTATGGTGGATTCGCCAAAGCATTCTTCAGGCATTGGCTGAACAATCGAGGATTGTGCGCCTCCCGTTGAACAGGGTAGGATCCCTAAACAAAATCAACAATGCATTTTCTGAGCTGGAGCAAAGGCACCAGCGTGAGCCTACCGAAGAGGAACTGGCGGAAGTAATGGAGATGACACCAGAAGAGATCAGAACCAATTTGACTTTCAGGGCGCGCAAAGTATCCATGGATGCTCCTTTTGCTCAGGGTGATGGCGATGGTACCCTTTTGGATATCATGGAGGATGAAAGTGCCGAGATCCCTGATTCGGATCTGATGATGAAGTCACTTCAGGTTGAGGTGAAACGGGCATTGGCCACACTAAGCGAGCGCGAATCGCAGGTAATTTCTCTTTATTATGGATTGTCCGGAGGACACGCTGTAACATTGGAAGAAATTGCAGATCAATTCGATCTCACCCGCGAGCGTGTAAGACAAATCAAAGAGAAGGCAACTCGTAAATTAAGACAATCCTCCAGAAGCAAAGAGCTGAAGGCCTATTTGGGGTAATCTGGATAATACGTACGCGGCTTGGCCGAACAGAAAGTCATGTGCTCATGACTTTCTGTGTTTATCAGCAGTCCTCCAAAATCAATGGCCTTACTATCCATTATTTTAATTTAACTTCCCATTAGTTAATCTCATCGCCAATGGCCTCAGCTGGATATATGCGCGATTTCTTGCTCGGCAAACAAAGGATCATTTCACGCACCGAATACAAAGAAGCGCTGCTCAGAGGCCAATTTGGATTGCTCATTGGGGTCATTTGCTTTTCATACATATTTATCGATCTCTATAATGGCGTAAAGCAGTTCCTGCCTTTTTATATAGTTGGAATTGTCTTTTCAGGAATCATCATCATCATGAACAGGAACAGGAAGTCGAAAAGTGCTTCCATTATCATTCTCGTTTTCTCCAACCTCATCATTTATGTCTTTGCCACCATCGATTCACCATTAGGGGGTGTGTTCCTTTATTTTACGGCTACCTCAGCTGCTGCTCTTATTTTGTTTGCCAGATCCGACCGATATATCGGATACATATTTGCGTTTATCTCCATCATCCTTGGTTTGCTGGCATATTTGCTTAATTGGTCACCAATTAGTGAGCTTGCTGACCCATCGTCCTATGAGCTCACCAGTTTTGCTACCAACTATCTGATCGGGATGCTTTGTTGCGTGCTGATCATCAACTTCGCCATCAACAGAAACAACGAATCTGAGAAATCGCTGGAAAACAGCATCATGGCCCGGGAGCAGGCGGAAATGGCCCTGACCAAAAAAAACGATGAGCTTGAAAAAGCGAACCAGGAACTGGATCGATTTGTATACAGTGCTTCCCACGATATGCGCGCTCCTTTAAGTTCCCTGCTGGGACTGATGGAAATTGTAAGATTAACGAACAAGGATGCCGGACTCGAGGAATATTTTGGGCTGATGAAGCAGCGCATCCTCACCATGGAGGGATTCATTAAGGAAATAACGGATTATTCCAGAAACTCCAGGACGGACATAATGATAGAAGAAGTCCGATTGCTGGATCTTATCCATGAAGTACTTTCATCCATCGAATTTTTGGCCCATCATATGAAAATCGAGCGGAAAATAGATGTTGCGCCTGATTTTGTCATTTACACTGATGCGTCCAGACTGAAAGTGATCATGAGTAACCTGATTACCAATGCCATCAAGTACCACAACTCGAGAAGAAATGAAAAATGGTTTCGGGTAGGTGCCAGGGTGGTGGATGGTGGATATGAGCTTGAGGTAGCTGATAATGGCATTGGAATTGAAGATAAATATTTGAATAAGATTTATGATATGTTTTTCAGGGCTACCGAAGGATCAGAAGGGTCAGGGTTGGGTCTTTACATTGTTCGTGAAACAATCCAAAAGCTGTCGGGACAGATCGGTTGCACTAGTATGCTGGGAGTTGGAACGACTTTTACGCTTTTCCTGCCCAACCATTACAACGGAAAGGATCGAACAGGTCCGCAGCAAGAACCAAATATTTCAATTTAGGTTAGAAGTACCTGCTAGTATAGCCTGATTCCCTGGTAGACTTTAGCTTCGCTAAGCTTGCTGATCGGTCCCATCAGGTTGAGTACCAATCCGGAAGCGGTTGAAAAGGTGGCGCGGCAATTTTCCTTGCCAATAAGATTTAAGGCTATGGTAGCCGGGCCAAGCCCAAAAGTGTTGACCTGTGCAATGATATTGATGGAATTCTTGCCGCCCTCTGTTACTTCATAGGATTCAATCGTGCCTCTTATGGTTACGCCTCCAATCCCATTTTGACCAACAAAACCCGGTGATGAGGTTTGAAGTATGAAAAAGCTGCTGTCAATTAAAATGTAATTGTTGGCGCCCACGCTGACGGCATTGTAGCCAAATTTCCCGCTAAGCGTATTTGCTTCCAGTACCAGGTTTCGTTGCTCGGCCATTTGCCTTACTTCAATCTTCTCTCGCTCAAACTCGAGGGCCTTTGCTTGTTTGCGATCATGGCGCTCCTGCTTTTTGGATTTAGTAGAATCCTGCGTCATTTCCTGGGCCTGTGAGTTGTGAATAATCCCAATGTAAAGTGAAATCAGTACACCAATAATTAGCTGCTTCATGATCGTTTTTCAAATAAATAATTTCCATTTGTTTGCCGTTCATCCCAT
>CAYNCP010000073.1:0-19351 GCA_964395905.1 uncultured Ohtaekwangia sp.
AGGCACACGTGATGGGGTCTATTTTCAATTCGATCGCGGCTGTCTCATATGCGTTGGTGTCAATAGGAATTTTATCCTCAAATATTTTGATGCCCACGCCAGAATTCTTGCTGATATGTAACAGTTCTGATGCCAAGCCATCGGAAATGTCAATCATGGAGGTGGGCGTAATGCCGAGCTCTGCCAATTCAAATACGATATCCATTCTGGCTTCAGGTTTTAATTGCCTGCCCACCATGTATTCAAAATTTTCCAGCTGCGGCTTCATTTCAGGGTTGGTTAAAAACTCCTGCTTGTCTCGCTCCAAAATCTGCAAGCCCAAATAGGCGCCACCCAGGTCACCGGTTACACAAATGATGTCATTCAACTTTGCACCACTTCTATAAGTGATGTTGTCCTTTTTCGCTCTGCCCAATGCAGCGATTGAAATCACAAGACCAGATGCGGAAGAGGTGGTATCACCCCCAACCAGGTCGACATTGTAATTCAGGCATGCTGCTTTCACACCTTCATAAAATGTATCGATGGCTTCTACAGAAAATCGATTGCTCAGTCCCAGACTGATTACGATTTGTTCGGGTTTTCCATTCATGGCGGCAATGTCCGATACATTAGCCACCACCGCCTTGTATCCCAAATGTTGCAAAGGGGTGTAGGAGAGATCAAAATGAACGCCCTCTGTAAGCATGTCAGTGCAAAGCAAAATGCAATCTGCACCCGCATCAATGACAGCTGCATCATCACCGATGCCAAGCAATGAAGACTTATTGTTAAGTTGAAATCGACTGGCAATCCGGTCTATTAGCCCAAATTCACCAATGTCATTTATTTCAGATCGCTTTTCCGCCATTTTGTAACTGCCATTTACCGGCTTTAGAAGTTGTTCGTCCCGCAAAAGTAAGACTTATCCGCGGTTTGGCTAAAACTGCCCAACCCTCCATATTAAATTATAAACAGCAAGATGAAAAAGTGCATTCCAATGATCCTGTTGATCCTATTGATTGGTGCTTCGTGTGGGCCAAAGCCCTACTATGAAACACACGAGGGGAAGAAAAAGCTAAAGCATTACAACCGCATTCAATTCGGTCAGAGGAACTAAGAATTTATTTCTCCTGACACATCTCCACCAGCACCCCATTTGTAGATTTTGGATGAAGAAATACAATCTTCTTATTATCCGCCCCATCCTTGGGCTTATTGTTAATCAAGGTGAAACCGTTTTTCTCATGCGCGGCCATGCTTTTACTTACATCATCGACTGCAAAGGCCAGGTGATGTACCCCCTCACCTTTTTTGGATATAAATCTGGCTATGGGGGAATCCTCATGCATGGCTTCCAGCAATTCTATTTTCACCCCTCCTACATCAAAAAAGGAAGTCCTGACGCCCTCGGAAGCCACTTCTTCAATCTTATAGGGCGGCTTGCCCAATAATTTTGAAAACAGGCGGTTGGACTCCTCTAAATTGCTGACCGCTATTCCAATATGCTCAATTTTCTCCATAGGCTTGTTAATCGGAAATGTTTAATTTTGTATGAATTTCAGAAACTTTCTGAGCTTTACCAGAGTTTTGCATTTGAAATAACAAAATGATGTTAGAAACCACCAGTGATGTTCATGTAGAGGCCGCCAGAATACAACAGCAAATCAAAGGCTATCTGGGTCTCCGCACCAGTGATTTGATTTTTGAATACAGTGTAATGGATGGGAAAACCAAGCTGGACCTGATCACCCTCAATCCGAGGCACAATCAGTCTTTCTTGTTCCACTCTGAAACCGGTTCTGACAAAGTGGATGCGTTAAAAAAAATGTGGAGTTATGTTCAAAACTTTAAAGAGAAGGATAATTCGTACACCATCCAATGGGTGGCTGGCGGAGAACATGAACTGCACACTTCCTACTTTAGGGCCAGTAATATTTTTAACGCATTGGAGAAGTTGTATTACGGGCGTGATCGGAATACGATCACCGTATTTAGTGTAGTTTTAAATCCAGTTTCCTGAATTTATGATTAGTGTTACCGAAAAAGCAAAAAGTAGAATTTCAGAACTCCTGAAAGAAGAAGGCAGAACACCCGACCACAATGTAAGGGTTTCTGTAAAAGGTGGCGGATGTAGTGGCCTGATGTATGATCTTGACTTTGACGACAAGATCAATCCGGCAGACCAGGTATTTGAAGACAAAGGAGTAAAGATACTAGTGGATAAAAAAAGTTTGCTTTACCTTCTGGGTACCACATTAGACTTTTCAGATGGTCTTAATGGCAAAGGGTTTCAATTTGTAAACCCCAACGCCTCACGTACCTGCGGCTGCGGAGAAAGTTTCTCCGTTTAATCCATCGTTGCAATACATTTCAACTCAATAGCAATTGGCGTGGGCAGCGCGGTGATCTCCACCGTAGTCCTGCAGGGCTGATTGTCCTTAAAATATTCAGCATAAATCTTGTTGTAGGCCGCAAAATCATCTTTGATATTGGTGAGAAACACGGTCACATCCACCAGGTTCTCCCATTTTGATCCGGCAGCTTCAAGTATGTATCGCACATTTTGAAACACAGCGTGGCACTGTACTTCGATGTCATAGGATACTATTTTTTTTTGATCGTCCAAGGTGACACCAGGAATATCCTTTGATCCCCTTTTTCTCGGCCCCACACCTGAGAGAAAAAGCAAATTGCCTACTTTTCTGGCATGTGGATATAACCCAACCGGTTCCGGTGCTTTGTCAGATGAGATCGAAGAATTGCTCATTGTTTTTCATTAATCTATTTCAAAAACCAAACTGGCCCACATACTTTCCCATTCTGCTTTGGGGGAAGTTGAGCGGATCATCTTTACAGTACTCACCATCCACGGGCCGGTATTGCTGATTGGAAAACGGATTGATCCATCCGACTCGGTGTAAATATTTTGCAGAAAAATCCGGTTGCCTATATGACTCCATACTTTGACCAACGCGTGTGGCGCTGGGTTGCCGCGATAATACACCTTACATTCCATGTAATCTCCGGAATTGAGATCATAAGGGTTTTGAGAAGGCATGATCTCTAACTTTAGCCCGGCCTTCTTTTTATAAGTCTCATCCGTTCTGTCTCCAACCTGCACCAGCAACTTAGCAAACCTGGAATATAATTCTCTAGATTTCATATGCTCTTCCCCGCGCGTTCTCCTTTCATCAATAATATAGTCCAGTCCATCTTCTTTGAGATACGCTTCAAATTCTGCTGCCCCTAATTCAATAAAGGCTTGATTGCTCTCCATGGCTATCAGCTGAGTGCCCACGTTGTTGAATTCGTGTTCAACATTATTTCCTGCGGTAGATTTGATATCCGGGAGCAAACTGATTTCTCCGATTCGATTAAACAAGGTCAGTTTTTCAACTTTGTGTCTGGTAAGGTCCCAGTATTCACCTTCAAATCCTTCTCCAACCATAAAGTCAATGACCATTTTTTCTCCCACCGCATATTTAAACTTGCGGGGCAAAAGCCAGAATTCATGAGCGCTTGCAACACTCAGCAAAACGAAAACCAAAAAAATGGAAATAAACCGTTTCATTTGGTGTTCATCAAATCTTCAATCTCTTCTGCTTCAATGGGTATATTTTTCATAAGGTCAATCACACCGTTATTTTGAATGATCACGTTGTTTTCCAAACGGATGCCAAATCCCTCCTTCTGAATGTATATGCCTGGTTCTACCGTCCACACGGAACCCACAGGCATTTTCGCATGCATATCTCCTACATCATGTACATCCAGCCCAATCATGTGTGAAGTACCGTGATAAAAATATTTCCTGAAACCAGGATTGTCCGGACTCTTGGCCATTGTTTCTGATTTAGAAATCAGTTTTAACCTGAGAAGTTCTTCCTCCATCATCTTTTCTACCGCCTTTTGATATTCGAAAAAATAAGTGGTGGGTTTAAGCAGTTTACATGCTCCCCGCATGAGGCGCAGTACTGCATTGTAAACCTCTTTCTGCCTTTTGGAAAATTTTCCGCTCACGGGAATGGTGCGCGTAAGATCGGAACTGTAATTGGCATACTCAGCTGCTACATCTAGAAGAATTAAATCTCCGGCTTTGCATTTCTTGTTATTCTCAATATAATGTAGCACGCAGTTATTTGACCCGGATGCAATTATCGGCTCATAGGCAAATCCTCTTGAGCGATTGCTGATAAATTCGTGTATATATTCTGCTTCAATTTCGTATTCCATAACCCCTGGTTTCACAAACTGCAATACCCTGCGAAAACCCTTTTCTGTGATGTCACACGCTTTTTGCATCAATTCAATTTCCCTATTTTGTTTCACTGAACGCAGTTTGGCCATTATTGGAGCTACTCTTTCGTAGCGATGCAGCGGATAAACTTTCTTACACCATTCAATGAACCGCGCATCTCTTGTTTCCACCACTACATTCGACCGGTAGTGTTCATTGGTATTGAGGTACACATTAGAAACACCACCCATCACCATCATGTGATGAAATAGTTTATGAAACTCATCATTCCATCTTACGGAAGATACGCCCGAAATTGCTTTGGCTTCATCTTTGGTAAGCTTATGACCCTCCCACTTTTCCATTACTTCGTTTGGCTCTCTCAAGAACAGTACTTCACGCAAGTTCTTGTCCGGAAAATCTGGGCAGATCACCAGAAGGCTTTCTTCCTGCTGAATACCTGTTAGGTAAAAGAGATCATTATTTTGACGAAATGGCATGGTGCCATCTGCATTGGTGGGCATGTGATCATTGGCATTGAAAACAACAATCGCTCCTTTCGGCAGTTCTTTAATCAGCCTTCTTCTATTTGCAACAAACAACTCACTTCCAATGCTCTCGTATTTCATATGTTAATAATTTTCTTTTTAAGGTCATATGGAATTCGCATTTTGAGACTTGCTCTCCTATGGTTATGCTCATTTCATTACATTATTATTCAATTGGAAAGTTAAGAAATCCTGATCTACCTAAAAATGCCATTGGCAGCCGCCACCTGAATTGTTCTGTCTAAATACCTATTTTTGCAGCGCTTCCAACACGCGCATGCAATTCACGCTTAAGAAAACCGATACGCATACCAAAGCCAGGGCTGGCCAAATCACCACCGCTCATGGTGAAATTCCAACACCTATTTTTATGCCGGTAGGAACTGCCGGATCTGTGAAAGCAGTGCATCAGCGGGAACTTGCCAATGATATCGGGGCTAAAATTATTCTGGGCAACACGTATCATCTTTTTTTGAGACCCGGCATTGGATTATTGGAAAAAGCAGGCGGCCTGCACAAATTCAACAGCTGGTCGGGACCCATCCTGACAGACAGTGGGGGTTATCAGGTTTATTCCTTATCTGAAAACAGAAAAATCAATGAAGCCGGTGTTTCGTTCAAGTCTCACATTGATGGGTCGAAGCATTTTTTCTCCCCCGAAGACGCGATGGACATTCAGCGAAGCATTGGCGCAGATATCATCATGGCTTTTGATGAATGTACCCCCTACCCCTGCGATTATGCGTATGCCAAACAATCGATGGAACTCACCCATAGGTGGTTAACACGATGCACCAATCGAATCAATAATACAAAATCAAAATACGGTTATGATCAGGCACTATTTCCCATCGTCCAGGGAAGTACATTTAAAGACTTGCGAACGAAATCAGCTGAAGTTGTTGCCAACCATAATTTACCGGGCAACGCCATAGGCGGCCTGTCGGTAGGCGAGCCGCATGAAATGATGTATGAATGCACTGAACTGGTCTGCAGTATTCTTCCCCCGGATAAACCGCGATATTTGATGGGTGTAGGCACCCCGGAAAATATCCTGGAATGCATCAGCCTGGGTATTGATATGTTTGATTGCGTAATGCCCACCCGAAATGCCCGTAATGGCATGCTTTTTACCAGCGAGGGGGTCATCAACATCAGAAACGAAAAATGGAAAGATGATCTCAATCCCATTGATTTAAGCCTTGGCGGCTACGTCAGCACCACTTATTCAAAAGCATATCTCCGTCATTTGATTATCAATAAAGAGATTTTAGGCGCGCAAATTGCTTCTATTCACAACCTCACCTTCTATCTTTGGTTGGTGACCACCGCAAGAGAAAAGATCATGGAAGGCAATTTTTACGACTGGAAAAACCAAATGGTTAAAAAAGTAGCACAGCGTCTTTAAGCAGCACCCCATGTTGAAGATTCTCGACAAATACATCATCAAAAAAGTTCTCTTCACCTTCATCTTTGTCGTGTTGATCATTGTAGCGATTGTGGCCATCATCGACCTGGCCGAGAAGATGGATAAGTTTGCCAAAGCCAATCTTGATTCACTTGCTATTCTTGGATATTACGGAGATTTTATTCCGTGGATCATAGGACTGGTAAGTCCGATCATGGTCTTTATTGCCGTTGTGTTTGTTACCTCTCAAATGGCAGCCCGTACAGAAATCATTGCCATTCTTAGCAGTGGTGTAAGCTTTAAAAGGCTTTTGCTGCCCTACTTACTTGCGTCATTGATTATTGCTGTTTTCAATTTTGTGCTCAATGGTTGGGTAATCCCGCAATCCAATCGGTCTCGTCTTGCCTTTGAGATTCAATACCTCAACAAATCGTATTACTTTGACCAGCGCAACGTGCATATGCAAATAGAACCCAATGTTTATTTTTATTTGCAGAACTACAATGTAAACACAAGTACCGGCTACCAATTTTCATTGGAAAGATTCGAAGACAACCGGCTGATAGAAAAATTGACTGCCGATAACATTACCTGGGATTCAACTCAACATAAGTGGATCATGCGGTTTTGGAAAAGAAAAAAAGTAGATTCCATTTTTTCAATCGGATACAAGCCCTTGCCTTATACGCAGCAAATAGGCGAGAGAATGGATACAACGTTGGCCATCACCCCCGCAGATTTCGAAAATGAAGATCGAAAGTTTGACGGAATGACCATCAATGAGTTGAGTGATCACATTAATAAATTAAAATTCCGGGGTGCAAGTGGAGTTGAGGCTTTTGAGGTAGAGCGACAAATCAGGTTTTCATCTCCCTTTACCATTTTTGTGTTGGTATTCATGGGAGTAATCGTATCCTCCAAAAAGAGTCGTGGGGGCACGGGTTTTCAGATTGCCCTGGGCTTCCTGCTTTCTTTCGTTTTTATTTTGTTTTTCATGATGTCAAGAACGTTTGCTGAAGCCGGATCTTTGTCTCCGCTCATTGCCGCATGGCTGCCGAATATCACTTTTACACTAATTTCGTTGGGTATGTATAAATATGTACCCAGGTGAACACCCCTGCTGCCGATTATTTCAAACTGCATTTTGTTGTCTTCCTCTGGGGCTTCACCGCAATATTAGGTCTGCTCATATCTATTCCTGCTGTGGAGATGGTCTTCTACCGAACGTTATTGGCCGCGTTGGGCTTAGCGGCTTTAATTGTTGTCACCAACAATTCATTCCACCTATCGCAAAAAGACCTGTTCAAAATCATCGGAACCGGATTTATCGTAGGCATTCATTGGATCACTTTTTTCGCTTCAGCAAAAGTTTCCAATGCATCGGTGAGCCTGGTGGGTTTTGCAACAGCTTCGTTGTGGACTGCCTTTCTTGAACCGCTTATGGGGAGGAAGAAAATCAAAGGATTTGAGGTTATACTTGGACTAATGGTTGTACTGGGGCTATATATCATCTTTTCTTTTGACTTCAAGTACCCCCTGGGACTCGCGTTGGGAATTGCATCGGGGTTCACCATGGCTTTGTTTTCGGTTTACAATTCCCGCTTTGTCAAGCGCACACATCCCTATACCATTACATTTTACGAAATGATCGGTGCATTCCTTTGCACCGTGCTATTCCTTCCCATTTATAAATCGACATGGGCGATGGACCATACGTTGCAACTTTCTCCAAATGCTTTGGATTGGGTTTACATCCTTTTACTATCACTTGTTTGCTCCGTGTATGCCTACTCGGCCGGCATCGAATTGCTGAAGAGACTTTCGGTGTTTTTTGTTCAACTCACTTTAAACATGGAGCCATTATATGGAATAATAATGGCGGTGATCATTTTTGGGGAAAGTGAGCGAATGCACCGTGAGTTTTATATCGGTACGGCCATCATCATTCTGGCCGTCATCGCTTATCCTTTGCTAAAGACAAAACTTAGCACCTACAGATTGCCTGACCAATAAATCATATCGTCAAAATGATTCCTCAAATCAACCTGCGTGTCAAAAATTCCGAAAACCGCAGAACCAGATCCGCTCATGCTGGTGTAAATCGATCCCATCGAATAAAGATCATCCTTAATTTTTTGAATGATGGGAAATTGCCTGAATACGGATGATTCAAAATCGTTGATCAGCAATTCACGCCAACCGTAAATCTCAGTGTCCTTGATAATGTCAACAATTGATTTTCCGTCTTTGGCAAGTTCAATTCCACGGTAAGCTTCACTGGTAGAAACATGAATATCCGGCTTCACCACAACCACAAACTTTCCTTTCAGTGATATATCAACCGGATTGAGTATTTCTCCTCGGCCTGTTCCTATCATGGGTTTGGGGTGAATGAAGTAAGGACAATCACTTCCCAGTGTGCTTGCCATTTTTTCAAGTTGTGGGGTTGATAAATTTACATTAAATAATTCATTCAACATGACTAATGTACTCGCAGCATCCGCAGATCCTCCGCCCAAGCCTGCGCCCATAGGCACAATTTTGTGAAGATGGATGTCAACCGTAGGCAAATCAAATTTTTCCTGAAGCAGATAAAATGCCTTTAAACATAAATTTTCATCGTGTTGCCCGGGTACTTGTAGACCCGTATTGGTAAAGGACATTGTTTTTGAAGGAATGATCTCCAGGACATCATTCCAAGGCAGCGGAAAGAAGCAAGTTTCAATGTCATGATAACCATCATCGCGTTTTCCTATCACGCGAAGTCCAAGGTTTATCTTACATTGAGGGAAGGAAACCATATTTCAAAACTATCGGTAATACCGATGAACCTTACTTAAATACTTCTCCCTTTATTTGGTAAG
This sequence comes from uncultured Ohtaekwangia sp., assembly GCA_964395905.1. Classification (GTDB taxonomy): domain Bacteria; phylum Bacteroidota; class Bacteroidia; order Cytophagales; family Cyclobacteriaceae; genus ELB16-189. The sequence continues at coordinate 9,040 of CAYNCP010000073.1, forward strand.
TCTTTCGATGAGATCGTCTGTAATGCCGGTTGATGAAAATCCACCATCGTGCATCAGGTTTTGCATAGTCACCATTCTGGTAAAGTCAGAAAACATCGCTACGATATAAGCGGCACAATCTTCGGCAGTAGCATTTCCGAGTGGGGACATCATTTGCGCATAATCATAGAAAACGTCAAACCCTGAAATGCCGGCACCTGCCGTTGTCTTGGTGGGCGACTGGGAAATTGTGTTTACCCTGACTTTTTTCAATTTGGCAAAACGATATCCATAGCTTCGCGCTATAGATTCCAGTACGGCTTTGGCCTGGGCCATATCTGAATAATCAGGATAGGTACGTTGCGCTGCAATGTAGGACAAGGCGAGAATGGAGCCCCATTCGTTCATCGCGTCTGTTTTCTCAGCGGTTTGTAGCACCTTATGAAACGACAGCCCTGAGATATCCAACGTTTTGAGGTACCATTCATAATTTAAGTCACCGTATGTCCTGTTTTTCCTTACATTAGGACTCATGCCTATAGAGTGCAAAACAAAATCCAGCTTCCCGCCAAGGACTTCTATGGATTTGGTGAACAGGGCATTCAGATCAGGTTCAGATGTAGCATCGGCTGGAATCACCTCAGCACTGCATGCTTTTGCCAATTCATTGATTTTTCCCATTCGCATGGCAATAGGGGCATTGGTCAGCGTAAATGTTCCCCCTTCTTCCTTTATTTTCAGCGCGGTCTTCCATGCAATAGAGTTTTCATCAAGGGCACCGAAAATAATGCCTCTTTTTCCTTTAAGAAGATTGAATGCCATGGTATTAATTTTAATGGTTAGTAGCACAATTATACAAATTCCAACTTAGAGCGACTATTTTTGAAGCATTGAAATGCATTTCAAAACAATTACTTATCTGCTAACTAACTTACTATTTTGACATTACTGAATGAACAGCGATTCACTTCGTCCCATTGGGATTTACGATAGTGGCATTGGAGGGCTCACAGTAGCCCAGGCCATTACCCAACTTTTACCCGGAGAAGATATCATCTATTTTGGTGATACAGCTCACCTGCCTTACGGTGACAAATCGGAAGCAGCTATCCAGGCCTACTCAGTTAAGATCGCAGACGTACTTTTAAAAAAGGGATGCAAGGTAATCGTGATTGCCTGCAACTCTGCCAGTTCAGCAGCTTATGAACTGTTAAAAGAATACGTAAGGAAAGACGCGCACATCATCAATGTGATCGACCCCATGATAGATTTTGTAGCCCATCATTATGCAAACAAAAATGTTGGCCTGATTGGAACTAAAAGAACCGTAACTTCCGGAGTCTATGCTGCGCGTGTGGAGGTAGCCAAAAGAAATATTTCATTGAAGTCGGTAGCCACACCATTGCTGGCGCCCATGATTGAAGAGGGTTTTTTTAATAACCAGATCAGCCACGAAATTATTGCGCAGTATTTATCAGACCCTGAGCTTTCAGGCATTGATTCTTTGATACTTGCCTGCACGCACTACCCACTTATTAAGAAGGAAATTAGTGCCTATTATCAGGAGAAAGTGCATATCCTCGACTCCTCTGAGGTAGTGGCGAAAGCATTGAAAGACCATCTGGAGACGCTGAACCTTCTAAATCCGAACCCCGAATCAACCAAAAGGTTTTTTGTGTCGGACTACACACCATCGTTTGAAGCCTCTACCCGCCAGTTTTTTGGTCAGATCGTACACCTGGAGCAACAGAGGCTTTGGAATTGACATGTTTAGATTGAACATATACATGTATTGTTTTTATTGATTTTTAACATTTTATGGGGGATATATTGGTTTACTTTAGATTTTTAATTGACGTTATAAAATGTGCTTCCTGTTTTTTTTGAATACATTGGTTACCTATTACCTTATTAAAAGCTCAATGCACACTCAAGAAACGTAGGCGGGAAGATTGCCAGAGAAAATTTGTCTTTATTTTATTTGGAGAGGATGAGCCAGGCCAGGGCCATAGGAATAATTACAAGAGCGCTTTTTCAAGCCGTCATAAGCTTGCTATTGTTTATCTCAATAGCGGCTACTGCGCAAAATTCTACACAACAGGATAGCCTCAGAAACATTATCAACAATGCGCCATCAGATTCCATAAAGATCAAAGCCACTATTGAACTCTCCAAAATGTTTCAATTTAGTGACTATGATACGGCCAAGGTACTGGCTGAAGAGGCATCGGCTATAGCTGAAAAAAATAATTTGAATTGGGCAAGAATTGAGGCCTATAAACAGCTCAGCTACCTCGCCACCCTGCGAGGCGATTTCGTCACCGCACTTAAGTTCGACAAAGCAAGGCTACCCCTTACGCTGATCACCAAAGACAGCTCAAGCATTGCCGTGGCACTCAACTATCTGGGCAATGACTATGTTAATCTGGGTGAATATGATGAAGCGTATTATTACTTTACACAATCATTCAAGATCGCCAGAGCCATTGATGACTCCATTCAAATAACCATAGCCCTGCATAACGTGGGCACGGTGTTTAAAGAGCTTGGTCAATACGATATTGCCATTGATCATGCTGAAATGGCCAGAAAACTCAGTGAAAAAATAAATGATCTGGATGGCCCTGCCTACACCTACTATGAGATAGGCGACATTTACCTGAGAACCAATAAATATGATCTGGCTGAGGAGACGCTTAAAAAGGCTCTTGCCCTTACCCGAAAGCGGAATATTAAGATTCTTGAGCCGGATATTATTGCCCGCATGGCCCGCCTGTACCTAAGAGAAGAACAATTTACAAAAGCCTTCGCTTACTACGATACCGTGAGAATGTTACACCAGAAAACCAAAAACGAGTATGGTTTGGCAGAGTCCATTCTTGGCAAAGGCAAGGTTTATTTACGACAAGGAAATTATCAGGATGCCTCCGATTTGATTTTGGAAGCATTAAGTATTGCCAAAAGAATAAATGCAAGGGTCCTGGAGATTGATTGCTACCGCGCACTTTCCACTCTTGCTGAAAGTAAACAAGACTATAAATTGGCATTGGACTATACCAAACAATCCAAAGTCCTTCAGGATAGTTTGTTTAGCCAAGACATGATCCAGAAGATCTATCAAAACCAAATCCGACTGGAGACGGAGAATAAGGATTTGGAGATTGCTGCTTTGAACGAAATGCAAATGAGACAAGCCAATGAACTGAGCAAGCAGGCCTTCTTTAGAAACATCATGGTGGTGGTAGCTGCGCTTACCGCCATACTCCTTTTTACTGTATATCGCAGTGGCCAAAGAAGAATCAAGATCAATAAACTACTCATTGAACATCAAAATGAGATCAAGAGGCGAAGCCTGGAGTTAGAACAACTCAATCAGGTAAAAGACAAGTTCTTTTCCGTCATTTCTCATGATCTGCGATCCCCGATCAACGCACTGTCAGGTATACTGGATTTGATGGCTAAAAACCAAATCAAGGCTGAAGAACTTCCTCAACTGACACAAGAACTGCAGTTGCAATTTAATCATACCAAAAACCTAATCAACAACTTGTTGGACTGGACATTGCTCCAAATGGACAAGTTAAGGATACAGCCCGCCAAAGTAGATCTGAAAATCCTGGCCGATGAGAACTTTGATTTGTTGAGCTCTTTGCACATCAAAAACATTCATTTAGTTAACGAGATTCCCCAAAATACTTTCGCTCATGCTGACTTAAACATGGTGAACCTGGTTTTCAGAAACCTCATCCTCAATGGCATGAAGTTTACAGAAGAAGGCGGTGAGATCAAAGTAGGTGTGGAGACAAAGGAAGACAAGCTGGTCGTTTGGGTTAAAGATAATGGCGTAGGCATCTCTCCCGAGGTTCAAAAAATTCTATTTGAGAAAACATCAGGCTATAGCACACGCGGAACCCAAAATGAAAAAGGAACGGGCTTAGGCCTCATTCTGTGTAAGGAGTTTGTTGAGCGCAATGGTGGTCAAATTTGGCTGGAAAGTACAGAGGGAAAGGGAAGTACTTTTTATTTTACGCTTGCCCGTCATCAGGCTACTGCCTGATTTTCAAGTCTGGTTGATCCTCAGCCTGAAATTATATTCCGACTTAAGCAAATCTTATTGGCCCGACTTTGGTTAAAGAGGTAAGGCTTATGCCCCTTTTTTTGATGGGTTGGATTAATAGAATTAACTTTGTGACTTAACTACTTCCTATGAGTGATGCCATTCTTCACGAATGTGGTATAGCCCTAATTCGGCTACGGAAGCCCCTTTCGTACTATATCGATAAGTACGGACCCAGCTATGGGATGAACAAAATGTACATTTTAATGGAAAAGCAGCACAATCGAGGCCAGGACGGGGCCGGTGTTGCCAACATTAAAATCGATCAAAAGCCGGGATTCCGGTACATCAGTCGCTACCGAAGCATGAAGCCTCAACCGGTTGCAGATCTTTTCAAAAAAATCGGTAAAAAATACAAAAAGGCACAAAAGAAGGGTGGCGATCATTTCAAAGATGAGGTGTGGTTGAAGGAAAACCTGGCATTTAGCGGGGAGTTATGGTTGGGGCACCTGCGCTATGGCACCCATGGTTTCAACAGCATTGAAAATGTTCATCCGTTTTTAAGGCAGAACAACTGGCGGAGTCGCAACCTGGTAATGGCGGGTAACTTCAATATGACCAACGTGGATGAACTCTTCAATATTTTGGTGGGTCTTGGACAGCATCCCAAGGAGAAGGTGGATACGGTAACCGTAATGGAAAAAATCGGGCATTTTTTGGATGAGGAGGTACAACTGTTATTCAGGAAGTACAAAGACAAGTTTACCAGTCAGGAAATATCAGACATTATTGAAAATGAAATTGATCTGCAGCGCGTGCTTAAACGTGCCTGCAAAGATTTTGACGGAGGATACACAATGGCAGGGCTTACCGGATCTGGATCTGCCTTTGTGGTGCGAGATCCTTCAGGCATCAGACCGGCCTATTATTATGCAGACGAAGAGGTGGTGGTGGTAGCCTCAGAAAAGCCGGCCATTAAAACAGCTTTCAATATTGATTATGATCAAATTGAAGAGGTGGACCCCGGACATGGTTTGATCATTACTAAAAGTGGTGACTTTGCCCAATACCCCATCATTAAACAATTTGAAAAGAAGTCATGCAGTTTTGAAAGAATCTATTTTTCAAGAGGCACAGATCCTGAAATCTATCAGGAACGAAAACGACTGGGTAAACTGCTGGTTCCTCAAATTCTAAAGTCCATCAACTTCGATTTAAAAAACACGATTTTTTCATACATCCCAAATACCGCAGAAACTTCCTTCCTGGGGATGATGAGCGGCATCGAAGATTTTTTGATCAGTAAGCAAAAGGATATTCTCATCGACAAGAAACCCTCCGTTGATTCCCCGGATGAAATCCTTTCATTCAGACCGCGCATTGAAAAAATCGTATTAAAGGACGCCAAACTGAGAACATTTATTACCGATGACGAGCATCGTGGTGATATGGTAGCACACGTTTATGACACCACTTACGAGGTAGTGCATAAGGGCAAGGACACGCTGGTAGTGATAGATGACTCCATTGTAAGGGGAACGACATTGGAAAAAAGCATCTTAAAAATGCTGGACAGACTCAACCCCAAGAAAATTGTAGTAGTTTCTTCGGCACCACAAATACGATTCCCTGACTGTTACGGTATTGACATGAGCCGAATGGGAGACTTTGTCGCATTTCGTGCAATGATACAGCTGATCAAAGATCAGGGAAAAGATTATCTGCTTGGCGAAGTGTACGAACAATGTGTACAATCCGAACATGAAGACAATCCTCAAAACTACGTGAAGCGCCTTTATGAGCAATTCACTTATGAGGAAATTTCCGATAAGATTACTGAGATTGTGAGGCCCGAAGGAATGAAGGCAGATTTGCAAATTGCCTTTCAAACGATTGACAATTTGCACAAGGCTATACCCAACCACAGCGGTGACTGGTATTTTACTGGCGATTATCCCACCAAAGGTGGCATGCGAGTAGCCAACAGGGCTTATGTCAATTATATGGAAGGAAAGTTGGTAAGGGCCTATTAGTTTTTCTTCTCCGGAAGGTAAAAATCAAATACCATTTTCTCCATGCAGTTGAAATGCCCTTTGGGGCATTTGTTGTATCCTATTTTAGAGCAGGGCCTGCAGTCCAGTTTGTTATTCTCCAATACTTTAAATTTTGTCCGATAAGGATACATTCCAAATTGCGGAATTGTATTTCCCCAAATGCTGAATATCTCTTTTTTAAAAGCTGCCGCAATATGCATTAAACCGGTGTCGTGGGTAAACACATAATCCGATTTTTTTACAATACTGGCAGATTGGTTGATGTTGTACTTTCCACAGGCATTATAAATTATTGTCCGTTTATTTAAATGAGTTTGAATTTCATCTTCACTGATCAACGACTCCTTGTTTGCATTAAAGAACCGCTCAATGGTTTCAGCCTCATTGATGTCTTCTTTTCCTCCCAACAAGACTACAGGTCGATTGATCTTGTCACATAATTCAATCATCTTCTTTACAGGAAGTTTTTTTGTGGCATGCTGCCCGCCTATGGCATAAACCACAAAGCCATTGCGATGAGTTTCTGGAATCCACTCAGTTGGCACCTCATCCGCCTCGGGGATGAAATAATCCAAACCCAAAGAATCGTTTTTTACCTGAAGTGATTGGAGCGTTCTTAAATATCGATCTACAATATGGATAGCGGGTAGTTTATTTATTTTAAGGTTTACCATAAGCCACTTCTCCCAATTCAGCTTATTGAAGCTGAAGGACTTTACACCTAACAAAAGTTTTAGAATTCTTGTCCGAAGATTGTGGTGGAGGTCAATGATGTAATCAAATTTTTCCGCTTTTAGCTCCTTGACCAATGGAAGCAGGTGACTACCAAGCAGGTGGAGTCTATCCACATACGGATTTTCTGTAAGCAGGCTTTGGTACTGGGCCTTGGTGACGTAATGAATTTCTGCATTATCCAGTTGGGTTTTGAGCACCCTAATAACAGGAGTCGTGAGTACAATATCTCCTATCGATGAAAATCGAACGATCAATATTTTCATAAAACCTCCAATCTAACTCAATCCGGGTGAGTAAACCTTAATTATTGTGTTAAACATTGCTCATCCCACTTTAAAAGTCAAAATCATACGGGGCTATTGCAATAATTGAAGAAAAATACGAATTGTATTTACTATTTTAGAATCAGATGAATTTGAATACCTACCATTAAAATAAACCAAAGAAAATGGCTAAATGGCTTATGAAAACAGAACCCGGAACCTATTCCTGGGATGATCTCGTTAAAGAAAAGAAGACCGTTTGGGACGGAGTGCGCAATTTTCAGGCACGCAACAATATCAAAGCGATGAAAAAGGGTGATCAGGTCTTTATTTATCACAGTGGCGATGGAAAAGAGGTGGTGGGAATTGCTAAGATCACGAAAGAACATTTTCCCGACCCCAAAGACAAGGATTGGCCGGTGGTAGAGATATCACCAGTGAGGAAATTAAAGCGTAAGGTTACACTTGCGGAGATCAAAGCTACCCGTAAGCTCGCCAATATGGTATTGGTCAGGTCATCGCGTTTGTCTGTACAGCCGGTAAAAGAAAGTGAATTCGATGCAGTGGTTGAGATGAGTGAGCAGACAAATAAATGAAATTCCAGTTTTTACGTATTTACAATTTCCCTTACACATTCCTGCTGGTCCTGATGTTTGCCCTGGCAGATCGGGATGCGATTGGTCAGTTGATGTCAATTGGCCGGTATGAAAAAGAAATCAAGCCATCCGACAATGGCTTCACGATGGTACCCATGGCAGAGAATGGAATGGCTATCATTCATGAGCAAGATAGGTTTCTATCCGGAAAAAAGTTGTGGGAGGTCTTTATTCTCGACTCCGACCTTAATGAAAAATGGCATTCAGATATCGAAGTAAAATCCGGCTTTAGCCTGATCGGATACGACTATACCGACCATCACGTTTATTTTTTGTTTCGGGAAGGAGACAAGGATTTTAATAAATTTAATCTTGCCCAGATCAATATTTCAAGCTATACCATTCGCTATTTTGAAATTGACCATGAATTTTCGTTTCGCATAACTCATTTCAACGTTGTAGGCGAAAATGTCCTTTTTGGTGGCTACGTTTCTCGTGAGCCTGCCGTGATGCTTTATGAAACAGCCTCACAAAGTCTAAGAGTAATTCCGGGTTTCTTCCTGAAAGATACCGAGCTGCTGGATGTGCGTGTCAATAACAACAACACCTTCAACACGCTTTTAATTGAACGCAATTCATTGGATAAAAGGCACCTGGTGATGAAAACATTTGACCAGACCGGAATTCTTCTGCTGGAGGACTATATAGAAATTGAGAAAGACAAAAATATCCTTACTGGCATTTCAAGCGGACTCAAAAGAGAAGAACTACTTATCGTGGGTACATACACTGAGGGACTCACCAATGTGGGATTAGGTTTCTACTCAGTATTGGTGGATCCATTTTCAGAACAATCGATAAACTATATACCCTATACCAGTTTAAACCATTTGCTGGGATACCTCCCTGATAAAAGAGCATCAAAGATTAAAGCAAAAGCAAAAGAAAAAATCGAGATCGGAAAGAATCCCGACTACAAAGCACACCTTCTGCCCATCAGAATTCATGAAGCCGATGAAGGATTTTATTTTCTTTCGGAGATGTATGACCCTGCATCTGCCAATAATCGACCCTATTGGAACAACTACAATAATCCATACTATGGATATGGTTACTCCCCCTATAGTTATAACCCCGTAATGAACCGATACGCCTCAACGCCATACTCCTACAACAACACGAGTCAAACCAGCTCTGCAAAAATGATAGAATCGGTTCTTACTTTGTTTGACAATAATGGCAAACTGATGTGGGACACCAGTTTGAAATTTGACAATATCAAGCGTTATGCTCCTGAACAGTCGTCCGATTTCATTGTTAAGAGTGGACTGATTCATTTGACGTACAAAAAAGATAAGGAATTAATTGTAAGTACAGCTTCCCTTCGCCAGGAACCTGAACTTGACACATTAAGTATCCCATTGCTCAATCCCGATGATGTAATCAGACATGAATCGGAAGATGATACAGGCATCAGATTTTGGAATGGAGACAGTGTTTTTGTTTGGGGCTACCAATCGTTGAGGAATAAAAACAAGAATGAAGGAGATCAGGTCAGGTATGTGTTTTACATCAATAAATTTGAAGCTGATTAACCGCTTCAATTTCACGCTGGCTTTACTTTTTACGCTGACCTTCCAGTATTCTTTTGGTCAGTTTGAGCAGCGCGAAAGGTTTGAAGTGCCGATATCATCAGAAGATTTATCCAAATTCTCGGTGGCCTCTGCAGGACAGGATGGGCTGATCATCCACAACCGCGTCAGCAGGCCAAAGTTGGATAATCTGGAAATCATTCGACTGGACACTTCGCTAAATGAAGTCTGGAGAGGCAAAATAGAAGTTGCCAAGGATTTGGAAGAGATTAAATCCATAGTAAAGGATGGAATTCTGTTCATTCTTTTCCAAAGTCGGTATTCGAAATTCGCTCACTTTCATATCGCCACCTCTAAACTGGAGAGTACCGAGTTCCTCGTGTATCCGGTTAAAAATATTATTCCGTTCAGACCCATTGATTTTGTGATTACGGACGAAGCTGCTTTAATCGCAGGTTACTACAACTACCGTCCCTTGGTTTTGTACTACAATTTTGCTTTGCAGCAATCGAAAATATTGCCAGGATTTTTTAATGAGCCCGGTGAGTTGACTCAAATTAAGAATTATCCAGATGGTACTATAGATGTGATCGTGAGCACCGACAATTATGAAAAAAAGAAGTGCTTGTGGATTCGCAAGTACAGTTCATCAGGGGAACTTGTATCCACCACCATTCTTCAACCTGAGGACAAGAAAAACTTAATTTTTGGACGGTCTATCTCTATTGATGATGAACAATTGGTGGTGGGTGTATACGGAAGATTTAAGGAGTATTCCAGGGGAATCTTTATTGCCAAAATTGATCCCTATGGAGAATATCAAATTCGGTACTATGATTACGGTGAGTTAGAGCATTTCTTTAACTACATGAAAGCCAAAAAAGTAAAAAGAATCAAGGGAAGAATCGAAAGAAAAAAAATCAAGGGGAAAAAGGCAAAGTTTAATTATCGACTGATTGTCCATGAAGTGATTCATCTCAACAACGAATATGTGATGTTAGGTGAGGCTTTTTACCCGCGCTATGCTTACTCATAT
>CAYNCP010000074.1:0-10998 GCA_964395905.1 uncultured Ohtaekwangia sp.
TATCCGAATAGAAAGAAGGGCGTGGTGCCAAGTGTAGTTCTGTTAATGCCCAGGTCAATAATAACCTGTGTCAACTGATTGGCTTGAAAAATAGGAAGGCAACCGACCATAGCACAAACGCTAAACAAATAAGCCAGTGGTAGCCATTTTTTCCCCATGGCTTCCCGAATCACATACATGGGGCCACCTTGTACCACACCGGCAGAATCTTTGCCGCGATACATCAGTGCCAATGTGCTGGTAAAGAAATTGGTTGACATGCCTACGAGGGCGGTGATCCACATCCAGAACAGAGCGCCAGGACCACCAAGGGCAATGGCCGCGGCTACACCGGCAATGTTACCCATACCCACCGTGGAGGCAAGCGCTGTTGACAATGCCTGGTAAGGATTAATTTGCCCTGGGTCATTTGGATTTACGTACTTTCCACGAAGAATATCGATGGCATGCTTAAAATATTTGTACTGAACAAAACGGGAATAAAAAATGAAGAACAAACCTCCGAATATCAGGAGAAATGAAATGGGGGTGTAAATGTCGGTAGCCAGTTGACTGATAAATTCGCTCATTCCTCAGGTATTAGTATAGCGCAAAATAGAAATTAATTTGTAAACCACGGAAGCCGCTGATCTAACCGGTATATTTAAGCCTGCCTTGTGATACAGCCATGAAGTTGATTAGCTGAAATAACATACGTGCGCCCACGTTAGCATCCCAATCATCTGACAATCCGGGTGCAACTTCATTCAGATCAAATCCTATTATTTTTTTTCCTGATAGTGCCAAAGTCTTAAGCAGCATGGTAATTTGATGAAATTCAAAGCCACCAGCAACGGGTGTACCTGTATTGGGGCAAAGCTTTGGATCCAAGCCGTCTATGTCAAAACTGATGTACACCAGATCGGGTAGTTCATTTACCACTTTTTTGCAAATCGCAGCCCAGGTTTCACCATTGTATTGCGCATGCTTTATGTCTTCATCAAAAAAAACCTTAATCCTTCCTTTCGACCTGTCTAATACATCTTGCTCTTCTTCGCAAAAATCCCTTATGCCTACTTGTGCCAATTTACGTACGGATGGCATTTTGAGCGCATTGTACATTATGGATGCATGAGAATAGGTAAACCCTTCATAAGCTTTGCGCAAATCGGCATGGGCATCAATTTGTAAAATCCCAAAGTAATCATGCTGTTCATTCAGTGCGTATATAAAGCCAAGCGGTGTGCTGTGGTCACCGCCTAAAAGTCCGACCAGCTTATCTTGCAGCAGGTATTTCTTCACAGTATTCTTGACATAGATGTTCATGCTTTCGCAAGCCCCGTTTACTTTCGATAATGCGATGCTGTCGCCAGATTTGTCACCTGCTTCCAAGGCCTGAATGTGTTTTTCTGCCAGGCTCCTCAATGCATTGTTTTCAGTTAGAATATTCTCCGGAAAAGGCAGCATCGCGACACCCAGTTTCCAGGCATCGGGTATTCCTTTCACGTACAGGTCCACTTGCGATGAAGCTTCAAGAATGGCCTTTGAACCAATAGCAGTGCCACGTTTATAAGATACAGTCACTTCCCATGGTACCGGAACAATGATGACAGCCGCGTTGTCGGTAGTATAAGGCAATCCAAACAATTGCCCGGATTTACCAGGATCGTTTGGGTTAAACGCAGCAATCACTTCTTCTTTTGACGGCATTTGAATCAGTCTATTAATGAGGGGTGAGTATAGTTCTCCAGGCTACCTATACCTTCACTGACTTCAGTCCATGTGTTGATATCAAAGCGAATACTCACTATTCCAGCAGGTTCAAGACTTCCAATTTCGGCTTTGGTGAGGTATTCGGCAAAATAAGATATATATGGATTATGGCCAACTAAAAGTATGTTACGAAACTCTTCTTCAAAGTGGTTAGTCACCTCCAGCAAGTTGCGGACAGATGCTTGATAAACGGCCTCATGGATTTTTATTTCGTTACTCAAATTAAGAATGCCATGAACGATGATCGATGTTGATTCTGCGCGTTTTGCGCCACTTGATACGATTAAATCGAGTGGATAATTATTTTTTTTTAAATAATGTCCCATTGCGGCTGCTTCCCTCATTCCAGTGCTGGATAGTTCACGCGCTTGATCCAGTTGACTGCCCTGTCTCTCAGCGGATTGCGCATGTCTCATCAGGTGTAACCAATGTACCATTAAACAAAACTAAACTTTTGATTGTTGGCCTCATAGGAGGTCCCAAATAATACTCTCCAATTTGATTAATTAAAAAAATGCAGATATTTGAAATTCTGGAATAGTAAAAAAATACATGTCAAAGAACTTAGTCATAGTCGAATCTCCCGCAAAGGCAAAGACGATTGAAGGTTATCTGGGTAAGGATTTTAAAGTTACTTCAAGCATGGGACACGTGCGAGATTTGACGAAAGGAAATAAGGCCATAGATATAGATAACAACTATACACCCACTTACGAGGTAAGCCCTGATAAGAAGGAAGTAATCAAGCAACTGAAAAAGCTGGCCAAAGAAGCAGAAATGATTTACCTGGCAAGTGATGAAGACCGCGAAGGTGAGGCCATTTCATGGCACCTGAAAGAAGTGCTCGATCTCAACGATAAAAACACGAGACGGATTGTGTTTACGGAGATTACTAAAAACGCAATCACCAACGCCTTAAAGTCACCACGAGGCATTGACATTGATTTGGTAAATGCACAACAAGCAAGACGCGTACTGGATCGATTGGTGGGATTTGAATTGTCACCGATCTTATGGAAGAAGATTGGCACAGGGTTATCGGCAGGCAGGGTACAATCTGTGGCCGTCAGATTGGTAGTGGAGCGTGAAAGAGACATCGAAAAGTTTGAAGCCAAATCAACTTACAAGGTATCTGCCGTATTTGACTTAGGGAAGGGCAAACAACTGGTAGCCGATCTTGCTGAAAAATTGAACACAGAAAAAGAAGCACTTGATTTTGTGACTTCTTGCAAGGGAGCCAAGTTCACCATCAATGACCTGCAAAAGAAGCCTGCAAAGAAAACGCCTGCTCCACCTTTTACCACTTCTACGCTGCAGCAAGAAGCCGGTCGAAAATTGAGTTTTTCTGTTCTTCAGACCATGGTGGTCGCTCAGAAGTTGTACGAGGCAGGTAAGATTTCTTATATGCGAACAGATTCATTGAATCTCTCTCAGGAAGCGGTGAACAGCGCCACACAGAAAATTGGAAGTGCTTTCGGAAAGGAGTTTATTAAGACGCGTGTTTTTAAAACGAAATCTTCAGGAGCACAGGAGGCACATGAGGCTATACGCCCTACGGACTTTTCGGTGCTTGACCCAAAAATGGATCGCAACGCCAAGCGATTGTATGAGTTAATTTGGAAACGTGCCATCGCATCGCAAATGGCGGATGCAGAACTGGAACGCACCACAGCAACTATAGGTATTTCTACAAATTCAAGAACATTGACCGCGACTGGGGAAGTGATCAAGTTTGAAGGTTTTTTGAAAGTATATATGGAGTCAAAGGATGACGATGATGAAACGGAAGAAGAGGATACAGGAAAAATGTTACCTCCGTTGAAAGTGGGACAGGATTTGAAGCTTGACGAAATGAAAGCTTCAGAAACCTTCAGCAGACATCCGCCCAGATTCACAGAAGCCAGTCTGGTTAAAAAACTGGAAGAGTTGGGCATTGGAAGGCCATCAACTTATGCGCCTACGATTTCTACTGTCCAAAAAAGAGGATACGTAGTAAAGGAGTCCAGGGAAGGCACGGAACGAAATTATCAAGTGATCACCCTTCGAAAGGATAAGGTGGAAACAAAAACTGCCTCGGAGATCACCGGAGCAGAAAAAAACAAACTATTCCCGACTAACACGGCTATGATCGTCAATGATTTTCTGGTTGAGCACTTCCCGGACATCACCAATTATTCGTTCACGGCTGAAATTGAAGAAGATTTTGATGAGATAGCCAGCGGCAAGTTGGAATGGCATAAAATGATCGATCAGTTTTATAAACCATTTCACAATACTGTTGAGAAAACGGAAAAAGTTGAGCGGTCATCCGTTTCCAATAAAGTAAAGGAATTGGGTGTTGACCCCAAAACCGGATTGAACGTATATGCCAAGTTGGGAAAATATGGTGCTTATGTTCAGTTAGGGGAAAATCCTGATGATGACAGCGATTGGAAGCCTAAGTTTGCCAGCCTGCGGCAAGGTCAGTTCATTGAGAACGTAACGCTTGAAGACGCGATGGTGCTGTTTAAACTTCCGCGCGAGCTGGGCGAGTTTGAAGAAAAGAAAGTGGTGGCTAATATTGGAAGGTTTGGTCCGTATGTGCTGCACAACAAGAAATTCGTTTCTATACCCAAGGATGAGGATCCATATACCATCACATTTGAAAGAGCGGTAGAGCTAATCAAGGAAAAGCGAATTGCAGATGCGAACAAGACGATTAAACTCTTTGACGAGAATCCTGACATTCAAATTTTGAATGGCCGATATGGTCCGTATATCAAAGCAGGCAAGAAGAACGTGAAAATTCCAAAAGATAGGGAGCCGGCAGATCTCACGTTGGAAGAATGCCTTGAATTGGCGGAGAAGGCTCCTGAAAGAAAGGGACGCTGGGGTGGAAGGAAGAAAAAGGAATAGTCTTACAGATACTTCTGTAACGCACTTCAATTTAATATTAGAATGAAAAAGCTGGTCGTGTTGACTGGTGCAGGTGTGAGCGCGGAAAGTGGCATCCCAACTTTCCGCGATGCGGGTGGTTTATGGGAAGGCTATGATGTGATGGAAGTGGCTACCCCTGAAGGTTGGAAAAAAAACCCCTCCCTTGTTTTGGATTTCTATAATCAACGAAGAAAGAAGGCACTTGAAGTTAAACCCAATCGCGCCCATCAATTGCTGGCGGAGTTGGAAAATTCTTTTGATGTCACCATCATTACCCAGAATGTTGACGACCTACATGAACGGGCCGGTTCAACCAAAGTAGTACATCTTCACGGAAGTTTGTTTGAGTCTCGAAGCAGCCTTGATGAAAACTTGATTTACCCAATAAAAGGCTGGGAGATTAAGCTGGGAGAAAAATGTGAACTAGGTGCACAACTCCGACCCAATATTGTTTGGTTTGGAGAGCTCGTTTACAAAATCGAAGAAGCCATGGAAATAACCAGTCGGGCTGATTTATTTTTAGTGGTGGGCACTTCTCTTCAAGTTTATCCTGCTGCCAGTTTGGTGCACTACACAAGACCAGGGGTAAGAAAGATCATTGTAGATCCAAAAAAGCCGGATGGAAATTTATTCGAAAGTGATATAGAGTTTGTCATTGATGGGGCAGGTGCTGGCATGGAGAAAGTGGTGGAAATGCTTAATGACTAAAGCACCTCAAAAGCAATTCCTGTTTGTTTAGAGATGGCTATTAGATCATTAATCACAGCATCGCTTAAAGGTATACCTTCCTTCCTTCTAATCTCTTCTTCTTTGTGTTCGGGATATCCTGGAATGAGCACACCTTCCTGTCCTTTAGCTGGCTTCGTATTTCGCATGACTGCTATCCATTCATCAATCCGCTTTTTGAATTCATTTACTTCCATGAAGCCATCGATCTCCATGGCGCCAAAAAAATGACCAATACCTTTGCCCACGCTGCGTTCAGGGATTTCCTGCCGCAAGGCGAAAGGAGGAGCGAAGGGACCCCAGTTGGCTCCACTTAAGACCGCTGTGAGAATATCTACCATGGCCGCAAGTGCATATCCCTTGTGTCCGCCCAACTCCCGGGTCGATCCCAATGGGAGCAACGCTCCACCATTTACCATGTCCTCAGGATTTGCACTGAACTCACCTTTGTTGTTAATGATCCAGCCTTCCGGTATTTTACTTTTGTTTCGATTGGCAATTTCAATTTTACCGTAAGCAGCAGCGCTGGTAGCTAAATCAATTACAATTGGTTTTTCCTTTAGACCGGGAAAGGCAATGGATATAGGGTTCGTACCCAGCATGCGTTCGGCTCCCCATAGTGGTGCAACCAATTTCGTAGTATTGGTCATGGACCATCCAATCATGTCGCGCTTTAATGCTTCCAAGGAATAATAACCAGCAATGCCATAATGATTGGTATTGCAAACCGCAACCCATCCCGATCCGAATTTTTCCGCCCTGTCCAAAGCCATTTCGTTGGCATAGTGTCCAACCACCAGTCCCAAGCCGTTGTCACCATCTACTGTACAGATGCTTTTCTTTTCGCGAACAATTTTAAGTTTTGGATTCGGATTGATTCTGCCTTCAGACAACAAACCCACATAGCTGTACAATCGAGCAACACCATGCGAGTCTATGCCGCGCAAATCAGATAAACCAAGAACTTTAGAAGCAATGAGGGCGTGCTGATCGGGAATCTTAAAGTGTTGAAATACTTTTTTGGAAAATTCTTTAAGATAGTCAGCATTAAATTTTACCATTAAGTAGGTGAATAAGGAGAATTACCTGGCAGATTCTGCTTTCAAAAATTTATAAAACCTGGTGGAGTTAAAATTGGTGGTACCTACTTCTTTGCCAACGATTTTTCCTTCTTTAGAAATAATAAATGTTGTTGGAATGTTGGGCACATTGAGTTGCTCTGTCAGGTAGCCGCTTGGCATATACCCTTTGAACGTAAATGATTTGTCTTTCAGGTACCGGACTACCTTGGGTAAGTCTTTGTCCTTATCGATAGATAGCATAACAAATACAACATTGGGGTCATTGGCCATTTTAGTATACAATTTTTGAATGGTGGGCATCTCTGCCCGGCAAGGTCCACACCAGGTGGCCCAAAGATTGAGGAAAACCACTTTATTTTTATACTGACTGAAATTTATTTTATGCCCATCCAGGTCCTTAATCTGAAAATCATAGTTGAAATCCTGAGCATCCTCAATCGGGATAGCGGAGGCATTCATGAGTCCGGTTTTCAGGATGGCAGATTGTGCCAAAAAGGAGATGCTGCTCAAAAGTCCCGTAAAATGAAGGAGAGCGACCAATAATATGGCACCTAACCAGGGTTTGATATGATTATATAATTGTCTCAAATCGTGCTTCTTTGGTCCGGTTGTTGAAAAGGTATTCTACAAAATCTCTATTATTTATTTAATTTGGTACAATTTAAGTCATAAAATGGTTCGGAAACTACTCGGATTACTCTGCTGCTGCTCGCTGTTCGCCCATTCTTATGGTCAAAAAGTGAAGTACAAGGATCTGTTTGTGTTGCTTAATGCCAAGCAATACGAGCAGGCGGAGCCCTTTCTTAGAAAGTATCTCGCTGAGAATGATGACAATCCCAATGCCTTTCTTTTTATGGGTATTATTTTTCAGGAAAAGGCAGGTAAAACGGACGTATTGAAGCAAACTGATATGCTTACCAGTCAACTTGATTCCGCTGTGATTTTCTATGACAAGGCCTACAAACAATTGGATGAAAAGGAAATTAAGCGAAATGACGAATACTACCAGGCCTATAATCGCAGGGATTTACGTACCGGTAAATTCGGAGTAAAGCTGTCAGACGTGCAATTTGATCTGGAAAAGAAAATGGAAGCGTTGAAAGAGCGTAAAACCCTCGTCAGGGAATTGAGATCACACTATGACAACGCTGAGGCACTATACGGCAAGGCCAACTTTCTATACAAAGATGTGCAGTTGAAATACGGGAATATCAAAACACTTTACTTTAGATCAGATCAAACCAACATTACAGACCTCAAGAGAATAGCCACAGTATTTGATTCCAGTGTGCAAGCTTTCAATTCATACAAAGAAGTGTCCAGGAAACTGGGAAGCACAGGCTACAATCAGGAACTGGAATTGATGGAGATCAATGACCTGGAGAAAGACGGCAGCGGTGATGCCGATTTCACCAAAGACAGACTTCAGGTTTGGAATTACAAAGGTTGGAGTGAGGGGACGATCAATAAAATCGAAAAGGAAATTGAGCCGATGTGGGACAATCTCAATGCCTATGATGTTAAAATCAATAAACTCAGGGAGAAATTAAAGAGCGATTCCGTTTCTGTGAAGGAGGAGCTAAGGATGGTAGCAGACCGAATGATCAGCACTCAGTTGAAAAAATATGATCCTGACCCCTTTCCACTGGACATTTTTGATATGAAAATAGCAGAGTTGGAGTACTTGTCTGAGCTTATCGCCAATGGCCAATACAAAGACTCTGTTAATTACAAGTTGCATGTGGAACAAACCAAATCTGAGTTGAAGGAGTTGAGCAAGTTAGATAGCATTACGGAGAAGCTATTGAGACGAAATTTCGATAATGAAGCCAAGGATTATGCTCACTTTATCACCAATGCCTACGGCAATCCCGCTGTATTGAGGAGTTTGATTAGAAGCATGAACGAATTTGCCATCAGGGAGAGTGACAGAAAACAAAAAGAATTGAAGAACTTAATGAATTCGATGAACTGGATTGTGACGGAAACTGATTCAATTCCATTGTTTATGGATGTGAAAGCCGGAAGTAAGTTCATACCCCTGGTTATTGTTGAAGAAAAGTATACGGCTGGATTTCAATTTGCGGATTCAATAGCGACAGGATATTTTATGACCATCAATCCTTCAAGAAAAGTGGGTGTGAAAGCATCGTTTCCAATTGATAAATCCGTTTTCAGCAGAAGAAAAATGCCGGTCACAAAAGCAATCTCCACATCAGATGAAAATGGCCAGGTATTCTATGTCCTTGTGTATTCTGAAGAAAAAGTAGAAGATAAGTTTCCGGTTACTATCGCTAAGATCTATCGTACTGACGGTCTTGCCTGGTGCAACAGCTTCTCCTGTGAAATGACTCCAACTGAGATGACCATCCAGATTCAGACGGGTGAAGTATCTGTGAAGACGTCCAATCCGGCAGGAGAAAGCAAAATGGTATTCATAGATAAGAATGGTAACCGAAAGGATGTCGTGAAGCAACCTTAGTGAAAGAATAAATAAGCCACAAGTATTCCAGCGATTACACCAACCAGGTCTGCAATCAGTCCAGCAGTAAGTGCGTAGCGGGTTCGTTTTATATTAACAGATCCGAAATATACAGCTAGAATATAAAACGTTGTTTCGGTACAGCCTCTTAAGATGCTGGCCAGCCTTCCTGTAAATGAGTCTGGGCCAAAAGTCTTTACTGTTTCCACCATCATTCCTTTAGCCGCACCACCGCTCAGTGGTTTGAGTAGGGCTACAGGAAGTGCATCTACAAAATCAGTGTTGAATCCCACAGCGGCAAACACCCATCCAATGCCACCGGTCACATAGTCGAGTGTGCCGGAACTTCTGAACATGCCTATGGCCACCAGAATGGCAATGAGATAGGGAATTATTTTAATGGAAATTTCAAATCCTTCTTTTGCGCCCTCCACGAAGGTTTCATACAATGGAAGTTTTCTGTAAAGACCTAATAAAAGGAATGAAATAATAATGGTGATGATGATTAAACTGCTGATCAGGTTTGACTGAGCAGTAAGTTCTGCCTGGGGAAGGGTCATGAAATAATAAACAGCACCTACAAGAAGTGCGCTGAATCCGAATAGATAAGAGAGAAATACCTTATCAAAAAGATTGATGCGTTGATATAGGCTCACTACAAACATGGCCGCCAAAGTGGAAATGGAGGTAGCAATCAATGTAGGAATAAATATGTCAGTTGGATTAGCTGCGCCCAGTATGGAGCGATCGAGGATGATGGCTATGGGTATAATGGTGAAGCCAGAAGTATTGAGCGCAAGAAACATGATTTGAGCATTGGATGCGGTCTCCTTGTCTGTATTGAGTTCCTGCATCTCCTTCATGGCTTTCAAACCAAGTGGTGTGGCCGCATTGTCGAGCCCCAGCATATTGGCGCTAAAATTCATAATGATGGCTCCGGTGGCCGGGTGATTGTCGGGGACACCAGGAAATAACCTGGAGAAAAACGGGCCTACGAGTTTAGAGAGGATCGCAACCACACCTCCCTTTTCTCCGATTTTCATAATGCCCAGCCAAAGCGACATCACACCAGTAAGGTATAGTGACAGTTCGAATCCGGTTTTGGCCATGTCAAAAGTGGAGTTAAGCATGGCGGGAAATACCTCCACATCGCCAAAAGCAATTAACTTAATGAGAGCAACTACAAAGGCAAGTAAGAAGAAGGTAACCCAGATGTAGTTGAGAATCATTGGCGGCAGATTTTAGCCTACAACTTAATGAAGTTACCTCTAAATCGCTCAAAGTATGAATTGACGGCACATGATATGCATGTACTGTTTATGGGAATCTTCAATCTTTTAACTACATTTCAGGTTAATACGTCTAATTTAAAGGCTGTATGAAGTATTTTTTACTTCTGGTATTAGCCGGAATCTCCTTTTTTGAGGCTATATCGCAACCTGCCAACGATAATTATGCAGGGGCCACTACGCTCACCTTGAATACCTGCTCAGGAAATGGGGCTTATACTACCGTGGCGGCAACAAATGATTTGGGTCCTGGCAGCTGCTGGAACACTACAGGGGGAAGTAATGTTTGGTTTAAGTTTGTAGCCACTACCACACAGGCAAGTATTCAACTATTTACCGGTGGAGCTGAAGGTACACTTCAATATAGTTATATAGCGTTATGGCAATCGGATGGGACAACACCGGTTGCATGTAATCGTTATGCCTCTCAATATGATGATGTTGAAATTGGATCTGCCAGCCTGAGCATTGGCGATACATATTATGTATCAGTAGACAACCATAACGGCAGCGCAGGTTATAGGGGAACTTTTAAACTTTGCATCAATGACGCGGTAACTTACGATTTCTATGAAGGAGCTATTGCCGTAGGTACAACAAGCTGTTCTGCTAATGCGGCATATACCACCATTGGTGCAACCAATGATAAGGGCCCAGGCAGTTGTTGGAATACAACTGGAGGGAGCAACCGCTGGTTCAAGTTTGTGGCTACCACTTCCCAGATCAAAGTAGATGTAAAAACAGGTGGAGC
>CAYNCP010000074.1:11098-18777 GCA_964395905.1 uncultured Ohtaekwangia sp.
TCAAGTTTGTGGCTACCACTTCCCAGATCAAAGTAGATGTAAAAACAGGTGGAGCTGAAGGAACCCTGCAGTATCCTTACGTTGCCTTATGGGCAGCTGATGGAACTACCCAATTGGCCTGTTTGAGATATTCTACCCAGTACAGCGATTTGTCAATGAACCAGGTTGGGTTAACGATTGGCAATACATATTATGTTTCTGTTGATAATCACAACGGAAGTACGGGTTATCGAGGAACATTTACTTTATGCGTAAGTGACGCAGTAGATTATGATTTTTATGAAGGTGCTGTTGTACTGTCAGATATCAACAATTGGTGTTCTGCTAATGCTATCTATACTACAGATCTCGCTACCAGCGATAAGAATCCTGGAAGCTGCTGGAACACAACCGGTGGAAGTAACCGCTGGTTTAAATTCGTTGCTACCACAACTTTTATAAATATAGAAGTTAAAACAGGTGGAGCAGAAGGAACCCTTCAGTATCCTTACGTGGCATTATGGGCTGCTAATGGAACCACTCAAGTAGCTTGTCAGCAATATTTTTCGCAATACAGTGATCTGAACCTTAGCCAGGTCGGCTTAACTATTGGAGCGACTTATTACATATCAGTAGATAACCACAATGGGAGTGCTGGATATAGAGGCACCTTCACTTTGTGTGCCAATGACCAACCCACCTATGATTTCTATGAGGGGGCCATTGAGTTGACGGATCTTAATAATTGGTGTTCTGCTGATGCCACTTACACTACCCTTAATGCAACGCAAGATAAAAACCAGGGATCTTGCTGGAATACGGCCGGAGGGAGTAACCGATGGTTTAAATTTACTGCAGTCACAAGTAATGCGACTATTCAATTGCGAACAGGTGCTCCTGAAGGAACCTTGCAATATCCCTATTTGGCTTTATGGCAATCCAATGGAACAACTCAAATAGCTTGTGCAACCTATACAGCACAATACAGCGATTTAAGTTTTTCAGTAGGCTCGCTTGTGGTGGGCGATGTGTATTACATCTCTGTGGATAACCACAACGGTTCAACGGGCTATCGAGGAACCTTCAAAATGTGCATCAACAACATTAATACAAACTATTATTCCAGAGCCGATGGTCCATGGGGTGATGTAAACTCATGGTCAACCGTTGGATACGGAGGAGCTGCGGCAGCTTCATTTCCCAATGGGGGGGATGTCGCCAATATTCAAGGCAACACAATTACCGTTTCTGCATCTCAACAGGCTGCAGAAATTAATTTGAATGTAGCCACCGCAAATACTGGTTTGACTATCAATGCGGGTACGCTTACCGTTAACGGAAAAATCACGATGACTAATCCAGGCAACAGCTTTGCAGGGGCAGTAATCGTCAATTCCAATCTTTCCATTAATGATAATCTTAACCTTATAAGAAATGGGGGAGATCAGGCTTTCTCTATAACACTAAATTCAGGTTCGACTACAACCATCAACAGAGATCTAAACTGGACCAGTTCTGCAGGAACTGTAGTGGATAATATCTTAACCATCAATGGTACAGGACAACTGATTGTGAATAGAGATATACTGCTTAATTCGACAGGAGGAAGACTAATACAGTTGGTTGGAAATGGTACGTCTATCATGACTGTAGCTCGAGATATTACTTTCACAGCAACCGCAGCAGGACAGGAGCAAATTCAACTAAATAACTCTGCCAGACTCAGAATTGGTAGAAACTTTGTGCGTGGAGGCACACCTTATGGTACACTAATCTGTAACAATACCTCAACGGTTGAATTATTTACCAACACCTACCTGCAAACATTGGCAGCCAGTGCGGGATCAGGGGGTGATTCATTTACGTACCATAATTTAACAATCAACAATACAAGAATCACAACGCCTCAGGTAACGTTAGGAGGGGCAGTTACCGTGAATGGCAATCTCACACTTACCTCCGGTGTCATAAGTACCACGGCAGTGAACATTCTCAATCTAAAAAATGCAACGTCAACCACCATTGGCAGTACATCCAGCTACATCGATGGGCCAATGACCTACGAAGTGGCAACAAGTACACCGAACACACTTAGAAATTTACCCTTGGGAAATAATGGAAGCTATCGCCCTGCGATACTCTCAGTGACCCATTCCGATGCTGCATCGGTAATCTATACTGCGCAGCATTTTACGCAATCTGCCGCTGCATTAGGTTATACGCTGCCTGGCACAGTCGACAAAGTTTCGTCAGTACGGTATTGGAGAGTAAATCGCTCAGCTGTTGCCAATCTGACCAATGCAAATATTACCTTGTATTATGGCATCGGCACCAGTGATGGTGTTACCGACCCGGCTAACCTTCGTATAGTTAAGACAGACGGAGCAGGCACGGTATGGTTTGATGTTGGTGGTACGGGTTCCGGTGCCGGAAGTGGCACAATCACTTCAAATAACTTTACCACCTTTAGCGACATCACGCTCGGCAACGCCAATGGCGGAACGAATCCACTGCCTGTTGAACTAACAAGTTTTGATGCGTTTTATAACGGTAGCGAGGTTGTGTTGGAATGGTCTACCGCATCAGAATTGAATAATGATTATTTTACCGTGCAGCGTGCTCAGGATGGGCTTGAGTTCATGAACTTGTTCCACATTCCCGGAAAAGGCACTACCTCAGAAGCACAATATTATTCAACGATTGATCCTTTACCTGTAGCAGGAACTTCATACTACCGCCTCAAACATACAGACTACAGTGGGAATTTTACTTTTTCCAACATCATTGCAGTGGAAACAGATTATTTGGGTAAAATTCGTTTTGATGTTCATCCCAATCCTTCCAACGGGCGAGATGCTATTGCCAGAATAACAGGTACGGATTTTGGTGAGGTTATTCAAATTTCTATCAACGATGTGATGGGAAGAAGCCTGATCTTATTTGAAAGTCAATCTGGGGCATCGGAGAGATTGTTACCTCTTCACCTTGATCAATTGCCACAAGGGGTTTACTTGGTAATCCTGCGATCCAAATCAGGTATTACCACAAAGAGGATGGTGATTAATAAATCGCTTGACCGTTAATTCATTTTCAATAAATTATTTTCCCTTTGTATATCCGCTATACTATAAGTGGGATCTATTTCCATACTTTCTATCTCAGCCATACTTTTGTCTATTGTAAAAGTATAATTCGGTTCCACCCAATTCCAAGCGTCAAGTACAGTCCATTTAATCGATCTGGGTTCAATCTTTTTGTTGCCCAATAGTTCATTCAGGCTTATATAGAACATCTCTTTGCTGCCGTCTTTGTAGGTGACCAACAGATCTATGGGCATGGGCATTTGACCAATACGCTTTAGCGTCACTTCTGTTTTCCCTAAAGATTCAAATGTATTTTCTATACTATAATCAATGTGTTTGGTAGTGTTGATCCAATAACGATAGTACCAATGAAGTTGCAACCCCGATACTTTTTCCATGATACGCAAAAAATCATTGGGCTCAGGGTGCCTAAATTTCCAGGTATCGTAGTACCGCCTCATGCTTTGGTAGAATACTTCTTCACCTACGATATACTTTAACTGATTGAGAAAGATAGCGCCCATGCTATAGGCTGATGTTCCATAAGCGAGGTTGGTGTTGTAATGATCCGAATGTTGACTCATCGGCTCCTGAAGCCCGGTTTCTACCAGTTTGTAATAGCTTCTATAACTTCCAGCATGTGGTTGAGGTTCATTTAAAAGCCGACCCATGGACTCCTCACAGGCGAAATCAGTAAAGCCTTCGTCCATCCAAGGATATAAAGCTTCGTTGGATCCCAATATTCCTTGAAACCACGCATGAGCGGACTCGTGCGCAGATACACTTAACAAACCGGGGAATGACCCCTCCCCAAGAATGAGCGTACACATCGGGTATTCCATACCGCCATCGCCACCCTGAATGAAAGAGTAAACGGGGTATGCATATTGGCCGAATTTTTCATTCATAAACTGAAAATGCTTAGTCATGTAAGTCTGCAATTGCGCCCACGTGACAGATGTTTTTTCATTGAGTTGATAAAAGAAATGTAATTCCGGCCCATCTGGTACCTTTATTTTTTGATGTTCATAATCGGGATCTGCCGCCCAGGCAAAGTCATGAACATTGATGGCTTTAAAATGCCATGTCAGGTTGTTTTTCGCTGGCTTTACCTTAACATCCGCGTCCTCATATCCGTGTCCTATTTCATTCCTGTTTTGCAACACCCCACTTCCAGCCAGGGTATATTTTGGATCAATCGTGATGCTTACATCATAATCTCCCCACACCCCATGGAATTCCCGGGCCACATACTGATAAGCATGCCAGCCCTGGTAATCGTATTCCGCCATTTTGGGATACCACTGTGTCATGGAATATGCAATGCCCTCATTATTGTCTCGCCCAGAACGCCTTATTTGTACAGGCACCTGGGCTTCGAACTTCATATCAAATACAGATTTGGTTTGCGGCAGAATAGGATGCTCTAAAAAAACTTCAAGTATGGTGCCATAAATTGAAAATTTGATTGCTGTGCCGTCCTGATGGAGACTGAGTACATGCTGATATCCGATTTCGCTTTCATGCAGCTTAGAAATACGGTCTACTACCCGCTTGTCCGGATCTGGCAAATTTTGTGATCGTACATCCATCATACTTCCAGGCTGGAAAGCGTTAAAAAACAGATGGTAATACACTTTGTGCAAGGTGTCTTTAGAATTATTGTAATACACCAGACGCTGATCGCCTTTGATTTTATGCGTCTTTACATCCAATGATACATTCATCGTATATTCCACGCGCTGCTGCCAGCGATAATCCTGAGCGAGGATGGGGGTGGCTAAAATTACCAAGAAAGCAAAATGGTAGAATTTTCTCATACACAGTCAATAATGCTGAAAAGTATTAAAAGCCGGAAAGATTGACAAGGGAACGAACTGGATACTGGTTGCTGGTAACTGGTATCTTGCGTTAAAGATTGGTGTGTTCATTAAGTACGGAATAAGTCAGTTCAACCATACCGTCCTTGTAAACTTTTGTGTCCTTCAGATGGAGTCTTTGTTCTTTGCCGATGTAATCAAAAAACAGGGTGCCATCCCCAAGCACGATGGGCATAATGGAGATGATGATCTCATTAGCAAGCTCCAAACGGAGGAAGTCTTTTACTGCACTTGCTCCCCCAACTAGCCATATGGTTGAATAGTTTGGTTTCAAATGGTTGTTTATCAGTTCCGTCAGATTACCTGAATAGAATTTTACATTTTCATTGACTGCGGCAAGCTTCCTGTGAGTCAGTACCACCACAGGTACATCTCCATAGGGCCAACCAAGTGACAGGGCATGCGCGTAAGTGCGGGAGCCCATGATATAACAGTCTATGGATTTTAGAAAGCTGGCCACCTCATCCTCAGAGAGGACCAACCCTTTTTCATAGTTGTCATGGGATTCAAGCCAAGAAACGGTGTTATCTTTTCTGGCGATGAAACCATCAAGGCTTGAAACCATGTGTATGGTAACTTTGAAAGTAGCGGTTTTCATTTTTTTACAATTTTGACGATTCCATTACTTTGCCCAAGCCCTAATTGGGGGCTTACACCCGAAGCACGCCACGAAATCCCCTGGCCGCATAGTAGGATTGTGCTCCATTGTGATATACAAAAACATGGTTATAGCGATAATCGCCAAAAATAGCGCCACCCAGTTTCCTAATGGTTTCAGGAGTTTTAAGCCAACTGGATGTTTTTGTATCGAAGTTCCCGAGCTGTTGCAACATCCGGTACTCCGCTTCGGACAAAAGTTCAATGCCCATATCGGCAGCCATATCCACCGCACTGCTCTTAGGTTTAAACTCTTTTCTGGCATCAAGGGCTTTGCGATCGTAACAAAGGCTTCTACGGCCCTTAGGACTTTCTACTGCGCAATCGTAAAAAAGGTACTCGCCCGTCTTTTTATCGAGGCCAACCACATCGGGCTCTCCCCCCGTTCGCTCCATTTCGTATAGCGACCCTAATTTTTCAATGTTGCTCTCCAATCTGGCCTGTACCTTCGCCCATTCAAACCCTTTATGGCGACTTTTATTTTTGTCAAATCGGGATTTTATGGTCTGGAGTAGTTCCTTTTGATGTATGGATGTCAATACTTTTTTGGTTTTCGTTTTCTTTTGCATGATGCAGTGATTTAGAACATGTCTTTAGTAATAAGTATTTTATGCCTATTGTCAAAAATATGTATTATTGAACATAGTGACCAGTATCTACCCTAACGCTAATTGATATTCATCATTTCTTTTTTTTTGTGTAAGTCAAAAGTATTTTAAAGAACTCGGCAGGCTGCTCTTCCAAAATCTCATGACCACATTTCTCGATCACATGCATTTCACTATTTCTTAGACTCTCTTTTTGCATAAAGAATGTGGATTCTCCCTGGTCGTCTTGTCGGCCATAAATTATTAATGCAGGTGTATTTAGTTTCTTAAGTTGGTTGGTGATGTCCCACTTGGTTTCCATCACCTCTTTGTCAATGATTGGAATAGGCTGAAAATTGAAGCTATAAAAGATTTCCTCAATGTACTTCTTTGAGATTTTGCTTTTGTCGTAGTACATAGCCCGTACATGGATGTCTATAAAATCTTTGTAAGCAAGCACTTCCTTACTGACCGGATCAACCCTCTTGAGGGAATCTAGTTCTTTTTCAGTTTTGACTGAGAATATTTCCTGCAGCCTATTCATTGAGTCTAATTCCACCTTAGAGCGTCTCACGTATTGGTTGTCGTATAGCACATTCCAAACTGAGTATGACGGAGGGGCGGAACATATGAGAATAAGCTCAACGACATTTTGAGAATAATTTGCCGCATAATTCATTGCCAGCAAGCCACCCCAGGACACCTCCAACAGGGAAACTTTTTTATCGCCCCGAGCTTTCCTTAGCGCTTCAATATCTTCCGTATAATTGTTAATGGAAATAGTTTCTTCATTTATGGGAATATTTCGTGATTTTCCTGCTCCTCTTTGATGTAGTAAGATACAGGTGTAATGGGTTTTCAGACTGTCTACCATTTGCCGGTAGGGATGATCTGGTGCTTCTCCTGGTCCACCAGACAAGATATATAGGGAGGGTCCTTGGCCATATTCCTCGTAATAAAGTATAAAAGAACCGCTATTAAAGCTCTTTAATGGTAACTGTGCCAAGCAATTAGAAAAAGCCAATATTAGAGCTGTGATGGTGTAAAGCTTTTTCATGGTCTTTTTATTATCATTGAAGCCAACTCAATATATCGATTTGTTGGTTATCAAAAATTAGGAAAATCTAAATTTTGCGAAGAACGGTATTGTAATCAAGTTTTAGGTTCCTAACAGCCTCCGGGGAATTGGTAATTAATGCTCAGTTACATTTTATTGAGGTTGGCTGAGTTTTTCTGGGATCTGTTGAATGGCATCCCAATGCTCCACAATTTTTCCATGTGCTCGTCAAGCCATTTTTCTATTGCCATTCTGGGGTTCCCTCATACGCGGCTTGGTAGAAGGTGGCGATGGCGTTTTTCTTGTTTTCTTCAAGGTTTGTCATGGGTCAAATGGTTGAATGTTACTTGTAAAGTTTCATGTAGGAATACACACATAGTGGAGAATCTGCAATATAAAGTGGATAATGCAGCAAATACATGCTTAATACCCGTGC
>CAYNCP010000075.1:0-18345 GCA_964395905.1 uncultured Ohtaekwangia sp.
TGATATCGCCCGCTGTACTTGGTGCCGTTACTGTGGTCAAATCAAAATTTACCGTACCCGCATTGCAGATCGTGGACGCGGTCGTCAGCGTGCGCGTCATTGTGGGGATAGGTTCGATTGTAATTACAACAGGAACCGTTGGGTAACTGCAAGTTCCATTATTGGGCACCACATTATAGGTTGCAGTAATAGGTACACTGAACGGATTAGTAAGGACGTCAGTAATATGAGGTGGAGCGCCTATTGAAATTCCACCCTGCACAGCGCCTTGAGGTACGCCCATCGACATGGTTGGTGCTGCCCAACTGAATGTGGTTGAAGCGGGCAGGTTGGCTGGAGCAACTGTTATTGAATAATTAGGCGATGTATTATTACAAATTGTCGCTGCTTGTCCAGGATTGATGATTGGCTGCGGTTTTACCGTTATATCCACGGTTTGTGGTGCGCTTGTACAATTCGGAGGATTCGGTACATCATTTTCGATGGGAGTCACCTCGAATCTAACCACCCCATCAACACCTGAAGTATTGGATAGCGGCATCGTAAGCTGTCCTGAACCCATTTGGCCAAGTACCACACCCGTAACATTAGCTGGGAACGGAGCAACAACAGTCCAGTTAAAAGTCATTGCACTGACCGGAGGACCACCGCCCAATGTGGCGGCCAGGGTCAAAACAGACGATGGTGCTGCTCCACTGCAAATGGTTGCTGTTGGAGGTGATGACATGACCGGATTGTCATTCAAAAATACATTGACTGAAACGGGCGCACCGGCACATCCCGATGCATTGGATTCCGTTACCGAAACACTTGGCTGTGGTGCTGTGGTTGATCCCCAGTCCACCGTAATCGTTGCAATGTTTCCACTGCTGGGTCCTACGATAGAACCACCAACAACTGTCCAAACATAATTTGAACCCGCCTGGGCGCCACCGGCAAGTGAATAGACTACACCCGTTTGATTTTTACACACCTGTGTGGGTGCCGCAGAGAATGAAAGTGGCGGAGGTGCACCGGATACATTTACCACTTTTACTACATCATTACCTGTGCAACCATCAATGGTTTCACTCACTGTAAAAGTGAAAGTTCCGGGATTTGGGAATCTTACTATTTGCAAGAATGATGCAGTGGTGACTACATAATTGTTAGTCGAAACAAAACTCACACCGTTAAACACGTCAAAATTGGTGCCTGCCCCATCAATGGTCCAATTGTAATCATGTACAGTTCCAAATGCATTGAGTGTATTATCCACACTATACACTTTTGGTGCAGTAGCACTTGAACAGTCGATGGTGTTTCCAGTAATGATATTGTCTTGGGGGAGTGGTGTTACTATAAAAAACACCTCTCTGAAATTGGCACAGCTATTTGCATCCACCACGCGCGCGGTTACCGGTACACCATCGAAGACGGTGAAATTTCCAACTTGACCAACTGCACCCCCTGGTGCAATTTGATTGGTCATGGCCTGCGCATCTGCCAGGGTTGGGAACCAGGTTGTTGTAACGGCACCTGCATTGATTTGAGGAATATAGGCATCCAGATTAACGCCCGCATGAGATCCAGATCCCTGCACATCTTCACAGAACGTTCTGCTGGCTGCCGTAGGGTTGTTGGCTGCGGGAAGTGGATTGACAGTAAATGTGACAGTTCCTGTAGTGTTGACACAAGGAATTGGGGTTGAAAGCCTCACAAAAAAATCACCGCCAGCCCCGTTGGAAATATTTTGAGGCGTAGTAGCGGGTATGATTGGATTGGTTAATCCAGGCCCGGCAAACCATTCCACCGTTACACCGGCAGCTCCACCCGTAACGGCCGCATTCAGGGTCGTTAGATTAAATCCACCGTGTACCCCACCGCCAGCGGTATCTTCACAAACCTGAGGTGTTTGATTAAACACCGCAGGGATGGTATTAACCGTTAATGTGACGTTACTTGATGTAGTAGGACAGGCACCCAGTGCACTGGCCACTGTCCACCTGGCCGTGTAATTAATAGCAGCTCCCCCCGGAGGGTTTTGCGGCAGGCCTGAAACGGTGGCATTCGGGGCATTCGGATCCGTGAGTGTGACTGTAGAACCGTTTTGTCTTACGACTACATTGTCGAAAGCAATAAATTCATTGGCCGCGGTATTGCTCACCCTGATTACAATTTGGAAGGTGGCCCCAACCAAACCTGTAACGGAGGCAGTCGTGTTCGCGAAATCCCCGTCTCTAAAACCGTTTGTTGGAAATTGTACTTCACCCCCTCCGTTCAGCTTGTAAAGTACCCTGATGTAATCCTCCACAGCCTCATTTTGGCCGGGACTTGCATTAATCAAGTCAACGGAAGCGCTGATACTCGCCAATGAAGACACATCCATAACTTTTGAAGTCCAGACCAGTTCGCCAATGTTTCCAACGCCACCACCGAGACCGCCATTGGTATTGTTGGCCAAAAATCTTTTTCCTACCTGCACTGAGAAGATTCCGCCCCCACCCTGCTGTGGGAACGCGTTGGGCGCGCTCGTATCGATTGTCCATCCGTTACCCGCAGCAGAATTGGTGGTTCCAATTGGATACTGCGTAGCATTTTCAAAATCCTGAACGTAGGCGACCTGCCCGAGGATGGTCCATGTACCAGATCCGCCATTGGTGGCGCCAGTTGCCCCAAGCACGGCCGTGCCGGAACATAAATTGGGTTGTGCCGGCCCTCCTACTGCGGCTGCTGGTTGTTGATCTTCTGTATGTTGTACGGCAACGCCCGTAGTACTAAAACAATTGGTCGCGTTGTTTCTGGTGAAGGCATAAAAAGTAGCTGTAGCTGAACTGGTTGGAGTGAAGGTTCTGTTATTGGAACCACTTCCCGCACCTGATCCCGGGATGGCAGCCACAAATGAGGCTAGCGCAGGTCCGTTTGTAGACCACTCAATGGTAAAGCCTGCACCTGGGTCGGAAACACTAATAGGTGAACCACCGGCACCGATACAAGCCACGTTATTTACGGGACCTGTAGGAGTGGGAGGTCGTGGTTGAACAGTGAAGTTAAGTGGCGTATTGAATATGGTTTGACACCCAGCTTGCGAAATAATTGAAACGATGGTGATCACATGGGGGCTAGGTAAAACTGTGTTGAGTTCCGCATCTGTAAAGGTGATCGGAGCGTCAAGGCCAGTTGGATCGCCTGCTGCATCAGTATTAAAGTTTTTAATCCTTACCGCGCTGCCATCGATGGTATAACGCAAAGTGAAGTTGTTAAGCGATGCAGAATTGAAATCAAGACTGAAGTTCAGCACGGGATTGAGGGTTGCAGCCCCATCATCGCAAGCGTTGGCAATGGAAAGAGTCGGCCCTGAGTCAAATGCCGGTGGAAATCCGCCTACGGTCACTGTTGCAGTTCCACCTAAAGCTGTTGCTGAACAACCATTAGCATCCGTTAAGACTGACATTTGGTAAACGCCTGGTGTTAAAGGGTTCGAAATAGTAAAAGTTGTCGTGGGCTCAACAATGGGGCCGGTGGGAACGCCTGAAATAGTGTAAGTAATATTAAAAGGCGGAGTGCCCGTTATTCCGGTCCACACAATATCCGGAGCAGGGTTTCCACCGCAAACTGCGCCACCCCCTGATGGATTAGGAGCAGTTGGTAACGGATTAATTACAACTTGTGTTTGTGCTGACTCAAGGCTTGGACAGTTTGAAGGGGCTACACCTATTACGATTACAGAATAAAAACCACTCTGTGCCACTGCAGTTAATGTGATGTTATTGCTCGCATTGCTTTGAACCAATACGGGTGGAGAGCCCCCTGGGCCGTCTGGATCTCTATACCAATCATATCTGGCTGCCAGCCCTCCAGCATTGCTCGATGTAAGTGTTACACTGCCTCCAAAACAGAAAGTGGTTGCTCCACTTGGAGTAATTGTTGGTTGTGGGGGGACAGGATTTACAATTACCGTATTTTGATTGGCAACTATTGTCGTAACTGATGCGCAAGGCCCCCCAGCATTTTGATTTTGTACCAGTGCCCGATACTTATACGTTCCTGGCCCGCTAGGAGGAATCTCGCTATATGTTGTTAATCCTGCTGTACCTCCTATTCCGACAAAAGGTCCTGCGTTAATACTTCGTTCCCATTGAAGGACTGCGCCACGATGTCCAGATAATGTCATGTTTCCTGTAGAACTACCATTGCAAATTGTAGGACTGCCGGTAATTGTCCCTCCATCACTTTGTCCATGGACAGTTACATTAAGAATAACGTTATTATTCTGACATATTAAGGGAGTTATGTTATATGAAGGCAGTCCTATCGGGCTCGTAATGGTAATAGGAACAGACGTAACAAATCTTCTCCTTACACGGACTTCACCTGGATCATTCGGATTTGGTTGCGGGGAAATATTGTAGGTTACATCAGTCGCGTTACCAACGGTGGGTGTCAAGGTTACTGTTGGAACTCCAAATGCATTGAGACTCCAAAAGTTCTCAGTAGGCATTGGAATTGCTGGATTTATTGCGCTGGCAGGTATGGTTTTAATATTTGGAGCTGAGGTTGTATAATTTTCAACAACAGCTGGAGGTCCGTTACACACATCAGCTGCTCCTGAAGGTACAGTTGGTATATCCGCACCCACGTCAATTCTGGGTTGTTGAATGATAACAACCTCTATTGGATCACTCTCACAAGCATTTACTCCCCCTTCTTCCTGAGTTACCCATACCGAATAATACTTTCCATTAGCATTGTTCGTGGTAAATGGCGCGCCTATTGCACCATTGGCCACAGAGTAGGAAGTTGAAGGAAAAGTTAAACTATTTGGACCGTTTGCATTGGTCATCTTGGGAGTCTTTGCTTGAGCGCTTGCAAGATCCCGGTACCAATAAACTGCAGTTCTTGCCGGTGTAGCTAGAGCGCCAGTGACAACAAAATTTTGTGTAGTAGAGGCATTGTAGCAAACCGCAAGTCCAGCGGTTGTAAGGGCAGCAGGTTTTGGGATGATTTCAATATAGTTCTCTATAGATACCGGTGCTGGAGCGGTCGGAACTCCAGAGTACGGATTACATACATTCCAATATTGAAGCCTTACATAAAAACGCTCACCAACTTCATGATGAATGGTTGAAGTTGTTGTAATATTCTGCATAAAAGTTGTAAGTGTTGATGCATTCACCGGTGATTGCAGTTCAATAACTCCATTTGCATCTGGAATATTAAAAATTCCTGGTCCTCCCGCTCCTGTCGGAAAATATCCCGTTGGAAAGAGAAGAGGTCCTTCATCAAGATTACTGGTCACAGGAACTCCTCCAACTCTTATATCTGCAATATTTCCTGGTCCATAATTTGTGCTTCCATATACAATACGTATCCACCTTGTTTGCACGTTAGGTACCCCCAATGCCCCTGGCTCAAAAGTTACATTACAGTTCAACGTGGTTTGATCAGAAAACATCATTCCAACATTGGATCCAAGACAAACACGATTGCTATTCGCAACACTTGGTTGCATGTTAACAACCCCTGAATTTGCGTTGTCATTGTCATAGGTCGCATATATTGTGGACTGGGTTAAAGCTGGGCAGGAAGCCACCCCATTAACAAACGGTGTAACACTGGCGTCCCAGCTACATATGGCGGGAACAGGTGTTGTAGTGGCAGGGTAATTATGAGTCGGTCGTCTAGTTAGTATTATGCCAGGCCCACCTCCAGGTCCAACCGGATCAATATAATTTGGTGCGGCATTACCTAATGGATCGGAAATATACGGGTTAAGGTTTTCAACTAATGGAGCCCCTCCTCCCCAATTGAAGGTAAAAAATACGTTGGCAAGATTAAAAGTCGAACTGTTTCGATACCGTAAACTAATTTTAAATTGAAACTGCTGAAAATTCATTACAACCGGAGCGCAAACATCAACTACTGCATAATTTGAAATGCCTGAGAATGCCATTTCAGCACAAGTAAACACAAGATTATTTTTTGACTGAAAATTCGTGAAAGAGTTTATCTCCGGGTTTCCAACAGTTGCCGTAAGAGTGTTTGAGCCAACCACTGTGTTATCATAACTGATCCTTACTATATCTAGAGGTTTTATGTAAGACTCCCCGGCATGAGCTGGAGAGGCATCAATTGTGACATTTACTCTAGTACCAATTATAGACAGGGGAGCAACAATTGTAACTGCAATTGGAACTGCTGGACCAGCCCCATCTGGATCAATAGTGGCAGACCATCCATTAATTGAAGGTGCCGGGATGGCCTGAATTGATTGATCAAACAAGACGGAAATTACACGTTGATTTACTGTTTCATGTCTTGGTTCTGATCCAGTATTCTGTGCATTTCCTGCCTGCCCCCAAACCTCTCCCACCACCAACCCCAAAGCAAATAAGGAAAGGATCAAGGACCTGGAGACGGTGCGCCACGTGCGTTGGTTCATAGAGAGAGTAAGGTGCGATTGTATCAACTCTTGTATACGGTAAGGTAATCAGGTGTAACCCACTTTAGTGAAAAGATGTAAATACCAAATCTAGGACAAAATCCCTTAAATTGAAATCTAATGAAAGGATACTGGTCGCTAGATACTGGTCGCTGGATACTAGTCTCCAGTGGAGCGAGGTGGCCGATAGCTATAAGGTGGTTCTCCTGAAGTACGAGTGATGAAGGACGAGGAACTAGGCATTAAGTACGAGGGAGGAAGTACGAAAGACGAGGGACGAGGTATATGGTTAGAATTCAAATTTAAGATTTAGTAGGAACGACTGGTCGCTGATTTCTGGATACCCGATACTGGCGGCTGGTTCTAGTATCCAGTATCCAGTATCCAGTATCCAGTGTCAAGGATGTGGATTCCAGTATCTAGTAACCGTAGCGTCAAGGAACCCTCAATTTATCACTAAATCTTGCCTTCCCCGTTTTATAAGCCCCTCAAATCCCTACCTTTGCCACGATTTTTTTTTAGACCCGCTTCATGTCGTCTGCGAAATACATTTTTGTCACCGGTGGAGTTACTTCTTCTTTAGGTAAAGGCATCATTTCTGCCTCTTTGGGTAAACTCCTCCAGGCCAGAGGCTTTTCCGTAACCATTCAAAAATTTGATCCCTATATTAATATAGACCCGGGTACCCTCAACCCCTATGAGCATGGCGAGTGCTATGTGACCGATGACGGGGCCGAAACGGACCTCGACCTGGGCCACTATGAGCGATTTTTGAACATCCCCACCTCCCAGGCCAACAACATCACCACGGGCCGCATATATAATAATGTGATCACCAAAGAACGCAAGGGCGAATACCTGGGCAAAACGGTTCAAGTGGTACCTCATATCACAGACGAAATCAAGCGCAACATCTACTTATTGGGCGAAAGCGGAAAGTATGACTTCGTCATCACCGAAATAGGCGGATCCATTGGCGACATCGAATCGTTGCCTTTTGTGGAAGCCGTGCGTCAGGTGAAGTGGGACATCGGCTCCAACAATGCCATAGTGATACACCTCACGTTGGTTCCTTATCTCAAGGCGGCCAAAGAACTGAAAACAAAACCTACCCAGCACTCCGTCAAGCAATTACTGGAGGCAGGAATCCAACCGGACATTCTAGTATGCCGCTGTGAGATGGCGCTCCCGCCTGACATCCGAAAAAAAGTGGCGCTGTTCTGCAACGTACAGCTTAACTCAGTAATTGAAGCCATTGATGCGGAAACCATTTATGATGTGCCACTGCTCATGAAGAAAGAAAAGCTGGATGAGCGGGTACTCACCAAACTCAAGGTGCCCCACAAGAACGAGCCTGATCTCGAGCAATGGAAAACATTTTTGGGCAAACTGAAAAACCCCATAGACGAAGTACACATTGGACTCGTAGGAAAATATGTTTCGTTGCCAGATGCCTATAAATCCATTGCCGAAGCGTTTATCCATGCCGGTGCGACCAACGATTGCAAGGTCAACCTCACCTGGATTTCTTCTGAAGATATTACTCCGGAAACAGTAGCGGCAACACTGTCGAATCTGGATGGCGTATTGGTTGCTCCCGGGTTTGGAGAGCGTGGACTCGAAGGAAAAATCGAAGCGATCAAGTACGTAAGGGAAAATAAAATTCCATTCTTGGGGATTTGCCTGGGCATGCAGTGTGCTGTGGTGGAGTTTGCCCGCAACGTGTTGAACCTCAATGCCAGCACCACCGAACTGGATCCTAAAACAAAACATCCGGTCATTGACCTGATGGAGGAACAAAAAAAGATTACGGACAAGGGTGGAACGATGAGGCTGGGCGCCTATGCCTGCAAGCTGAAGAAAGGCTCGAAAGCCAGCCATGTCTATGGCGAGTCATTGATTCAGGAACGGCACCGACACCGCTATGAATTCAATAACAAATATTTGGAACAAATTGAAAAAGCCGGAATGAAAGCTGTGGGGATGAATCCGGATCTGGGGCTGGTGGAAATTGTAGAACTCAAAGACCATCCGTGGTTTATTGGCGTTCAATATCACCCGGAGCTGAAGAGCACAGTGCTTAACCCGCATCCGCTTTTTGTGAAATTTGTGGAGGCATCGATACAGCATAAGAACAGCGTATAACTTTAAATGAATTTTAATACAACCACGGAATGGATTTTTACCACAGAGGACAAAGAGAAGAGATACACAGAGATCACAAAGAGAAACGGTCGTTATGCCCTCTACTGTAAAAAAACATTAGCCTAACATTAAGCAATCAGCATCATTACAACATCTCACAGCGATAAATCATGGACAGAAATTCAGCCATTGGCTTGACGATCATTGCAGTATTACTTTTAATCTACTTCAATTATTTTTCCCCAACCCCACCTCCCCCTGCTGAGGAGAGTACCAGCGAACTTGTGCTTGCTGATTCGATCTCAGGCACTACACCAATAGCCACAGCTCAGTCAACTGCTCAAGCGGAAAGTGACAGTTCGCTCATCAAACAATATGGGAATCTTTCCAGCCTGATGACGGGAGTTGAAAAGACCACGGTGGTTGAGAACAATGAGGTGAAGGTAACCCTGACCAATCGGGGTGCCATCTTCAAACAAGTGCAACTTCCAAAATTTAAAACTTATTACCAGGAGCCGCTTTACCTGGTCACCCCGGAGTCCAACAGTTTTTCGCTGCTCGCCACATACGAGGGAAGGGAAATTGATTTGTACCAATTGTATTACCAAACGGAAACCCGCAAAAAGGGAGATTCTACATTGGTGATTTATAGTGCCAACCTGGGCCAAAGTGCAACCATCAGGCATACCTATACCTTTCCACCTTCAGGCTATGAGATCAAATATCGATTGGAAGCCCCTGGCGTAACCGGCCTCTCGGGTGAAGTCCTTTCTTTCAATTGGTCCGACCAAATCCAGGTTCAGGAAAAAGATTTACTTGACAGTCGCAGAAAGACAACCGTCACCTACTACACTGTCAATGACGGTTTTGACGACCTGGACGAAGCCTCCACCGATCCTGAAAGTGAAGCGCTGATCAACCCCATCAAATGGGTAAGTTTCAAACAAAAATTCTTTATCAATGCCATCATTGCTGGCAAAAATTTCTCCGGTGGTGAAATAAAAACCAATGTGCCTGCAGACACGGCCGTAGTGAAGGTGGCCTCCATGAAATTATTTCTTCCTCGCCAGGATGTGAGTGCCGGTGCGGATTTTCGTTTTTATTTCGGGCCCAACAAATATTCCATTCTCGGCAACGTCACTGAGGGATTTTCTGACAACCTGAACATCGGTTGGCCACCCATTGTGTGGGTGAACAAGTATCTGATCATTCCTATTTTTCAGTTTTTGGAAAATTACATCAGCAACTACGGCATCATCATTATGATTTTGGTGTTGATTGTAAAACTGATCCTGTCGCCTCTTTCCTACAAGTCGTACCTGGGTATGGCCAAAATGAAATTGCTGAAACCTGAACAAGACCTGCTGAAGGAAAAGTATGGCGATGACATGACCAAAATTCAGCAGGAGCAGATGAAGCTCTACCAGCAGGCAGGTGTCAATCCATTCAGTGGTTGCATCCCGTTACTGCTGCAAATGCCTATCCTCTTTGCCATGTTTTACTTCTTCCCCGTGAGCATAGAGTTGCGGCAAGCCAGTTTTCTATGGGCCGAAGATTTGTCCACGTATGACTCCATTATCAATTTGCCTTTCACCATTCCTTTTTATGGTGCCCATGTCAGCTTGTTTGTATTGCTGATGACAGCCTCCACCATGATTTACACCTGGCAGAACAACCAGATCAGTTCAGTGACAGGACCCATGAAGACCATGTCGCTGCTCATGCCCCTCATCTTTATGTTTGTGCTCAACTCTTTTGCTGCCGGCTTGAGTTTTTATTACTTCGTTTCCAACCTCGTCACCTTTGCCCAGCAGGCCATCATCAAGCGGTTTGTGGATGAGGATAAAATCAAAGCGGTGATGGAAGAGCACAAGAAAAAAATTCTTGCCGGTGACGGAAAAAAATCGAAGTTCATGACCAAGCTTCAGGAGGCTATGAAGGCGAGCGAAGAGGCCAGGAAAAAAGGAAAAAAGTAGGACGCGAAAGCGGGCCAAAGTTTATTTTCAAGCTACTCCAGATCATTACCGGATAACATTATATTTGTAGCCCCGATCCCGTTTAAAGGCAGGATCGGGGCTTTTTTTATCTACATTACCGCAGTCCAAACAAATGGGAAAAATTATCGCCATTGCCAATCAAAAAGGAGGAGTTGGAAAGACAACATCTGCCATCAACCTGGCGGCCAGTCTGGCTGTGTTAGAATACAAGACTTTGCTGGTGGATGGGGATCCACAGGCCAACTCCACATCCGGCCTGGGATTAAATCCCAAAGAAGTTAAAACGGGTATCTATGAATGCATGGTGGACGGAGCCGATGCGCACGGTGCCATCGTGCAAAACGACCTCAAGTACCTGCACATCCTTCCTTCACACATCGACCTTGTGGGGGCAGAGGTGGAGATGGTGAATATTCAGCGCAGGGAGGAACGCATGCGCGATACACTGGAGACCATCCGCGATGAATACGACTTTGTCATTATCGACTGTTCGCCCAGTTTGGGTTTGATTACCATCAATTCGCTGACTGCAGCAGACTCCGTCATCATTCCGGTGCAATGCGAATACTTTGCCCTCGAAGGTTTGGGCAAGTTGCTCAACACCATTAAAATCATTCAAACCCGTCTCAATCCAAAACTTGAAATTGAAGGAATATTATTGACCCTTTATGATTCGCGCACATCGCTGGGAAATCAAGTGGTGCAAGAGGTGAAAACGCATTTCAAAAATATTGCGTTCAATACCATTATTCCGCGCAATGTGAAATTAAGTGAATCGCCCAGTTTTGGACTACCGGTAATCGTACATGATGCAGAAAGTAAAGGTGCCATCAGTTATTTGAACCTGGCCCATGAAATTTTGAACAAAAACGGTTTATCACGATGAGTAAAAAAAGAGTGGCATTAGGAAGAGGACTGAGCGCCCTCCTCAGCGATTCAGCCGAATCTGAAAAACTGGAAGCATCAGCCGGTGCACCATCATCGGGTGTAAATGAAATTTTGCTCACAGAAATACAAGTCAACCCTTTTCAACCGCGAAAGCATTTTGAAGAGGAGGCACTTAAAGAATTAGCTGATTCCATCAAAATACATGGCATCATTCAACCGCTTACGGTAAGGAAACTTTCCAACAAACAATACCAGCTGATATCCGGTGAGAGGCGCTTTCAGGCAGCAAAAATGGCCGGGCTCAAAGCGGTGCCAGCATATGTGCGCTCCGCAGACGATCAGCAAATGCTGGAGATGGCGTTGATCGAAAACATTCAGCGCGAGAACCTGAACCCCATTGAAATTGCGGTGAGCTATCAGCGATTGATTTCTGAAATCAACCTCAAGCAGGAAGAACTGGGTGCACGCGTGGGAAAGAACAGGAGTACGGTTACCAACTATTTGAGGTTGCTGAAGCTGCCACCGGATATTCAAATTGCACTGCGGGACAATAAAATTTCTATGGGCCACGCGCGGGCCATCATCAACGTAGAAAATCCAGATACGCAACTTCACATTTTCAAGAAAATACTGGCAGAAGACCTATCCGTCAGAAAGGTGGAAGCATTGGCCAGGGAGCTAATGTCCCCAGCCAAGCCCGAAAAAGGAGCTGTAAAAACAGCACCGAGTCAGTCAACCGAAATAAAACAGCTGCAATCCACCCTCTCCAACCATTTTGGCACGAAAGTGAATGTAAAAAGCGATGGTAAAAAGGGAGAAATCAAAATTCCATTTTTATCCATTGAAGATCTTAACCGAATTCTGGAAATATTGAAGCTTTAAGGTTAGCCATGAGTTACCGTTCACTATTGGGGGTCCTATTGACGTGTGCAGCGCTGATGGTACAAGGTCAGGAGATTTCTGATCAAGCCTACACCGTGCCTTCTGATACCCTCAGAATGACCCGAGGGAAAAAAGTAATCAACATTGATGCTTATGCCGCGCGATTTGATCCCAGAAAAGCGCTACTCTACGCTGCCATATTTCCTGGGTCCGGACAATTCTACAACAAGAAATACTGGAAGGTGCCTTTGGTGTATGGAGGTTTTGCCGCCAGTATTTATCTCATTACCGTATTTCAGGATTCGTACTTACAGTATAAAAATGAACTCTATGGAATTTTGAGTGACGGTTCATTGAAGTCTCCTTCGGGCTACACCGAAGCGCAATTACGCAGGCTCACCACCGTGTTTAAAAGAGAGCGGGACTTTTACTCCATTGTTACCGTATTCTGGTATGTGCTTCAATTGGTAGATGCCCATGTAGATGCGCACCTGAAAGAATTTGATGTAAACCCTCAGTTGCAAGTGAAACTGGAGCCAATCGTTGAGAGCAATCCAATGACCGGAAAAAGTGCAGGAATCGCACTTAAGTTTAAGTTTTAGGTTAGACGCTCCGGTCGCTGCAATCACCGTTTATCGCATCCATAAAAACTAAGACCATGAAAATCGCATTAATCGGTTATGGCAAAATGGGAAAAGCCATTGAAAGCATGGCCATTCAAAAAGGGCATGCCATTGTGGCCAGAATAGACACCGCTGATTCACCAGAAAGAAAGGTGATTAAAGAGGCGGATGTGGCCATTGAATTTTCTCAACCCGATTCGGTGATCCATAACCTAGAGGCTTGCTTTGATGTTCAGGTGCCCGTGGTGTGCGGCACCACCGGTTGGCTTGCACACAAATCAGAAATTGAAAAAAGCTGCCGGAAAAAGGGTGGCACCTTTTTCTACGCTTCTAATTTCAGCCTGGGCGTAAATATTTTATTCAAAGTGAATGAGTACCTCGCCAAAATCATGAACCAGTACCCTGATTACCAGGTGTCTATCGATGAGATTCACCACACCCAAAAAAAAGATGCACCCAGTGGTACAGCCATCACGCTGGCTGACGCGATTCTGAGAACCCTGGAAAGAAAGCACCGCTGGGTAAATAATCACAACGCTGGTGAGGGTGATCTCGTTATTAATTCATTCCGTGAGGATCCAACACCAGGAACGCATACGGTGAAGTACGCCAGCGCCATTGACAATATCGAAATCAAGCATATTGCTCACTCGAGAGATGGATTTGTACGGGGTGCTATCCTGGTGGCGGAGTGGATTCAGGGGAAAAAGGGAGTGCTGGGAATGAGCGATTTCCTCAAACTTTAACATTCACGACAAAATTTAGTTTCTTTGCAAGCTTTAAACCTCTAAGACACTGTGACTGCAATACTCATTACACTACTTATCTTCAGAATAGGCGTTACTATCGGATATTGGAAATTATTTGAAAAGGCCAACGTAGAAGGATGGAAATCCCTGATACCCATATACAGCGAGTTTTGGTTAATCAAGATCATCGGTAAGCCCAATTGGTGGGTTTTGTACCTGTTCATCCCGCTGCTCAACATCTTTGCTTTTTATGTGCTGTTGTTTGATCTGCTGCGCTGCTTTGGCAAAAACTCATTGATGAGTCAGTTTCTGATCATTTTTATCGGACCTGTTTACATACCTTATATCGGCTTCAAAAAGGAAGTAAAATACCTGGGGAAACTGGATGAACTGAATGAAGAAAAAAAATCCGCTGTATCGGAATGGACAGAAGCGATCGCATTCGCAGTTGTTGCCGCCACACTGATACGGTGGCTGATCATGGAAGCATACACCATCCCTACTCCTTCTATGGAAAATTCACTATTGGTGGGAGACTTTCTGTTTGTAAGTAAGTTTCATTATGGCACACGCACGCCCAAAACTCCGCTACAAATACCACTGACTCACCAGAAAATATGGTTTACAGACTTGCCCTCTTATGTGGATTGGGTGCAGTTGCCCCAATACCGTTTGCCTGGCATCAGCAAAGTGAGACGAAACGAAGTGGTGGTTTTTAATGTGCCGGGAATTGAAGAAAACAACATCAACCTTCCTAAAAATCAATGGATTGATTATCCGGTGGACCTGAAAACCAACTACATCAAAAGGTGCATCGGGTTGCCGGGCGATGTAGTCAAAGTGGTCGACAAGCAAGTGGTTGTCAACAACGAACCTCAGCCCAATCCCAACGACATGCAATTCAGCTACCTGGTGACATCAAAGGATGAAATCAACGAGCGCAATCTGGAGAAACTGGAAATCGATGGAGACGATTACAATTTTTTAGGCAGACCAGAGGATGGCAAAGTCATCTATCAGATGTCGATCACGGAAAAGAAAGCGAAAGAACTGCGGCAGCTTCCCTACATTATTTCGGTGGGCAACGATTACCGCATGAACAACGGAGGCGATCCGCGAATTTTTCCGAGTTCAAAATACGGCTGGAATGCGGATGACTTTGGACCCGTAACGGTCCCCAAAGAAGGAATGACCATTACCATCAACGATTCCACTTTGCTCTTTTACGGAAAAACCATTCAGCTGTACGATCACAATGAAAACGTGGTGCTCACCGACAGCACCTTGACCATTGACGGCAAGTTAATGACCCAATACACTTTCAAGCAGAACTATTATTTCATGATGGGTGACAATCGGCACAATTCACTGGATTCCAGATTTTGGGGATTTGTTCCAGAAGATCATATTGTGGGCAAGGCATTCTTCATTTGGCTGTCCATTGATAAGTATGCAGGGTTCTTCAACAGAATAAGGTGGAGTAGATTTTTTAAGGTGATAGACTGATACTGGATGCTAGAATCAACAGACCAGAATCCAGAGACCAGTTCACCAATCAATTTCTTTCAGGCCCTTGCCCTTCAGGTACGCATTGGTTTTGCTGAAAGGTTTGCTTCCAAAGAAACCCCGATCAGCTGAGAAGGGAGATGGATGGGGAGATGCGATCACGTGGTGCTTGCTACGGTCGATCACTTCACCTTTTTTTTGTGCATACGCACCCCAGAGAATGAACACCACATTTTCCTTTTCGGCAGAGATCTTTTGAATGACTGCGTCAGTAAATTTTTCCCATCCCTTGTTTTGATGCGATCCTGGCGATGAAGCACGAACCGTTAAAGTGGCATTGAGCAGAAGTACGCCCTGACTTGCCCATCGCTCCAATTCGCCAGAAGGAGGAAATGGCTTGCCCATGTCCATTTGAAGCTCTTTAAAAATATTAACCAGTGATGGCGGGTTGCGCACTCCTGCTCTCACCGAAAAGCAAAGCCCGTTGGCCTGCCCCTCCCCGTGGTAGGGGTCCTGACCGATTATGACCACTTTGACATCCTCAAAGTCACAATTGTCAAACGCACGGAATATTTCCTTTCCCGGGGGAAATACCTTGTGCGTGCTGTATTCTTCCTTCACAAACCTGATCAATTCCTCAAAATAGGGGCTCCCAAATTCCTCTTTCAATCTGGCCTTCCAGGAAGGCGCTATCGATACATCTGCTCCCATGCAACTATTTTTTATTTATTGCGCTTTTGTATAAGGTAGTA
Organism: uncultured Ohtaekwangia sp.; assembly: GCA_964395905.1. Classification (GTDB taxonomy): domain Bacteria; phylum Bacteroidota; class Bacteroidia; order Cytophagales; family Cyclobacteriaceae; genus ELB16-189. The sequence continues at coordinate 15,964 of CAYNCP010000075.1, forward strand.
AAATAGAAAAAATTGATATTTTTGACCGAATGGTAACGGAAATTACACAAGGTATAAAAGTAACGGTGGAAACTGAGTATCAGCCTTCTTACTCAAGTCCAAGTCAATACCACTATGTATTCACCTATCGGATTACTATAGAAAATCAGAGTGAGTTTACCATTCAATTACTGAGGCGGCATTGGAAAATTGCTGATGCCGGTTTTAGTCTCAGGGAGGTAGATGGTGAAGGGGTGGTAGGCCAACAGCCGGTGCTGGAGCCCAATCAGTCGCATACCTATGTTTCAGGGTGCAACCTTAAGTCCGGAATCGGCAAAATGGTGGGCACCTACCTGATGGAGCGCATCGTGGATGGTTTTCGTTTTGAGGTTACCGTTCCCGAGTTTCACATGATTGCCCCGCTTCGTTTAAATTAGACGGCCCACCAATAGGCTATCTCTTAGTTATTTTACTTTGAAAACCCATCAGTTCATATCTTTTGTTACGCATTGGCTGAACAAAGTGGACGAGCATTCGATCCATTCGCCATTCTTTTTTGATTTCTACGTCAACGTAATCAAAGCCAGCCGGGAGACCACGAATCACAATCCCATTGAAAAAATAAGAACCTCATTGCTCGAAAATGAAACCACCATCGAAATTGAAGATCTTGGAGCTGGCTCACACCATCACCGTGGCCCCATCACCATTGCGCAAATAGCAAAAGCCAGTTTAAGTTCTGCGCGACTGTCAAACCTGTACGAGCGCATCTGTAATTACAACGACTCCAGATACATCGTGGAGTTGGGCACCTCGATGGGCATCAACACCCTATACCTCGGCAAGAACGACATCACAAGGGTATTCACATTCGAAGGAAGCAGGACTCTGATTAACATTGCCCTTGCCCATTTCGAATATTTCGATAAGAAAAATATTAAGCTCATTGAGGGCAATATTGACAAAACACTGCCTCAATTTTTACAGGGGACAGAGAAAATCAATTTCGTATTGATGGACGCCAACCACAGGTACGAACCCACCATCAGGTATTTCAACCAGCTGGTGAGGCGGCTTAACGAAAAAAGCATCGTGGTCATTGATGATATCCATTGGTCGGAGGGGATGGAAAAAGCCTGGAAAGAATTGCACAGGCATGAATTGGTTTACGGCAGCATTGATTTATACCGCTGTGGCATCCTGTTCTTTGACCCGGCATTGAATAAGCAACATTTTATGCTGTCGCTCTGATAGTCCGGGAAAACGGCTAATTTTACACCCCGAAATAGAAAATTATGAGCGAGGCCACTCCCAATCCAGTTGAACCCAAAAAGGCAAGTAATAAGATAGCCATCATTATTGCCTTGTTATCCATTATAGTCATTATCCAAAGCATCAAGATCTACCTTGATTATCAGGATAAAGTGGAGGTAAAAGAACAGTTGGCCACTACTGAGGAGGATCTGGCCATTACCATGCAGCAGCTCAAAGACATTCAGACCGAGCTGACGGAAAAAATTGCTGAAATAGAAAAATTAGGCGGAGACATTACGGAGTTGCAAAAAGCCAAAGCTGAGGTGGATGCTGAATTAAGAAATACACGCAGCCGCACCAGCAGAAATATTAAGGAACTCAAGGACCGCGTGGAGGGCTATGAGCAACTGCTCAAACTCAAAGATGAAGAACTGGACAAATTAAAGTCCCTGAACAGGGAATTATATACTGAGAACCGGACCTTGAAGACCACACAGAACCAACTGAGTGATTCCATCAACCGCATCGCTGCCAAAACGGAAACCCTGGCCACCAAGGTCGCCATTGCCTCTCAGCTGAAGGCTGAAAACATCAAAGCCGTTTCGGTGAACAGCCGAGGCAGAGAAAGGACCTCTCCGTTTAGAAGCAAGCAGCTGGAGACGCTGAAAGTAGAGTTTAATATTGCCGAGAACAAAGTGGCTCCTATTGAGGGCAAGAAGATCATGATCAAAGTAACGGACGAAAATGGCCAGGTCATCTTTGATGTGGCGAAAGGGTCCGGTACTTTCATGCTCAACGGCAAGGAAGAGTTCTACACTGCTGCCCAGGAGCTGTTGTTTGACAATACCCGTCAAAAGCTGACCTTTTTGTATGAGAAAGGGTCTGAATATGCCTCTGGTGACTATACCGTTGACATTTTCACCGATGGCTACCTGATGGGTCAGGTGCAATTTACGGTCAAGTAGTCTCGCCCGAAAAGGTCGATTTCAGCTCAAAAGAGCTCCTTTTAACTCGAATAAATGATTGATGGCCCGCTTTGTGAAAAGTGGTCATTTTCCTATCTTTGCCCCTCATTTTTAAAAAACTTATCATAACCAATGAAAAATTACGAGACAGTATTCATTTTGAATCCCGTTTTGTCTGTAGACC
>CAYNCP010000076.1:0-18345 GCA_964395905.1 uncultured Ohtaekwangia sp.
AAGAGATTAATTAAAAGATTAGGAAAAGTGGATAGTCATATCATTGCAAAAATAAGGGAGAATTTGAGGATCGTTTTGGAACTCGTGTCATAGGCAGGTCAGGTCTTCCGCCTGTCCAATAGGGTCACAACTGGCTCGAATGACCAACCTTAAAAACATACCAAACCATTGTATGTGATATTCAATCTGCCAAAATCTATCCCCACGCTAAGGTATTACCCAAACTGGCGCGAGTCCTTAATCCATGGTTCGTGTCCTCACGAACCAGAGGTAAGAACCCATAGATAGAACTCTAACTGGCGCGAGTCTTTCGGCTGTGTGATGGCAATTGGGTGACTCGTGCCTGGATTGCATGGCACGAGTAAGCCTCGCGCACCCAATGACGCAACGCTCGCGGACGCTGCCAGGTTATTGAAGATTCACGTTCGCATGATTGCTCAAGAACACCGTGGGGTATCATAACTTGGGCAAGTAGTTTTTTTCTATTGAAATCAAATAAGCCCATTCCTGTAAGAATACCCGATCAGCTCTGATGTGTTACTTACATGTGTTTTCCGAATAAGGTCGTAGCGATACGTTTCGATGGTGCGGACGCTTACACTCATCTCTTTTGCGATTTCTGTGGCTGTAAAGCCCCTTGAGATTAGAGTCACCATTTGAATTTCTCGTTTGGAAAAATGTATGGCAGGTATCGATGTTGGTAAATTGCCTTTCAGCCAATCATCCACAAGGTCGTCAAATTGTGAAGGGTAATAGTAGTCTCCATTCATTACGGTTCGAATGGCATCTATTAGTTCCTTGTCATCTTCATATTTGGATATTAGTCCCCTAACACCAATTTTTAGGAAATTTAAAATAACCGGGAGTTCACAAAACTCAGTAATTATCAGGATTTTAACGGGTTTTTTTCTGAGCATGATTTGCTTGGAGACTTCAAATCCATTCAACTTGGATAGCGAATAGTCCAGTACGATAAAGTCAACCGGATTGCTCAATGCAAAAGCTACCGCCTCTTCCCCAGTGCTTGCTTCTAGGACGTTGGCCACCAGATTATTATTTTCCAGAGTTAGGATTATCCCTTTTCTGACCAGCGGCACATCTTCAGCTATTAGAAAATTTAGTTTTCTCATTCTCAAAGTAAGGTCTTCCTATTGCTTTGTGTTAAAACTATGGAAATTCTAATGGGAATTCATATAAATACCGAAGAAATACGGTAAAGAATCTGAATGCCTCTACAATCTTTTGAAAAGGATAAATTATGATACTTCTATATAGTTTCGATCTTAAATTTTGAATTGAATTTGGAATCAATTCTCCTCAAGACTGATTGCCACAATGATTAAAAAAATACTACTCCCCTTGTAATTTTAATTACTTGTTTAATCCTGGCAGAGTGAATATGACACTTGATAAAATTATTTCAGCCAAAAGACAAATCATGCATAAGCAATGGGTTGGTTTCCGGGTATTATGCTTTGTTATCTCATCATCTTTTGTTGCTTTTAGCCAGCCTACAGCTACACCTCCAACGATTGTTCCTCCTACACCCAACGCCTTGAAAATGACGGAGTATTATGCCCAACGTCCAAGAATGTACACGGGAACAGCGAGCGTTAACATTCCTCTTTATAACATCGATTTCGATGGATGGAGCCTTCCTCTGTCACTCACCTACAACGCAACAGGAATTCGCACCAACGAGGAGGCGAGTGAAGTGGGCTTGGGTTGGTCCTTGTCGGCAACTGGTGTGATTTCTCGTACAATAAAAGGTGGAGATGACCTCTTTGACGGTGGAATTACTGGCAAAAAAGGGTTTATATATAGTGAGCGGGATGTAAGTTTTCATGAGGGATTAGGCTATGATTGGCAATCTGAAGTTGAACCATCAGATACAAGCTATTATTATAAACTTGTTCATAACCAACCCGACACGCAGCCTGACATTTTTAACTACAATTTTTTTGGGTATAGTGGCTCTTTTGTATTGTCCAGAATAGTTGACGACCCGGAAGGAGATTATGTTAATGTAATAAAGATCACCCAGGACGCCTGTAGAATTAATTTTGATTTAGACGCAAAAACATTCGAGGTAATTACACCTGAGGGATTTAAAGGAGAGTTCACAATCGAGGAAAAATCTACCTCATTCTCATCTTCGGCTGGAGCCACAAGTGACCGGATGCTGTGCTGTGGGGCAAACTATATTGACATTTCCTACTATCAGAATTATAGTGGTATGTTTCGCACTACTACTTCCTGGTATTTATCAAAAATAACCAGCCCAAACGGGTATCGAGCCATTTTCTCTTATGATCTGGATGGGAATGGTGAAAGCCTTTATCTATCCAACAGTCAGGCATTTGCTGAACTGGATGGAATTACATCAAACCAGGTTTGTTTACAAACCGTGCAGGAACATGTTTATCAGCAAGGGATAACCATTCAAAACGAAACACAAACAGGCTTGCTCCAAATAGACTTTTTGATGAATGTCCGCCATGACTTGCAAAAGAATACCCTTTTTGCAGGAGCCGGTCAGCCGTTTAAAATAAGTCAACCTCTAAAAAAATATACAGGTATAAACATTACTGGATTGGATCCGGAGTCCACGCTTAACAAAACAATTGGGATTTATCAATCTTATTTTAATCCGCAGTATTACAATGCCAATAATTTTGGTGAGGACGAATACCGTTGGATGCGGGGCAGACTAGACAGAGTTGCCATTGACGATCAGGAATACCAGTTTTATTATGAGAATGGCCAAGGCGGTGTGCCGAATAAATTAACTACAGGCATCGACCATTTTGGCTTTTACAATGGGATAGCGCAGACCAACTTACGAGTCTTACCTCCTGAGCCAGCTGCAGCGGCTTTCATAGGCAATGGTACCCTTTATCAGGCCGATAATTTGGTCGAGGATTACAAACAAAAGTGGGATCGAAGGGTAGATTTTAATTACGGTAAAGCAGGTTTGTTGAAGAAAGTGAAGTATCCAACAAGAGGTTATTCTGTTTTTGAATATGAACCCCACGTATACATACCCAGCACTGGTGGCCTTTTTAATGAAGTGCTTAGCACTACTACAATAGGAGGAAATTCAGCAGGCGGAGCAAGGGTAAAATCGATAAGGGAGTACGACTACAATGATGCCCTGCTTTTAGAAAAATCCTATGTATACCTCAACGATCACAATACACCGGCCTCTCCGAGCACAGGAAAGCTAATGACGCCCCTTTATAATCGCTATGCGCAAAAATGGCAAAATGGAGCCAGTTCCGGAGCCAATTTCCATTGGACCACCTATTCAACCATACCAGGTAATAGTTCAGCTGAAGGTAAAATCATTGGCTATTCCAAAGTACATGAAATCGTAACTGGTGGAAGCGAAAACTATAGGAACGCCTACTACTTCGAAAATAGAATTAACAAGGTGCTTGCCTTCAATGCGCAAGCAGTGGGTTACCAAAATCTCAACGGGCAATCTATTGAGGTGAGAAATTTTGATAACGCTGGAAAAATTGTACAACTATCCCAAAACAGTGATTATTTTCATCCGATTGACAGTGTCAAGGCAATAGCATATCAGGTTCAACCTGGGAACACATTTCTACACTTCTTTGTCCCTTATACCATCAGGCAAAGTTTCAATACACCTTATACGGTTGTTTCTACCATAGCCAAATCTCCCAGCGAAATCACTGAGGATGTAAATGGAAATGTAGTTTATTCCGGATCATACCTTCAAACCCAAAAGGATTACACATTCAATAGCAATTACCTTTTGAAAACAGAACAGACAATAAATAGTACTGGAGATCTCCTGAAAACAGAAATAAAAAGACCCGCTGATTATCCCATGGCTGGAATTGTTGGCTCAATGGTAGATAAGAATATAGTATCCCCCGTAATAGAAGAAATAAGTTACAAAAACGGATCTGTTGTTTCAGCTATGGGCAACCGCTACGAATCGGTCGGAAGTTTAATCAAGCTAAGATCTACGTACCATTTCAACACATCACTAGGCAGCTTTACTGGATCAACAAATGGAAATTCTTTCCAGAGCCCATACGAAGAACGGATTACATACACCGCCTACAATACTCAAAATGGAAAACTGCTAGAATACAAAGGATTAGATGGATTGATCAATTCGTTTATTTGGGGATACAACGGTACCCTTCCAATTGTCCATGGGGTAGGTGTCAGTAATTCACTTTTGCAACAGGCACATACCAATGCGCTCCCGGGTAACCCTGGCTACGAGATGACATTAAGAAATGACATGACAGTTGCAGCAGCAATTATCACCACCTACAGTCATAATCCTCGTGTGGGAATAAAAAAAGTAACTGATTCTGGTGGACTCAGCAAAACATTTCAATACGATCAGTATGCACGGCTTGAAAAAGTGTTGGACAACGATGACAATATATTGAAGCAATATCAATATCATTTTATTAAAAGAACACCTACTCGGATCATGGTCTTATCAGGTATGCTCGACTTTGGTGCTTTTTATGATTGTCAGATCGTAAATCCAAAGGTCATTACCATTTCCAATGATGGCGAAGATGAATTATATGTGTCTGGTATATCTGTCCCTTCAGGGTTTGGTATAAACTGGTTTCAGGGTGCCATCCCAGCAGGGGCAAGTGTCGATGTAACGGTAACTTTTACCGGGTCGGGTAGCGGAACTTACAGTGGTAATTTAACGATCAACTCTGATAAAACGTCAGGAAGTAACATAATACCAGTTACAGCAACCGAGATTATTTCAGGGAGCCAGCGAGTAATGCAGTTAAGTCCATCATTGTTGATTGCATCTCAGTATCAGTATACACTACAATATGTTCAGGTGTCCAATACTGGTAATGACTGCATGACTATTACAGGGATTTCACACCCAAATACGCCTGACTGGTACATTTCAATGTCCACACCAATCACACTTGCTCCGGGTACAAGTACCAATTTGCAGGTAATGAGATTGTCACCAGGTTTACCAGAGTCAATAGATGTTATTATTCAATCTAACAAAACTGGAGGAGGAAATATCGTCCAACTCAGAGCTCCATAAACATGAATCAACAAACAATCAAGCTCTACAACCCTTTACTGTGAAATCGATAATAATTTTAATATGAAAAGTATTGTATCCACTATCGATTACCCAAATGTGCGTAACGACCAAGGCCCTGTATCAGGAGCAGAGCTCACTGGAGGCTATACAACTGAAATCAAGTACGAACAGGCGCTTGCTGTGGCAATTGTATCACCGAATCTTATCATTAGGAAATTAAGCGTATTTATAAATGATTGCGTTGCAACAATAATCAGATACGCGGAAAGCACACTAACAGGAGTAATTGGTATTGCCGAAATAGTGGCCAATGGGATTTTAGTGGCGAGATTCCATTGCAAGCAACATCACAACAACAGGTTTAAAGTTGTATGAAATTCGAGTTTTTTTCAAAGGCGCCCTTATGACAACACCAGCAAGCGAGCCAAGACTGTGTGTAGCAGTAGTCACTGATGCCATTTGTCAAAGCATGCATTATGAATGTGACTCACTAGGAAGACTATTGCTCGTTCAAGATCACGATGGCAATATTTTGAAAGAGTATAAGTATCACTACAATGAACAAAATTAACTGATAGCAGCATGAGAAACTACAGCCAAAATTCATTGATAGAGATCAGAATTGATGCCGCAAAAAGCCTAAAATGTTCACCAGATATTCTAAAGTTGAGCTTGTTCATCTTAAACTTTTTATTGGCGTATACTTCATTAGGTCAAAGTTTTACAGGACCAGAAGAAGTCTGTATAAACAAAAATGCCAACTACTCATATTATGATGATGTTGAATATACCTCTATTGATTGGAGCGTGACAGGAGGAGCTACCATTGTAAGTGGTACTGGATTATCAAGAGTCATCAAGTTTTCATCGTATGGAACAGTAACGGTAATTCTCTATAATTATGGCAACCCGGTAAGTTCTGGTACGAAGTATGTTAATTTGCTAAGTCCCGGAACACTTTATTCTACTGCACAAACTTGTGCAGGAGCTGCGGCTAACCTTTATTTGACTGGTCAAATTGGTACTTCGTTTTATTGGGAGTATTCAACCGATGGTACCAACTGGAATAGTATTGGAACTTTTGGCTCTTCAATAGCGCAATACCCAACTGTAACAACTTACTATCGTTGTTATCCATCATCATGTGGAGCAGCATTGTCAAATGTTACTACTGTAACTGTATATCAGTATCCAGGAACATATTCTATGACAGGAGGTGGAGGATTTTGCTCTGGCACAAATGGAACCACTGTTGGGATTAATGGTTCGCAAAGTGGTTTTAGTTATCAGCTAAAACTAGATGGTGGAAACTATGGTGGATCCATAGGTGGGACTGGGGGAGCTTTGAATTGGAATAATCTATCAAGCATTGGCTCCTATACAGTGGTCGCTACTAATGGGCTCTGTAGTACCAATATGGCTGGAAGTGTTTCTATATATGTCAATTCATTGCCTAGTCAATACAATGTAATTGGTGGTGGAAGTCATTGTAGTGGTGGTAGTTCTGCTGTATTTCTATCTTATTCTCAATCATCGGTGAACTATCAGCTTTACCTCAATGGAAGTCCGCATGGTGGGCCCCAAGTTGGAAATTTTGGTCAACTTTCATGGTCTGGTCTTATTTCAGCAGGAAACTATACTGTGATTGGAACAAATCCATCAACTGGCTGTAGTAATGCAATGAATGGGAGTGCGTCAGTTACAGTGTACTCTCTTCCAAATGTGTATACGGTTGGAGGAGGAGGAGCCTATTGCGGAGGGGGCACTGGAGTTACAGTTTCACTAAATGGATCACAGTCAGGAGTTAACTACTACTTAAAAATTAATGGAGGATATGCTGAAGGAGTAACACCTGGGACTGGTGGAACTCTTTCCTGGACAAACCAAACAGCGGTTGGGAACTATACTGTAGAAGCTGTTGGGCCTGGACTTTGCTATGAGCAAATGTCAGGTTCGGCAAACGTTTCCACAAATCCAATCCCTGACCTTCCTTTTGGTACAAATGGAAGTAGATGCGGATCGGGCACAGTCCTTTTGACTGCGACATACGGGAACAATGGGAACGCTGTAAGATGGTACAACGCGGCAACAGGCGGAGCCTTGCTTGCAACAGGTCCGACTTTTACAACCCCTTCTATCAGTTCAACTACCAACTATTACATTTCCAGTTACAACACTACGACAACATGCGAAAGTCAGCGAGTGTCAGTCGTGGCTAATGTCTACACCATTCCAGGATTGCCAACTCCAGCACACGGAAGTAATTGTGGTACTGGAACAGTTTCCTTATCAGCAAGCTTTGGAACAAATGCAAACACAGTAAGGTGGTACAACGCGCCCACAGGCGGAACACTGTTAGCGACCAGTTTAACATACGTCACACCAACGATTAGCACTACTACTACTTACTACATTAGCAGTTTCCATACTACCACACTTTGTGAAGGTGCCCGTGTTGCCATTACGGCAACGGTAAATTCAATACCTGCCGCACCAACCATTTCAGGAAATGAAAGATTTGGTAGCGGCACTTTTGCTTTGGTCGCTGGCGGTGGAAGTGCATATGAATGGTACAATCCTGGCAATACATTACTCACGACAAATGCGCTATATAACACTCCGGAGGTAAATGAGACTACGCCCAACTACGCATATGTAAAGAAGATTGAAAATGGATGCTACAGTGCTCCAACCTGGGCAAACTTGGTCGTATATCCAATTAATGTTATAACTGGAACCGGAAACGCCATTGCACTGGCCAAAGACGTTATCCTTGATGGTGGTGCTGGCTATCTATCGTACGACTGGAGAAATGGAGGCCCTAGCCTGGGTTCTGGGAGGTACTACTCAACCAATTTACCTGGAAGCTACACAGTAACGGTAACACTAGGGTCTGCAGTAGGAACATCAACCCCATTTGTACTCTCAGAGCAATTTGAGAATCTTAACTACAACTATGTAGTAAGCAATAATTTACAAACGCCTATTGCCAACGCAGCAGCTATTAAAGATTTGCCAGTTGATTTCATTTCGCAATCCATTCAGTATGTAGACGGACTAGGAAGACCATGGCAGTCGGTGGTCACCCAGGGATCACCTTCAGGAAATGACATCATCCACCATGTTGTTTATGACAAATATGGCAGAGAAGCCAAAAAATATAGCCCCTATGTTTCTGATACATACGATGGTATTCTGATTTTGAATCCAACAGGAACCGAAGGAAACTACGCTGGCTCACTTCATCACAACTTTTACAACAATGGCAGTGGTGATAAAATACCAGATGATGCACGACCATATACGGAAACACTTTTTGAAGCATCCACACTCAATAGGCCCGTTGAGGAGTTTGGAGTAGGTGCGGATTGGTTTAGCAATGGTAAAAGTGTTAGAATAAATTACCTACATAACATCAATGGAACAGGTGCCGGACAGGAACAGATTATTGCATGGGAAGTAAGCCCCAGTACAGACTTGCCCATTCGCATCACAAAAGTAGACGCCTACACGAGTGGAGGATATTTTATGTCAGGTCAGCTAAGCATCAAGTCTATCATCGATGAAAATGGCAAAGAAACCAGGGAGTACACCAATAAATAAGGGCAAGTAATATAGAAAAAAAATCAAAATGTAGAAGTAGCCACACTATCCAGCAGAGACCATTGGGCGCAAACGTATTACATCTACGACAAATTGGGGCAACTCAGATATGTATTACAACCACAACTGAGCTGGACTTTGCATGTTAATGGTACCAATATTCCTACTACTGCGCAATTGGACAACCTTGCCTTCCGCTATAAGTATGATGCAAGGAAAAGGATGACTGAAAAGAAGGTGCCCAGTGGCGCATGGATATACATGGTGTATGACAACCGTGACCGATTGGTTTTGACCCAAGATGGCAATCAAAGGGTTGGTGCCACAGGTGCTATTAAGTACTGGACGTTCACTAAATATGATGAGTTAAACAGGCCAATTCTAACAGGAATCAAAGACACTACGACTACGGTGCAACTTACGCAGGCTCAAATGCAGGCGGTGGTCGATAACTATTATGCTGACATGAGTTCAAAGCCATGGCGAAAGTGGGGCGAATCCTTTATTGGAACATCAGCCGGCAATGTGCACGGATATACCAATTCATCGTACCCGGTGCGAACCAAGGCTGCAACGCTGGATATACATTCTTATCTGACAGCAACTTATTATGACAACTATTCCTTTCTCAGCACTTATTACAATAGCTCAGACTATGATTTTAAAACATCCGAGCTTCCCGGTGAACAGGTGACCACACATTTTAGTAGGCTTAAAGGACATGTGACTGGCTCCAAAATTAAAGTACTGGATGGTGGAATCATGGGTGGTAATACCTGGTTGAAGTCAGCGAACTATTTTGATGACCGCTATCGAGTTATTCAATCTGTGGCTGACAACTATAAAGGAGGAACAGATCGAACTACTAATGTCTACGACTTTGTTGGCAAAGTTTTGAAAACCAAAACGACAACAAGTGAAAGGGATGTAACCTGGACCGATCAGGTAGGAACTTTGATTGTTGGAAACAAATTGGTAAGAAGCTCAACCGCAGTGGCTGGAGCTGCGTCTGCCCAAATGCTCGGTGCAGGTGTTGACGGCTACCTGGAGTTCTTCCTGATTCCTCCGTCATCAAGCCACCACTATTATGTTGGATTCAACGACAACAATCCAGACACTGGGGCAGGTAATATTAATTATGCATTCCGCGTGAACAATGCCAGTTTGTGGGTGTACGAAAACAATGTAATAAAATTGTCTCAAACAAATGTGCTCAAGGTTGACGATGTATTGAAAATTGAACGAATTGGTACAACTGTCAGGTATTATAAAAATGGCATCTTGCTTTATACATCAGTCACCGCTTCAAGCGGATCATTGTTGGTCGATGTTTCCTTCCAGGCCAACAATGCCAATTTGGTAGGTCTTACTTCTTCCTTTTCGAAGAATACTAATAGCACAGTCAGACGTTTGTTTTACGACCACGCAAATCGCCTTACCGAAACATGGCACAGCCTTAATGGAGCACCGGAAATCCTGTTGACCAAAAATGAGTACAATGAACTGGGTCAATTGATAGACAAAAAATTGCATAGCACAGTGGCCTCAGCGGCAGATGCCAAACAGTCTGTCGATTACCGTTACAACATCCGGGGATGGCTCACCTCCATGAACAATGCGGAACTAACTGTGGATAACAACAATGATGACAGCAATGACTTCTTTGGCCTGGAGTTGGGCTACAACAACGATATGGGTACGGGTAATGTCCTTGCTTACAATGGCAACATATCGGCCATGAAGTGGAGTAACAACCTTGCCCTTGGTAGCGTGAAGGCACATGCTTACAATTATCTGTACGATCCGCTCAACCGTATCAAAGATGCTACTTTCAAAGAGAAATCAGGCGCATGGACAACGGCAGTTGGTAATGCCTTCTCTGTAAGTGGCTACAACTACGACCAAAATGGCAACATCACTGCCCTGACACGCAAAACCAAAGCGGGTGCCAACATGGATGTGTTGGCCTATACCTACAACACCAACAACCAGCTGTTGAAAGTGGTGGACACAGGTGACAAATTCACTGGATTCATTGATGGCACAAATACGGGTAATGACTACACCTATGATGCCAATGGCAACATGATCACCGACCAGAACAAAGGCATTACAGTGAACATGACCTATAATTATCTAAACCTTCCCGAACTAATCACACGGGGCACGGGCAATACGCTGAGATATATCCATGATGCCAGCGGCCGCAAACTAGCACAGGTTGCCAGCTTCACATCCTCACAGAAGCAAACCGAATATGTTGGAGAATTGGTTTATGAAAATGACAACCTCCAGTTTGTTAACCATGAAGAGGGTAGAGTGGTAGTTGTTACGCAGGAAACCATTTACCAAAATCCAGGAGAGAGCCTGGATGAATTTACGGCCTCAAACGCAACCCTGGCAACGGTAACCCAAAACGGAACAGAGAAATACGTACGGGTAACCTCCAATGGAACGGTGGCGCGCACAGGCGTATTCCTGATTGGTGATGCCATTGCTGTGGTGCCTGGCGAGCGATATAGGATACGAGCAAAAGGCTATCGCACAGGAACCAACACCGTTCACCTGATGATCAAAGCGAATGGAGCAGATCTCAACTGGCCCGGTGCCACCCTGGCCAGCAGCGCAGCCACAGAAGCATGGGCAGAGCAGGTGGTAGTGATACCTGCCGGTGCCAACATTCTGGATGTGGGTGTAGTATGGAACACCGTTACCGCTGGGCAGCAGTTTTTCCTCAATGAACTGGAGATAATAAAGTTGACCGATGGCCAACCCGAATACCAGTATCATCTCAAAGATCACTTGGGCAACGTGCGGGTGACGTTTACCACCAAAGAAGAACAGGAAGCCAACACCGCTACCCTGGAAACAGAAAACCAAACGGAAGAGCGTGCTGAGTTTTTGTATTATGATGATACCCGTAAGATCAATTCTGCATTGTTCGATCACACCGGATTGGCAGCAACCCAGTACGCCCTGCGCCTCAATGGCACGGCCAATGAAAAAACCGGCCTGGCCAAATCACTGGCTGTGGTACCGGGCGACAAGGTACAACTGGAAGTTTACGCCAAATATGTAGACACCAACAGCAGCAACTGGACAACGGCACTTTCCAACCTGTTGAATGCCATTGCGCAGGGTACTGCCCCCCCGGGTACGGTAATAGATGGTGCTGGTTATGCCACAGGCGGCAGCAACCAATTTGCGTATGGCAACCTGCTGGATAAATCGGGCGAAACTGGAGTAGGACCCAAAGCTTTCTTAAATTACCTCGTGTTTGATAAAAACTATACACCTGTGCTGTCCAAAAGCGGCTACAAACGCCTGAGCGATGCTCCAAAGGAAGCGGGCACCGATGTGGCCCACGAAAAACTGGATTGGGAGATAGACATCACCGAGCCTGGGTATGTGTACATATGGCTAAGCAACGATGAAGTAGCATTGGGCGGCAGCCCGGTGGAAGTCTACTTCGATGACTTTAATGTCACGCATATAAAATCACCAGTGATACAGAGTGATGAGTACTATCCATTTGGTTTGACGTTCAACTCATATCAAAGAGAAAATTCAACTACCAATAATTATTTATACAACGGAAAAGAAAAACAAGATGAATTAGATCTTGGATGGTTGGATTATGGAGCGAGGATGTATATGCCAGAGATTGGAAGGTGGGGCGTGGTTGATATTAAGTCCGAATTAATGCATTTCTAATCTCCATATAGATACGCATTCAACAACCCACTCCGATTTGTAGACCCTAATGGAATGACCGAAGAGGAAAGGTTAAAGGCTGTTGAGACTGCTAAGTCTTTGAAAGGTTCAAAATATGCTTCGGCATTACCTCAAAATGAGATAGTGAAGGACGGACAATTAGATTGTTCTGGATTGGTTCGGTATTCGATGATGCAAAATAAAGTTATTAGTGATCCGTTCACTGACAGAGAGGGCAATGGAGTATCTCGGATTATGCAGGCTTCAAGGCAAGTAAAACTTAACGATATACGGGAAGGTGATTTGGTAGTAATGAAAACTGGTAGCAATGAGAATGGTCATGTTGGATTTGCTACAAATATCGTTCGTGATGAGAAGGGTAACGTCATTTCATATGTTCTACTTCATTCTGAAGCTGCTTGGACTAATTCAACTACAGGTCAAAGCGGGGGTGGAAATGTTAACGAGTATAAGATCGTTGTTGGTTCTGAGAAACACTATTCCAAGAGTAAGTACAATCATCGATTTTATCAATGGGATACTCCCGATCCCGTTACCTCAAATAATAAAAAGGAGACAAAGGATACAGATAAGAATAGTGGGAGCGGCATGTCGTGGTCCGATATTTATAACACTATTAAAGGATGGCTTTCTGTTAATCCAAACATAAAAGTGTCAAATTAATGACCATGAGAAAGCTTGTGATTTTATTATTTATTCCAATAGTTGGTTTATTATTTTACATGCTAATTGGAGATAATGATGTTGAGAATACTAAAATACCCAATCCTACAACTGCGAGTGCAACTGAAGACTCGGATTGCGAATTTTTTGATTTTAGTTTATTAGATAAGGGTTATTGGTCATGGTATAAATCAAAAAAAGTTACTCCAATTGATACGTCAGTTAAAGTAGAACTTCTTAACACATTTGAAGAATTTGAGCAATGGAAAGATTATCAAACTCTTTATTATTTATGTTACGTAAATAGTTTGTTAGGATTTTCAGGAAAGATTATTGTTCAAAGAATACACAATGATTCCGAGTCAAATATGTTTTTTCTTTATAAAGATGGGAACAATCGTTTGTCTATTTTTTTAGTGGCAAGTATTTCAAAGTCACCTGAAGATTTCCTCAACTTAAGAAGTAAAATTGAAGATGAAAATACAATTAATACTTTTAAGGTCTTTATCTCTGACGATGGGGTTTCTGCTTTCAAGGACTCGATAATAACAACTTACCTAATAAGGGACATGTCGTTTGTTAGAGTGAAAACTGACTCAATAAGAGTTATTATGTAACCGAATATTATGCCTTCGCAGAGGCACTCTGAATGTAAAAGAACAAAACCCGGTTAAGAGCCGGGTTTTTTAGTGCGTAAGTTTTTTGAATGGATACTGTCTAGTCCTGAAATAGGTTTACACAAAAAAGTAAACCAAAAACAGGATTAACAATGGAACACAAGATTGAAATTAGACAAATGTTTGACGAATCATTCAAGCGGATGGTCGTTGAAGAGTATTTAGCCACGGGATGCAATAAAATGGAATTGTTGCGGAAGTACAATATCCATTTTAAGAGCGCTATTCAAACGTGGATGCGAAGATTGGGGTACGAAGATGTTCACCGGATTAAAAGAGTTAAATTTGTTAGTACACTTCCACTGACTGTACCTATGCCTAAAAGCGAAAACACTCATCAATTACAGAAAAGAATTCAGGAGCTAGAACAACAACTCCAAGATGAAAAACTGCGCTCAGAGGCGTACTTGCGGATAATAGATAAAGCTGAAAAGGAGTTGAAAGTATCGATTAAAAAAAGCACAATACCAAGTGATCCTTGAGATGAAAGACATTTACCGAAACATTAGCTTGGCTCGTTTATGTCGATTGCTTGGTATTACCCGTCAAGCTTTCTATAAGCACTTTTGGGAGGTGTCAGATGCTACATTTGAACAGCAGCACGTATTGGATCAGGTTCATGATATCCGTCAGGTACATCCGGCTATTGGGGTAAGAAAACTTTACCATTTGCTGCAACCTTTTTTACTGGAACATCAAGTAAAAATGGGCAGGGATGCTTTATTTGATTTGCTGGCTGTCAATAAGTTACTGGTACGTAAGCGGAAACGGAGGATTAAGACAACCCAATCATTTCATTGGTTAAAAAAGTATCCCAACCTAATCAGAGATTGGAAACCTTCCAGGCCCAGCCAACTTTGGGTGGCAGACATCACCTACATACCTCTTACGAATGGATTCTTGTATTTGAATTTGGTTACCGATGCTTACTCACATAAGATCATGGGCCATGCTATTGCCGATAACTTGGAGGCTGTACATACAACTAAAGCACTGCAAATGGCTCTGGACAACTTGAGAGAGAGTCCTGAATGTCTTATTCATCATTCCGATAGAGGTATTCAGTACTGCAGTTTTGACTATGTCAGTACGCTCAAGCGAAACAATATTCAAATCAGTATGACTGAGAACGGTGATCCTTTAGAGAATCCGATCGCTGAAAGGATCAATGGAATACTGAAAGATGAATACCTCCGCCACTACCCGTTAACTTCCATCAACCAGGCAGCTGAATTACTAATGGATGTGGTAGATCGATACAACAGATTAAGACCTCATCAAAGCATCAATTTAATAACACCTGACGTAGCGCACGAAAAACAACTTTTGATAAACAAAACTTGGAGCAAAAAAGAAAGAAAATTAACCTTGTAAACCTATTATAGGATTAACATCAAAAACCGTCAACTTATTTTAGGACGAGACAGGATGCGTAAGCCGCAGAGTCCCCGCCTGCTGGCGGGAGACTCTGCGGAGAAGAACTATGCCGGTTTACCGGAAACGTTAATTGATGTAATTATAATTTAGTTGAGGCACGAGTGAACCAACGCTCGATCACGCCCACAACACTCGCGCCAGTCTAGAGGTGAGGAGATTGTTTCCGAGGTGGTGTAAATAACGGAATAGTCTCTCGGAACACCGCCAGCCGGCAGGGCCGAGAGACTGACTATCTCCATGTAAGTTCAATGTATGTAATTCTTATTTTTCGCTGTACTTCCATTTTTACAATCTGGTACCAAAACTGTAATTTCAAATCGTGAACAAAGGTTACTCTGTCCTGCTTGGGATGTTACTTTTTTCTGCGACTGTCGTGGCACAGGTCGAGCTGGATAGTGTTTATACGGAAAACCCAACACCTCAATCCATAGATTCGTCAGCCTTTCAAAAGTTGAGCAAAATAGACTCACTAACCCAGGTCGCTGACCAGCAGTTGGATTCTCTAAATCTTCTGAAATACAACAACAAAATTGATTCCATTCGTGGGCGGCTTAGCTTCAGCATCGACAGTTTACACTTACCAACTGAAAGGTACACCCGTTTATTGGATAGCCTTAATCAGCTAGGTCCTTCTCAATCATTGAGTCAGGCCCACCAGAAAATGGACGCTTTTCAAAACAAAGTAAATGAACTGGAGAATAAAGCAAACAGCCCTTCCAGCAGAGTAGAGCAGGCCGTAAATAACAAACTTAATTTGATGAGGAGTGAAGGAGGCGAGGGTGCGAACTTGCCTGGCAATGTTGATCTACCAGGAGTGGCTCCACCTGAGGAGGGCGTTCCTTCTTTAGATTTGGGCCTAAAAGAAAACCAGTCAAGTCTTCCGGATAAGCCGGGCACCCTTGGTATGCCCAATTTGGGCGAAGTGCCGGCCATTGAAGAATTAAATAAAGCCCAGCAGGGGTTAAGTGAAGTGACCAAGGTGTCAGGTGAGGTAGCTGCCTACAGGGAAGATGTCAAGAATATTTCAAGTGGCACCCTGGATGAGGTTGAAAAAATTCCGCAAACACTGGAGGCAGAAGCTGTGAAAGCAGTTGATGCGGGGCAGCTAACGGATCAGGCACAGGGAGTGGATCAGTATAAGGATATGCTGGCAGCAGGGAGTGATCCGGAAGCGCTAAAACAACAAGCATTGCAGCTGGCTCCGAAGCTAGCCACGAACCACTTCAAAGGAAAGGAAGTGGTATTACAACAAGCAATAGAAAAGGTAAATAGCTACAAGAAGAAGTACAACCAGCTCACTGATTTGGAAAATATCCCAAAGCGCAGGCCGAATGAAATGAAGGACAAGCCTTTGGTAGAGCGGGTTGTTCCATTTATTACATTGCAATTGCAGTCTTCTGAAAATGTGCTACTTGATTACAATCTTGGAGCTGGCTATCGTTTTTCATCCCGCTTTACAGCAGGGGTCGGCTGGAATGAAAGAATAGGCATAAGCAGCAAATTAAAGTTCACAACCAGCGACCGTGTCTTTGGTCCCAGAACATTTGCAGACTTCAGGATAAGGAAAGGGTTGTCCATAAGAGCGGAAGGGGAAAAAATGAATGCTTTCATCCCTGCTTCCCAGTTTTCCCCATCTGACATCGGCAGGCGTGACTGGGTTTGGAGTGCATTCATTGGCATGAAGAAGCAATATGATTTCATGAAATCGGTGAAGGGTAACTTTCAATTTCTATACAATTTCTATGATGACCGTGATGCCAGTCCTTATGTCAGCCGGTTCATGGTCCGCTTTGGTTTTGAGTTTCCCATGAAGAAGAAATTGACAATTGAGCATAAATAGCATCAATCTATACACATTAACTACTATCCGATTCGTTAGCTGAAATTTGATCCAAATAGAAAAGAGTGATCAGTTTTAAGATTAATATTTATTCCAAGGAGTAGGTAAAAACCGTATTTTGGGCATTAATATGATAAGTCATCACCTAGACGAAACATTAGCTAAACTAAAAGGTCCTACCAAAGAGCAGATCATAGTAAATAATCAATCTGCAGCTGTTGCACTGGATAAATTTCACAATGATTCAGGCGCAATATTTGACTTTGAAATTGACGGAACTGTATTAAAAGTTCAATTGGTCTGGGACTCAAAATTTCCAAAGGCAGCAATGAAGGAGGAGATTTACTTGGCATTTCACGGGGGTGAATCCTTAGCCATGTTTGTTATGTCGGTTTTATGTGGCTACAAGTATGTTGAGCAGAGTGAAATTGGATCTGGAGTAGACTATCGATTTCTTAAGAATGAGCCAAATGATGATGATTTAAACTTTTTGGACAATTATCACTATGTTGAAATTTCAGGGATTTTAAGAGAATCAAAATCAAATACATTAAAAGGAAGAATTAAGGAAAAGCACGATCAAATTGATAAAGGATACAAAAGCGGAAACAAGTCATCTGTAATAGTAACTTTGTTTAGTTCTGCTAAGACTGTTAAAGAAATTCATAGGTGAAACCAAAAGTAGTACACCAACAAGCAATGGAATATTCCTTTAAAGCGAAGCAAGCAATGGAGGAAGGAAGCTTTAGTGCTGCATTTGAATTGTATAAGCAAGCTGCAGATTTAGAAAGTCAAGTTGCGGAGTTCTATTTTGATAAACCTGAAACTGAACCCACAAGAAGCATCGTTATACGAAGTGCTGCCTTCATGAACCTTAAAGCCGGCTTAATTGAGAAATCTAAAAAATTTATTTTTTTTGGATTACTAAATTCATCCAATGAACTTATTAGAAATCAGCTTAATAATGCCTTGGAATTGGCTGTTTCGCTTGATAACTATTCACCAGATTTGGCAAGCAGGGAATATAATTATCTTAATCTGCTTAGATATCGCAGCGTTCATTATACAATTGAACCAAACTCCCCAGTTTATGGAAGGTCGGTAAGTCTGGAAATGATAACAGACTTTTCAAATGGCTATCTTAAGTCCCTAAAGGCATATGCGTTGTCAAAGTTTAAAAGGATTCTGAAAGTAGGAGAAGAAATTGAGGAGTCTGTTGTTAAAGATTTAGAAAAGTTGGTGAACCCCCTGGTTACAAGCTCTGCTTATGGGAGTTTCAAGTTTTCAATTGCAAATGACTTTCTATT
>CAYNCP010000077.1:0-1603 GCA_964395905.1 uncultured Ohtaekwangia sp.
CTAACCAACGGGGGAGTGGTCCTAAGATATTTCAGCAAATAGGTTTAATTAGAGTGTTCCATGAATTGTTGAACATGAGCAGCTCAAAACAAAATTTGGCAGACTTGTAAGTAAGTTATCAAAGTACAATTCTCCGCAGCGCTCCATTTGGAGCGCTGCGGAGAATAAGAAGTAAGTTGAGGTTTAGCTGTCTTTTATGCGCTACTGCCAAGTAAAGTTTTTTGATTTGGCCTTTTCCCGAATGGCTTTTATCATGGCTGCATCCAGACTCGTTTCATCATTCTCTTTTTCGCTGTGCACAGTTATGTAAGCCTGACGTTTTTTGTTCAATTCCAGTATTTCGTTCTGAATTTTATTGCGCTCATCGGCTTTTTGTTTTACATATCTTTTCCGCTGTTCATCAGACATGCCTTGCATTTCCTCGGGCAGTTGTTCCGCTGGGGCAGCAGCAATGATGGTTTCGTCCTCTTTCGCTGCATCAACTAAATCCCAGGATGAGTTTTTGTAAGCATGGGTGCTCTTGGAAACCGCCCTTTCTACCTTATTGGCCATACCGTAGCTCTCGGCATTCCTGTCCTGGGTAGCTTGTGCGGCCTTCTTTTGTTCACCTGATGCCCCGTAGTAGATATACGTTTTGTTCAACCGGTCATTGCATTCGGCAATTTTATCATCATAAGGCGTAGAAATATAAACTGTTTTACGATTTTGCTCAATGCTCATGTAACTTCCTCCGGTAATGTCTGCTCCGTCTTTCCAGTTGGTGTGCATTCCTTCATCAAAATTTCCACAAAATATCGTGTTCACGACAACGCCTTTTTCTTTGGCAACGGAGCAGGCTATGCGATAGGAAACAGAACCTTGTGTGAAAGGCTCATTGCCGGCAATAAATATCATTTTCAAATCGGCATTGGATGTAGACCAGTTAAGTTGGTTCAATGAAGTTTTGATCACATGACCACAAAACTCATTGCCTCCGTTGGTTGTCAGCGCAAACAATTTTTCAGAGATCAAATCCAGGTCATCAGTTAGGCCGCTTACCTGGCGGATGTATCCTTCCGAAGAGGGTAAACCATCGTTGCCGTATTCGTACAATGCGATTTTAATGCTGGGGCGCGAACCGTCCCCACATTTGGCTGCGGCCAGCTCGTTGACAATTTTCCAAAGTTGGGATTTGGCCTGGTTGATCAGACCATCCATGCTGTTGCTCGTATCCAGCAGCAAGGCAAGCATAATTTGTTGATCCTTGCCAAAGGGCTTTTGCGGTAATGACTCGACCGAATTGATGGATCTAAATCCTGATGCGATGGTGACACAAAGCATGATGGTCAACACTTTTAAAAAGCGCAGACTGAGGATGTTTATGGTTTTCATAAAATTGTTGTTTTAAAGTTTATTGTAGGATGCATGCCCTGGTGGGATTCCATAAAAATTCAGGCCAGATTTATTGTAATGGAGGAAAATCCGTAAAATCAGCTAGAAATAAGGGAAATTTCTTTTTCGCTGGGAGGAATTTGGTCAAAGGTCAACACTTGAATAGCCCAGCGTTACTTGGTTGGGCCGCTCTCAACCGAACCAATCATTGGTCACGGGTTTTGTGCATTCG
>CAYNCP010000077.1:1613-3074 GCA_964395905.1 uncultured Ohtaekwangia sp.
GTGCATTCGGATCATGGCCCAGGTAGAATTCCTCATCGAAGGTCTTTTTTACTGGCCTCGAATAATCGGTTAGAATGGAATAAACCATCCAGAATAGGCTAATGGAAGTGATGATGAAAAATGAAAAAATCAGGGCAAACGAAAAGGGGAGCGATGCGAAGATAACGTACAAAAAAAGTAGGCCTGTGGTTAGTGAAATGCTAAGGCTTGTTTTATTGCTCATGAAAACAAAACAGGATTCACCCTGACTTTGTTTCAGACCTCAGTATATTTTGTATCATTTGATATCTGCGAAGGTTTTTTAGGTCTTAATCTGTACTGCACTTTCACTACCTTCACGCCTTCATGATCATCCACCTTATTGACGGAACCTACGAACTCTTTCGCCATTTCTATGGCCAAAGAACTTTTAACAAGGGCAAGGATAAACCCTACGGAGCCGTGTCGGGCGTACTGCACGGCATCCTTAAAATGATTGAAGACGATGCCACACATATAGGAGTAGCCACGGATCATGTCATCGAATCCTTCCGCAACGACCTGTGGTCTGGCTACAAGACGGGATACGGCATAGAGCGTGTACTCCGATCGCAGTTCGGTCCCCTGGAGAAAGGCCTGGAAGAGATGGGCGTGGCCGTGTGGCCCATGGTGGAGTTGGAGGCGGACGATGGACTGGCCTCGGCAGCCTGGCGTGCAGCCAAAAGCAAACGTGTGGACAAGGTTTGTATATGGACACCGGATAAGGATTTGGCGCAATGTGTGCTAGGCGACCGCGTGGTGCAGATCGATCGCAGGGCGAACGTAATCAGGAATGAAGAAGCCATCGTAAAGAAGTTTGGCGTCCGTCCGGCTTTGATTCCGGATTTGCTGGCGTTGGTGGGGGATGATGCCGATGGCTATCCGGGTATTGCGGGCATCGGCAAGATAGGAGCAGCAAACTTGCTGAACGAGTACGGAGCCATTGAAGATTTTCCTGAAGAGGTGCTGGGCAAGAAAAGGAAACAGGCGTTGCTGTTCAAGCAGCTGGCCACCTTGCGTACGGATGCCCCGCTCTTTAAAAACATTTCAGAGCTACGCTGGCGCGGACCCACCGCGGCTTTCGCTGCCTTCTGCAAAAAGATTGGAGATGAGAAGTTGATGGAGAGGGCTAAGAAGGCTGTTGGGAAGTAATGGTTAAATTATAAATTTCAGTGATTGGGTGTATCCGCTACCTTAGTCCCTCACCCGAATACCAATTATTTCTAGTGGTGTCAGGTGTTAACACCTGAAACCACATTTAATAGGCCAGGTTTTACTTATGGTATGACACACACTTCACCCTGACAGGCCAACTTTTACTTATGATATGACATGCACTTCAGGTTGATAGGCCAGGTTTTACTTATGGTATGACACGCACTTCACCCTGATAGGCCAGGTTTTACTTATGGTATGACACGCACTTCACCCTGACAGGCCAAC
>CAYNCP010000077.1:3174-17928 GCA_964395905.1 uncultured Ohtaekwangia sp.
ACTTCAGGTTGATAGGCCAGGTTTTACTTATGGTATGACACGCACTTCACCCTGACAGGCCAACTTTTACTTATGATATGACATGCACTTCAGGTTGATAGGCCAGGTTTTACTTATGGTATGACACGCACTTCAGGTTGATAGACCGGGTTTTAGTATTGGTTTGACCCGTCCTGAGTCAGGCAGGCACGATGACCCCACGAACTGGTCTTTAATTTCTAGTCGTCTGACCACTGTTAACTAAAGCATTCAGTGGCCTGACGACTAATAACAAGCTCTAATCTCCCCCCTCATCAAACGGAATATCCTCATCCGGGTCTTTGTCAAAAGGGCCTACTCCTGGCGGGTTAAACAACCCCCAGCGATCAATCATGTAATCCCATTTGTCAAAACCGGCCACCCAATCGATAAACAACAGCCGGTACTCTTCAATGAGGCCCCTGACAATTTGAAAGTAGTGGACCTCCTTAAAACCAAACATTTCCAGAGAGTGATTGGAAACCATCAGGTCGCGCGCAGCTTTTCGAATGATGGCTGCGGCTTCCATTTTCATGTCGTACAAGCCCACATGAGAAGCCCCAGCCACCTTAACCGTCAGTTGAGCGGCATCCGAAATCATCAGTCCCTTGATGCTTTGTAACCTATCATTGTCTTCCGGAATAAGCTCCGTAATCTGATGCACAACATCGAATATCTCCTTTCCCTTTTTGTAAATAGGCAGGTCCTTTGGATCAATGAATTCGTCCTCGTCTTCTTCTTTCATGGCTTGTGCGGTTACCCGATTTTTACGGCAGCATTATACCGTTGAGCCACATTGTCCCAATTGATAATGGGAAAGAGGTTGTCCACAAACTCTGCCCTTCGGTTTCGGTATTTCAGATAATAGGAATGTTCCCACACGTCAATCACCAGGACCGGGATGACACCCCACTGGGTCAGCTTCTCGTGGTTCTCACATTGCAGCACCGTGAGCTTTCTGGTTGACGGATGATATCCCAAAATTCCCCATCCATTGCCATCCACGCCTTTGGAAGTTTTGGCGATTAATAATTTTAACTTGTCATACGTTCCAAAATCCTTCTCAATCTGTTTTAACAGTTCTCCCTTTGGGTCACTTTTTTTGTTGGTGAGGTTGGTCCAGAAAATGGTGTGCAAGATGTGCGATGAAAGGTGATAGGACAATTTCTTCGTCCAGTAGTCAACAGTTTCCACATTATTCTCATCGATGGCTTTGCGAATCATCTCCAGATCCTTGTTGGCGGCTCTGGCAGCATCACCATGGTGAAAATTATAATGGAGGTGAAGGGTTTCCTCATCCATGGCAGGCTCAAGAAAATTTTCACTATAGGGCAAGGGTTGTAACGCAAACTTGCCGTCCGCATCTACGAGTTTATCCATGCCGGTCTGTTGAAGGCCCTGGGAGAATGTGCTGTCCGGTGGCAAAATGGTGGCGCCACCCATGATGGCAGCTGTTTTGATGAATGCTTTCCTGTTCATAATTCCCATGCTAAAGTGTTGGCTGCTTCCTAAACTTAATAATATTCGTGCTGTGGTGAAAGCAAAAATGACTGATAGGAGGTAAGAGGCTTATGTGGGAATCATGGGAATCCACTATAGATGGTAGGTTTCCGCTGTGGTCGAAATATGTATACTTTTCGATCACAGCGACTTTGTTTCAAGTCTGCGGATTTTGCGTGAAAATAGGTCACGCAAAGGATGCTAAGCAAGCGCAAAGAGCGCAAAGGAATGGGTGAGGGATTATTACTTTCCGATACAAAACTTCCCGAAAATATTCGCTAAAAGATCTTCGGAAGTGATACTGCCTGTGATTTCTCCCAGGTAGTGCAGCGATTGCCGGATATCCATGGCCAAAAAATCTCCGGTCACACTTTGGTCCATGCCTTCCAATACCCGATTCAGTGATTCGTTGGTTTGTATCAGGTTTTGGTAGTGTCGCAGATTGGTCACCATCACGTCACCGGTTTTTACCTGCTGGATCTCAAATAGTGATAGAATTTTTTCTTTCAACGCGTCAATGTGTTCGTGTTGCTTGGCGGAAATAAAGATGAAGTCTTGTTTCCTGAGTTGCTCGACCAAAGTGGCGTCCGCCCTGTCAAGTTTGTTGCCTACTTTAATGTAAGGGATACCCAGCACGGATAACGACTCCATTTCCATTTCTATTTCTGCAAGCGAAGTGTTGGTCAGGTCAACCAAATAGATAATCAAAGAAGCTTTCTTCATTTTGTCCTTGGTGCGTTCCACCCCCAAGGCTTCAATCACATCCTGCGTTTCTCGCAACCCCGCAGTATCAATGAACCGAAAATTGATGCCTCCCAACACAATCTCATCTTCAATGCTATCACGGGTTGTTCCGGCAATGTCTGATACGATGGCTTTGTCTTCATTCAACAAC
Organism: uncultured Ohtaekwangia sp.; assembly: GCA_964395905.1. GTDB lineage: Bacteria > Bacteroidota > Bacteroidia > Cytophagales > Cyclobacteriaceae > ELB16-189. The sequence continues at coordinate 5,588 of CAYNCP010000077.1, forward strand.
ACATTGAGCAGGGTGGACTTGCCTGCATTGGGCTTGCCGGCAATCACCGTTGGTATTCCGTTCTTAATCACGTTGCCCTGGTCAAAGGATTTGATTAGGGAATTCAAGTAGCCTTTAATTTTTTGGATCAGCGCTTTCAAATCTTCCCGTCTGGCAAACTCTACGTCTTCTTCACCAAAATCCAGTTCCAATTCAATGAGAGAAGCAAAGTGAATAAGTTCTTCGCGCAAGTGATTGATCTCTCTGGAGAACCCACCGCGCATTTGGTTGAGGGCAGCCTGGCGTGCGTTGTCGGTCTCCGCATTGATCAAATCTGCCACGGCTTCCGCCTGGGCCAGATCAAAGCGGCCGTGCAGAAATGCGCGTTTGGTAAACTCTCCTGGTGTAGCCAACCGTGCTCCCTTTTTCAACAACACTTTGATGATCTCTTTCACAATTAAAGCCGAACCATGACAGGAAATCTCAATGGCATTTTCCGTGGTAAAAGAGTTGGGTGCCTTGAATACAGAAACCAGCACTTCATCGATGATACGATCTTCATCGCGGATGGTGCCGAAGTGAATGGTATGCGATGGTTGCTCGCGCAGGTCCTTGCCTTTGAACACGGATTGTGTAATGTCGATGGCTTCATCACCTGATAACCGGATAACAGAGATGGCACCAATTCCTTGCGGAGTGGCCAACGCTACAATGGTATCGGTATGCAGTGATGCCTTCATGGATCGCAAAAATACGCCCAAAGTTTGATAATTTTGGGTTTTGACTTAGGCTAAAAGGTTTTATGAACACAATACGGATGAAAGGAATTGCTGGCTTCGCCATTATTTCATGTATTTTTTTTCTAGGATGTACCTCTTCACCACCCAGCGATCTCGCAGCGGAAAATATTATTCCGCGACCGGTATCCATTACGGCCACTGGAAAGTCATTTGAATTCAATTGGGCAACGATCATTTACACTATGCGTGGTGAAGATGGCATGGTAGCTGTGGCGCAACGATTGGCTTCACAGCTCAATCTGGCCACCGGCTTCACCAATGCCATTGAGGTGGTAGACGAAGAGCCAATAGCGGGTATTTTATTAGTTACAGAAGAGCGAGATGATTGGAGTAATGAAGAGGCTTATGTGTTAACCATCAATCCCAAACTGATCACCATTCATGCGCCCACATTACATGGTGCCTTCAATGGCGTACAAACACTGGTGCAGTTGATTCCTTTCAGCAAACCAGATGCAACGTATCAAATTCCCACGGGCACCATTAGAGATATGCCACGTTATGCCTGGCGAGGAGCTATGCTGGACGTGGCGCGTCATTTCTTCACGGTAGAGGATGTAAAGCGTTACCTCGATCTGATCAGTTACTATAAAATCAATAGGCTACACCTGCACCTGACAGATGATCAGGGGTGGCGCATTGAAATTAAGTCATGGCCCAACCTGGCCATTCACGGTGGAAGCATTGAAGTGGGAGGAGGTCAAGGCGGTTACTATACACAAGAACAATACAAGGATATTGTCGCTTACGCGGCCAGTCGTTTTATTACCATAGTACCGGAGATCGACATGCCCGGTCACACCAATGCAGCGCTTGCTTCCTATGGTGAGTTGAATGGAGGCACCATTGTTCCAAAAGAAGGCATGGTGATCACTGATAATCCCATACTGGATGGCAAAGCAAAGCCTACCTCTTTGTATAAGGGAATTGAAGTGGGGTGGAGTACTTTAAGATTGGAAAAAGAAGCCACCTTCAGATTTGTCGAAGACGTGCTCACGGAGTTGGCGGCCATGACGCCCGGCCCTTACCTACACATTGGAGGTGATGAAGCAGAAGTGACGAGCAAGGAAGACTACATTGTGTTCATTAACCGTTTTAAACAAATCGTGAATTCATTGGGCAAGCAAATGATTGGCTGGGAAGAAATCAGTCAGGCGGATCTCAACGAAAATGATATCGCTCAATTGTGGCGCACCGCGGGCCATGCCGAAAAAGCTGCTGAGAAAGGCAGCCGTATCATCATGTCTCCTTCAACCAAAGTATACCTGGATATGAAGTACGATTCTACCACCAAACTTGGATTGGATTGGGCGGCCACCATTGATGTAGATTCTTCCTACTTGTGGGATCCTGCAAATTTTGGAATTAATCCTGAAAACATAATAGGGGTAGAGGCGCCTTTGTGGTCAGAGACCATCACCAACATGAATGAGTTGGAGTACCTGGCTTTCCCACGCATTATTGCTATATCTGAAGTGGCATGGAGGCCTGCGCAATCAAGAACATGGGAGGAATTCAATGTGCGGTTGGGTAATCATGCTCCAAGGTTGAAAGCTTTGGGTGTAAATTATTATGTGTCTCCCAGCGTACCGTGGAAAGAATAATTGTTTAACTATCGTGTGATGGTAACATATGACTCTCCACGGAATGGTTTGCCATCGCTTGTCATTCCCTCCACGGTGATCCTGTACTTTGTCTCCACGTCTGCAGTGTAGAATTTCACCTCAGCAGGCTTTTCTGAATTTAAGGTCAGGTAAGGATTCCAGTATAAGGTGGTGCGGAAATCGGGATTGTTGTCCTGATTTTTCTCGCTGTAGTCGGGATGACTGAAAGCAAGAGCCCTTGAATAGCCACCAATTTTATGAGCTGTGAAATCGGGAGTGAATTGATTGGAACCAACACCGCTCTTGGTGTAAATGGCAATCACCCCATTTGTGCCACGGCTGCCGAATGTCGAAACGGCCCTGGTAATCACTTCAACTCGATCAATCGTTTGAGCAGTCAAGCCCATGAGGCTTGCCACATCGGTGGGCATTCCATCAACAAGAATGAGCGGCACCGTACCTCCTGCTATACTGGAAGTTCCACCTCGTATCTGTGGGTACTGACGCCTCATGCCAAATTCATCAAAGTATTCGACCATACGCAGGCCAGGAACGCGGCCCTGCAGGCCTGCAAGGGGATTGTCACCGGCCATTACCGCGCCCATCTTGCTACCATCCAAAACATAATCTGGTTTCCCATAAATCCTGGGCATGGTTTTACTTTCTGCATCCAGCGCCTTATCGGTAATTAATACTTCTTTCAACATGATGGCATTCTTGTCCAGTTCGTATGTGTTTTGCACGCGCTGCAGTGCGTCATCAGCCCGGTACTCCAATTTGAGTTTTGGCTTGCTGTAGGTGAAAGGGATTCTTTCCTTCGGCAGCAGTTCCACCTTGCCAAACGTCTTCCCTTTTTCATTGATGGATTTGAAAGCAAAATTAAGGCTGTCATAATAATCCAGTCCGGTCACCAGAAATTCACCATTCACATCTGTCTCCATGTCAATCAGGTTATCCATGTTGCCCTGGACTATGTTCACCGTTGCAGGAGTTGGGTTGCCCTTATTGTCTACCACCTTACCCCTGAAACTGATGCCGCGCTCCATGAAGTGTTCGATTTGATCGAAATATTTATTTTCAGTTTTGGCTGCGTCTATGGTGAGCAAACCGGGGGTAAGCATATGATCTACCTGAGGTATTTTGGCGGAAGCTTCCGCATCTACTACTGAAATGGAAATGTTTCCGGGAACAGATTGACCTGACTGATCCCGGACATTGATGGTCAAGGATATCTGCTCACGTGTGCTGTAGCTACTTTTATTCGGAGTGATGGTCACGCTGTAAGGTGATTCACTTTTGTTGACTTCCATGTTTTGTGTTATAAGGTTTTGGTTCCATCCCAGTATCGGTATGGGTTTGATATAAAAACTGTCTTTGTAATTGCGCATCCAATTGGTATGGGCACGTATGTAGTATTCTCCCTCGTCCATGGTAGGAGGCAAGACAAATTCGCCCCAGCCGATTCCATTTCTGATTTTGATATTTTTGCTGCGGATAACATCCCCGGATGGCGCAATGAAATCAACATAAAGCAGCCGGCTCAGCGTATCCCTGAGTATGGGCATGCTAAATCCCAAATAAGCTTTGAACCATATGGTTTCCCGGGGATAATAATAATCGCGATCGGTATGGACATATACTTTCTCTTGTAGCAAAGCAAAATTTTGCCAATCCAGTTTTTCATCCTCAATGGTAGCGTTCGGACTATAATTGATGGGCACCGCAAGCGCTAGGCCAACTTTGTTCAGCACGCCTTCTACTTTAAATGATTCGCTTTTAAGGGGAATTCCATATGGCGAAACATCAATGGATCCATATTTGGTAACCATACTGAGCTGTCTTTCGGAGGCATTAGTCTGCAGTCCGGTGATGTCAGCATTGATCAGGTATTTGATCACAGTGAATTGCGGCAAGTTGATGTTGACATAGCCTTCAATGCGGCTCGGTAACGTTAGCGTGTCGGGGTTAAGCGGTGTCCCGGTTGAATCAGTAAGTTCAAAACCTTGTTTGAGGTAATTGCCCTGCGCCAGGGATTGCATGAGGTGCCGGGTGGATCCCCAAAATGCGATTTGCCGATTTCTATTCCAGGCGTTACTTTGGTGGTAGTCATCCGTCCTTTGCACCTCAAACTTTAGCAGCCCTTGAAAATCAGCTGATTGCTCAGTGGCTGTGTAGGATTGCAAATGGTAGGTAAGGGTATAACCGAGCGCCCTATTTTCAATCACGAGGGGTTCGGAGGCAGTTGCCTGCAGTTGATACCCATCACGTTGAAAAGAGAGCACCCTTTCATTTACAATGGTGCATTGGGCTGTATTGGTGTTTGATCCCAAAAATCCCTGCCTGAACCAGCTGAGGTTACTAATCCATTCTTCATCTTGCTTGGACCTGGTCGAGCGTATTTTATCAGTTGATGGAATTATGGATAGGTTGAGCTTGTACGCCTTGTTTGATTTGACTTGCAAGGCTGACTTGAAAAGATCATACTTTTCATGATAAATGACCAAATCATAAAACCCAATATCAATATTTGAGAATTCGAAATAGCCTTCATTGTTGGTAGTGGTCGCAAATGAAGTGTTGTTGATAAAAACCTCACACGCTTTCACAGGTTTGCCGGAATTGGAGTCAGTGACTACTCCGCTAACCTGGGGGTAAAGGTTAATGGTGAGCAGCAGGAAAATGGCGGAATGAAATGCCTGGAGAAATTTCATCCACCAAAATTGAAAATCAATTCCATTTATTTACAAATTCTCTATCTTAATTTCGTACTCGCCTCGAAAAACCCTACCATCTGATGCCATGCCGTTCACTTCCACCCGGTAAACGCCTTGCAGATCAGCTGAATAAAATGATAGGGTCGCATGGCCAGACTGATCAGTCGTAATGTTGGGTGCCCAGTGTATGGTAGATCGTAAATCAGCAGTTACTTTTTGCGCATCATTCTTTCCGTAAGAGGGGGTTGGAAAGGGCTCATTCACCTGATATCCTTGTATAGAAATAGTTTGCATGTTGGGGTCATTCTGTGCAGGGTTTGATTCACTATAAAGTCCGCTGTTGCTGGTGTAAATAAGGATAGCTCCATTCGCGCCTCGCGTACCCAGCAGCGATATAGCACTGGTGATTACCTCCACTTTTTCAACTGTTGCCACGGGAATATTAACCAGCAAGTTGGCAACAGATGTGTTAGCATCCCCTCCAAAGGGAATTCCATCTATAATAAGCAAAGGTTCAACGCCAGCTAATCCGGCACCCATCGTGGAAGAACCACCTCTAAGCCGCACTTTATAAGTATCCTGATTGTTCTCGTCCCACCCATAGGTTACCCTAAGTCCTGGCACCTTCCCTTGCAAGGCCTGAATTAAATTACTTCCTGTAAAAACCTGCCTAAGGTCTTCACCTTTTACCACATAATCAGGTTTTCCAAAAATCGGTGCAGAGATAGGATTGTGTTCTTCCAATGAAGTGCTTTCAATAATGATATCTTCAAGTACACGGGTATCAGCACCTGCAATAAATGAAGTCACTGGCACCTGTACCTCCTTCATGTCAACGGTTTGCACAACAAGGGGCTCTCTCAAAGCATCAATACTGGCAAATTCCTTTGCTGCAATGCTGAAGCTTCCATAGGGTTTCCCTTTTTTGGTAAGCGCCTGGAATCCGAAGTTTAACTTTCCACTAAAATTCAAACCCGTCACATGAAAACGACCATCAGCATTGGTTTCCATGGGGAGAAACGTATTGAAATCTCGCTGGACAATTGAGAATTCTGTTTTGGCGGGTTTACCTCTGTCGTCAACGAACAAACCTGAAAAACCAATTCCCTTTTCAATGGGGTAGGTCACACTGAATTGTGGATTGTCGAGTTTGTTTTCCTGAGGAACCTTAAACGAGGTAATACTGGGTTGCCCTTTTATTGACTTTACCAGGATGGCATCCGTTACCGAAACTGACATATTTGCCATAATCGGATTACCCTGTCGATCTTTGATGTTTATACTCAGCCCTATAGAATCGCGGGTCTGGTAGTACTGCTTGTTGGTTTGGAAATGAACAATCAGGCCGGTGGTATCTATTTCTGGCTGCTGGTATACTACTTTATCAGTCAGGGACATGATAGGAACCGGCCCGACATAATAATTTTCTGATCCAAAATTTCTCATCCAGTTTGTATAAGCACGTATGAAGTAGTTTCCTTTTGGGATAGAGTCGGCCAAGTCGAGAAAACCCCATGCGCTGGCACTGTCAATAGAAAGATACTTTCTATCCAGGCATTTCTTGTTTTGATCTATGAGTTCTACGTACAGCACTTTACTTAGTGAATCCAGCAATTCATTGTCGCGGTATTTCATAAACGCCCGCATCCAAATGCGTTCTCCTGGGTAGTAGTAAGGTTTGTCTGTTTGCACATATACAAACTCCTGCATGCGTTTGTATTTGTCCCAGCCTACTAGGGTAGGCAGATTGCGAATCCTTACATAGCCATAATCCAGGTAGGGGTCATAATCAAGTGGAAGTAAATTGGCCACCCGTGCGGCACTGATGGCGCCAGAAGTAACCATGTCGCTGGAGTTGATCACTACTCCGTTTGGAGTAACGTTGAGTCTACCGCCTTCAATTTCAAGCCAACTTACCTGGAAGGGTACATCTTTGTAATATTTTTTGGTGGCATATCTATTGATGTAGTGCACCTCTATCCGGGGCGGTAGCCTGACGATGTAATAGTTCTGGCCTACTGGTTTTCCTACTTTTCCTTTGGGGTCAAATTTTTCAATGGATTTGTTGATCTCGGCACTGAAGATGTCGCTACGTGAGGGAGCAGCGTACCCTTCCTTTTCCACATAAATTCGGAATCCTTCATCTTCAGATTTACCCTCGATGATGGACTTGAGCAGATGTCGTTCGGAACCATGATAAGTGTCCAGCCTGTTTTTCCGCCAAAGTTGTGCCTGCTTTTCATCCAGCGGTTCTGCTTCTTGAAATCTGAATTGCCCAATGATTTGGTACCTGGTTGGATCGGCAACGAACCAGTTCATGTAGAAATATACTTTGTAGCCGAGCGCGTAGTTATAAATTTCTATGGGTTCATCAGCCGAGGCCTCAAGCGAAGTTTTTGTTGAATTCTCCGTAAAGTCAATGACCCACGGATTCTGAATCTTGCAGTTGGAAGAATTGTTATTTTCACCCAAAAAGAATTTCTCAAAGTTCTTGAGTTTTCTCTCCCAGTCTTTGTCGCGTTTATCTTTCACCTGAATTTCGGCAAGCTCTATCTTTTTCTGAAACAAGGAGATGTTGCCAACATTTGACACTGCCCCTGCTGGTACGTAAAAGCGAATGATCCGCGTATCATATCCTACATAGCTAAACACGATGTCGTTGTAGCCAGCCGGCAGGTTTTTGAGTTCAAAGGAACCATCCGGATTGGAGGCTGTACCCATGGTCGTATTGTTGACAAAAATATTAAGAAAGGGCAGGGGTTCCTGCGTCAGGGAGTCGCTTACGGTGCCTCGCAGGGCTCCTAATTCCTGCCCCACCATGGGGGTGGAGGCAGCAAAGCAAAAAACGATAAAAGAGAAAATTTTAAAATTCATTTTATGAGCAAGCCATAGCCTAAGTATAACTTGAATTTACGATGACGACATTACCCATTCGGTGGTATTTATGTTCGATCAAACTTGTAGTCACATCAATACCGGTTCTCATGTAAACGGAAACGATCTTTAATGAGTTGCTGCTTCAATACAGGTCACTGCCATTATAAAACTACTTTTCCCTGACAATGAAAACCGGAATGTCAACCCGATGACGCACCGTGTCAACTGTGGTTCCAAAAATTAAATCCTTGATCAGGTTGTGGCCGTGTGCACCCATTACCAAAAGATCCGCGTCAAACTCCTTTACCATAGCAGGAATTTTGCGCTTAGGATTGCCGTATCCAATCTTCATTTCAGCTTTATAGTTTTTGTTTTCAAGCTGATTAACATAATTCTTCAAAGCTTCCTTGTCGAAGCTCGATTCTTTGTCTGCAATTGAGCTGCCGTAAACCATGGCGCCTGCAGTTTCCACTACGTGGATTAAGAGATATTGAGCACGGGTTCCTCCCTGAGCCAAAGCACTTTGTATGGCTACATTGTCCACCTTGGTAAAGTCAATGGTGATGGCAATGCGGTTGTAAATGGGTTTTGTTATGTCCTCCAAGGTTATTGCGGTTCCATGTGGTATCCGGGATGTCTTACCGAGACTTTGCTTATCTATTACCGGCTTGAACGTAATATAAACAAGTAGGAGCGCTGCGGCAATGCAGGCAGGCACTACCGTAATCCATAGTATCCAGGCGTCATTGCCTGCTGCGGCCAGCCACCCGGTCACTTCCTGAATGACAAGTTGAACATTAAGTCCGATGATGATCAATGCAATCAACCAGGCAAGTATCTGCACCCAAGCTTTGTTTGCAAAAATCCCCATTTTACTCCTGTCGCTTGTAAAATGGATGAGTGGAATAATGGCAAAACCCAATTGCAGGCTAAGCACCACCTGACTCAACACAAGCAATGCCCCGGTTTCACTTTCGCCATATATGATGATTACAAGATAAGCAGGAATGATAGCAATCAGTCGGGTGATCAACCTGCGCAGCCACGGAGCTATGCGCAGATTAAGATATCCTTCCATTACAATTTGTCCGGCCAAGGTGCCTGTGATGGTTGAGCTTTGACCGGCAGCTACCAGGGCCACGCCAAAAAGCAGGGGGGCCCATTCAGTTCCAAGCAGGGGAGCAAGCAGTTTGTGCGCGTCTTGTATTTCGGCCACTTCATACATGCCTGCTTTAAAGAAAGTAGAAGCGGCCAACACCAGTATGGCGGCATTGACAAAGAAAGCTGCGTTGAGGGCAATGGCCGAATCGATGAAATTGTATTTGATGGCTGACCAGATTCCCTTGTTTGTGGACGAATCAATCCGTCTGGTTTGCACCAGTGAGGAGTGCAGGTATAGATTATGAGGCATTACCGTTGCTCCAATTATTCCGATTGCTATGTATAAAGCGGTTTCGTTTGGTAGTGAAGGAATAAAACCGGTAATCAATTCTCCCATATCCGGCTTTGCAAGAATCATCTCCACTAAAAAAGCGCCCCCGATCACGGCAACCAGAGCTACAATAAAAGCTTCCATTTTGCGCATGCCGTAGCTTTGCAAAACGAGAATGATAAGCGTATCCAAAACGGTTAAGGTTACACCCCAAACCAGCGGTAGTCCAAAAAGAAGTTGCAGACCGATGGCCATGCCCAGCACTTCGGCAAGGTCACAGGCTGCTATGGCTATTTCGGCCATGAACCAAAGTGAGTAATTTATAGCAGGCCTATATTCGCTCCGTGATGCCTGGGCTAAATCAAGCTGACGCACCACGCCCAACCGTGCACTCAGACTTTGCAGGAGCAATGCCATCAGGTTCGACATGAGGAGGACCCAAATCAGCGTGTAGCCAAATTGGCTTCCCCCCGCAATGTCGGTTGCCCAATTACCAGGGTCCATATAACCCACACTTACAAGGTATGCCGGCCCCAGAAAGGCCCACAGTTTGCGCCAACCCTTGTGGTTAGACGCATCCACTGAGGCATGTACTTCACTTAATGACTTTCTTCCTTCTTCTTTGCGCATACTACTCTGTCACCAAGATGTTTTTGGACACTTCCTTTGAAATAAATATTTTTTGATTGTCGAGGATTACTTCCATCGAATCGTCATAGGCTTCTTTGCTTATGAGCTGAATTTTCTTTCCGGGTGTAGCGCCAATTCGGTCCAGGTATTTGAGCAATTCTGAATCTGAATCTTTTACAGCCACAATCACTCCTCGATATCCTTCACTCAATTGATCCAATGAAATATGTGGTTTCGCTTTTATTTTTCCATTACCATCCGGTATAGGGTCTCCATGTGGATCGACTGTAGGAAATCCCAAAAACTCATCCAGCTTTTCAATGAGCCTCGGTGACTTAATGTGTTCCAGCTGTTCAGCCACCTCATGCACTTCATCCCAGGTAAACCCCAGCTTTTGTACCAGAAAAGTTTCCCACAGCCGATGCTTCCTGATCACCTGCAGTGCCTGGCTCTTGCCCTTGGCCGTCACGTTTACTCCGTAATATTTCTTGTAGGAAATAAACTTCTTGTTGGAAAGCTTCTTGATCATATCCGTGACAGAAGCGGCCTTGGTTTGCATCGAATCTGCCAGCGCGTTAGTAAGCACATCTTTCGAGCCATCTTCAGAGAGATGGTATATTGCTTTCAGGTAATTTTCTTCGGCCAGGCTGAGCATTGGGTACTTTTCCTTCAAAAGTAAAAATTTAGGCTCGTCTAAAAAAATATTTAGACAGATTTATTGCGCCCCTACTTCCTGTGCTTTTGGATGAGACCTTCTATTAAATCCGTAAATTTTTTACCCTCCCAATACACATCCATGGCAGGTTTTATATAGAATGATTGTGTCTTCATTTTATGGAGGAGTTCTTCAGGGATATCCCACAAGAGCCCGGCATTTTGATCTATGACTTTTGGCGCATAGGGTTGATTGGCCCAGGTGATGATGGGCAACTGATTAGCCATGTACTCAAATAATTTGGTGGGAACTGATCCTGACGTGTGGGGGGAGGGAGGATAATACATGATTCCAAAATCAGCCTTTTGTATTTCGGCAATGATCTCCTGATGTGGCACGAGTTGATAAAATCCTTTTAGTTGGATAAATGGCTTACCCTGTATGCGCTCCAGCAGTTCAATCCTGATCTTGGGAAGCGCACAATAGCCGGCAATCATTAATCGGATGTCCGCATCTTCCTTATGAAGCGAAGTGGCCAGGGTTATGGCCTCAAATACACCGGTGCTTTTGGAGATGGTGCCGGTAAAGAGGAGCTTGTGTATACCTCTTGCAGTCTTCTTAGGGCCTTCAGGTGGTATAGCCTTGTTCTCAACAATTGTGAATTTTTTCCCGATAAATCCCAACTCGGTAGCATATGATTTCTCAGCCAGGATGATGTGATGAAACAGCCTTGAAACCAATTTTTCTTTTCCTCTTATGCACCATGAAAGTGGCAATCTGAGAAAGGCAGGATAAGTTTCGGAATATCGAATATTCCTGTAGTAGTTTTCCCTGATATCGTACACAATTGCACAACCGAATAAAATTCTGCTGATTAAGCTAACTAGCAGTAATTCATGGGTATTAACGATCAATAGACGAGGTCTTACTTTAAGTAGTTTTATTAGTATTTTGATGGGAATAAGGAATCTGTCAACGCTCAACCTTCCTGCAATTTTAAAAGGAACAAACTCAATACCCGAATAAGCGGGTATTTGGTCAATAGATTGACCCATAATAATAATTTCATAGTCATGGGATTCGATGAGCGACAACGCCATTTTCTCCAGCATCCGGGTATCATCTATAGGCTTCAATACCGAAGCAATGACTATTCTTCGTTTTTTCATTTATTGCGTAAAGGTTCACAAAATAAGACTTAAATGGAATTACAGAAGCAGATTGAAAAAGTATGGGATGACAGGACACTGCTCCAATCGGCCGAATCACAGGCAGCAGTTCGCTCCGTAATCGATCAATTGGATAAAGGATTGCTGCGGGTGGCGGAGCCCATTGCCGATGGATGGCGCGTCAATGAGTGGATAAAGAAGGCAGTTATAATGTACTTCCCAATTCAGCAAATGGAGACGATTGAGGTTGGACCTTTTGAGTTTCATGACAAAATTGCTCTTAAGAAGAATTATAAACAACTGGGAGTGAGGGTAGTACCTCATGCCATTGCACGTTATGGTTCGTTTGTTAACAAAGGCGTAATCATGATGCCTTCCTATGTAAATATCGGTGCTTATGTGGATGAAGGTACTATGGTGGACACATGGGCAACTGTAGGCAGCTGTGCGCAAATTGGCAAGAATGTGCACCTGAGTGGCG
>CAYNCP010000078.1:0-17632 GCA_964395905.1 uncultured Ohtaekwangia sp.
AAACTGTGCAGGCGTGGCCATGGCACCGGTCGATGTGATCGTGGAGCCTACGCCTGTAGCTGTCGTAGGGAACTCGACCCCGACCATATGTAATAATGGCAACGTTAATATATTGATCTCATCACCAACAAGTTCATCTGTGGCTGCAAATTTACGGTTCGACATGTCAGTTAGCAGTTCAAATGCGGGGGCAACGGGTGGTACTGCCTTTACTCCTTTAACCAATCAACTTTTCCCGGTTTTGGTTGGCGGAACGCTAACTAATAGCAGTAATAATTTTATTACTGTTACCTATACTGTGGTTCCCAAAATAACGGGATGCGCAGATGGTGCTCCCCAAGTAACTACTGTAATTGTTGAGCCGACACCTGCTGTTGTGGTTACCAATAATCAACCTAGACTTTGTGACGGAGGAACACCTGACATTAGTCTTACCTCACCAACAGGCCCAAGTGTCCCCGCTAATCTAACATTTGACATCACGGCAAGCTTACCTCCCGGGGTTACGGGTACAGGCGATGCAGGATCTGGTGTTACCGGGGTGAGCGCGCCATTCTCTCTCAATACGGGCACATTGACTAACACCACCAATGTATCCAAAACTGTGGTGTATACGGTGACACCAAAACTTGCCGGCTGTATTAATGGAACTGCACAAAATGTAAACGTAATTGTAGAGCCTACGCCACAAGTTGCTCTGACCAATAATTTGCCAAAGATCTGTAATGGCGGTACACCTAACATTACAGTAACCAGTTCCACGTCCCCTTCGGTAGCGGCTGATCTGACATTTGATGTGGTGGTGACGTTGCCTGGTGGTGTTACAGGCACAGGAATTGCCGGTAATGGGGTACTTGGGGCAACTGCTCCGTTCTCCATAAACGCGGGTACGATAACCAATGTTAATCCGAATTTTGAAACCGTTACCTATACCGTTACACCAAAATTAAATGGTTGTGTAAATGGGCCCGCTCAAATGGTGAATGTAATTGTAGAGCCAACGCCAGCGGCTGTAGCTACTAATAATCTCCCCACCATTTGCAATGGAGGAACCCCTGATATTTCAATTACCAGCCCTACTGTGCCCAGTGTAATGGCCAACCTTACATTTGATGTTTCGGTGAGCCTACCTGCGGGTGTAAGTGGGACCGGCATAGCAGGCTCAGGAACAACAGGTGCTACCACGCCATTCTCCGTGAATACCGGAACATTGAGTAATTCAACGAATGCTTTCAAAACAGTGACGTATACCATTACACCTCGCTTAAGTGGTTGTGCAAATGGAACACCTCAGGTCGTGAACGTTGTAGTAGAACCAACGCCCATCGCCACTGTGGTAAACAACAATCCCAACATTTGTACGGGTAGTTCACCAAGCATAGATGTTACTTCACCAACTGCGCCCAATGTCCCAGCGAATCTAACTTTCGATGTGTCAGTAAGTCTTCCACCTGGCATTACAGGAACAGGAGTTGCGGGCAGCGGAATTTTGGGAGCAACTGCTCCATTCTCTATCAATACTGGTACACTCACCCATGATAATTTAAGCAATAGCAATTTAGTGGTAACTTATACCATTATACCAAAATTGGCTGGTTGTGCAGATGGAACTCCACAGATTGTGAATGTTACCGTAAGGCCTAATCCTGTTGGCTTATTTGACAACAGCCGGATTGTATGTAGTGATGAGGCCTTTACTTACAATATTCAAACGGCCAACATTGATTTATTGGGCAACTCCGTGACAAGCAATTTTACGTTTACCGTATCCTCCTCAGATGAAGCCAATGTCCCCACTCCAGTAGGTTTGGATAGAACGGTAGCATCAAATGCTCCGATCAATGGAAACTTTAACAATGCGAATGCAGCCGGAGCAGATGTGGATATTACTTATACCATCACGCCATTCAATGCAGCCGGCAATTGTGCTGGCACACCGTTCGATGTGGTTGTTAGAATCCGGCCCGAGCCGACAGCCCCTGCCGTCACCACAGTGGAACATTGCAGCGATGCTGCAAATCCCTTTGTCTTTAACTTACAAAGTATAATTGATACGGGAATTGGGGGAAATAGTGTTCCATCTAACTTCACGTATACAGTAAGCTCAACTAACCCTTTAGTTGTTTTTCCTGAATCGAATAGAACGGCTGCGGATGCTAATCCCATATCTCACGTCTATAGCAATTTCTCATCCAATGATGTAACCATAACCTATGTGGTAACACCATTTAGTATTGCGGGAAATTGCCAGGGTACAAATTTCCAGTTTAGAGTAATCGTCCATCCAGAGCCGGTTGGCTCCAATGTGTTGGATCCGGTATGTAGCACCACATTGAACCATAACATCCAAAGTCAGATCACAAATGGATTGAATAGCGTGTTTACGTATACGTTTACAGCAGACCCTGGAAATCCTGGTGTTGTCCCACAACCGCCTGCAGTATTTCCTTACAATAGGGCTGTTGCAAGCGCTGCACCTATTACCGATACTTTCGTGAATGCTACAGGTATGGATGCAACAGTGACCTATACCATCACCCCATTCAATGCGGCAAACCCAACATGCGCAGGAACACCATTCACCTACCAGGTAAAAATAAGTCCTAATCCTACCGGTGTAAGTGATGTCAAAACGGCTGTGTGCTCTGATGTTAACTTTTCCATCGATCCTCAAAACAATATTGTGCCGGCCGTGACCAGTACCTTCACATGGACAGCTACGTATGATTTCCCTATGACCGGTCCAGCCAGCGGAACAGGCGTGATCTCGGGAAGTATACACAATGAAACCAACACACAATTGTTTGCGCACTACACGGTAACCCCTACGGCCGGAACTTGCGTGGGTGCCCCGTTCACAATCGATCTACCGATAAATCCTGAGCCAGTCATGGAGCCAAGCCTGGCCGCACCGCCAGCCGTGTGCAGCACCAATGCTGCCAGTACATCGCCTATTGGTGTGGTGCTTAGAACAAATGGAGGTATATCGGTAGCTGCGGCTTCTTACATTGTTACGCTCAAGAGTCAGGACGCAGGCTTGGTAGGTACACCTACGACTGGCACATTCCCAGCTAATTCTCCAATATTGGGAGAATCGGATGCGCTAAGCAATGACACCTATCGCAACACAACATCCGCGCAATTGAAAGTGGTGTACACTGTCGTTCCGCAATCTGCGGCCGGCTGTCTGGGTGATGCTTTTGATATTACGGTATCTATTAATCCTGAGCCAGTGCTAAATAATCCTGGCTTCCCTGATGTATGCAGCTCGAATACAGGCGTGAGTAATCCGGTGAATATTGTGCTGGGTACAAACGGTACATCTGCTACAGCTGCCAACTATCAATTGAACAACAGGCAGTTCAGCAATGGTGGACCATTTTCACCTGCGTTGCCAGCAGGCTTTACAGCATTCGGACCGATAGCACCAATCATGGGTGCCCCAGGAACAATCAATTTGGTGAAGAATGATAAGTTTAACAATGTTTCGAATGTTCCGGTCACCGTTCGTTATACCATTCAGGGATTTAGCTCTCAAGGTTGTGTCAGTGAGTTGTTGGATTATGATGTGGTTGTTAATCCTGAACCCGTATTGCTTGTTCCTGTTCCTGCTCCTGTATGTAGCGATGTAATCACCAGCATTACATTACAAGAGACTGTTGGTTCTGCTGTTGCAGCCACATTTAATATTAATAACATTATCCGCCAGGCAGGATTGGTGGCAGGCGGTAGCAATGCATCAATTGGCTTGGGTCAGGCAAATAATGCTATTTTCAATGATACTTTTACTAACACCACGGCAGGTCCCCTGACTGTAACTTATAAGATTGCACCGGTTACCGCTGCAGGATGCGTTGGTGCTCAACAGGATTTGGTGTTAACGATTAATCCATCGCCAGCAGTTTCAAGTTTGAATGCTACTGTGTGTACAGGAGAAGTGACAGGAATTACTTTGTCCACAGAGCCAACCAGCGCTCCAGTCGCTGTCCCCAATGGATTTAATATTCTAGGGGTGACCATTCAGGGAGGACTTACCCAAACTGCCGGAAATACGGGTGTGCGCATGGCTGTAACAGCATCGGAAATTCAAAGCGACCGTTTCTCCAATCCGGGTAATGTTCCGCTCACTGTGACCTATTCGGTTCAAGGAGTGACCAGTGCTGGTTGCACAGGTCCCGCAAGAAATGTTGTCCTTACCGTTGAGCCTACCATATTATCGGTACCTATAAACAATAGTGCCAACATATGCAGTGCAACGCAAACGGATATTGATTTGACGTCACCAACAACACCAACATCAGGAACCATCACATTCAGTTATACAGCCGTATCTTCTATTGGTGGTCAAATGACTGGCTTTTTACCAGCCTTGAACAACTTGCCGTTGAATTACAAAATCACTGATAATCTGGTAAACAATTCCAATAGTACCGCTACCGTCACTTACACGATAACTGCCGTTGCTAATGGTGCCAAGAGTGGATCGGGTTGTACAGGTGCCCCTGTTCCGGTTGTTGTCAATGTAGAACCTAAGCCGAAGCTGACCGCAAGTCCGCTATTGCAAACTGTGTGCGAATCAGATGCGGTCAATGCGTCACCTACCAATATATTGTTAACTACTTCCACAGTTCCATCAGCAGGAACCGTAGAGTTCGTGGTGCAAAGTGTTGTATTGAGTGATCCGGGTATGTCCTTGTTGGCACCTGCGGTGGCTAAAACCACGTACCTCAACAACGAACTTATTCTCGATCAATGGAGCAACCCGACACTAAGTGATCAAACTGTGACCTACACGCTTCGTCCGCAGGTAAATGGTGGGCTGGGTTGCCCGGGTGATGATGTGGTGGTAACCATTACCGTGAAACCTCGTCCGATCATCAATCCGGTGGCTGCCGTAACAGTATGTAGCGGAGAATATAGGAGCATTCCATTGACTACTGATATTCCAGGAACTTTTGCCACATGGACCGTACCAGATAATTCTAACGTGACAGGTGAACTGAATGGCGGAGGCGGAAGTCTGGACATTACTTTATTCAACACCAGCTTCACTGCACAAACGGTAACCTACACAGTAACGCCTAAGTTCAATAACTGCAATGGTATTCCAATTGATATCGTAGTAACCGTAAATCCGACACCGAATATAACCGGATTACCTGCTACCATCACCGTGTGTGACGGAGCAACACTCAATGTGCCGCTTACCAGCAGCGTAGCAGGCACCACGTTTGACTGGGTAGTAACGGACGTATTCAACCTGGAGGCGCCAGGCTTCTTCGATGGAAACGGAACGACCATCAATCAGACCATCAACAATACAAATGGATTCCAGGCCGTTTTGATTTACCAAGTGACGCCTACTTCACCAGGTGGTTGTGTAGGCCTTCCAAGAATCATGAATGTGAATGTGGGATCTATTGTGGCAAATGTCACACCCGATCAAACCAGCATATGCAGTGGCGGCAGAATTCAAATGACTAACTCCAGCCTTGGGGCCACTTCACATCGTTGGTTCTACAGGGTGCAGGGCACTACTACAGAAATTGACGTACGCACCACACCTTTTGTAAACTACCCTTTGACCAACACCACTACTACCAATCCGTTGGTTTATGAAATCGTATACCAGCCTTCCAACGGGTTGTGTACCATTCCAGACGTGGTCACACCAATCACTGTATATAGAAATGTAGTTGCCGGTCTCAACGAAGGCACCGTACCGCCAATTGTTGGAGGGATCTCCACGGTGAACTTCACCAATACTTCTACTCCGGTAGATGGGGCACAATTCAGGTATGAATGGAATTTTGGCTCCAGCTCTTTTGCCAATCCCCCAACGTTTACAGGAGCCACACCGCCACCTGTCGTGTACAGTCAGCAGGGACCTTATCAGATCACGATAAAGGCAGTGAATATCGCAGCAGAAACGGCAGGGCTGCAATGTGAAAATACATTCTTCAAAACAATTGTAGTGCCTGTGCTGCCATTGGTGGCTGACTTCACACTGGATCCGACTGCTGGTTGTTTCCCTACTATTGTAAGGGTAATCGACAACCAGTCTACCGGGGATGTAAACGAGTGGCAAGTAGTGAATAGCAATGGACAGGTGGTGGCTGTATCTGGTGAGGACTTGCCGGAATTCTTTATTGCCACTCCGGGATTGTTCAATGTGCAACTGACCACCAGGGATTCATTCACAGATCAGGTAGAGTTTGCCAATCAGGATTTTGAGATCTATGATCTGCCGATCGCTTCCTTCCAGGCAAGACCTACGACTGTTTTTGTTCCGGATACTGAATTGACTACTTTTAACTTTACCACAGGTGCTAATTTCTACAATTGGGATTTCGGTGATGGTGAAACTTCAGATGAACGTGAGCCCAAGCATACGTATAAAATCGAAGGCGTTTACGACATAGTTTTGGTGGCCGGTTTTGACCATGACAATGGCGTAGTTTGTACGGACACATTGACACAAAAAGTAATTGCCAAACAGGGAGGTCAAACCAAAATACCGAATGCCTTTACACCTAACCCTGCAGGCCCTTCAGGTGGCTTGACCGGAGGGGGTGGAAGCGGAGGTGCCGGATCGTTCAATGATGTGTTCTTGCCCATCGTGAAAGGGGTTGAGGAATTCAACATGCAGATTTTTGACAGATGGGGAAATCTGATTTTTGAAAGCAACAATGCCAATCAGGGATGGGATGGATACGACCGAAACGGCAATATTCTGCCTTCAGGGGTGTATATTTATAAACTAACGCTTCGGTTGTCAGATGGACAGCGAACCACGCAGATTGGAGATATAACCATGATTCGATAATTTTAAAGTAATGACGAAGAGAATTGGTTTATTCATGTTCACGGTTTTGATCAGCATTGGCGCGCTCGCACAAGACCCACAATTTTCGCAATTCTATCAATCTCCGTTATATCTCAATCCTGGATTCACTGGCATTACCCCTCAGCAACGATTCGTTATAAACCACCGGATTCAATGGCCCAATCTGCCACAAGCATTTTCTACTTATGCAGCCAGCTACGACATTTTTGTGGACGAGCTAAAGAGCGGATTTGGCATTCAGATGACTACCGATAAAATGGGTTCAGCAGGCTGGCGAACCTCCACTTTTGGAATACTGTACAGCTACAAGGTCAGAATAAATGATAACCTGGTTTTCTCTCCGGGACTATATTTTGGATATGGGATCAACGGACTGGACCGAACCAAGCTGCAACTGGGAGATGGACTGGAGTTTAACGGGCAATCGCTGGATCCTGATTTAAACAGGTTGGGCAATCAACAGTATTTTGATTTTGGTTCTGGATTCTTGTTTTATACCAAAGCCTTATGGCTTGGAGGCGCATTCCATCACATGAATACACCAAATATATCTATCCTTAACAGCACCAGCAGGGTACCAATGAAGACCACTATCCATGGAGGAGGTAGAATATCCCTATATCATGGATTTAGAACCACATCCAAAGTGTCCTACATTACGCCATCATTCATTTACCGGCAACAGGGACCGATTTCACAATTGGACTTTGGATTGAACTATCACATTGACCCGGTTTCCATTGGATTGTGGTACAGGGGCAAGCCGTGGGATACCAATGTTATCGGAACAATTAACCAGGATGCCCTTATTTTTGTAATGGGCATTTACCTGAGTAATTTCAACGTTGGCTATAGCTATGATTTTTCTGTATCTGAATTATCAACCTCTTCCGGTGGTGCCCACGAACTTTCGATCGTCTATGAATTTGTAGCCAAACCACTAAGACGTGGGGTGAAGAAAAGAAACAGATTAATCCCTTGTCCTACCTTCAATCGGAAGCCCAACTTCTGGAACTAATTAATTGCACAACTCAACTAATGGCCACGCCAAGCTGCCTATCCATGTTCGTGTCCCATTGAAGTGAATCAGTGAAACCAAACTAATTCAACCAAGCACTAGTCGCTGGATTCCGCACTTTATCTTTGATAATATCCATTAGCCGAGTAAATCATCACCTCGCTCACTTTAATGGGTTCCTTTTTCAATTTTGTGCCTATCAATTAGGTCTTATGGTGCGCTTTGATCGGTTTCAAAATCGGTTAAAGGATGAATTTCAGTGGATTAAGCAGGGGAATTAGACTGGCATGCCTGACCTGTTTTTTTGCAGGCCAGGCGTATTCTCAATGTGGCGGAATCATGGAGCCAGGGTTCGCCTTTCTCACCAGCAGCAAAGGCTGCGCTCCGTTTACTGTCAACATTCAGACACTTTATTTGTCTTCCGTGCCGGGTACACAATATTTTGTGGATTGGGGTGACGGCACGCCTGAAGAAACCTACGTACAAGTTGGTCCTACAGGTGTCAATATTTTCCACGGCTATCCCAACTCCCCTGTGAACTGTGGATACGATGTGATCATAGACGCATCCAATGCCTGCAATCCCAGGGGAAGTGTCGTGCCCATTCTTACTCAGGTTGTGGTGTGGACCAACGATGTAATATCCGTGAACCCCGCTGTTTTCAGGGTCTGTCATGGATATGCAACCGATGTGTTGTTTACGGACGACAGCGACTGGAATTGTTTTCCCAGGCTAACCAGAGAGAATAATGAACCGCGTTGGATACAATGGATTTATGGCACAGGACCTGCCGGAATAAGAATTCCGGGTGTGGGCGTTAATGGTATTGTTCCAGGAGGATTTCCCTATCTGGATCCGGCCCCCATGCGCAATCCCATTTACCCCGTGTTGGCACCAGGTCAGGCCAGCTTACCGCTGAACGTACCAGTTGCGGCACCGGTAGATATCGGAAAACAATTCGAGATCACGCTTAAGAATTGGAATCAATGCAATGCCTACGATAATAATGTGCTTGATGGCAATCCCTTTAACCCGGTGGGTGGGGATTTGGTGAATGGCGATAACCCCCCTCAAATCACCACCGCCAGGATTGTAATTGTGGATGCCCCGCAGCCAAACTTCCTAACCCGTTTGGGCGGAGCTGGTGGCTCCATTCAAAGCGTCTTTTGCGTGGGCGATAATATCTACTTCGATAATGAAACCCCGCCTATTGGAGGGGCCGCTTTTCAATACACCTGGGCATTTTTTGATAATGACCTCGGTGTTGGACCTCCCCTGGCCACTTCATCCAATACAAATCCGACTTTTGCCTATGCCTCCTCCGGACAAAAGCTGATCCGGCTTTCGGTACGCGATGCCAATGCGGCAGGAAACTGCGTAGCCATCTTTGAGCAAACCATCACCATTTCACCTTCTTTGATAGCACAAATTGGAGTGACCGATCTTTCAAACAACCCGATCAGTGGCATCTTTTGCCAAAAGGCATCAGCTCCGTTTTTAAATTTTGATGTCAGGCTGTCTGATGTTTCCACCGGGGTGGTTACGCCCACCACACAATGGCGCTGGGAGTTTTACGATGAGACCAATGCATTGGTCAGGCAAGAACCAGCAGGTGGAGGATTTTCAGTGATTCAATTGGGTCCATTTGACGAAGTATTTACCAATCGTGGTATTTATCGGGTACGGCTGATCATCCGGGATAACATCACCTCGTGTGAAACGGTAGATGAGGTGCAGGTAATGGTGTATGAAAACCCGGTTCCTCAGTTTACAGCGGCCCGGGTTTGCGAGGGTGATGATACCAGTTTCAACGAGTTTTCAACCTTAAATGCCATTAATGGTGAAACCATTGCATTAAGAGAATGGGATTTTAATTATGATGGAATCACCTTCAACAAAGATCCGGCCTTCGACAACCAAACTTCCTTTACAAGAAACTTGGGAGCGGCTGGCGCTCATCAGGTCGCGCTCAGGGTAACGGCAAGCCAAAGCAACTGTTCAGATATTCTAGTTCTGCCGGTGGAAGTAGATGCACAACCCGATGCATCCATTACTCCGGATGTCCTTTCCGGGTGCAGTATTTTGACGGTAACTTTTGCCAATAATGCGGTGGTTGGACAACCGGACGTAATCAATCGATACGAATGGGAGGTGGATGAAAAACTGGGACTGGGGTTTCAATTGGTGGCCACCCAGCAACCAACGGATCCTTCCTTTACGCCATATTACGTTCACCATTTTGTAAATACCACCTTGGTGGATCGCCAGTTTGATGTGCGCATGCGTGCCGTCACGGTTAACAATTGCGCAACACTATCTCCGACCTCAACGATTACGGTTTTTCCGGGTACCCAATCCGGTTTTATCTCTACCAACTATTCACCATTCAATGATAATTGTACTCCGCTATCTGTAAATTTTTCCGTGGATGCGCAAACACAGTCACTCAGCCCTACAGATTACAGATGGAGGGTCAGTGACACCGCAGGTATTATTTCTGAAACAAGTACTGGCGTAACGCCCAGCTACAGTTACAACTTTGTAAACAGCACCCAGTCCATTAAGGATTTTTTTGTCACGTTGATCACCACGCTTCCTACCGGATGTTTTGGCGACTCCACCCGCACCATTCGCATCAGTCCGGTGCCTACTTCCAACTTTGCCATTGATACGCTGTTGTTTGATTGCGAGCGGATGAAGCTTCATGTTGAGGCCAATCAGAAAGGTCTTTCAGACTATCATTGGATGGTTCGGGAAAACGGCATTGTGGTTTTAGATGTAAACAGCATCAACGATGAGTTGGAGCATGAACTCAATCGCCCGGCATTTGGATCGGCCGACATTACGGTTCAGATAAGCCTGGTCACCAAAAATTTTGCCAACTGCACCAGCCCAACAAGCACAGAATCAGTGGTGGTGCCTGGCCGCGATGATTTAAATACTTCATTTACGGCATCACCTGCGAGCCAAATGCTGCCGAATTCTACCGTTACGATAGTAAACACCACCAATTCAGGCCCCTGGCAATATCAATGGGATTTCGGAGATGGGAATGCTTCCAACGACCCGCATGTATCATCTCATGCTTACGGCACCTATGGCACTTTCACCATTACGTTGACGGTCACCAACAATGTATGTGTCGAATCGGCCACTCAGACAGTTACTGTATTGGCGATTCCACCTATTATTGATTTTGCTTACGATCCTGCATCTGGGTGTGCTCCTCTGAAAGTAAACTTTACCAATCTTTCTCAATTTGCAGAGCCTGATTCCTATAAATGGGAGTTTGGACTGGGTCAAGCCATGTCCAACGCTATTTCACCAGCCTATACGTATTTTGAGCCAGGTACCTATACGGTGTCACTTTCAGGAACCAACATAACGGGTCAGAAAGTCACCGAAACGAAGCAAATGATTATCGAGGTTTTCGCCAGACCAAATGCAGACTTTGATGTAAAACCAAAACTTGTAAGTATTCCGGGTGGAATTTTATACACCAAAAACCAGAGCCTTCAGGCCACCAGCTATGAATGGGATTTTGGTGACGGCACCATTTCACTCGCTCCTCAACCCACACATATATATCAGCAGGAAGGAGAGTACACCATTCAGTTGGTGGCCTACAATCAGTTTGGGTGCTCTGACACAACCAGACTGGAAAGTGCAGTGCGCGTGCAAAAAGGTGGCCAGGTATTAATTCCCAATGCGTTTTCTCCAAACTTATCGGGATCTGCAGCGGGTGGGAGTGATCCAAGCGTGGGAAAAAATGATGTATTCCTTCCCATCACGCAGGGTGTCGTGGAATTTGATATGGTCATTTTTAATCGATGGGGAGAGCTCATGTTTCACAGCAACGATCCAAACTTTGGATGGGATGGGTATTATAATGGAAAACTTTGTCAACAGGATGTTTACATGTACAAGATCACCGCACGCTTCGAAAACGGAGATCCGTTTGTAAGGGTGGGTGATGTAAATCTGATACGTTGATGAAGAGGTTATACACCATAGTCTTCACGTTTATTTCATTTTTCGGCAATGCGCAAGATCCGGAGTTCTCTCAATACTATGCTGCGCCTTTGTATTTAAATCCGGCTTTCACAGGAACCACCATGGATCACCGGTTCATGGCAAACTACCGCAACCAATGGCCCAATGTAGCACGCGGGTATCAGTCGTACGTTTTTTCCTATGATTACAATATGGAGTACTACAACAGTGGTGTGGGGTTTTTGGCAACAGTAGACAAGGCTGGAACGGCTGGAATGAAGTCTTCCCAGTTTAATTTTTTGTATTCCTATAAATGGAGTTTGAATTCGAAATGGGTAATCTCCTCAGGCCTGAATTTTGGTTACGCTTTCCGAAGCATAGATTTTAACAAACTGTTATTCGGGGATCAGTTGCAATTTGACACAAATGGAAATATTCCCAGTGACGACCCGGCCATTTTCAGGTTGGGTTCAGTAAACTACTTTGATTTCAATGCAGGCATACTGGTTTATAACCAGACTTTTTGGTTGGGCGCAGCTTCAAGTCATATCAACCAACCGAATCGTTCTTTGGTGAATGAGGATGCATCGGTCCCCATCAAAACCACAGTTCATGGGGGAGTAAGAATACCATTGTATTGGGGCCCCTTTAAAATGGATCGCGTTTCTGTATTATCACCTTCTTTTGTTTACAAAAAGCAGGGTAACTTCAGCCAATTGGATGTGGGCGCCTATTTCCTGTACGACCCGATTGCCTTGGGCTTGTGGTATCGGGGAATCCCCATCAAGCAAAATGCTTTGGAACATGCAAGTCAGGATGCCGTTGTTGTGATTTTGGGTTTTCAATTTGATAAAGTGGAGATAGGGTACAGCTACGATTTTACGGTATCTGAATTGGGACCGATATCGGGCGGAACGCATGAAGTTTCACTGCAGTATAAATTGGCTATTCATTCTTCCTCGCGCCCCAAGAAAAAGCAGAAGTATATTCCATGCCCTACCTTCAATAAAAAGTAGGCGGTTCGATTAGCCTGAAAAATCTTTTCAAAAGCGTTACCTTTGCAACCTGACCAGCGGGCGGAAAGGGCATGAATCTATCTTCAGAATTACTTGGTAATCAAATATTTAGCACAGTAGGCAAGGCAGCGGATGAGCTGGGGGTAGACTGCTATGTGGTGGGCGGATACGTGCGCGATATGCTGCTGAACAGGCCTTGCAAGGATATTGACTTTGTGTGCGTGGGAAGTGGCATTGCGTTGGCCGAACAAGTGGCCCGTGCACTGGGTAACCTTCGCGTGGTCCAATTCAAGAATTTCGGAACTGCCCGCATCGACTGGAATGAATATGAATTGGAGTTTGTGGGTGCCAGAAGGGAGTCCTATCGGGAGGATTCTCGAAAGCCCATTGTGGAAGATGGTACCATTGAAGACGATCAGAA
This sequence comes from uncultured Ohtaekwangia sp., assembly GCA_964395905.1. Taxonomy (GTDB): domain Bacteria; phylum Bacteroidota; class Bacteroidia; order Cytophagales; family Cyclobacteriaceae; genus ELB16-189. The sequence goes on from CAYNCP010000078.1 coordinate 13,296, forward strand.
CAGACGCGACTTTACTATCAATGCACTGGCGGTGGGATTGAATCAGAAAATCTGGGGTGAATTGATGGATCCTTTCGAAGGAATCGGAGACTTGAAGAAAAAGGTGCTCCGTACGCCACTCGAACCTTCAATTACCTTTTCAGACGATCCCTTGCGCATGCTAAGAGCCATTCGTTTTGCAGCTCAGCTTAACTTTGACATCGAGGCAGCCACCTTTGAAGCCATCTCGGCCCACGCATCCCGTTTAAAAATCGTATCCGGAGAAAGGATCATAGATGAATTGAATAAGATTATACTGACCGATGTACCATCGTACGGATTCAAACTGCTTTTCCACAGTGGTCTCTTGAAGGAATTTTTTCCCGAGATGGTGGCCCTCCATGGTGTGGAAAACATCGACAACAAAGGGCACAAGGATAATTTTTACCACACCCTGCAGGTGCTGGACAATGTGGCTGGGGGTTCAGATGATTTGTGGTTGCGATGGGCCGCCATCCTCCATGATATTGCAAAGCCGGTGACCAAAAGGTTTGACAAAAAGCAGGGATGGACCTTTCATGGTCACGAAGAGAAAGGCGCACGCATGGTCCCTGGTATTTTCCGAAGATTGAAATTGCCCATGGACGAACGGATGCACTTCGTGCAAAAGTTAGTAAGGTTACACTTAAGGCCGATAGCATTGGCCAAAGAAGTGACAGACTCAGCCATAAGAAGATTGCTATTTGAAGCGGGGAAGGATACGGATGCGCTGATGAAGCTCTGCCGTGCTGACATTACCTCAAAGAATGGAGCTAAGGTGGCAAAATACCTGAAAAACTTTGATCTTGTGGAAGTGCGAATGGGGCAGGTCGAGGAGAAGGATAAGATCCGGAATTTTCAACCTCCTATTTCGGGCGATGAGATTATTAAAGTATTCAATATTCCGCCTGGCCCGATTGTTGGTGAATTAAAAGAGCAAATTAAAGACGCCATACTGGAAGGCGAAATAGAAAATGATCGCGAACAGGCCTACCAGTTGTTGTTAAAACTGGCGAATAAAAAGGGCCTGTCTGTTTCAGCAATTAAACTTTGAAACTACTTATTTATGAGAATTATTATTTGTGTACTGTGTTTGATTTTTTTAATGGGTACTGCCGGAAATGTTCAGGCGCAACGAAAGAAAGCTGCGAAAGAAGAAGAAAAACCTGCCGAGCTTGAAACATCTGTAGTCGCTCAGCCACAACATAAACCAAAGGCAAAGAGCGACTCTGTGTTGCGTCATATTCAAAACAAATATGCGTTGGCTTCCCGGTGGAGCGATGGTGCCGTTGTCAAAGATGCGCTCTATGATATGATTATCTTAAATCCCAAGAATGACTCGCTCATTTTCAATCTGGCATATTATTATTTTGAGAACAGGCAATATGCTTCTGCCACCCTGGTGAGCCAGGAACTGTTGGCACGCGATTCTAAAAATTTGGATTACCTGGAACTGTCTGCAGCTTCATTTGAGGGTTTAGGTATTCTGGACAGGGCTTTACAAAACTATGAGACACAGTACCTGCTGTCTAACAACATCTTAACTTTATATAAGATCGCCTTTTTACAACTGGAGTTGAATCGATTGGAAGAAGGCCTGACCAATGTGGAGATCCTGTTGGCCAAGCCCGAGGCAAATACGCTAATGATTGGGTTCAACGACACCCAAAACAACCCGAAAGACTTCCCCATGAAATATCCGGTGATGAACCTGAAAGGACTGATACTTGAAGGCAAGGGAGATAAAGCGGGTGCCAAAAAGGTTTATGAGGAAATCGTGAAAATGGCTCCGGATTTTGCGCCCGCTGTCAATAACCTGACAGAACTTAATAAAAAGTAGTGAACTTGATGCAACCTCGCTTTCGCGGGGTAGTCTTTAATGTCGAGCTAAACTTGTTTGGGGGCCTCTGCTAAACATATTCAGGATGAATTAGTCGAAAGATGCCTCCAGGGCGACCGGGACGCCTATTTTCTGCTGTACAAGCAATACAGCAGGAGTATGTTCAATGTTGGCTATCGCATTGTAGGGGATGAAGCGGAGGCCGAGGATGTGCTGCAGGAGGCATTTATAAGCGCATTTCGGAACCTGAGCCGGTACAGGGGAGACGCCACTTTTGGGGCTTGGTTGAAGCGCATCGTGGTAAACAAGGCAATCAACGCGGTGAACAAAAGGAAAATGGAAAGGTTTCCAGACGATCATCAAATAGATATCGTGCAAGAAGAGGCAGATGATCGGGTGGATTTTCCATTTACGGTGGAGAAAGTAAAGCATGCAATTGCGCAATTGCCGGATGGATACCGGATGGTGCTTTCCTTGTATTTATTGGAAGGTTACGATCACGGTGAAATTGCCGAAATATTGGGTATTTCAGAATCCACTTCTAAATCACAATTTAACAGATCGAAGAAAAAGCTGAAGGAAATTTTGGAGCACATTTGAAATGACAATAAGATGAAAGATTCATTAAAGGAATTTATCGACAGCAACCGCGAGGCATTTGACGACAAAATGCCAAGTGAAGGGCTATGGAGAAAAATCGAGGCGCATCTCCCACAAATGAAATCGGTCTCCCTCTGGCATTCTGCAGCACTTTGGCGTGCGGCTGCCGTTTTGTTCATGGGACTGTCTTTAGTATTGTTCTTAAGCAACCCTCAAAAGTTGGAAAAGGATGTTCAGGCTTATGAGTTGGTTGGCGAATTCAACGATCTGGAGGACTTTTATTCAAGCGAGATTGCCAAAAAGGTGGCGCTGATTGATGATTTTGGCGGATCCTTTGCTGGAGCACAATTCACACAGGATTTTGAGAAACTGGATGCGATGTATCAGGTACTGCGTGACGAAATGAAAGTGAGACCAAACGAAAAGGTTAGGGATGCCTTGATCTTAAATATTTTGGTGAGAATTGATTTACTCAACCAGCAGATCAAAAAATTGGAGGAAACGAAAGAAGAACGGAAAGCAGACGCTTCCACTTAACCTCCACTGGAAGGACTACCTACCAATCCTCTTCACTTTTAAGCTCAAATGTTTCCTTAGCAGAATCAAGAATCTTATTGTTTTCGCATTTGATGACGCGTGCAGGAAATTTTTTGATCAAGCCATAGCTGTGGGTGGCCATGAGCACAGCCGTTCCGCTTTTGTTGATCTGCTGAAACAATTTCATGATGCCACTGGACACTTCCGGATCCAGGTTTCCTGTTGGTTCGTCTGCCATTAAAATGAGCGGCTCATTGATTAAAGCACGTGCAATCACCACCCTTTGTTGTTCTCCTCCCGATAGCTGATGGGGCATCTTTTTCTCCACGGATCCCAGGCCCACCTGCATGAGCACTTCGGCCAGACGGCTTTTTGTCTTGGCGCCTTCTTTCCACCCGGTTGCCTTCATTACAAAATTGAGATTTTCGCCCACCGACCTGTCCGGAAAGAGTTGAAAGTCTTGAAAGATGATGCCTATTTTTCTTCTGAGCAACGGTACTTCCATGACTTTTAGGTCCCTGATATTGTAACCTGCCACGGAAATATCGCCCAACCTGAGGGGAAGGTCACCATACAAGGTTTTAAGGAGAGAAGATTTGCCCGATCCGGTTCTGCCAACAAGGAAAACAAACTCCCCCTTTTCAATGTCAAATGAGATATTGTCCAGAACAGAATTGTGATCCTGGAAAATGGTGGCATCCTTCACACGTACAACGGGATCGGACGAGAACATGTGGTTATCCGTTGGCTTTTTTGTGATCGGCCAAGAATTTCTCAAGGCCACTGTCGGTCAATGGATGCTTGAGCAAATCCATGATTACTTTTAATGGACAGGTGGCTACATCGGCACCCATTTCCGCACATTTAATCAAATGCATCGTATGGCGGATGCTGGCGGCCAGAATCTCAGTTTCATAACCGTAATTGTCGTAGATGTGACGCACCTGCGCGATGAGGTCCAGGCCATCCTGAGAAATGTCATCCAGCCTGCCGATGAAAGGCGAGAGGTAATTGGCGCCAGCCTTAGCGGCCAGTATTCCTTGCCCTGCGGAAAATACGAGTGTGCAGTTGGTTCTGATTCCTTCGCTGCTAAATTTCTTGATGGCTTTCACCCCGTCTTTGATCATGGGCACTTTCACCACAATTTTGTCATCAATTTTAGCCAGCTCTTTGCCCTCCTTGATGATGTTTTCAAAGTCAGTGGCAATGACTTCTGCGCTTACATTGTTGTCTACGATGCCGCAGATGGCTTTATAGTGTGCGCGGATGTTTTCCTGGCCAGCGATACCTTCTTTGGCATGCATCCCGTGCTAGACCTTGAACTCGGATTGCGCTGGGAAAC
>CAYNCP010000079.1:0-17276 GCA_964395905.1 uncultured Ohtaekwangia sp.
AAGCATCTTCATCACCCTCGGTAAGTGCAGAGACATAGATGTTTCGCGTTTCCACCACGAAAATGGAAACGCAAGTAAATCGTCTGGTAAACGCCTCCTTGGCCAAAAGAAATGCCATTTCAAGATTAGGGGCATGTACTATTCCTTCGTGTTGAAATGGCTTGCCATCTCTTGCCTGTACAAACACCTCAAATGTTCCAAATTGATCAAGTGGAACTTTGGGGGATGCGTTTTGTGCAGGTTGTTCTGGTAATCTATTTACACGAGGATCCAGTGAATTCATGTGATTAAGATATGGTGACACCAGCTGAACCTGGTATGACTAAAGTCAGTGATGCATCGATTAAGCAAGCGGAGTAACGTATTCAGTTTTTGAACTTCGTAAGGCTTCTCTTACCCACTTGCCCCGCTCTTCTGCAATTCTCCTCACCTCAAGTCGCTCTTTATTGCAGGGTCCGTCTCCGTTAATTACCCGCTTGAATTCTTCCCAGTCTGGCTCAGTGTACTCCCAACGTCCTGTCTCCGCATTTTTTTTAAGTTTTGGATCCGGGATGGTAAAACCAAGTTCCCATATTTTGGGTACATACATATCCAAGAACTGATTTCTCATGTCATCATTTGTACCCATTTTCACTTTCCATTTCATGAGCACTTCTGTGTGTACCGAGATCTTGTCCGATGGTCCAAAAAAATGCATCATGGGTGGCCACCAGCGATTAATGGCATCTTGAAATGAGTCTCTCTGTTTTTGGGTGCCAGAAGCGAGGTAGATCACGCAGTGGTGCCCGTATTTAAGATGAAATGATTCTTCTGCACAAATGCGATCCAATGCCCTGCAGTACGGCCCATAACTTCCTTTGGCATTGGCCAACTGATTTACGATAGCACCGGCATCCACCAGCCATGAGATAAAGCAGCAGTCTGCCCAGGTAAACGTTGGATAGTTGAAGATGTTGGAGTATTTCGATTTGCCGTTAATGAGGTCATCGATCATTTCTTCCCTTGACTTACCTAATGTTTCTGCTGCGCTGTAAAGCAATTGTCCATGTCCCACTTCGTCCTGCACCTTGGCCATGAGTGCCATTTTCCGCTTGAACCCAGGTGCCCTGGTAATCCAGGTTCCCTCAGGTAAGGCTCCGATGATTTCACTGTGAGCGTGTTGCTCTATCATGCGGATGAGCTGTTTCCGATAAAGCTTGGGCATCCAATCTGATGGTTCAATTTTCTCTCCCCGTTCTATCCTTGCTTCAAATTCAGTCAGTTTTTGAGGATCTTCACCCACCAGGGCGTCCGTTTTTATGCCTTCGAATGTATTACCACCTCCGTACATGCAGTATCTTTTTTAGTACAGTATCTTTTTTAGTAAAAATAATGAAATAAGCCACAGTAGTTAGTGCAAAACTAACATCTGTTAGGGGTATTTAGAAATAGAACAGGAATATCAGCCCTTTTGTTTCTTGAGGCCGTTTACGAGCATGTCAGATAACTGTTGACCAATACTGAGGGAATCAATTTTACCGCTGGGATTGTACCATTGAGGCATCCAATTGAGTGATGAAAACAGGGTCATTACGGATAGCTTGGTATCGATGTTATCCTTGAATTCTCCATTTTTTGTACCCTCTTCGATGATGGCCTTAAAGCGATTGATATAGTTAATGCGCAATAGCAAAAAATCTCTGAGGTATGGTTGGCTGAGATGGCGGTGCTCATTCATGAAGACGGCTGATGCGGTAAGGTCTTTGGCCATCACCTGAATATGTCCGATAATTCCACGTCTTAGCTTCTCGCTGGCAGACACATTTTGGCTTTCCACGTCATCAAGAGATTTCCTGAATTCGCTTGCCATGTCAAAGCAAAGATTTCGGAGTATTTCTTCCTTTGACTTGATGTGTGAATACAAGCTCGCTGCTTCGATTCCTAGCTTTTGAGCTAAATCACGCATGGAAGAAGCGGCATAACCTTTTTCCCTAAACAATTCAGCCGCTTTGCGAATAACTTGTTCCTTACGTGATAAATTCATTACACCTTCCATAACAATCAACTCACTAAGATAATTATTAAATTTGATAAAAGTTATGTCCTCATGAAATTCAGTTCGATCAAAGAGTATTTCTATAAGCTTTATAATGTTTGCTACTTGATCACGCTGGTTCCGCTCGCTGTATTTATTTACCTCTATTTGAAATTACAAGTAGTAGCGGTTAATTCCATTATTCAATCTCCAAGATATGTATTGATTGCTCAGGTAGTTTTTTTTGTGACTGTCTTTTTTTCACTAACGAGCGTTCACTTGGCAATAAGAAATAAGATGAGGCTTCTTACCAATCAATTTGGACTGGGAGATAAAATGGATAAGTATTTTTCATATTCAGTCATACGTATTGCAGCGGGGGGATTGGCTTCGGTCATAGTGGGAGGAGGTTTGTTTCTTACTGGCAGTGAAATTTTCAGTATTTACTTTTTATTGATTCTTTTGTGGATGGCGTATCATTGGCCAATGCCTAAAAAAATGTGCGCTGAATTGGCGCTGAAGGGTGATGAAAAGGAGATGATTCTTTATAAAAGAGAGTCCTTGCAATAAGGACCCTCTTATATTGAACTAGAATGTAATTCCGAAACTGAAAGCGTTAAGAGCCGGGCCTTTTCCGGAGGCGAAGAGTTCATTCATGTCATAGTTAAAGAAAAAGTCAACATCCTGGAATCCTAATTGTAATCTGGCCCCGTATCTAATGTTCTCCAAAAAGAAATTGTCGTGGTTGCGTTCTCTTTTCTTATCGTTGTTTTCCTCGTACACTTGTTTTGTATAACTGTCAATTCGATAAGCCACATACGGGCCCGCACCAATTCTAAATGAGCGGCTGTTGTAGCTATCAAATATCATGGGTTTTCTTCTGTTGCCACCGAAATCCAGTACCGGAACAAATGATGCGTTTAAGTAGGCAGCAGTAAGTTTACTCTTTTTGTATGACAGATCTCGTGTATCTGTTGAGAAGATGACACCTGTGTTGTCTTTGGTTACCAGTGTTTTATTGTCCTCAAATTTGAAGTTGTACCAACTCACGCCCACTCCCCACTCCAAAAAAAACTTTCTGCTTATCCCCGTTCGCTGAATCGAGTTGATGCCCACGTACCAGCTGCCGAAAGGTTTAACAGTGTAGAGGTCATTGTTGCTATCAGGGAATTTACCATCATGCAGCAAATTATTGGTGCCCAAATCAAAACTGATGGAATGGGAGGTCCTTCTACCCCTATAATGACGATTGTCCCTTGAACTATTTCGGTATTGTCGGTCATTATTCTCATAAGTTACCCAGCCACTTTCGTCATTATCACTGTCGTAGTCCCTGTCATCCTCATCTTCTGGCCATTCGTACGTCTCTGTTTGCTCTGTGGGTGTTTGGTCTGGCACTGACTCATCCTTGAGGTAAGAGGTGGATGGTGTGTTTATTGCTGTAGCATCTTGATTCTCCAGTTTTTTAATCATGTCATTCATGAGTGCCTGGAAGTCGTAGTACTTCAATGTTTGCAGGTCGTTCTTATGAATGGCAAATATTACCTTACTGGATTCCCCAATCTTTACAACCACCGAATCTGCGGGGGTGTCCTGTGCGTACCCGGCACTCCATATTCCTCCAATCCATACCAGTAGTACCATTCCATACTTTCTCATATTCTTTATTTGTTATTGTTTTTATCTTCTTTTTTAAAATTGAACGCAAATATTTCTTCTTTAGCTTGTCTTAACCCTGCTATCGGACTTTCCCCGGTTCTTACATCATTGGCTATTTCCAACACCTTCTTTATACCTGACTTCTTTTGAGGGGTGAGATCGATGTCATAAGGACTTTCCATCTTCGTTACATCCGGTAGCTCATAAACTATGACAATCGGCTTTGAAGTTTCTTTCGAGACAGCGGGAGAAGCAGTAAGATCAACAACATCACCATTTACCACGACTTCTGCTCCGCGATCAATCTGAGTCACTTCTTTACTTTTGTCGTCAACTTTTAGATCAGTCTTAACAACCGATGAGCGCGCTTCAGTTTTTTCAGCGATGCTGTACTTTCTCGTATTATTTTGAGCCGCCATCAAAGGTGCTCGTTTTTGTTCATCTATAGGTTGCCCCTCTTCTTTGGTCACTGGGGCTGCTTGCGGTTTTGGTATGTCACGCAGCGCCTCTGCATCATTAGATTCATGAACCAGACTATTGTCAATCGCTTGGTTTGTTCCTGAATAAAACCATAGCATCAATGCCAATCCTGCAACGGCTATGCCTGCAGCTGCTCGCAACCAGATTATTCCCTTATTTTTTTTTGGCAGGTTGGCAGCAATTTGTGACCATACTTTTGCATCCGGCTCAATGGTATGTTCGCTTAACTTGCTTTCGAAAAATTTATCTATTCGATTATTCATAAGCATTTGTTTTTTGTTCATTCACCTCTTTCTCTATCTGCCCTAAATTTTTTTGTAAAAGCGCTCTTGCCCGGCTCAACTGAGACTTTGAAGTGTTTTCACTTATGCCCAGTTGATCAGCGATTTCTTTGTGAGAGTAGCCATCGATGGCATACAGGTTGAATACCATCCTGTACCCGGTTGGCAATTGCCCGATAAGCCTCAACAAATCCTCTGCCTGGAGATTATCTTCCAGTTTTGCGTAGTCTGGCTCTCTGTCTGCTGCTTCTATTTCTGTTTCCAGGTACATATTTTTGTTTCTCCTTAGATACGTCAGTGACTCGTTCACCACAATCCGTCTCATCCAACCTTCAAAACTCCCTTCGCCCTTGAATTGATCAATGTGCTCAAAAAGCTTTGTGAAAGCGGTAATGAGCACGTCTTCAGCTTCCATTTTAGCGGGAATATACCGGCAACACAGGGCATACATCCTGGACGAGTAGTGTTCATAAAGTCGTTTCTGGGCAAGTGAATCCTGCCTTTTACATCCTTCAATCCACTCTGTTTCCTTAGCGCGGTAAATTTGAAATTCCATTTAAAATGTTTCCACTAGCAAGATGCATTCTTGCCTTTGTGGGTTGCACCTGCTTTGAATAATTTTAATACGCAGCCTCATAATCGACATTAATGGGCATCCAGCTGTATTGCCTCTCTTTTACGGCAACTGGGTTAATTGCGTTATCCTTATTAAACAAATTGGCAAAAAGGCCCTTTTCTTCCCTTACAAAAACGGAGTAAGTGCCAGGTGGTAATTTAAGTTTAAAGCTGCCGTCCGCATTGGTTTCTACAATAGCAACCAACCTGGTTTTAATGTCCTTGAAAAACCCGTTCTCCATCAGCGTTGCCTGCTCAAGGGTAGTAAGCTCATAGATGACTACTTCACGCTGGATGCCAGTATGTGCCGACCGCTTATGCTCCGTCCCAGGGAGCTGATTTCCGGAAATCCAAAACACATGACCTTTAATTCCCTGTCGCTGTTGGGTAGTAGAACATGACAGTGAAATCAGGTATAGAAGGATACATAACCTCCCCATTGTGTAAATTACCATATTCAGGAAAAAAACACAAAGAGGAACCTTCCGGTCAGGTGCCGTATTTAATGGTGATGGTGATCCAAGCCATCTTCTGGGCATCCGTAATAATAGCAGGGCTTAAATTGTTGTTGCTATCTTTTAGGTTGCCGTAATAACTGTTTTGGTAGCGAACAAAAACGGAGTATTCTCCAGGAGGTAGTCGCACTTTGAAAGTTCCATTGGATTTACAAAAAAATCGAGCAGCAACCGGGGTGTGAATTCTGGTGATTTTTCCGTTAGCATAATCAACTTCTGCTTCGGTGGTAAGCTGATGCACATAAATCTCAAGTGGAATCCCCTGGTATGGAATATTTTGCTCCTCAGGTTTGAAATCGCGATCAGGAGACATCCAGTACAGTTGCCCTTTTATTCCAGTTTTTTGCGCAGGCGCTGAGTTGACGGCACAGAGGACTGAAAGTATGATCACTATTGTTTTCAAATCGATGAGAAAAGTTCAAATGATTCCAGGTAGTTTGGAATGGTGCAATTCCAACCTTTGGTTTTGATTTTGTTTTCGAGGGTTGTCGCTGAAGCCATTTCCCCATGTGTAATGAAAGTCATTTTAGGTGAAGATTGGAAATGAGCAACCCAGTTCATCAGTTCCTCTTGATCGGCATGAGCAGAGAGCCCATGAATTTCACTCACCGTACATTTGATGGGAACTTCAATTCCAAAAATCCGAACAGCCGGTGCGCCATCCAGGATATCACGGCCTCGAGTACCTTCAGCCTGGTACCCAACAAAAAGTATGGTATCGTTTTTATTTGGCAATCGATGGTAAAGGTGATGGAGTATCCTTCCACCGGTACACATGCCACTGGCGGAGATGATAATACCTGGATTTTTCCTTTCGTTGAGTTCTTTTGAACTTTCAGGCGTTTTGCAAAAATGAACTTGAGGTGAATCGAATAGGCTGATGAGGTCTCCCTGTTCATGAGTTACCTTTAGCTTGTGAATGGTGCTGTGCTTTTCATATAAATCAGTCACACTGATGGCCATGGGACTATCAATAAAAATAGGAATTTCCGGAATCATCCCTGATGACATCAATTTATGCAAGTAAAAAAGTAAATTTTGCGTCCGGCCAACGGCAAATGCTGGCATGATGATAGTACCCCGTTTGTTAAAGCAATCATTTATGGCTTTCGCCAGATCCTTTTCGATCTCACTCACTGGATTGACGCGGTCGCCATAAGTGGATTCGATCAACAAAATATCAGCGTTCTGGATGGGGGTAGGAGGCAACATGATTGGATCTTGTTCTCTTCCTATGTCTCCGGAAAAAATAATTTTCTTTTCCTGCTGGGTTCCTTTTAAAAACATTTCTACAATGGCGGCACCAAGGATGTGCCCGGCATTGAGAAATTGAATGCTTATGTTATTATATATTTCTATTTCATTACCCATTGGATATGATTCAATCATAGCCAAAACCTTACGGGCATCATCGGCAGTGAATAGGGGTTCTGGTTTGCTGTGTCTTGAATATCCTTTTTTAAATGCGAATTGCGCCTCTTCCTCCTGCAATTTTCCTGCATCCAATAACAAGATCTTCATCAAGTCCTCGGTTGCCTGGGTGCAAATGATTTTACCTCCGAAGCCATCTTTCACCAGGCGAGGCAAATAACCCGTATGGTCAATATGAGCATGTGTAATGACGACCAGGTCAATGTCGGCCGGGTCAATGGGGAGTTTGCTCCAATTGCGCATTCTTAACTCGCGCTGTCCCTGAAATAACCCACAATCCACAAGAATCCTTTTGTCATCTACTTCCAACAAGTATTTTGAACCGGTAACGCTTTGTGCGGCTCCTAAAAATTTGATTCGAACATCCATGCTGTTTTGTCTGACTGTAAAGGAGTAGAAATTATACTAAAAATAAAAAGGGGCATTATGCCCCTTTAACAACAGGATATACTTAGTCTAATTTTTTATTATTCTGGGATTCCCCCTGTGGGACACATTACTGGCAAAGCTTTTATTAATTTCTAGCGTTTCGTTCACAGTTACTTTGGCGGTGCTGGCGCCATGAGCACCAATTACCGCTCGTTCAACTTCGTATTGATAAGCAGTAAGTCCGGAAGCCCCTGCCAGTGTAGCTTCCAAAAAGGTACCCCTTCCTTCCAAATCTAGAAAGGAAGCGCCTGAAATTTCGATTTCCAAAGTGGTTGCATCAATTCTTCCATCAGCCACAATGGCACCAGAAAGCTTGATTTCCACATCACTTTCATCAAAATTCCAAAATCTGAGTTTTCCTGCACCTTTTACATCGAGGTCATGCAGGTGAGGCATGGTAATGTTGATGGTAATTTTGTCATCTTCGAATAATTCGTTCTTCCAGAAGAATACTTCATCATCATTATCATAATCAATAACGAGTGTTTTGTGTTGTGTATAAATATTGTAATGCTCTTTTTGACGTGTTGAACCTTCAACATCTACCCTGTATTCATCTCCCTGATCAATCCTCACATTGAACAGACCGGACAATTCAATCGATTCAAAGTCTGACAGCCCCAATGAATTTCCAATTTGCTGAGAAGATGAATAACCTTCACAGCTGACACACTCCAATCCGGACTCAGTCATCGTCCAGGTATTCCTGATCTGATTTTCACGGTAATTGTACCGTCCGTAGTTGTCAATAATTTCCCACAAGTATTCTTCAATTACAAATGGATGATCATAAGGCACATAAACCTCAACCTTGATGCGTTGTGCCCTAAAGGGTACTTTGTCCTTAAAGGTGATGTTCGAATCAAAGGTGTAAATGCTGTCGTTTTTGGCAATTTCATAGGTTACCATTTGAGCATTTTCGGAAGCGTTTTTTCTGCTGGACCCTTGTGCTTCGAATCTTTTAACAATTCTTATTTCATCTTCGTCATGACCAATGATGCGCAGATCACTTACATCGTAATCTTCGAGTCCTACCTCCCGCATATTGAAAACCATTGTCTTTCCTTCTGTCGGATAAGTAACCTCCTCAATGTAGGATCCTTCTTCCCTAAAGGAATAGATCGTTTGCGGGATTTTGAAACTAAGGATGGCAATGCAAATAAAGAACATCACAAACAAACTCCATCCCACGATGGGTTTAAATACGATGCGTTGGGCAATCACCGAAACACCAAGTAGCGCAATAAAGATGGCTGGAATAATGGAAAGCAAAAAAGCGGTCATCATTACCCATATTGGGAATGTATTTTTAATGGCCTCCAGTGGTAAGCCAAATCCTGCAGTTTGCATATCCCACCAAAGGAAAGGACCTGACCCCACCGAAAAGATACCCAGTAAGATACCGGCACAGAAGAACAAGGTTACCAGAATGACGATACCTACCATCGTCATCACTACTCCAAAGCCTACACGCAAAACGTCAACGATCATCGAAAGCAATGGCCCAAGGGCCCTGGCAATGGCATTTATAACTGCTGCGATCAATCTAAATGGGAACAGTATGATTTTAGCCAGCAGACTTTCTTCTTCATTTTCCTTTTCATTAAGACCTTTTTTTACTGAGCTTTCGATTCCGCTAAGCGTAACAGGCTCTCCTTGCATTTGCATTTTTTCTGTAATGGTTCTTGCTTCTGGTAAGGCAATCCATAGAATGAGGTAGACCAGAAACCCAATACCACCAACAATAGCAAAGACTACAAACAAAACACGGACAAGGGTAAGGTCAATTCCAAAAAAATTGGCGACTCCAGAGGCGACTCCTCCAATCACTTTTTTTTCGGAATCCCGAAACATTTTTTTTACATCCGCTTCTTCTTTCAGATCATCAGATGCGGGAAGCAAGATCCAGAGAATGATGTATACGATAATGAGCCCTCCATAACTGCCCAACACCAATAGGGCAAATAACAACCGTGGCCACACCGGATCTATATTGAAATAGTGAGCCAATCCGGCACATACTCCACCCAGAATTTTTCTTCTTTGATCGCGGTATAATTTTTTAGAAGCACTTCCCTGTCCGGATGAGCTTTTGCTTTCGGAAAAAGTTCCTGCCAGTTCACCGCCTGCAGTGTTTTGTTCCTCTGCTGCTTTGAAATCACTCACACTTCCCATCGTATTGATCAGGGAGTTTACATCGTCCCTGGTAATCACCTGTTTGCCCTCACTAAGCTTGCTTAAAAAAAGCTCTGCAATTCGGCTTTCAATATCTGCAAGTATCTCACTATTGTCTTCAAAAGAAGCGAAGTAGGCATTGATCGAGTCCAGGTATTTACGTAGGATATCGTACCCGTCTTCCTCGATGTGGAAGATGATTCCGCTAATATTTATGCTTATATTTTTTTTCATGATTTAAAGCTGCTTTGAATGATTGGTAGTGATCTTCTGTGCTGAAAGTACAAGGTCTTCCCATGTCTCGGAAAGTCCTTTGAGAAATTTTTTACCCATGGCCGTTAATGTGTAATATTTGCGTGGAGGTCCCGATTTGGACTCCACCCATTTATATTCTAGCAAACCAGCGTTTTTTAGTCTCGTAAGCAAAGGGTACAGTGTTCCTTCTACCACGATCATCTTGGCAGCTGTTAATTCTTCCAGCATATCCGAAGCGTAAACTTCGCCCCGCGAGATAATGTGAAGGATGCAATACTCCAATATCCCCTTCCTCATTTGAACTTGTGTGTTTTCCAGGTTCATACATCCGTTTTTTATAAAATCTTCTAAGGTAGTATACGCAAAAGTACTATGTATGGCCAAGTACCTTGTAAATTATTTTAAATTATTGCGATTTCAGGCCAAAATCGCATAAAATAATCGTTGACTTTATGAAAATAAGTCCTGGATACCCTGCTTTATCAGTTAAGAGCCGCCTGGTTGAAATCAATGTTACTTATGGATTTCAAATTGTATTTAACTGGATGTATGTGTCTATTTTTACCCTCATGGACGTTTCAGGGTGCAGACGTTGAATTGTACTTGTGTAGATGAGTAATAGCCTTTTACGTGTTTGTTTTAGTTTTTGTGTTTGGCTCGCTTTTACCAGTCAAGGAGCCGCTCAGTATGCAAACCATTGGATCGATTTTGCAAAGACATATTATAAGGTTTCGGTGGCAACCGATGGCGCATATCGGCTATCTTATGCAGATCTGCAGAATGCCGGGTTTCCAGTCGCCAGCATTGATCCTCGAAGGGTGCAGCTTTTTCATAGGGGAGTAGAACAAGCGATCATCGTGCAAGGGCAGGCTGATGCCAAGTTTGATCCAGGAGATTACATAGAGTTTTACGGCAGGAAAAATGACGGTGAGAATGATACCAAACTCTATCTCAATTCATCACTTCAGCCCCATTTGTACTATAATCTCTACAGCGATACTGCAGCTTATTTCCTTACCTGGGACCAGGGCCTGACGCAGGGCAAGCGAATTGGCAATTTTTCAGAGATTAATGTGACGGGTATTCCAAAGGATACCTTTCAATTTAATGAGCGTCTGGCGGTATATGCCAATGAGTATGCAACGGGTAATACCATAAGTACCGTGCTGCAATACACACAGTTTGACGAAGGGGAGGGTTGGACCGGTACCACCATCTGTATAGGCAATACGGGTTGCACAGGGCAATTGGACCATACCATTAATAATATAATTAATACGGCACCCGCAGGTGGAAATCCATCACTCGAATTGTTGCTGGTGGGGCGTGATGCGTTGTTGCATATGGCGGAAATTTATGTGGGTCCCTCTGCGGGATCCTTGCGATTACTTTCGACTGAAAATTTTATCAACTATCAAACCAGGAAGGTTAGTCTTCCTATTCTCTGGACAGACATCAGCGCAGGAGGGCAATTAGTTTTGCGGGTGAAAGCGCTTGGGGTGGCAGGCATCCGTGATCGGCTGAGCGTTTCCTACATTAAAGTGAGGTATCCACAAAACTTTGATCTGGCAGGGCAAACATCCAAATGGCTTGAGTTGGAGGTAAATCCATCCAATAAATCCTATATCGAACTTACCAATCCGGGATCAGGACTTTCCATATGGGACATCACAGACACCAATAACATCTTAACCATTGGTACAAATCCGGCAGGGCCCAACTTAAGCGCGGTTGTACCCAATACATCGACAACGCGAAAATTATTCGTGAAGAATACGTTTAGTACACCCTCTATAAAAAAAATCAGCTTTCGTCAAATTATTCCAATGGCACATGACTACATTATTATTTCTAATAAAGCCTTGATGAAGCCTGCGTTGGGCTATAGCAATCCAGTAAGAGCATATGGTGACTTTCGTGCTTCTGTAGCCGGAGGATCCTATGACACCTTGGTAGTGACCATGGAGCAATTGTACAATCAATTCAACTATGGCGAAAGTTCTCCATCTGCCATTTATGCATTCATGAAATACATAGTGGAGAATGGCAATCCAAAATACCTTTTTTTAATAGGCAAGGGACTTAATGTTTCTCAGGGATACTTCAGGAAAACAGTTTTTGGTCCCAACGATTTGAAGGATTTGGTACCGTCAGCCGGAATGCCAGGATCCGATATGGCTTTCACGGCAGGATTGGGTGGAATGGATAACGTACCAGCTGTCCCAACAGGACGTATAACAGCCAGTACCCCTGAACAGGTAGCTGCATATTTGAATAAGGTAATTGAAATGGAAAGCCTGCCTTTCAATGATTTGTGGAGGAAGCAGGTACTTCACCTAAGCGGGGGTATCCAACCAATCGAATTGTCAACCTTTAAACTTTATATGGATGGTTTTGGAGAAATTGCCAAGGGTCCATACTATGGTGGAAGTATTAAAACGATCGGCAAGCAAGAACCGAATCCTGTTGAGCTGATAAATATTTCAGAGGAAGTGAATAAGGGAGTTAATTTAATTACCTTTTTTGGTCACTCTTCTCCAAGTACAATTGACATTGACATTGGCTTTGCCACCGATCCGGTGTTGGGTTATAATAATTCAGGAAAGTATCCGACTTTTTTGATCAATGGATGCAATGCAGGTGCATTTTTTTCCAATGGTACTGTGTTTGGAGAAGACTGGGTGTTGGCCGCCAATAAAGGTGCGCGTAGTTTTATCTCCCATAGTTCTTTTGGATTTGTGAACACGCTTAGAGCTTATACGCAGCTTTTTTACGAAGTTGGTTTTGGAGACTCTACTTTTATTCAGTCGGGGATAGGAGATATTCAAAAAGAGGTTGCCAAGAGATACCTTGAAACAAACTCTCCCTCAATCTCCTCCATTACGCAGGTGCAGCAAATGATGATGCTGGGAGATCCGGCCATGAAAATATTTGGAGCGGCCAAACCCGACTATGAGACATCTGCCAGCCAGTTGTTTCTGGAGTCATTTGATAGTAAACCGGTAACAGCTCTTACAGATTCCTTTGCCATTAAAATAATTGTTAGAAATTATGGATTTAGAAGCAAGCTTCCCTTAAAAGTGAGAGTAACCAGAACATATAATGATAAATCCGAATTTGTTTATGATACTTTGTTTGATTCGCCAAAATCGCTAGATACGTTGTCTGTGTTGATTAAAAAAGTGGAAGGCCTGAGTGGATTTGGCAATAACCAGTTTCTGGTAGAACTAGATTACGAAAATGAAATTGATGAACTCAATGAAGATAATAATAATGGCTTGTTAACTTTATTTATTCCGTTGAGTGGTACCAAAAATTTGATGCCACGCCCTTTTGAGGTCCTGAATACCACGGAGGTTACCCTTAAATGGCTAAATACCAATCTGCTCGCTGACACGCGGTTGTATGATGTTGAACTGGACACGGTTGATTCATTCAACAGTTCCTTTCTTCAGACTTTTAATGTTTCTGGCAAAACTTTGTTATCCCTGCCGATTACTTTGCTTAGCCAGGATTCAATTGCCTACTACTGGCGGACTCGTTTTTCTGACCCAGGGCCCAATGAAAATGAAGAATGGTCAACCAGCTCATTTAATTATGTGGCCAATTCAAATGAAGGATGGGGGCAAATTCACTTTCCTCAATTCAAGGAAAACATAGCATCCGGTCTTGTAATTGATCCTGACCAACGTGTTCTTGATTTTGTGGAAACAACTGCTGACTTGTTTATAAACAATTTTGGTTCCAATCACCCTACACCTTTGACCACTTCAATTAAAATAAATGATGCAGAGTATAATCTGGCTACGCAAGGGCAACCCTGTAGGGTCAACACCATCAATTTTGTTGCTTTTGATAAAACTACCTTGGTCCCATATGCGGGTATCCCATTCATCTTTCAGGATCCGAGAACATGCGGTCGGGAGCCTCAGGTGATCAATAGTTTCAAGGTGTCGGAATTGGAGACGGGCAACAGCGATGATTTGCTTAAGTATATCGACAACATTGATGTAAGTGATTCTGTCGTCATTTTTTCCATAGCCGATGCAGGTTACCCTTCATGGCCATCCGGGGTAGTTACCAAATTAGGTGACCTGGGAATCAGCACTACGCAGATATCGAGTCTTCAGGCAGGAGAACCTGTCGTAATATTTGGAAAAAAAGGTGCAGCTGTCGGAACCGCAGTAGTAATGAAGTCCATTGATACTCCAGCCAGCGAGCAGGAGTTGCAGATAAGTAAGTCGCTTACTGGAAAGTATACGAGTGGGTCAATGACTTCTGGTCTTATAGGCCCGGCTGCAGCATGGCAAAGTTTTATTTCATTTGTTCGTAACAGCACGGCCACTGACAATCATTATTTTGATATTGTTGGCGTAAAACTTACCGGAGAGGAGGAACACTTACTCAGCACGGTAACAGGAACGATTGATTTGTCAATCATTTCTGCATTAGAATATCCTTTTATCAAATTATTGTTGCACTCTGATGATGAGGTGGAACAAACACCTATTCAATTACATCAATGGATTGTTGAATACACACCCGTTGCGGAGGGCATTTTGATTTATAATGGCACACCACTACCCGTGGTAAAGCAAGAAGGTGACCCATGGACTGTTTCTTACTCATTTTTAAATATTTCAAATAAGTTATTTCCCGATTCAATACGGGTTGATTTTAGCACCTTCAACAAGACTTCCAGAGTCAGTGACCCTTTAACATTCAGGATAAAACAGCCTGCACCAGGGGACTCAACACATTTTTCAATTGCGGTAGATACAAATCAGAAGGCAGGATTAAATGATGTTAATGTTTACGTAAATAATAGGGTTCTTCCTGAGCAGTATTATGAAAATAATGTACTAGAACTTCTTAACCACCTGAATGTGGAGAGGGATAAAATATTCCCAGTGATAGATGTGACCTTCGATGGAAGATATATTCAGGATGGTGATTATGTATCCAGTCAACCACTCATTGAATCAAGAATCTGGGATGAAAGCAGATATGTATTAAAGAAGGATACGGTGGGAGTCTTGCTATTTCTTCGCGTTCCCTGTGCAACCGGTAATTGTGATTTTGAACCTATTTATTTTAACCGACCTGATGTTGGATGGTCTGCTGCAACGGATACGACCGATTTCAAAATTGTTTTCCAGCCGCAATTTTTGTTGGATGGAGAATATGCCATGCGAATTGAGGTTGAAGATGGAAGTGGCAACAAAGTGGCCACTCCATATGAAATAGGTTTTAAGGTTGACCTTACCGGTAAAATATCATTCAGGGAGCCTTACCCCAATCCTTTTGCTAACCAGGTATTCATCGAGTTTGTTTCATCCGGAAGTACACCGCCAGAATCAATTGTTTTGCAAATATTTAGTTTACAAGGCGAACTTGTCAAAAGTTATTTTGTATCAGATCCCGGGCTTCATGTTGGATTGAATCAATTTGTTTGGGCGGGTCAGGACGAGGCAGGTGCATTGCGCCATGATGGATTGTACCTATACCGGCTGACGGTTAGTGCGGAAGGCCGCACGTATTCCAAAAACGGAAAACTCTTTCGACTGCGTTAACCGTTAGTGATTATGTCCCCCGGGGCCATGCACGTGACCATGGTCTATTTCTTCCTGAGTTGCTTCTCTCACACTCACTACTTCAACTTCAAAGTTCAGTGCGACACCTGCAAGCGGATGGTTGGCATCTACTGTTACTGATTCTTTATCAACCACAGTAACCGTTACTACCTGACCATTTTGCGTATTGAATTGCATGCCGGCTTCTACTTTTTGATCACCAAAAGATTTAATGGGTACCTTTTGCACCAATTGTTCATTCTTGAGGCCATATCCTTTTTCCGGAGATATTTTTAAGTTGAATTGATCTCCACTTGACTTTCCTTCTATTCCTTCTTCCATGCCAATGATGAGATTTCCTCTTCCATGAATATAATTTAACGGCTCTCGTCCGGTGCTGGAGTCAAGAATATTTCCATCATTGTCTCGCAGTGTATAATGGATAGATACTACGGAATCTTTACTTACGATCATTTTGTTGGGATTTAGGCTAAAGAATGTTTAAAAAAAATGTATTCAATAACCCAAAGGTAGGTATTGAGGGTTAAAAATCGAAGTTGATGCCAGTGTAATTCCCCTTCAAATGTAACCACCTAAAGTTTTAGGGGTATAAGAGAACAGTTAGTTATGGATCTAATTTATTTGGAGTAGGGATTTTATGGTTTCCAATCATCCATGAAATCTGCCTGACAGGAAATTTTGAAAACCAATTCTTAAATGTTTCGTTTGATTTAATCTAAATGGAGATACTGACTATTGGTTAAGATAAACAATAAGAGAGAAAATGTACACCAATTTGATGTATGGTTTTAATCTCGGTTTTATTGTAGTGTAGTAGTTTGGAAACCAAAAGTCAATATGTCGAAACCATTGGGGTACATCTATAACCCAAACCAACTTGGCCTATGAGTAATAAATTAAACCTGTCTTCACTTGGTAAAAAGAAAGTTGCTATTATAGAGGATAACCGGGAGTTGCGAGAGGGATTTGATTTTATTATCAAGAGTTCAAACAAATACAATGTAACTGGTTTATATGACAGCTATGAGGAGGCGATAACCAAGATTTCAAAGAATCTGCCTGATGTCATATTAATGGATATAGAATTGCCCGGAAAAAATGGAATCGAGGCAACTGCACTTATCAAGGAGAAGTTCTCACAGGTTGAAATCATCGTCATTTCAGTTCATGACGACAACAACCTGATATTGGAGGCCTTTAAAGCCGGAGTCTCTGGATACTTAATCAAAGACTTCAACTATGTTGAACTTATTCAGGCACTGGATGATGTGTTGTCGGGTGGATCTCCAATGAGCAGCAGCGTAGCAAGACTTGTCGTTGATCAATTTCATGTGAATGTCAACTCTCCCTTAAGCCATCGGGAAGTTCAGGTTTTGCAGATGATTTCTAGGGGTATGACGTACTCGCAAATAGCTGAAGAATTGAATATATCCAAGCAGACATCTAAAGTTCATATCCGGAATATCTATAAGAAACTGCAAGTCAATTCTAAGTCAGCGGCAATAGCCTTAGCTCAAAAGGAGCGGTTTATTTAAGCTTACAAAATTTCTTGGGTTTATCGTCTGTATCGGATCATTAATACTACCACATCATGTAGTATAATCCCTCCAATGGGTTAGATGATTAACGTAATCTTGATCAAAGCAACTCGTTCGCTAAAAAAAATACTCTCAATTGGTTTAGGTATTTGAAGTTTGGATAAAAGGAACTTTGAATAAGCATTGAATTCTCATTGAGATTCTATGTGAAATTTAAACTTTCTAACTAAAAATCAACCTATGAAGAAGTTTTTACTATTATGCTTCTCATTCGTTTTTGTACTCAGTGC
>CAYNCP010000080.1:0-17056 GCA_964395905.1 uncultured Ohtaekwangia sp.
CAGATTTAAAGGCTAAGGTGATAAACTTTAGCCTTCTTTTTTTGTTCTCACTATAGTCATGATTAAGAAACCGGTACTGTTATTTTTTGCCTTGCTCTTACCCGTATCTATTTTCTTATTTCTCCATTTTTTTGGGCAGAACGAATTTGATATTCCCGTATATTATCAAGAGGTGACTACAGATATTCCAACGGGTTGCCAGGTGGATTATAAGTTCCCATACAAGGCAGAGGGCTCGAAGGTTCCACTCGATGGCACGACAGTCATCTTTTTTGCTTCCGGCTTGCCAAAGGATGAAATCACGGAGTCTGATTTTCAATTGAAAAGAGTACTCACAGGGTTTAAAGATAATCCACCCCGCCTTGTGTTTGTCACGACCGACTCCTTGACTTCAACAGCAGCATCCAGGGTTTTGATAGTGGAGCAGGCTAGCTATGAAATGGAACAACAATGCATATTTCTTGCTAAAGACAATAGGATGGTGTTGGTTGATGACCAATTGCAAATCAGGGGCCTGTATTCAAATACCGGCCTCAAGGAGGTAGATCGCCTTATTCTTGAATTGAAAATACTTTATAAGGAGTACTGATGGCATCTAAGAAAGAACCTTACAAAAAGCTCATTATTGGTCTGTCCATTGTCATACCGCTTGCCGTGGCCCTGCTGTTCAGGGTAAAAATTGACGGTTACGACTTCTCTTTTTTGCCGCCCATTTATGCTTCGATCAATGGGCTCACGGCTATTTTACTACTGGTCGCCCTTTGGGCAATAAAAAACAAGAAAAAGCGACTGCATGAAAATCTGATGAAAACCTGTCTGGGGCTCTCAGCTGCTTTTCTGGTCATGTATGTAGCCTACCACATTACATCTGATTCCACGGCATATGGAGGGACAGGCACCATCAGGTATGTTTACTTTTTTATTCTGATCACGCACATTTTGCTTTCCATTTGTGTTGTTCCATTGGTGCTGTTTACACTTAGCAGGGCGCTGGCTGGTGACTTTGAAAAGCATAAGGCATTGGCTAGATTTACTTTCCCAATTTGGCTTTATGTGGCAGTTACAGGAGTTATAGTCTATCTAATGATAAGCCCATATTATTAAGCAAATGAAGACCGTCATCACAGTTGCGATGTTACTGCTTTTTTCAATTGGAGAAACAATGGCCCAGTGCGCCATGTGCAGGGCCACGTTGGAAAACAATTTGAGCAATGGTGATCCAGGTATCGCAGCCGGAATTAACTTCGGTATTCTTTATCTGTTTGTTGCACCCTACCTGGCTGTAGCTGTGGTTGCATTTTTTTGGTTTAAAACTACACGGTCCAATGCAAAAAAAGAGTTGGAAAGGCGCGCTGCTATCAGGTAGGTGCCCCCGGTGTCGCAAAGGAGATATTTTTAAGCAGCGAATGTTTGATCTTACAGGGTTTTGGAAAATGAATCCCACCTGCCCCCATTGCGAGTCCACATTTGAGCCGGAACCTGGCTTCTACTACGGAGCCATGTTCGTTAGCTATGCGCTAAGTGTTGTGTTATTTGCAGCCATTGGTATCGCGCTTTATCTTTTGGGAAATCCTTCCGACTGGGTATACCTTATTGCAATTATTGTCGGAGCGGTCCTTTTTGCTCCAATTTCTTTTCGATATTCCAGAATTTTATTTCTTTATTTTTTTGGAGGCATTCACTACGACCCCACCATAGAGTAGTTATTTCTTGACCTGATTTCATTAATTTTATTGGTTACACAAAACCAATGGCCATTAGAAATTCCATCATAAGCCTTATTCTAGGCATGTTGTTCATGGCGGGGTCTGTGTATCTTCAAAAGGATGCTGCTGAAGAGGCACAACATCTTACTAAGGAAATAAGCAGTAATCTTCATTCATGGATTTCAGATATTGAATCAGAGGCACAGACTATTTTGGGTAATGCACCTGATGCATGGGAGCATGCAAGCCATTCATTTTTTTTGATGGATTCCGTGCAGGTGTTAAGATGGAATCGGAATGACTTTTTACCAGATGTTCGCACTGTTCAGGATGATTTTAAGCTGCGGTTATTGCAATGGCCCCGTGGCATATTTTTGTTAAGGAAATGGAATATCAGCGAGAACCGGTTCTTGCTTGCCGTGATACCCTTGCAAAATCGGTACAAGATCAACAATCGGTACCTGGTGTCAGGATGGAATGAGGCTATATTTCCAACACAGGATGTAGCCATTAACGATCCGTTCGGACCCGGTGTCCCATTTACCTGGAATGAAAAAGTAGTTTTCAAAATTCATCTCTCTGGACTTTCTCCTCAGCAGACAGGCGCCACATGGGATCAATATTGGATTTACTTAATGGGTGTAATATTCTTCCTGCTGGCTACTTATTACTTAGTACGCATGCTTCATGACATGAAAAGCCATCAGGCTGCCTTTATGGCCTTGTTGGCGATCATGATAGGTGGAAGGATACTGATGTTGAGTTTTTTCCAAAGCCCGGCCGTGCCCATATTTGATCCTGCCAATTTTGCCAGCTCAAGTTACAATCGGTCTATGGGAGATCTTTTCATCAACTCGATTGTTGTAATCATACCGATTGTATACCTGTTCTTTAATTTTCACCATTTTGCATTTTTCAAAATGGTTTTGCGGCAGGGAAAGAAGATTCGTCATCTTGCCTCCATTCTCTTTTTATTGTTGTGTTTTTTGTCGGTATTGTTCCCTTATCTCTTTATTGAGACCATTTTTCACAACTCTTCCATACCATTAGACATTTCGCGCACACTAGGTTTCGACAACATAAGAATCATTTCTTACCTGGCCATTATTGTGGGATGTGTTACAAGCTTCATGCTAATTCATGTTTTTAGCAGGGCTTCTGTTGGACTGATAAAGAATAGAAGGCTTGGGTTCTTCATCCATTTGATTGCTGCTTTCCTAATATTTTTGATCATTTCGTATGTTGTTGAGCGCGACTATTGGATAAGTAGTTATACTTCCCTTTTATATTTATTGTTGATCAGATCACTTCAACTCAACAGGTATCTGCTACGAACTTCGTACATCACCTTTCTTTATTTTTTCATAGCCATAATGGTATTCTCCGTGCAAGGAGCATGGTCTGTAAAGCGTTTTGTTATTGAAGACAAAATTGAAGCGCAATTTCGTTTCGCCAACTCGTTTTTAATTGACAGAGATTACCTTGGTGAATATTTATTGGGAGAAGGAGTAAATAGGATTGCTTCAGACCCATTTATCCAAACCAGATTAGGTAGTCCTTTTTTGAACAAAGCACCAATAAGGCAAAAAGTAAAGCAAGTGTACCTTAATTCCTATTTTGATAGGTATGAAATTCAAATTCACTTATTTAATGCAAGTGGGGAGTCATACGACAATTCTACCCAATTGAGCTTCAAGGAGTTGATCAGCAACTTTCAGCAGAAGGCCAGCCGTACCAACTACGAAGGTGTTTATTTTCTGAAGAACGCGACCCAGGAATCTTCTAAACAATACCTGGTAGTAATTCCTGTCAATCGGTTTGGAATGGTTACAGGTTATGTAGTATTGGATTTGTCGTTGAAGCGAATAATTCCGCGCAATGTGTTTCCTGAGCTGCTTTTAGATGATCGTTTTATTCAGTATTTCAAGAATCGAGACTTTAGCTATGCATTCTATGCAGACCATAAGGTGAGTAGCAGTTTTGGGGATTATAATTATGAGAAGAATTTTTCAGTAGCATGGCTTACTGATCCCAATTTGTTGAATGATGGATTATTTAAAGGCAATTATATCCATATAGGAATAGAGGATGAGCAGGGCAACTTTACGATAGTCTCTTCTCCTGATTATACTTTTTTCGGAGTCATTACAAACTTCTCCTTCTTCTTTACGATTGGACTCAACCTGATTCTGTTGGGGCTATTGATGTATGGCGCGGTTACACTGTATCAGCGAAGACAGCTGAATTATTCAGTGCGAATACAGTTGTACGTGTATTCCGCATTTATCCTCCCGCTGGTGTTGGTGAGTGTAACCACCCTCGGCCTGATCAGCCGATCAGCAGCAACCCAGCTGCAAGAGGAATACATTGAAAAGTCGAAGCTTCTGGGCGAACGTCTTACACCTCTTGTTGACAACTATTTTAACAATCCCAATCAAAGCAGTGCGGACCTTGAAAATCAATTGATTGAGCTATCCAAGCTGGCCAATGTAGATGCTTCTATCTTTCTCCCTTCCGGGAAGCTGCTCTCATCCAGCCAACCGCTTATTTACGAAGACCGGATTTTACCTTCTTTGATTGATCGGACGGCATACGAGGCCATCGTCAATGAACATGAGCAATCTTTTATCAATAATGAACGGATTGGCGCATTGCGGTACAACAGCTCCTATTTTGCACTTCGCTCTCCCGATTCAGGCCACCTGCTTGGCATACTTAGCCTTCCATTTTTTGAGTCCGCTGCCTCATTGGAAAGAACTCAAATCAGCGTGGTCTCTAATATCATGACTATTTTTTGTGTGGTTTTTATTCTCTTCCTGGTGCTTTCTTTTTTTGCCGTCCGATGGCTCACTTTCCCGCTGCAGTTTATCACAAAAACATTAGGAAAAACCTCTTTGACCTCCTCCAATAAGCCCCTGGTTTGGAAGGCCAACGATGAGATCGGACTGATGGTGAGTGAATACAACAAAATGCTGGACAACCTGGAACAAAGTAAAGTTGAGATCTCACGGATTCAAAAAGAATCAGCATGGCGTGAAATAGCAAAGCAGGTGGCTCACGAGGTAAAAAATCCGCTTACACCGATGAAACTTACCCTTCAGCAACTGGAACAATCGATGTTGTCGGATGGAGTATCCAAAGAGCGGATTAAGAAATCATTGCAAACCCTGTTGCAACAAGTGGAGATATTAAACGATATAGCAGCCTCATTTAGCGCCTTTGCGCGGATGCCCGCACCTATACTGCAACGGATTGAGATTACCATGCTGCTAAAGCAGGTGGTAGACCTGCACACAGATTATAAAGAAGGTAATATTACGCTGGAAATAAAAGATGCTCCTGTTTTTATAATGGGGGACAACCAGTTGTTAAGCCGTGTATTTAGTAACATCATATTAAATGCCTTGCAGTCCGGCCCAGAAGGAAGGACCATCAATGTGTTTGTTGAAGTAAAAAAAATGGGAAAAAATTGCATGGTCAGCTTCACAGATGATGGTACTGGTATTGATGCCGAACTTCGTGAAAAAGTATTTACGCCTCACTTCAGCACTAAGAAATCAGGATCTGGATTGGGGCTTGCCATAGCCCGGCAAGGCGTGGAGCAAAATGGTGGTTCGATTCGTTTTGAAACGGTGGACGGGAAGGGTACTACCTTCTATATTGAGTTGCCGATCGCTGAGTAATCCTAGGATTGTGTTTTAAGACTTTGCATTACCTTGTTGGTAAACACAAAGTCATCCAATTCTTTTACGCCAGACCTCATTATTTCCTTATTCGAACCCTCCCAAAGTTTTTTACCCTGAAACATGAAGAGGATTTGTTCTCCTATTCCCATCACTGAATTCATATCGTGGGTAACCACCACTGTGGTAATGTCAAACTCTTCGGTGATTTCTTTGATCAGTTCATCTATCAGGATGGCGGTTTGGGGATCCAGACCGGAATTGGGTTCGTCACAAAAAAGATAGTTGGGGTTGTTCACAATGGCCCGGGCTATCCCTACTCGTTTCTTCATTCCACCTGATATTTCAGAGGGCATTTTACCATTGACGTTTTCCAGACCAACCCGCTTCAGGCAAAAATTAACCCGGTCAATTTTTTCTGATGGGGTCATTTTGGTGAGAATGTCCAATGGAAACATGACGTTTTGTTCAACAGACTTGCTGTCAAACAGCGCACCTCCTTGAAAAAGCATACCAATTTCTCTGCGAATTTCCGCCTTCATTTCTTTATCCGCATCGGTGAAATTACGGCCATCGTAAAAGACCGTACCTTCATCAGGATGAATCAACCCAACGATACACTTGAGCAAAACACTCTTGCCAGTACCGCTGGCTCCAATGATCAGGTTGGTCTTGCCTTTGTCGAACACCCCGCTGATGTCGTGAATAATTCTTTTGCCATCAAATGACTTGGAAATGTTATGAATCTCAATCATAAGAGTAATTGCGCAAGCAAGTAATCACCAATTAACACAGCCATCACACTCGTGGTCACCGCTTCGGTACTTGAAATTCCCACCTCCAGCGCGCCACCGCTGGTATAGTATCCCTTGAAGCAGGAAATGGTTGAGATCATGAAGGCAAATACAAAAGATTTAATCAGGGCAAAAGTGATCATGTATTCATTGAACACAAATCGAATACCGTATATATAGTCGGTGGGGGTAATTATCCCTGTGAGCGAGCCAACAATGTATCCACCCAGTAAAGCACAGACACCCGCCAAGATAACCAACATGGGATACATGAGGAGTGATGCCACTACCTTTGGCAAGACAAGATAGGAAGCTGAATTTATCCCCATCACCTCGAGCGCATCAATTTGCTCTGTGATGCGCATGGTACCCAAGCCACCAGCCATGCTGCTGCCCACTTTACCAGCATAAATGATGGCGATAATGGTCGGGGCAAGTTCCAGGATGGTCATTTCCCTGACCACCTGTGAGATGATGAACTTTGGAATGAGTGGACTTACCATGTTGTAGGCCGTTTGTACCGTGGTAACCGCGCCCATGAATGAAGAAACCAAAGCCACAAGTAAGATTGAATTGACGCCAACTAAAATAGACTCCTCAAGGATCAACTTGTAATAAGTCTTAAACGTTTCCCTTCTGACAACCAGGGAGCCCAGAAAAAGTAAGTACTTGCCAAAACCCTTCATTTAAACCTCATTAAATGGCTATCTTGCTCAAAGATAAAATAATTTATCTATGTTCTTAGGTGGCAAAAATGACCTAATATCCTGCATTTATTGGCATTCATTAAACAGGAAGTATGAATAAACTGATCGTAGTTACGGGGGGTACCAAAGGGATTGGCAGGGCCATCATTGAGCGGTTTGCGGCTTCTAATTTTGATATTTTCACGTGCGCAAGGAATGAGGGTGACTTAAAGTCACTTCAAAGTGAAGTGGAGAAGAAGTACAAAATAAAGCTTTATTATCAGGAGGCAGACTTGAGCCATCGATCGCAGGTTTCAGCGTTTGCCAAGGCAGTGATTGACCTGGATCGCCCCATAGAAGTATTGGTAAATAATGCTGGCTATTTTGAACCCGGCCTCATCACCGAGGAGCGAGAGGGGGCACTTGAAAAAATGATGGATACAAATCTTTACAGTGCCTACCACTTGACCAGGGCATTGATCGGGTCGATGATGAAGGCCAAAGCAGGACATGTCTTTAATATTTGTTCGGTGGCCAGCTTGTTTGCTTATCCCAATGGAGGCAGCTATTCTATTGCTAAATTTGCTTTGCTGGGTTTTTCGAAAGTACTCCGGGAAGAAACCAAGCAGTATGGTTTACGGGTGACCGCAGTGATTGCCGGTGCCACTTACACGGCCAGTTGGGCCAAATCAAATCTGCCAAAGTCTCGCTTTATGAAACCAGAAGATGTGGCAGACGCCATTTTTGGAACGTATGCCCTTTCCCCACAAAGCGTTGTGGAAGAGCTGGTTATCCGCCCCCAACTGGGAGATATTTAGCCGTTGTTCCCTAAACAATAGTCCCCAATTGGGGTTAACTTTGCATAAATTATCCGTGTAGTGGAAGCTCCAGTTATTAATAGTAAGAACTACTGCAACAGCCTGACGTCTTATAGCAGGCGAAAAACCAGGGTTGTAAATGTGGGCAAAGTACCCTTGGGTGGGAACAACCCCATCCGGATCCAGTCCATGACTACGGTTGATACCATGGATACAGCTGGTTCTGTTGCCCAAACCATTCGCATGATTGAAGCGGGTTGTGAGTACGTTAGGATTACGGCACCCAGTCTTCGGGAAGCCAAGAATTTAGGACCCACTAAAAAAGAATTAAAAGCCAAAGGCTATGATGTACCGCTTATCGCGGATATCCATTTCACCCCCAACGCGGCTGAGGAAGCTGCACGTATCGTTGAAAAGGTGCGGATTAACCCCGGCAACTATGCTGACCGGAAAAAATTTCAGAGTATTGAGTACACCAACGAAGCGTATCAGGCTGAGTTGGATCGCATCAGAAAAAAATTTGCTCCGCTGGTGAGTATATGCAAAGCGCATGGAACAGCGATGCGAATTGGAACCAATCATGGCTCCCTGTCCGATCGGATCATGAGCCGCTACGGGGATACACCCATTGGAATGGTAGAGTCTGCATTGGAGTTTGTGCGAATTTGTGAGGACATGGAGTATTATGACATCGTGTTGTCCATGAAAGCCTCCAATCCCCAGGTGATGATTCAGGCTTACCGATTGCTGGTACAGAAACTGGATGAGGAAGGGCTCCAGCCTTATCCATTGCATCTGGGAGTAACCGAAGCTGGCGATGGAGAGGACGGACGTATAAAATCTGCGGTAGGAATTGGCGCTTTACTGGAAGATGGCTTGGGAGACACGATTCGTGTATCGCTAACGGAAGAGCCAGAAGCAGAAGTACCCGTAGCCAAAATGCTGGCAGACCGATACATTAAGAGAAAAGGGAATCCCATTCCGGAAATTACGAATTACCCGATCACGCCCTTTGAGTACAACAAGCGGGTATCAAGAGAGGTTGTGAATGTAGGAGGTACCAATGTACCGCGTGTCATTTCAGATTTATCCGGTAGGGAAAAAATAACAGCTGCTTCTTTGTTTGCTTTGGGCTATCAGTATTCTGTTCCGCTAGACAAATGGACGATTAGCGACATGGCATGCGATTTTGTTTTTGCCGGTACCAATGCAATTGACTTTGAAATCCCGGGGACATTGGGAATCATTTATACATATCCAACCTGGTTTGCCAATAGAGATAAGGACAGGGTCTATCCTTTACTCCATGTGAAGGAGTATTTGAGTGATGTAGCGCGCTCCCGTTCCCTGAATTTTATCCAGCTGCAATTAAAAGAATTGACCCCAGAGATCGTTGTAAAGATTGAATCGGATCCAACGGCCGTTTTGGTGGTGGACACCGACAATGATCATGGGATGGCAGAACAGCGAAGATTATTTGCTGAATTGATCAATCAACATTGCCAGGTGCCGGTCATTATCAAAAGAAGATATGCTGACTTGTCCTTGGACGCACTTCAGCTGTATGCTGCCACTGACATGGGAGCTTTGTTGATTGATGGATTGGGAGACGGAATATTCTTAGCAGCAAAAAATTGTGGGCCTGATAAAAGAATCAACGAAACCGCATTTACGATTCTTCAGGCTACACGTACCCGGATTTCAAAAACAGAATATATTTCATGCCCGTCCTGTGGCCGCACATTATTTGATTTGCAGGAAACCACAGCCATGATCCGCTCCAGAACCTATCACCTGAAAGGCGTGAAAATTGGCATCATGGGTTGCATTGTAAATGGGCCGGGAGAAATGGCAGATGCGGATTATGGGTACGTGGGTTCCGGGCCAGGCAGAATAACGCTGTACAGAGGTAAAGAAGTGGTGAAGCGACATGTGCCTTCGGCCCAGGCTGTGGACGAACTTATTAATCTCATCAAAGAGGATGGCAATTGGGTGGAACTTGAAATGGCAGCAAATCATTAACAACATGGAAAAAGAAACACCGGAACAGAAAAAGAAACTATCTTTTAAGGAGTTTTTTAGTCTCGGAGAAGTAGGAGGATATTTCTTTCGGGGCAAAGACCCTACCAGGCCCAGCAATATCAACATCAAAATGATGCATGGGGTGAACAAGATCAGCATTGTTATTTTTCTGTTGGGTGTACTGTACATCATCCTAAGAAGATTGCTGTAGTGAACATCGAGTCCTTTCGAAATCATTGCATGAGCAAGAAAGGAGTGACCGAGGAGTTTCCATTCGATAAGAACACCCTGGTTTATAAAGTAATGGGCAAAATGTTCGCCCTCACTGACCTGGACCTGTTTACCAGCATTAACTTAAAATGTGTACCTGAGGAGGGGGCTGAGCTCAGAGAACGGTATCCGGCTGTTCTGGAGGGCTATCACATGAACAAGAAGCATTGGATCACGGTAGAAATGGACGGCTCTATTCCGGATAGGGAGCTAAAAGCGTGGATAGACAAGTCTTACAGCCTGGTGGTAAAAACATTGACTAAAAGTCAAAAATTAGCCTTGGATGCTTTATAAATTGATAGTCAATTAGTTATGTGTTGGTTACATTTACCGCCTACCCCGAATTACTTGAGGTTAATTCTTTATTTTTGTTGATTGCGATGGTCTTATAGATGAGTAGAATAACGCTTCTATCGGTTGGCTTTGTTATGCTGCTGAGTGCCTGCACCCAGCGGATGACTTGCCCTGCCTTTCAGAGTGCGTACATCTACGACAAGGAAACACTGAGGAAGAAATTCAGCTATTTTCAGGAGGATTCTACGCCTAAAATTTTTACCGCCAGCAAGACCAAATACCTGATTGCGGTGCCAGAGTCTTACCGCCAGAAGATGCGGAGCCTGCGAACCGTGGAAATGAAGCCGGTTTATCCGGAGATACCGGATTCACTAAAGATTGAAGAGGGAGCTGACCTGATACTTGCAGAACGGGATGTCATCGACTCTGCAGCCGTTCAGCAAGGACTGGACCGGACCGATTCAGCTTATGCCATTACCAAGGCCAAGGAAAAATACAACGTGGATCAGGATAACTACATGTGGTATTTCAGGGATGTACTGGTGCTTCCCGATGTGCGTGCAGCTTTGGAACAAAAGAGTGGAGAGAAGTTAGTCATTTCGGCAGTCGGTCCTGCAGGGGGTAAAGAGAAGAAAGGTTTTTTCAATAAGTTATTTAAGAAGAAAGATAAAAGGGATACCACTGCCTTTGATGGTCCCGGTGCTCCGGGGGATTCAAATGGAAACAAGAAAAAAGTGAAGAAGGAAAAGAAGCCCAGGAAAAAAAAGGTAAAGAACAAGGAAGAAGAAAAAAAGGAAAACCCGGCCAAGAAGGAAGAGGAGGATGATGGATTTGAAGCTGCCTAATCAAACAAAGTAAGATTGCCGTGTTGATCTGCCGGGGCAGATGGCAGTATCATGGTGGAGTCATTCAGTTCCAGTGAGTTGATCCGCGGAGACACAGTGTAAAATTCCAAGGGGATGGATAGGGGTTTTGCCAGCAGGTTTAATAAATCCTTCTCTGTACTTTCAGCATCCAGCCACAGTTTATACGCATTGTCATCGAGCAAAAAGGGCATTCTTTCGTTCACGGATTTCACCTGGGCGTCTGCAGCTTTGGTGATCACACTAAAAGTGTGATGCGTTTTCTCTTCTTCATCTTCAAACTCTTCCCAAAGTGCAGCCATAGAAAGGAGTCTTTTGTTCTTCTGAAAAAACCGATAAGGGACGGCAGACTTTTTTCCAATACGCTTCCAGCTATAAAACCCGTCAATGGGCACGATGCACCGATAGTGCATCATCTTTTTCCTTAAGGATGGCTTGTCACCAATGGTTTCCGCGCGTATGTTGATCAGCTTTTCGCTTATGTTTTTGTTCTTGATCCATTGTGGGATGGCACCCCAGTAGAAAAAAGAAACACCTTCGGGATGGTGATGCGTGACCACAGGCAGTAAGTGCGTGGGTCCGGCATTATACCTCGCCTTGTAATGAGACGGTACATCCACGACAAAATGATCTGCCAATTGCGAAGCCGTTGCTGCTAAAGAGTAGCGTTCAACCATTCTTTTTGCTTAT
Source organism: uncultured Ohtaekwangia sp. (assembly GCA_964395905.1). Lineage (GTDB taxonomy): Bacteria > Bacteroidota > Bacteroidia > Cytophagales > Cyclobacteriaceae > ELB16-189. The sequence goes on from CAYNCP010000080.1 coordinate 11,827, forward strand.
AAAGTCAAGTGCTTTTAATTCGGACCAATATAGACCATTTTGATTAAAAAGGGTAAAGCCCACATGCCCTCCCATGGCAGGTGTTTCAAATTCGACAAAATCATGGTGTTGAAAAACCGAATGGGTATACCCTTCCTGATCCAGAAAGGGATCGTTAAGCGCATTCACTATTAAAGTTGGCACCATGATGCGATCCACAAAGTGAATGGAGGAACATTTTTGATAATAATCGACTGCACTTTTATAGTGATGCAATGGCGCTGTATAGGCATCATCAAAGTCTATGAGCGTATTGATTTTATCCATGCCTTTCAAGTCCAATTCAGGTTTCAGTTTGGCCTTGGCGATTACCTTTTGCTTGAGACTGCGCACAAACCGCTGTGTATAAATCCAATGCCTGGAAATGGTAAGGCAACTGGCATGCAGATCCAGTGGAACAGAAAAGACCACAGATCGATAAATGCTGGGGTCAATACCTTCACCCTTTTCACCCAGGTACTTCAACGTCAGGTTGCCTCCCAAACTAAAACCAATCAATGAAACAGACTGATATTTTTTTTTAAGTGCATGCATCACCACCGTATCCAGGTCGTCTGTGGCTCCACTGTGATAAAAACGCAGCTGGCGGTTCATTTCCCCACTGCAGCCCCTGTAATTCCAGGCCAGCACATCAAATCCGGACTGATAAAATGCTTTGGCCATGCCTTTGATATAGGCGCGCTGGGTGTTTCCCTCAAGACCGTGACTGAGTATGACCAGTTTTGACGATTGTTGATGCAGCCAATCCAGGTCGAGAAAATCATCATCTGGTGTTTGGATTCTTTCGCGGGTGTATGCAATTCCCTTAACATTCCGCAGCAATGCCGGGTAAATGGTTTCAAGGTGGTTAGTAAACAAAAGACGAGGGCGTTGGTAGGGCAAGCTGATGTTGTCGTCCTTTACTTCCATCCCCTTTTTTTCTTCAACTGCGTAATGTGGGCGAGGTGATGAGCGCCATGCCATGCATAGAGGGAAATCATTCTGTCTAGGTGTTGCGATTTTCTGGTTTCGGGATGCACAAATTCTCGGGAGAGATCGTTGGGTGAGAGCTGACGCATCAATGCTGCCCATTTATCATGCAGGGACTTGAGTATGGCTAATGAAAGTTCAGGAGCAGCTTTTGTTTCAGGGGTTTCGGCCCAGGCTTTTTCATTGTATGCTTTGATCAGGGGCGCTTCCTCGGTGAGTGCCCATTTGGTACGAATGTAGGCATTCATATGGCTGTCGGCCAGGTGATGCACCACCTGCCTAATGGTCCAGCCACCTTCGCGGTAGGGTGTATCCAACTGATCGGGGGCTAGCCCCTGGATGGCTTGTGCAAGCAACTCAGGCAAGACCTCAATTTCATTGATCGATTTCTCTAATGTTGCTTGCGTATAGGTTTCCTGGGGAACAAATTTTCCGATCGGGTAACGTTCGTCATCCATCGGTTATTTATTAATGGCCTTCTGCATTTCTTCTTCTGAATAATTCTTGTGGAGTTTCACCGGGTCAGATTTCTTCTGGCGCTTTTTCCTTACCCTGATGTTGGTAAACTCGATGAGCAAAGAGAAAGCCACGGCAAAGTAAATGTATCCCTTGGGGATTTCTTCATGGAGCGCTTCCAGGAATAAGGTGAACCCGATGAGGATAAGAAATCCCAATGCCAGCACTTCCATGGACGGATGCTCTTTGATGAACTTACTGATGCGGCCTGAGAAAACCATCATCACTCCAATAGACACCATTACTGCGATGATCATGATGATCACCTTGTCGACAATGCCGATGGCAGTGAGGATCGAATCGAAAGAAAATATGATGTCCAATAAAATAATCTGTAAGATGGTACCCGGCACCGTCACAGCCGCTCTTTTAAAGCCTTCATCCTCTTCATCATCGCCTTCCATTTCATGGTTGATTTCCATGGTACTTTTAGCAATCAAAAAGAGTCCGCCAAAGCCGAGGATTAAATCCCTTCCGCTAAATGCTACCTTGTGTCCAATGATGAAGTTTTCAGGCACAGTAAAGAGCGGCTCTGTAAACCCAATGATCCAGGTGATTCCAAGTAGAAATAAGATGCGAATGCCCATGGCGAGTAAGAGGCCAATATTTCGAGCCTTACGTCTTTGAGCTTCTTCAGGCAGTTTGTTGGAGACGATGGAGATGAAAATAATATTGTCAATACCCAGAATGACTTCCAGAAAGCAGAGGGTGAGGAGTGCCATCCAGGTATCGGCTTGAAGGAACATTTCCATCGGGTAATTACGGGTTTTGGGTAAGGAAGATCATCTTCAAATTAAGCAAAGACAGCAATAATAGAAAAAGAAAACCGGCAAAAGAAACTTCCTTTTTTTGCCCATTATGGATTAAAAAGGAAAGGGAATGTAAGCAATTAGAATAGGCGGGATTTTAATAAAAATGCCCTCGAAAAGAGGGCATTTTTCAGATTTTAATACTTGTTTCTAATTTCGATGAACGATCATCACCTTCTTGAACACACTGGTGTCTCCGCTGCCGAACAGCACCATGTAGATGCCGGCCGCCATGTCTCTGGTGTCGATTTCCGTACTGTCTTTGCCTTTCTCAATGGTTGATCGGTTGACCACACGGCCCATCTGATCGATCATTTGCACCTGTATCTCCCTTGGGGCAGGGGCCGGCAGTAGAATTTTTACTTCGGCATCAGCTGGGTTGGGATAGATGCCAATGCGGTCTATGAAATTAGTAAGATCGAGGCCGGTGACAGGTGGTGGAGGTGAAAGGTTCTGTATAAACTCCGATTGATACACTTCTTTGAGCGAATCTTGCAGGAACAAAACAACAGATAGCGAATTGCTATACAGTTTAGAAGGTATCCAACTGAATTTGTCGTTGGTGTTAACTGTTCCATTTGGACCAAGATGGACCGTTGTATTCTTCTGGAAAGTACCTGGGGGATATTTTGTGCCTACACCATTTGGTATCAGTTTTTTCAGCACATAGTGAAACTGGGTTTCACCGGTTGTGATTCTAGGTGTTCCCGGTAACTCTGAGTCAAGTACAACTTCTTCCAAGACTGCAATAAATAGTTTTGTGCTGGAAGGTAGGTCACGGGTTGGCTTCACAATCACATCAATAACCATAGATCCATCTGAATTATTTACTACTGTGGTAATATCTGATGGCAAAGGTTGGGCAGGTTTGAAATCAGCGCTGGCCAGTTTCAGCGTTTGAAGATCATAAGCACCTTCTCCCCAATCCTGGAACAAATCTGAGCCAAGCGAACTTTTCGAATGGATACCATCTAGAAAGGCAAATGGCACCTGTGAAACATTATAAAATAATGCCCTTGAACTCGGATCGGCTGGATTGTCTTTGTTGAAAGGATCAACTCCAATAAATCCTATGTGGTAGTTAATATTTACCACCTGAGTACTGCTAATATTGTCTGCAATAAAGTCTGATATCGAGGCTGCCTCTGAAGCCAGCTGATTATTCAGAATAGTATTCCCACCTCCATCTGTGGTAGTAAAATTCTCCAATAACACCGTACGGGTTCTGCTGCCCACTCGAATGCTGTCAATGGTAACTCCTTGACCACTGGCCCCTAAAGCCGCGAAAGCCAATCGCAAAATCACCCTGTTATTTGGTAAGGGATTATTTTCATCTACGTCCTCTAACTTGTGCTTGGGTTCGATGTTGCCAAGAACTTGGGTCCATCCATAACCATTGGCATTTTTTGAAGCTGCATATCCGGTACCAGGGTTTGATGGCAACCCAATGTCGTTGTACCAGTCAAGTCCTGGAGATGGGTCAACTGCAGCATTTAGTGTTGTTCCCAATACTTCCCATTCTTTAGCTGGGTCAAAAATGTTTTTATCATCCTTTGAATACTGCATCACCAAACCTTCACCTGTTGAAAGATTAATATTGGCATTGAAAGAGATTACGGGTCTGGGGATGGTTGACAAATCAAGACAAGCAGAATAAAGCGCTGACTCCTCGTTTTGATTGTATGATTTAGTTGCCCATTTACCAGGGCTACTTGGATCATTCCATACCCATGATGATGAACCTCCAGATGATGGTGTCGGGCCACTTATATCTAGCGCCAACCAGCCGCCATCAGAAGAATCAAAAAACTCTGAAAAATCTGCTGCCTGAGTAGGCGTTTTCAACGGTAGTTGAGCCAGCGTTTTGATTGTGGTGCTGGAGCAACCTAAATTCGTTGTTGTGGTTAAAGATACCTGATAGTTCTGGGCTACAGCATATGGATGACTCACCTGAGTTCCATCAGGGCTGGTAGGAAAATTCATGAATGTTGTGGGTAGTGAATTAGCTGTATTGTTCGGATCGTTGCCAGATGTTATTGTACCATTCGGATAATCAAAATCCCACAAGTAATTGGCCGGATAAGAATTACTTGAAGGAGGCGTACTTGAGATATCCGTGAACAATATGGCGTCACCAACACAATTACCAACAAAAGAAAAATCTACTGTTGGTATGTCACCCACCCTTACAAGCCCATTGGAACCTGGATAGAATACTTTTCCTGGAAAGGTTGTATTATCCGGGATCAAGGTAGGTGCCGAAAGGGACTTGCAACCCCAATTAGAAGTGAGTTGTAGGTTAACTGGATAAGTTGAAGAAATGTTATAAGTATGTGATGCCACTGAAGTGGTGGCGGTATTTGCGGTACCTGAGTTTGGATCTCCAAAATCCCATTCAAAAATATCAATGGTGTTGGTGCTTCCCGGCTGACTCGGTAATGTTATTATTGAAGGGGCCGCATCGAAACTAATACTATTAGATGAGCAAAAGGCATCGAATGAAGATGATGCCCCTGACCCCAATACGCTTGCGGCAGAGAATTGAGCCTCCGGGTTCGGGGTGATTCGAATAATAAAGTACCCGGTTCCAACGGCAGGTGAATTATTATTTTTAAAAGTATAGGATACCAGGATATCATCATAATTGTTTTGAGCACCCACATTGGTAGGATCAATTTGTGCTGTGCCGTTTCCGTTATCAATAAATCCACTAAGTAATGTTCCGGTACCAGTAGTAAAATCAAAAGATTTAAAATCATAGAAAGCAAAAGTTCCAGTAGACACCCCTGCTGTTGCAGCCGGAAATCCATTGAGAATAATCGGGCCACCCGCTTCACAAAATTCGGCTGTTCCGGGGTTGGTGCCCCCAGGGTACTGGAATAGTTTTAAATGACCTT
>CAYNCP010000081.1:0-15573 GCA_964395905.1 uncultured Ohtaekwangia sp.
TTGGAATAGTTGTTGATCAAATGAGGCAGGAATACCTCTATCGTTATGAGCCCAAGTTTGGTGATGGTGGGTTTAAACGCTTAACCAGGGACGGATTTATGTTAAGTAATGCGCATTATAATTACATACCTACTTATACAGGTCCAGGACATGCCACCATCTATACAGGTGCGACTCCTGCAATTCACGGGATAATAGCCAATGACTGGTACGACAGAAAATTGAAACAAAAGGTCAATTGTGTTGGGGATCCAAATCAGAAAATTGTTGGCAGCGACATTGGTAATGGAGACGTTTCTCCTTGGAGGTTGCTGTCTTCGACAGTGACCGATGAATTGGAATTGGCAACACAACGAAGATCTAAAGTAATTGGTATTTCTATAAAAGACAGAGGAGCTGTGTTGCCGGCAGGGCACACTCCGGATGGTGCGTATTGGTATGATGAACTTACTGGTAAATTTATTTCGAGCACCTATTACAAAGGGGCGTTGCCGATATGGTTGGAAAAGTTTAACGCAAGAAATCTCGCTGATAAATATTTAAATCAAACCTGGGCTACGGTTTATCCAATTGAAACATACAAAGAAAGCGGGCCTGATGATTCTCCATATGAATCAGTTCTTACAGATGACTGGATTGTGAAAGGTAAAGATAAACCAGTATTCCCGTACGATTTGAAATCATTAAGAAAACAAAACAGGGAGTTTGCATTACTTCCTTTTACTCCATTTGGAAATGATTTATTGAGAGACTTAGCTATTGCTGCTATAGAAGGAGAGGACATGGGAAAAGATGAGTGGACAGATTTTTTAAGCATTTCGTTTTCCTCTACTGATAAGTTGGGTCATTCAGTTGGCACCAATGCCATTGAGCTTGAGGACATGTATATTAGGCTGGATAAGAATATAGAGGAAATTTTGAATAAACTGGACAAAGACATTGGTGCCGGAGAATATCTAGTGTTTCTTACTTCAGATCATGGTGTATCGGAAGTACGGCAGTATCTCAAAGACCTGAAAATAATTCCTCAGTCATATGGGCCAGTTAATTTCATGGAAAAATTAAATAATTATTTGGAGGAATATTTTCCAGGGAAGAAGATTGTTGAAAATGTGAGTAACGAACAAATATTTTTGAATCATGATGCTTTTGCCAATGACCCAAAGGCGTCAGGAGTGGAATACCTGATAGCCTCAGAACTTATACATTCCTTTATGCTAAGTTTGGAAGGAGTGAGCGAGGTGTACGTAAAATCCTCTATTCAAAATGGAAATTTTGAGGAGGAAGGAATGAGGGGAAAAGTTAAGCGCGGATATAGTCCTAAAAGATCTGGTGATATTGCATTTATTGTTGAGCCTGGATGGACGGATGATAAAGAACGTTCAACAGGCCACAGTACAGGGTATACTTACGATACCCATGTACCCATGATCTTTTATGGATTTGGGGTAAAACAAGGTCGAAGTGCCATTTACCATGCAATTACAGATATCGCACCTACCATATCCACTATACTTAAGATAAAGTTTCCCAGTGGATCCGTTGGTCAACCCATTGTGGAGTTGTTGAAATAAAAGTCTAAGACGAGCAAAAAAAAGGCCAAATCAATGATTGGCCTTTTTTTATTGAGTGCAAATTTATGCACCGGCAAATATTCCAAATACGCCCATCATATTAAGAAGGACCAGTAAAATAACGGTAGGGCAGACAAAACGGATAAAGAATACAAAAGCCCTGGATGCAAAGTTACCCGCTTTAAAGGCAGGTGAGCCCTGATCTAATTCGCTGACAATATTTTCAATCGGCAACTTCCAGGCTACATATAAGCAGGTGGTCAGCGCAACTACTACTATAAAGAATGTTCCGAAGAAATAATCAACTATGTTTTGGAAGCCAATAATATCATCAGTCCATGGCAGGGTTATGCTCATGTTAGTAAAAATGTTGCTTGCACCGTGCGAAAGCGCTGAGGGAACCCCAAAAATGAAAGCAGCAATACCCACGACCCAGGCAGATTTTTTTCGGCTCCATTTTTTCTCATCTATAAAATAACTGGCTGGAACTTCAAGCATTGAGATGGACGAAGTAAGCGCGGCCACCATTAGCAATAAGAAAAATAACGCGCCAATAATATTTCCACCAGGCATGGTGCTGAAAATATCAGGCAGTACCTGAAATACCAGCGTTGGCCCGGCTTCTGGGGACTTGCCAAAAGCAAATACCGCTGGGAAAATCATAAAACCAGAAAGTAAGGCGATGCCTGTATCCATGAGCCCAACATAAACTCCGCTTTCCACCAGGTTAGAACCTTTTGAAAGGTAAGATCCATAAGTAATCATGATGCCCCATCCGATACTCATAGAGAAAAAGGCTTGCCCTAATGCAGCAAGTATGCTATTGGGAGTAATTTTTGAAAAGTCAGGTTTGAGATAAAATTCAACCCCGGCCATGGCGCCATCCAGCATCAAGCTTCTGATGGCAACAATAAAGATCAGTACAAACAAAATCGGCATCAGGATTTTTGCTGCTTTTTCAATTCCTCCGGAAACTCCCCCGAGCACGATAAGAATGGTTACAAACATAAAAACCCCCAATAAACTGATTGAGGCGAAACCATTGGCAGCAAAGGCCTCAAAGCCTGCGGTGGCTCCGATCAGCGTCTTGTATACATAGCCGATTGTCCATCCGGCAATGACTCCGTAATAGGAGAGTACAAAAAAACTTACGCTGAGGGCCAGGATGGCACCTGCACCCATCCATATCTTATTGGCGCCTGTATCTTTAAACGCACCAATGGTGCTTTTCTTGGTAAATCGTCCCAGGCCCATTTCGGTAAAGAGGAGAGGAACACCAATGAGCAGCACACATAATATATAAATAAGGACAAATGCACCTCCTCCGTTTTGTCCGGTGATGTATGGAAACCGCCAGATATTGCCCAGACCTACGGCTGATCCTGCCGCGGCCATAATGAAGCCAAACTTGGAGCCCCATTGACCCCTGTTATCCGATGAAACGTTCATTGTTCGCTATTTAGGTTAGGTTAGTCTTTGTGAAGCAGCCAATTTTGAAAAAAAAATCAACTAATCAAACCCTGTCAGGGATGACCAACCCCATTATCCTCCATACGGGGACAGCCGCGTTGCTTATCACATGATTAACAACATAAGCGGTGCACCGAAATAACTTTAGAACAAATTAAATTGATTCAGGATCACGATGATAATGACGAACGGACAGATGTATTTAATGAAAAATGTCCAAACCTGTGCAGCCGTAACTCCTGCAAATTTTGCTGTGGCAAATGAAGGTGTGCCCTCGCTCAATTCAGCGATGATTTTGGATGGCCCCATGATCCAACCCACATACACGCAGACAAACAAACACACAATGACTATGAAAAAAGATCCCCAGATAAAGTCCATGATATCCATAAAACTGGTGATTGTTAGTCCCGAAAAATGAAGGCTCATGTTGCTTAACGTATCGTTGGCTCCTTTTGAAAGAGCAGAAGGAATACCAACTACGATAGCGGCAATGGCCACCGCCCAAGCGGCCTTTTTTCTGCTCCATTTTTTTTCATCGATCAACCAGGAGCCAGGTACTTCTATCATCGAAATGGTAGAGGTGAGTGCGGCAATACATAACAATAAGAAAAAGAAAGCGCCTACTATATTTCCTCCTGGCATTTCATTAAATATTTGAGGGAGGATTTGAAATACTAAAGTGGGCCCCTGGTTAGGCTCCATACCAAATGCAAAAACAGCCGGGAAAATCATCAATCCGCCCATCAATGCAACGGTCGTATCCAGCACACCAATCCATAGGGCACTCTTGATAATACTTTCATTCTTGCTGAGGTAAGATCCATAGGTTATCATAATGCCCCAGCCGATTGACATCGAGAAGAAACATTGGCTGAGCGCTTTAAGAAAAGTTGACGCATTTATTTTTGAGAAATCCGGCACCAGGAAATACTCAAGGCCAGCGATTGCCCCATCCAGGGTCACACTTCTAATGATCACAATAAAAACCAAAACAAAAAGTATGGGCATTAAGATCTTGGATGCCTTTTCAATTCCTTTTGCAATGTCTTTGGTTACAATGAGTAAATTAAGACCAATGAACCCGATAAAAAGAGGGATAACTACCATGGGGTTAGCCTGGAATTCTGTAAAGGACAGTTGCATGCCTGTAAGGGAAGTGTAGATATAACCAACAGTCCATCCAGCGATTACTCCATAGTAACTGGTAACAAAAAAGCTTACGCATAGCGATAGTATGCCACCCAAAACCCAAAATCGATTACTGCCTGTATCTTTAAAAGCACCAATGGGGTTTTTGCCAGTGAGTCTGCCTAAGGCTATCTCATTGAAGAGTAACGGGATGCCGATCGCCAATACACAGCATAAATAAATGAAGACAAAGGCACCTCCGCCATTTTCACCAGTGAGGTATGGAAAGCGCCAGATATTACCCAGGCCAACAGCGGAACCAGCTGCTGCCATAATGAATCCAAACTTGGACCCGAATTGACCTCTGTTGGCCATAAGCGATGTGAATTAAGTGCGCGAAGGTGGAAAATATTTCACTGACTTTTTTTTAAGGAAAGGAAATTATTTTTTCAGGCTTTGAATTTGGTTGGCCAGAATAGCCAGTCCTTCATCAAAACGATGTGGCTGATAACCCAGAATTTCTTTCGCCTTACTGATGTCAAAGCCTGTTTTTAGAGGCCTGGCCGCTGGCTGCTTAAAAGTGTTGGAGTCTGTTGGCCTGATTAACGAAGTGTCTAATTTGAAGAATTCTGCAGTTTTAAGTGCAATATCAAAAGGTGTCATCATTTCTTCACCGGAAATATGAAAGATACCCTTTGCCTTCTTAATGGCCAGCAGATAGCATCCCATGGCAAGGTCTTCAGCCAAGGTAGGCGTCCTCCATTGATCGTTTACCACATTGATCGTTTTGCCGTTTTCAAGACTTTGTTTTACCCACAACACTATATTGGAGCGGCTTAGATCGGAGGTAATACCGAAAACCAAGACTGTCCTGGCAATGGCCCAATTGATAGTGCTGCCGGTTATTACCTGCTCACCTGCCAGTTTACTTTCTCCATAGAAGTTGACAGGTGCCGGTTTGGCATCCTCTTTTAGGGGGCCGTGAGCTCCATCAAAAATAAAATCGGTAGATATATGGATAAATCTGGATTGGCTTTTCTTGCAGGCATTTACCAGGTATTCCACTGCGGTCACATTTGAGAGCCAGCATTTTTCGCGCTCGATTTCACACTGGTCTACCTGGGTCATGGCCGCAGTGTTAATGATCACATCTGGGCGGACGTCCGAAACCACCTTGTCAACCATTTCCTGGTTGGTGATATCCATCAACCGAAAGTTTCCACGTTTCAATGGAAACGTAAGTGGGCTTCTGGCTGTGGCGATTAAGTCAACTTCTGATTGGCTATCGAGTAGCAGGGTTAATTTTTGTCCCAGTAAGCCATTTGCACCAGTTACCAGTATTTTCATTTAGGATTTTCCAGATAAACATAACCGTATTCCTTGGTTATTTTCTTTTTGGGCATTTCCTCCACCGAAACAGTAAACCTAATGTTTTTCAGCGGGCGATTTTCACCATCTCTTTCTACGCTGGCTATTTTGTCAATCACATTAAGTCCTTTGATTACCTTACCAAACACGGTGTATTCATCATCCAGATGGGGAGCGCCTCCAACGGTAGTGTAGGCGTCAACTCTTTCTTTGGAGATATTTTTGCGCACTTTTATCCCCGTCTCCTTTTCAACCCTGGGCACCAGGCTGTTAATTTTCTTTTGGTAAGCCTCCATATCGCCTGTATAGTATAGTTGCCGCATGCTGTCATACAACGCTTTATCCTGCGTAAATAACTTTTGCAGCCCGGAGTTTAGTTTTACCTGATCTATTGATAGTTGATTAACTGCCTCATTCGGTATCACCGTACCCTGAACAATGTAGAACTGGCTTCCGCTTGATGCTTTGTTCGGATTTACTGCATCAGGTTGTCTGGCTGCAGACAATGCACCTTTGACGTGAAACAATTGAGGCCTGAATTCGGAGTCGATAGTATATCCCGGACCACCGTTTCCCAGTTTTTGACCTGGCGGTGAGTTTTTGGAATCAGGGTCGCCTCCCTGTATCATGAATCCATCAATCACTCGGTGAAAAAGCAAGCTGTCATAAAACCCATCTTTAGCCAGCTTGATAAAGTTTTCTTTGTGCTTGGGTGTTTCATCGTAGAGAATGGCTACCATGTCACCCATTTCGGTTTTGAAAGTTACCACATAGTCATTCTTTTGAGCACAACCGGTAAGTAGTGTAAGTGCTCCTACAATGACAAGACAAACTATTCGATTCATATCTGGTTCATTTTTTTGAAGGTTCAAAAATAACAAAGTACGAGTTGTTCAAAAACTAAATTATGGATTCAAGGTCTTAGCCAACTGGAGCGAAAGATTCAGGAATATCATTTTAGCGCTTCCATTTCTCTCTAAATAATAGGAGGCATCCGACATGCTACGGTTTGCTTTTTCAATTTTGATTACGTCCAATACTTTGCTGAAGTCCTGAATGAATTTCAATTCATTGCCCTGGGTCCGGTTGATGGAGGTTGATCCGGCCATATAAAGCAATGCCTCGCGCATCATGTTCATGCTGTAATGCAACATGTTTCGTTGATTCATCTTGTCAAGCTGATGAAATTCGTCAGCCAGTCTTACCAGATCACCATAATTTTTTTTAAAACAAGCCCGCATCCAGTTGGCAAATAAATCCTGGTTGATGTTTTCGTCACGCTCAGCAAGGCGCAGCGCCAGATTTAAGTCCCCATCAGCGAGTTGAATAATGCCTGTTCTGTCGGCCTCTGTAATATCGGTTTTTCTTTTTAAATAATTTTCCAGGTCTTCATCTGCTAACGGAGGCACTTGTATTAACTGTGTTCTGGAAAGGATAGTGGGCAAAAGCCGATCTGCAGCATTGGTGACCAATAAAAAGAAAGTATTGAGGGGTGGTTCTTCCAAAATCTTAAGTATGCTATTGGCGGCAGCGCCATGCATGTATTCTGGCTGCCAAATAATCATGATCTTGTATGGACTCTCAAAAGACTTTAATGACAATGTCTTTATGATGGTGCGGCTCTCTTCCCTGGATATCAGCGCCTGTTTATTTTCTCCACCATAAAAATTTGTCCAGTCGTCCAACTTTCCAAAAGGTTGCTGGAGAAGGAATGAGCGCCAGGACTTGGTGATTTCCGCCTTAAAGCGATCCATATCCTTGTCATTCTTAATGTTGCTTAGTGGAAAAACAAAGTGAAGGTCAGGGTGAATGAATTTCAGGTTTTTGGAACATGCTGCACATTCTCCGCATGCATCTTCCGGTTTTCTGTCGGTGCACTGGATATAGGTCGCATAGGCCAGCGCAAGCGGTAAGTTAAGCGCACCCTCTTTGCCGGCAACGAGTTGTGCATGCGCCATTTTGTTGGTCTGCACTGATTGGATCAGCTTTCGCTTTAGTTCGGATAATCCAGGTATGTCTGCAAACCTCATGTGGTGGATGACTTTTTCTCCCACACCCTATTGCCCTGGGTGGCGTTAAATAAATGTTGTAAAATTTTTTTATCCACGTCTTCCAAAGTTTTTCCCCTGCGCAGATAAACCTTTTTTGCTGTATCCAGCATCTTACTCAATTGAAAGGTGCTAAAGCCAGCCGCACCTCCCCAAGCAAAAGAAGCAATGAAAGCCCTTGGAAAACCGTCACCAAAAATATTGCACCCCACGCCAACAACCGTTCCGGTATTGAACATGGTATTGATGCCACACTTGCTGTGGTCACCCATGATCAGGCCACAGAACTGTAATCCGGTATCTTTAAATCCGCCTTGCCTGTAATTCCAGATTTTTACGTTCTCATAGTTATTCTTGAGATTGGAAGTATTCGTGTCTGCGCCAAGATTACACCATTCTCCAATGACGGAATTACCCAAAAAACCATCGTGGCCCTTGTTACTATAACCGAATATTACCGCGTTGCTGATCTCGCCACCTATTTTTGAATAAGGTCCAATGGTGCTGTCACCTCGAATCTTTGCGCCCATATTCACTGTGGAACCTTCACATAATGCAAAAGGCCCACGAATCAATGCACCTTCTTGAACCTCGGAATTTTTTCCAATATAGATCGGGCCATGCTCTGCGTTCAATATGGCTGCTTTGATTACCGCGTTATCTTCAATAAATATATCCTTGCCCAGTTTGCCGTATACTACGGTATGTGAGTCTGTGAGTTCACTTGATTTTCTGCCCTTAGTCAGCAGGGTAAAGTCAGTTTTGATCTGTTCGCCATTGAGTTGAAATATTTTCCACACCTGATCAATCAGGGTAATTTCTGAAGGATATTCCAAGACCTTCACGCCATCAAAGGAGGTTTGCCTGGTTTGGGCGGCAATGAGAATGCCGTCTTTTGCGATGGCTTCTTCTTTCTTAAGTGCCTTGATGGCCTGAACCAGCTTTTCATCAGGACAAACGGCCCCGTTTATGAGCAAGTTGTCCTCGGTGCTTTTGAGTACGAATTTTTCAGCCAGATAGTCAACTGTATGAAAGGAGGCCTTACTGCCTAAGTATTTTTCCCATTTTTCAGTGATGGTCAAAATACCGACCCTGATTTCAGATACCGGCCGGGTGAAGGTAAAGGGCGAAAGATCCTGGCGGATAGACGGGTCGTCAAATAGGATTAGGTTCATTTGGTAAAAATAGGTGGCCGCGGAGAATGATGGGCACAATCATTACACTAAAATGGAAAAATCAATTAAAAAAGAAAGGTCTCGAGCGGAGACCTTTTTGTGCTTTTAAAGAGATGAAATTATCCTTTCTTGCCGTATTTCTTTTGAAATTTCTCCACACGACCTGCGGTATCCATAAACATCTTCTTACCGGTGTAAAACGGGTGTGAGGCAGAACTCACCTCGACCTTAATAACCGGGTATTCCTTTCCATCAGTCCATTTGTCCGTCTCATCAGACGTGGCTGTAGAGCGGGTCAAAAACTTAAAATCACATGAGGTATCCCAGAAAATCACCTCTTTATAGTCTGGATGTATGTCCTTCTTCATAGCTATTTTTCTAACGGACTGCAAAAATAAGGAACTGAAGCCTATTTACAAGGACTTGTATAACCATAATTGTTGGTCAATTAAAATCGTGGTATTTTGGTGCGAAATGCTCAAAATCAGCGTTTCTATTAACCAAGGAGCCAAATTCATTGATCGAATCTAGCATGAGGTGGATATTCTTAACGGTTTTGGCTCTGTTGTCAGGGGGCACTTATGCCCAAAGTACCAATGCTTCATTGAATGAGGACTACTACCATTGGATAGACCGGTACGAAATCAAGACCGGCAGGATCGCTCCGGAGCTCTTTACTTCTGTAAAGCCCTATAAGCGAAAAGCCATTTCCGCCTTTATTGATTCTATTGATTCGAGGTATAACAGCTTTACCAGTCAGGCTGATCAGTTCAATCGTCAATATCTGAGAAATGACAATTGGGAATGGAGCCGCTCAGAGGAGAATAACAGTGAAAGACCTGTGCTGACGCATTTTTATAAAAAGAAGTCCGACTTTCTTCATGCTGATTTACCTGAATTTGACATGCATGTAAGTCCAGTGATTTATGGTGCCGTTGGAAATGACGGACAGGCCGGAGAATCCATTTATATCAATTCACGCGGGGTGGAAATAAGAGGGATGATTGATAGGAAGATTGGGTTCTATACCTTTCTTACAGACAATCAGGCCAGATTACCTTTATACGTTCGCGACCTTATGGCACAAAATTCTGTAGTCCCTCATGAAGGTTTTTGGAAAACTTTCAAAGAGAATGGCGTGGACTTTTTTCAGGCCCGGGCCTACATCGATTTCAACCTCAGCAAGCATATCTATATGCAATTCGGCCACGATAAGACTTTTATTGGCAATGGCTATCGTTCGCTTATTTTCTCAGATTATGCCCCACCGACCCTGTTCCTAAGAACAAACGTAAAGGTGTGGAAGATCAATTATCTCTTTCAGCTGAATCGCGCGGTAGCTGACAACAAAAGCCTCACCGGATCTAATGCGGCTGGTCAGCGAAAGTATCCCGAGAAGTTCATGGCCTTTCATCATGCGAGTATCAATATCGGAAAGAAGTTCAACCTTGGTGTATTTGAATCCATAGTTTTCAGTCCCAAGGATTCCATTAATGATGGGTCTTTTGATATTGGATATCTTAACCCTGTCATTTTTTATCGCGCCATTGAGCAGCAGTTTGGAAGCAGTGACAATGCTTTGTTGGGCATGGATTTTAAGTGGATACCGGCAAAGCGCATTTCCGTTTATGGTCAATTGGTGTTAGATGAGTTTCTTTTAGACAGACTGAGAGAGGGCAATGGGTGGTGGGCCAATAAGTTTGCCATTCAGGGAGGTATAAAATATATAGATGCTTTTAGCGTCAACAACCTGGACCTTCAGGTTGAATCCAATATCGTTCGGCCATATACCTATTCGCACAATACCCAGTTTGGTAGCTACACCAATTATCGCCAGTCTTTTGCGCACCCGTTGGGGGCAAACTTTAAAGAGCTGATTGGCATTGCAAGGTATCAACCCATACCAAAACTAAATCTTATCGTCAAAGGAGTCTATGCCAAAGTGGGGCGAGATACCACCAATGTGAATTGGGGAAGCGACTTGCTAAAAAGCAACGCTACCCGTCAGCAGGAGTTTGGCAATTCCATCGGCCAGGGCATATCCACTGCCATTGCCTATCTGGATTTCACCGCATCATACATGTTCAAACATAACTTGTTTATCGATTTCAAACTCATAAGGAGAGATCAGGATGCTGCCGCAATAAGTATAAGAAACAACACTACGGTAACTTCATTAGCTTTGCGATGGAATATCAGCCAGCGGCTTTACGACTTTTAATTTAATGAAGACATTTCTCCGCATTCTCAGTTATACGCCAAAAATAAGACTCCGCCTGGTTTGGTTCTTCCTTTTCTCTATCCTGGGAATCATCTTCGGGGCATTCAATATTGTTTTGGTCATCCCGATGCTTCAGGTGTTGTTCAGCCGCAATATTGACGATCCCATCCCACCTCTACCCGATTTCAGTTTGTCATCCGATTACCTGGTAGGTGTATTTCAACATTACTTCCGGTTAATCATCCAGGAGAATGGTTCATTGAATGCACTGCTATTTGTTTGCGGACTAATTGTGCTGTGCGTATTGTTTGCCAATTTGTTCAGGTTCCTTGAGCGGGTAGTAGCAACGAAGATTCGTGTTGACCTGGTTCGGAACATAAGACTTGATATTTTCGATAACGTGTCGCGACTGCACATTGGGTTTTTCAATAGTGAGCGAAAAGGAGATTTGATTTCCCGCTTTACCAATGATGTGCAGGAAGTGGAAGTTGCCGTGATGAATAGCTTGAAAGCAGTTTTAAAAGAACCGATCACCATCATCGTCTACTTCAGTATCCTCTTCACCATATCTGCCAAACTCACTTTTTTCACCTTGTTGGTATTGCCCGTCATGGGTGGTGCTTTGGCCGAAATAATCAAAAGGTTAAAGCGACAGGCCAAGCAAAGTCAGGAGTCGCTGGGCAGGATTGTTAATATTTTGGATGAAACGTTTGGTGGCATGCGGGTGGTAAAAGCTTTTAATGCCCGAGGATTCATTATACGCAAGATGGAGGAAGAGTCAGAATACTATAGGAAAGTAAACAAATCCATGTCGTATAAGAATGAATTGGCGTCACCGGTTTCTGAAGTGCTCGGTGTACTGATCGTTGCCATCATTATCTTCTTTGGAGGCAACATGGTACTCAGTGAGGATTCGAGTTTGGCTCCGGATGTGTTTTTAGGTTTCCTGGCCATTTTCTCCATGATCATTCAACCGGCCAAAGCATTTTCAAATGGCATCACCGCGCTGCAGAAAGGAACCGCATCAGCCAACAGAATATTTGAAACAATAGATACGGTGCCTGCCATTAAAAGCGCTCCAGATGCTATTATGTTGGAGGCTTTTCAGGAAAAAATTGAATTTAAGAATGTGTCATTTGCCTACAACGCTGATTACGTACTTAAAGATATCAACCTCGAAATACCCAAGGGCAAAATGATTGCGTTGGTAGGTCCCTCAGGTGGCGGGAAGTCAACATTGGCAGACCTGGTACCTAGATTTTATGATCCAACGGAAGGGGAAGTAAGGATCGATGGCTTGCCGCTAACCAGGTACAATGTCACTTCACTTCGACAGCAATTAGGGATTGTTACACAGGAGTCCATATTATTTAATGACACCATTTTTAACAACATCGCTTTCGGTATGCCTCATGCCACGGATGAGCAGGTGATGGAAGCAGCCAAAGTGGCCAACGCGCATGAGTTTATTTTGCAAACGGAAGACGGCTATCAAACTTACATCGGTGAGCGTGGATCAAAGTTATCGGGCGGTCAACGTCAAAGATTAAGTATAGCGCGTGCAGTCCTTAAGAATCCTCCGATTTTAATACTGGATGAGGCTACAAGTGCATTGGATACGGAATCTGAAAAACTAGTGCAGGAGGCATTGTTTAATCTCATGAAGAACAGGACCTCGATTGTAATTGCCCATCGGTTAAGTACTATACAGCATGCAGATGAAATTGTCGTAATTCAGGATGGGAAAATAGCCGAGCGCGGCACACATGAAGAACTTACTCGACTAAACGGTGTTTATCGCAAACTGAGTGACTTTCAAAATCATGATAATTAAAGCCATGGTATTGTTTGTTAAAACTTGCATGCAAGGTTTTCATCGAAATTGCATTTTGCCTTTATGCCAAAAAGCCTAAGTTTGTTTACTAACGTGCCAGGAATGAACAAAAGACGGCTCATCTTCTTTGCTATTTTTGGGGTATACCATCTGGGTATCCTCCTGTTCACGACTTATATAGATGCGCAAAAACAGGACCTTGGCGTTCTTACAAGTCTTTACAGTTATTTGCACTTGTTCAAGTACGGGGCCGGCTTGGGGCTTGTATTGCTTTTAGTGGATATCATTTGGTCATGGAGGATTAATGTAAACAGCAATCGGAAATCAGAATCTTTGAACTTTGAAATCAATAAT
Organism: uncultured Ohtaekwangia sp.; assembly: GCA_964395905.1. Lineage (GTDB taxonomy): Bacteria > Bacteroidota > Bacteroidia > Cytophagales > Cyclobacteriaceae > ELB16-189. The sequence continues at coordinate 13,176 of CAYNCP010000081.1, forward strand.
CTCAAAGCGAAGGTTTATGATTTGCAAGAAGCCAATAAACCTAAGCCTGTCAATACGGAGAAAGAGCGTAAATAATATGGACGCACAACAAGTGATCAAGGATGAGTTGAATCAGGCTGCGTTAACGCTCAATAATTTTTTACAATCCGGGGATTCCATACAATCAATCGAAAGAGCGGCTCAGGATATGAGCGGTGCAATCAAAGCTGGAAACAAAATCATTTCCTGTGGTAATGGTGGGTCACATTGTGATGCCATGCATTTTGCGGAAGAACTTTCAGGAAAATTCAGAAATGACCGCATGGCGTTACCTGCCTTGTCCATTTCAGACCCTTCTCACATCACCTGTGTGGGTAATGATTATGGTTTTGAATTCATTTTTTCTCGTTATGTGGAAGCAGTGGGGAAACAGGGCGATGTGCTGTTGGCCATCAGTACCAGCGGAAATTCAACTAACGTGCTTAATGCTGCAAGAGCAGCATTGGAAAAGGGAATGAAAGTAGTGGCACTTACCGGGAATAATGGCGGCAAGCTGGCATCTCTGGCCAATATAAATATTGCTGTACCCCACAGCGGTTTTGCAGATCGGATTCAGGAAATACACATTAAAATCATTCACATTCTTATTCTGCTTATTGAAAAGCAGGTCCTCTGACTTTGAGTTATATGACCATTTTAAATGGTAAGACGACAGCCCAGGCTATGAATTGAGAATGAAAAATCCTATTATCACGTACTGGGATTTCAAAGAAAGCAATGGTCGCAAAAACCTTTGGCAGCGCGGTGCATGGTGTGGATGCACAAACCATTACCGTGGAGGTGAACATCATTCAGGGACAAAAATTCTGGATGAGTGGCCTGCCAGACAATGCCGTCAAGGAAAGTCAGCACCGGGTAGAGTCTGCCCTTAAGGGATTGGGTTACTATATGCCCAGAAACAAGGTGGTCGTCAATCTTGCCCCGGCAGATATTCGCAAAGAAGGATCTGCCTACGACCTGCCCATTGCATTAAGTATTCTTCAGGCTTCAGGACAAGCACCTATCGAAAAGTTGGATCAGTTTGTGATCATGGGCGAATTGTCTTTGGATGGAATTTTGAGACCCATCAGAGGTGCACTTCCTATCGCCATTCAATCCCGGAAAGAAGAGTTTAAAGGATTTGTGCTGCCCAAAGCAAATGCGAGAGAGGCGGCCATTGTCAATAGCCTGAATGTATATGGGGTGGAGACGCTTCATGAGGCCATCGAATTTTTTACCGGAAAGAAGGAGATTGAACCATTAATTGTAGACACAAGGGAGGTTTTTAGTGAGCAATTGAATACCTACGATAGCGACTTCCGCGATGTGCAGGGACAGGAGAATATCAAAAGAGCACTGGAGATCGCGGCTGCCGGTGGACACAATGCGATCATGATTGGACCTCCTGGAGCAGGCAAGACCATGTTGGCAAAACGACTGCCTTCTATTTTGCCTCCACTGACTTTGAATGAAGCCCTCGAAACAACCAAAATCCATTCAGTGGCAGGAAGACTGGGTGCGGAAGATGCTTTGATAACGAACCGGCCTTTTAGATCCCCTCATCATACCATCTCTGATGTTGCGTTGGTCGGTGGAGGGGGAAATCCACAACCGGGAGAAATTTCACTTTCGCACAACGGGGTTTTGTTCCTGGATGAATTGCCGGAATTTAAACGCACTGTACTCGAAGTAATGCGCCAGCCTATGGAAGAGCGAAGGGTGACCATTTCCCGAGCCAAGGTTTCCATCGATTATCCGGCCAACTTCATGTTAATTGCCAGCATGAATCCATGCCCATGTGGTTACTACAATCATCCAGAAAAAGAGTGTGTGTGTGCGCCTGGCGTGGTACAGCGATATTTAAGCAAGGTAAGCGGGCCATTGTTGGATCGTATCGATCTGCATGTGGAGGTGGTACCGGTGGGCTTTGATGAAATGACGGCCCAGCAAAAGTCGGAAAGCAGTGAAGACATCAGAAAACGAGTGGTGCTGGCGAGGGAAATTCAAGCCAGGCGTTTTAAAGGAAATGCAGATGTGTATTGCAATGCGATGATGCCATCCAGCATGGTAAAAAAAGTGTGTGAGATCACCGATGCGGGTCGTACCTTACTCAAGACGGCTATGGAAAGATTGGGATTATCAGCCAGAGCGTATGACCGGATTTTGAAAGTATCGCGCACCATCGCTGACCTCGCTGGAAGTGAAGAAATAAAAATTGAGCATTTGGCGGAGGCCATACAGTATAGAAGTTTGGACAGAGAAGGTTGGGCTGGATAATCAACTTTGCGTCTTAGTGTCTCCGAGGTAAAAGAATTAACCGCAAAGACCTTTAGACTTGTAATGTTATACTTAACTACTGAAGTAATAATTATAATACTTT
>CAYNCP010000082.1:0-14926 GCA_964395905.1 uncultured Ohtaekwangia sp.
TTATTTTTGCAATGATATGACTATCCACTTTTCCTAATCTTTTAATTAATCTCTTATTATCAATAGCTCTGACCTGATCAATCATGATGTCGGAGTTCTCCTTCAGTCCAAATTTGGATTTTTGCAAATGAACTCGGAGGATCTCTGAATCAAGGATGACATTGGTGGTAATGGGGCATATAATGGTCGATGGGTGCTCTTGGTTTAACAGGTCTGTCTGCACAACAATTACCGGTCTGACTTTGCCCGCTTCAGTTCCAATTCGTGGGTTAAGGTCAGCAATCCAAATTTCGAATTGCCTAATCCTCATCCTGGAGTTTTTCGAACTCAGCCAGTATTTTCATGGAATCAGTGGCCACCAGCCTTGATTCTTTGTTTAACTGTTTGGACAGAAGTCTGCGTCTGTACAATCTATTATAGAACTCAATCGCCTCATTGATATATCTATTCCTGTTCTTATTGACCTTGGAAACAATCTTCTCTGTTTCCAAAAAGATGTCGTCATCAAGTTTCAAAGACAAATTTTTCATGGTATAGCTTTTTACAAAAGTATATACTTTTAGGGTATACTCCAAAGACACTATTAAAAAAAATAGCACCCCGTCTCCAAGGTGCTCTTTCTTTCTATCAATTAAATCATCCTATCTATGGTTCGTGCCTGCCTTCCGGTAGGCAGGTCCTCACGAACCACCAAACGGAAACAAAAATTCCTAAAAATTCTTACCCGGAAAATAAGCCGTCTCGCCCAGCTCCTCTTCTATCCGCAGCAACTGGTTGTACTTGGCCATCCTGTCGGAACGGGAAGCAGAACCTGTTTTGATCTGACCGGTATTCAGCGCCACCGCCAGATCGGCAATGGTATTATCTTCGGTCTCTCCGCTGCGGTGCGACATCACGCTCTTGTACGAGTTGCGCTTGGCCATGTTCACCGTGTTGATGGTTTCTGTCAATGAACCAATCTGGTTTACCTTCACCAATATCGCATTGGCCACGCCCTGATCGATTCCTTTTTTCAGAAAGTCCACATTGGTGACAAATAAATCATCTCCTACCAACTGCACCTTGTCTCCTACTTTGTCTGTCAACTGCTTCCAGCCGGTCCAGTCGTTTTCGTCCATGCCATCTTCAATGGAGATGATCGGATATTTCTTTACCCACTTGGTCCAGTAGTCCACCATCTCGGCTGATTTCAATTTCTTGCCGGAAGATTTTTTGAAGACATACGTCTTGGACTTGGCATCATAGAATTCAGAAGCTGCCGCATCCATGGCAATGAATATATCCACCCCTGGCTTGTAGCCTGCTTTTTCGATGGCTTTCAGAATCACCTCTATCGCCTCTTCATTGCTCTTGATGTTGGGTGCAAAACCGCCTTCATCTCCCACGTTGGTAGACAAGCCCTGGTCGTGCAGTACTTTTTTCAGGTTGTGGAACACTTCAGTACCCATGCGCAACGCCTCAGAAAAAGTATCGGCCTTTACAGGCATGACCATAAACTCCTGGAAGTCGATGGAGTTGTCGGCATGGCTGCCGCCATTCAAAATGTTCATCATCGGCACGGGTAACGTGTTGGCATTCACCCCACCGATATATCTGAATAACGACTGGCCTGACTCCATGGCTGCAGCCTTGGCAATGGCCAGCGACACACCTAAGATGGCGTTGGCTCCCATCTTGCTTTTGTTTTTGGTGCCGTCAATCTCCAGCATGATTTTGTCCAACAGGTTCTGATCAAAAACATGAAAACCAATCAGCTCTTCAGCGATGATGTCATTGACGTTCTTGACAGCTTTCAATACGCCTTTGCCCATGTATTTTTTCTTGTCGCCATCGCGCAGCTCCACGGCCTCGTGCATACCAGTGGAGGCACCAGAAGGAACGGCTGCTCTTCCGAAAGCGCCCGACTCGGTGATCACATCTACTTCAATGGTTGGATTTCCACGGCTATCCAAAATTTGGCGGGCGTGTATGTTTTCGATTAAACTCATTTTAGAATTTTAGATTTAAGATTTTGAGATTTTAAGATTTGATTTGTTCAATGTTTTGAGTGAAGCAGCGAATATTGCGGTTAATTCATCAGATTCTTTTGTTAAGGATTTTAACTCTTTGTCATCAGTTGAAAGTAATTCAACGTCAGCAATAAATGATAGCCAAAAATTGCTTTCATCTGCTTCTTCCAATACTATCTTTATCTTGTTTTTAAAGTCTAGATCCGATTTTGCTCTGATTACCGCTCTGTAATTAGCAGCAACAGAAGATGAAGCTTTCATCAATTGGTAAGTAATAACTTGGGAAGCCTGACTTTTAGGTAATCGTTCCAACAATTTGAATACTCTCTTAGCAAATTCCCTGGTTCTCCTTACTAATTCATTTTTGTCCATTCTAAAAATCTAAAATCTTAAATCATCAAATCTTAAATTTTTGCATCTGACTCAACCAGTGTGCTTCGTTTTATCAAATCCACAAACTGATCAAACAGATACCTTGAGTCGTGCGGACCGGGTGATGCTTCGGGATGGTATTGCACCGAAAACGCCTTCTTGTTCTTCACTTTCAGGCCCATGATGGTTTTGTCGTTGAGGTGAAGGTGGGTAATTTCCACCTGATCGTTGGCTTCGATGTCTTTTTCGCTTACTGCGAAGCCGTGGTTCTGTGAGGTCATCTCGCCCAGGCCGGTGATTAGATTTTTTACCGGGTGATTGAGTCCGCGGTGTCCATGGTGCATTTTGTAGGTAGATACCCCATTGGCCAGCGCCAGCAACTGGTGACCCAGGCAGATACCAAACACCGGCTTATCGGAAGCCATGATTTGTTTTACCGTTTCAATGGCATAGTCCATCGTGGCCGGATCACCAGGACCATTGCTCAGGAAATAGCCATGCGGTTCCCATTTTTCCATTTCCTCAAAAGAGGTTTTGGCCGGGAACACCTGGCAATAGCAGTCGCGCTGGGCCAGGTTGATGAGGATGCTTTTCTTAATGCCCACATCCAGTACAGCTACTCTAAAATTTGCTTGTTCCTCTCCGGCAAAATATGGTTTTTTGGTGCTCACCACAGAGGCCAGTTCCAATCCATCCATGGAGGGCACATTTTTTAATTCTTTCTTTAGTGCTTCTGGCTCAAGTTCTGATGAGATGATGGCATTCATCGCCCCTTTGCTCCGGATGTGTCTCACCAGCATCCGGGTATCAATATCGGTAATGCCTACGATGTTGTGTTTCTCCAAATAAGATTGGAGACTTTCGGTCGCTGTTTTGCGGCTGTAGTCTTCAGAAAACTCGTTCACCACCAACCCCTTGATTTTAGGACCATCTGATTCCTGCTCTCCATCCTGTGCTCCGTAGTTTCCAATGTGCGCGGTGGTGTTGACTACGATTTGTCCGTAATACGAAGGGTCGGTATAAATTTCCTGGTAGCCGGTCATGCCCGTGTTGAAGCAAATCTCCCCTCCTGACGTCCCCCGTTTTCCAATTGCTTTTCCTTCAATGATCAATCCATCGGCTAATAATAAGTAGGCTTTCTTGCTTTCGCTCATCGTGGTTATTGGTTTGACAAAAATAAGGGGTTTCAAATTTGATCAGGGGATATCTTGCATAAAAATTCCCCAAGACCCCAGGCATAAAAAAAGGGTCAGTTTTGACGCTGACCCCTTGATATAGAGTGAAATAGTACACTATTCCTTGTCCTTTTTTGTTGTCTTCTTCGCTGCCTTTTTAGCAGGCTTCTTGGTTGCTTTTGGTTCCTCAGCTGAAGTGGCTTCAACGGCTTCCGCCTCAGCAGCATCACCTTCGGCTTTCTTGCCTTTACGGCCCCTGCGTGTCTTGGCTTTCTTCTCCACGGCCTCTTTCTTGTAGACATCGTTGAAGTCAACCAGCTCCATGAGGCACATCTCAGCATTGTCGCCATGGCGTGCATCGCCAAACTTGATGATGCGGGTGTATCCTCCCGGACGCTCAGCGATCCTGGATGCTACCTCACCAAACAGCATGGATACGGTCTCCTTATTCTGAAGATAAGAAAATACTACCCTGCGTGAGTGGGTGGTATCTGTCTTTGACTTGGTAAGCAAAGGCTCCACATACTTTCTCAAAGCCTTGGCTTTGGCTACCGTGGTCGTGATTCTTTTGTTCAGAATCAAGGACGATGCCATGTTAGAAAGTAGCGCGTGGCGGTGTGCCGACTGCCTACCCAGGTGGTTGATTTTTTTTCCGTGTCTCATTAGTCCTCTTCCAATTTATACTTTCCAAGATCCATACCGAAGGTAAGGTTCTTTTCAGCTACCAGCTGCTCAAGTTCAGCCAGTGATTTTTTACCAAAATTTCTAAACTTCATCATGTCAGAGATCTCCAGTCTCACCAGGTCACCCAGTGATTTCACGTCTGCTGCTTTCAGGCAGTTGTAAGCGCGAACCGAAAGATCTAGGTCATGCAAAGGCGTCTTCAACAATTTTCTCATGTGCAGCATCTCCTCATCCACCTGCTCAATTTCGCTGTCTTTACCGGTCTCCAGTTCAATAGACTTGTCTGAGAACAGACGGAAGTGTTGAATCAAAATGAAAGCCGCACCTTCCAACGCTTTCTCCGGGTGAATGGATCCATCGGTTTCGATGTCAATCACCAGTTTCTCGTAGTCCGTCTTCTGCTCCACACGTGTGTTTTCCACGCTGTACTTAACGTTTTTCACCGGAGTGAAAATCGCATCGATGGGAATGAAGCCGAAAAGTTGTTCTGTTGGTTTGTTTTCTTCAGCAGGCAAATATCCACGACCTTTCTCGATGGTCATTTCTATTTCAAACTGGGCCGACTCATCCAGATTACAGATGACGTGATCGGGATTCAACACATCAAAGCCGGATGTAAACTTCGCGATGTCACCTGCAGTGAACTGCTTTTGCTTCTTGATGCTTGCCGTTACTTTGGTTTCGAAATTATCAGAATTCTTTCTCAGGCGCACCTGCTTCAGGTTAAGGATGATCTCTGACACATCTTCCACCACGCCTTCGATGGTAGAGAACTCATGCAATACACCAGGAATTTTAATGCCGGTGATGGCATATCCTTCCAGTGAAGAAAGCAGAATTCTTCTCAATGCATTACCTATCGTTACTCCGTATCCTCTTTCCAGCGGCTTAAATGTGAAAAGGCCGCGAAAATCATCGGACTTCTCCATTACAACCTTTTCTGGCATTTGAAATGCTAATATTGACATAGGGTAATTTGTTTAATGTTAAGAATTACTTAGAGTACAACTCGACAATCAACTGCTCATTAATATTCTCAGGAATATCAGCGCGAGGCGGAACTGTGATCAGTTTACCAACCATGCCGTTTCCGTCCCACTCCAACCAGCTGTGTCGCTTGGGTGATTGTGCTGCCAGACATTCCGTGATGGATTCCAGCGACTTTGATTTCTCTCTTACCTCCACTGCGTCTCCGGGGCGAAGGGTATAAGAAGGAATATTGACAACCTCACCATTGACCAAGATGTGCTTATGTACTACCAACTGACGTGCAGCTCTGCGTGTGGGGGCAACCCCCAGCCGATACACGGTATTGTCTAATCTTGATTCCAGCAATTGCAATAGCACCTCACCGGTGATGCCTTTTTTGCTGGATGCCTTATCAAATATGTTTTCGAATTGCTTCTCCAACACCCCATAGATGTACTTGGCTTTTTGTTTTTCAGCCAGCTGAATTGCGTATTCCGACTGCTTGCGCTTCTTACCTTTCCCATGTTGACCGGGAGGGTAGTTTTTCTTCGCCAGCGCTTTGCTATCGCCAAGGATAGGCTCGTTGAACCTTCTTGAAATTTTTGTCTTAGGACCTGTATATCTTGCCATGGCTAGATTATGCTCTTATAATGATTAAACTCTTCTTTTCTTTGGCGGACGACAACCGTTGTGCGGTAAAGGGGTTACGTCACGGATCGTGGTGATTTCAATTCCCACACCCTGAAGTGTACGAATCGCTGACTCACGACCTGATCCTGGTCCCTTCACAAATACTTCTGCCTTGCGCAATCCCAATTCATACGCTTTGGTGCCACACTCCTGTGCTGCGGTTTGTGCCGCGTAAGGGGTGTTTTTCTTAGAACCTTTGAAGCCCATCTTTCCAGCGGAAGCCCAGGACACTACCTGACCTGCCATATTGGTAATGGAAATGATGATGTTGTTGAACGAAGCCTGGATGTGAATCTGTCCGGTTGCCTCTACAGTCACCACCCGCTTCTTACTCTTGTCTTTTTTCTTTTCTGCCTGCGCCATCTGAAAAGTATTTTCTTTATTTATTATCCTTTAACTGCTTTCTTCTTGTTCGCTACTGTCTTACGCTTTCCTTTGCGTGTACGTGCGTTGTTCTTTGTACCCTGGCCACGTACGGGCAAACCTTTGCGGTGCCTGAGGCCACGGTAGCATCCGATATCCATCAAGCGCTTAATGCTCAATTGTACTTCAGACTTAAGCACACCTTCGATTTTGAATTGCTCTGCAATAAGGGCACGGATAGCGTTTGACTCATCGTCATTCCAATCCTTTACCTTTTTGTCAAATTCCACGTTAGCTTGAGTGAGAATTTTTTGAGCTGATCTACGGCCGAGGCCATAGATGTATGTCAAGCTTACCTCACCTCTTTTGTTATCGGGAATATCTACACCAGCGATACGTGCCATAATTATCCTTGTCTTTGTTTATATCTCGGATTCTTCTTGTTAATCACATACAATTTGCCCTTGCGCCTGATGATCTTGCAATCAGCGCTGCGTTTCTTTATGGATGCTCTTACTTTCATATTCTTAGTCGTTAGTAGTTTTACACTACTATTTATACCTAAATGTTATCCTTCCTTTTGTCAAATCATAAGGCGACATTTCCAGTTTCACCTTATCTCCAGGCAGAATGCGGATGTAGTGCATCCTCATCTTTCCTGAAATATGTGCCAGTACCTCGTGGCCGTTTTCCAATTGCACGCGAAACATCGCATTGGATAACGCTTCCAAAATAGTACCGTCCTGCTCTATCGACTTTTGTTTCGCCACTTATACTTATAGTTTCGTTCTATATATTCATGAGTCGTTAAGACTTCTGCTTTGTCCTCCAAGATGGCCACCGTATGCTCAAAATGAGCCGATGGCTTTCTGTCGGCCGTGCGTATGGTCCAACCGTCCCGCTCCTGAACCACACTTTTGGTCCCCAGATTAATCATCGGTTCGATGGCAAAAACCATCCCCTGTGTAATCTTTGGCCCCTTTCCCCGCTTTCCATAGTTAGGCACTTCTGGATCCTCGTGAAGTTCTTTTCCTACTCCGTGACCTACCAACTCCCTCACCACTCCGTATCCGAACTGCTCCACATAACTTTGTATCGCAAAACTGATGTCACCAACCCGGTTGCCAGGCTTAGCCTGCTCAATCCCGAGAAACAAAGAGTCGTAAGTTCGATCCAACAGATCAAGTACTTCCTGAGACACACCTTCGAGCGGATAAGTATATGCCGAGTCACTGTGAAAGCCTTTATAAAAAACGCCACAATCCACGGAAATCACATCCGACTCTTTTAATTCATACTGACTTGGAAACCCGTGAACCACTGTTTCATTAACAGAGATGCACAAGGCTGCCGGAAAGCCATTGTAATCCTTAAAAGAAGGCAAGCCTCCATGATCCATTATGTACTCGTCAGCGATTTTATCCAGTACCTTGGTTTGGACTCCCGGCTTGATAAGCCTGGCGACTTCACCGTGGGCTTTCCCAAGTATTTGGGCCCCCTCTTTAATTAACTGAATATCCTCTGCTGTCTTGTATTGGATCATCCAAACTCAAGCCGCAGCAAACTGAGAACGTCCTTTCACTCTTCCCGACTTCATCATGCCTTCATAATGCCGCATCAATAGATAACTTTCAATCTGCTGGAGTGTGTCTAACACCACACCTACCAAAATCAGAAGAGAAGTACCTCCATAGAATTGGGCAAAATTCTGGGTCAGGCCGGCCCGCACAGCAAAAGCCGGGAGGATGGCCACAACCGCCAGCAAAATGGCGCCTGGAAAAGTAATTTTTGATAAAATATTATCTATAAACTCAGCGGTTTGCTTCCCCGGTTTTATCCCAGGTACAAATCCACCGTTGCGTTTCAAATTATCAGCAATGTCGTTGGTCGGTACTGTAATGGCTGTATAAAAGAAAGTAAACAGCAAAATCAATATTGCAAACAACAAATTGTATTGCCAAGAGGTAAAGTCAGCGAAAGTGGAACCAACATAGGCACCAATATCACTGTCGCGCCAGATACCTGCCACCAATGGAGGAATGAACATCAACGCTTGCGCGAAGATGATGGGCATTACTCCGGCTGAGTTAAGCTTCAAGGGAATAAAATCTCTTTTTCCGCCATACAGCTTGTTGCCCACTACCTGCTTGGCATACTGCACCGGTATTCTTCTGGTGGCCTGTGTTAACGCGATCACGCCCACTACTACAAAGAACAAAGCCAGTAACTCTATAATGAACAACAATGCGCCATTCATACCCTTAGAATCCAACTCTTGCCAGATGGCAGCTGGAAAACGAGACACAATACCAATCATGATCAACATACTGATACCGTTACCAATTCCTTTGTCGGTGATGCGCTCACCCAACCACATACAAAACATGGTTCCTGATACCAGGATCATAATTGACGAAACCACCCAGAACATGCCTGGATTGATCAACGCCTCATCATTGATGGTGGTTCTTAAATATCCATACGACTGAGCCGCGGTGATGGCGATCGTCAATACACGGGTAAACTGATTAATTTTCTTTCTTCCGCTATCCCCTTCTTTTTGCATTTTGGTGAAATGTGGAACGGCCACTGTCAACAACTGCACCACAATGGAAGCAGAGATGTAAGGCATGATTCCCAATGCAAAAATGGAGGCTCGGCTAAATGATCCGCCCAGGAAAGTATTCAACAAATCGAAAATACCACCTTGATTACCAGCCAATAGGTTAGGGTCCACACCAGGCAACACAATGTACGAGCCTAACCTGAAGATAATCAGGAAGCCGATGGTGTTTAATATCCTAACCCTGAGGTCCTCAATCGAAAAAATGTTCTTTATGGTGGTGAAGAATTTCTTCATCGTTTACACAGTTGTCGCTTTTCCTCCGGCACCTTCGATCGCCTTTACAGCTGTAGCTGAAAACGCGTGTGCTTCCACGTTTACTTTGGCTTTCAATTCGCCTCTACCCAATACTTTTACCTTATCCTTTTTACCCACCATCCCGTTGTCGATGAGTAATTGAATGCTGATGTCGCTGGCTTTGGTTTTCTCCGCCAAACTTTCCAGGGCATCCAGGTTTACGCATTTGAAATGCACCTTGTTGTTGTTGGTGAAGCCGAACTTGGGAACACGTCTTTGGAGTGGCATTTGACCACCTTCAAATCCGATCTTCCTGCTGTACCCTGAGCGGGACTTGGCACCTTTATGTCCACGTCCAGCCGTAGTACCGCCAGAACCCTGTCCCCTACCCAAACGCTTGTTGGTTTTGGTAGATCCTTTTGCTGGTTTTAATTCGTGTAGCTTCATCTTATAATTCTGTTACGCTCACCAAGTGACTCACTTTCTTTACCATGCCCTGTATCTGCGGAGTATATTCCACTTCTACTGAACTATTCAACTTCCCAAGACCCAATGACTTAATTGTCAACTGCTGTGTCTCAGCTCTTTTGATCATGCTCTTGGTCTGTGTGATTTTAACCTTTGCCATATCTATTATCCGTTGAAAACCTTCGATAAGGTAATTCCTCTGTTTCTTGCTATCGTATGGGCATCTCTCATTCCGGTTAACGCTTTGAAAGTTGCCTTCACCACGTTGTGCGGATTGGAAGATCCTTTTGATTTCGCCAATACATTATGCACACCGGCACTATCCAACACCGCGCGCATGGCACCACCCGCGATTACACCGGTACCGGCAGAAGCTGGCTTTAGTAACACAAATCCACCTCCGAATTTTCCGATAGATTCATGGGGTACGGTGCCTTTAATGATAGGTACCTTCACCAAATGTTTCTTGGCATCATCGATGCCTTTGGTGATCGCGTCCGTCACCTCGTTGGCCTTACCCAATCCGTAGCCCACTACGCCATTGCCATCTCCCACTACCACGATTGCCGAAAAGCTGAACCTGCGTCCACCTTTTACCACCTTGGCTACGCGCTGAATTGCCACGACCTTCTCTTTAAGATCTATTTCGCTTGCCTTTACTGTACTGACGTTGCTTTGTGTCATTCAATTAAAATTTTAGACCTCCTTCTCTGGCACCTTCTGCCAAAGCTTTGATATTGCCGTGATACAATGCGCCATTGCGATCAAACACGATGGTGTTGATGCCGGTGGCTATTGCTTTTTCCGCTACTTTCTTTCCAACATTCTTAGAAATGGTCAGATTCACTCCGCCTTTCTTATCCAGTTCTACAGATGATGCTGCAGCTATTGTCACTCCTTTGGTATCATCAATTACCTGAGCGTAGATTACTTTATTGCTCTTGAAAACGGAAAGACGTGGTCTTTCGCTGGTACCCTTCACCTTCCTGCGGATACCCATTTTCAATCTTTTCTTTCTTTCTGCTTTTACACTTGGCATACTCTTATATTATTTAGAAGCCGCTTTACCTGCTTTTCTGCGAACAAATTCACCAGTGAAGCGTATACCTTTTCCTTTGTAAGGCTCCACTTTGCGGAGCGATTTAATCTTAGCTGCTACCTGGCCTATCAACTGCTTGTCAATTCCTTCCAAAATAATGGTCGGGTTTGATCCTTTTTCAGTAATCGCCTGTACCTTCAACTCTGAAGGAACAGCAAAAAAGATACTGTGGGAATATCCCACGTTAAGCTCCAGCACGTTGGCCTGAGCCGTTGCCTTGAAACCTACACCTACCAGTTCCAACTGTTCTTTATAGCCGGTATTTACTCCGGTTACCATGTTGGCAATAAGCGCGCGGTAAAGACCATGCATTGCTTTATGTCTTTTTTGCTCGGTGGGGCGCTCTACAGTCAACTCACCATCATCCTGCTTGATCTTAAAATCAGGATCAATGACCTGGTGCAATTCTCCTTTTGGTCCTTTTACGGAAACCTTGTGATCACCTTCATTAAAAGTGATGCTCACACCTTTTGGAATTTGTACGGGATTTCTACCTATTCGTGACATCGTAATTGATTAATGAACGTAACACAATACTTCACCACCTACATTCATCGCTTTAGCTTCCTTGTCGGTGATTACACCTTTAGAAGTAGAAAGGATCGCCACACCAAGGCCATTCAACACCTTTGGCAACTTTGACGCCTCCTTATATTGACGCAAACCTGGCGAACTCACCCGCTTGAGGTTGGAAATCGCTGATTCTTTGGTTTCCGGATTGTACTTTAGTGCAATCCTTATCAACCCTTGTTTATTTGCAGTTTCCTCGAACTTGTAGTTCAGAATATATCCCTTGTCAAAAAGCACCTTGGTAATCTCCTTTTTCAGGTTGGATGAAGGCACCTCCACCACGCGATGACGCGCCTTAATGGCGTTTCTCAACCGGGTTAAATAATCTGCTATCGGATCTGTTATGTTCATATTCTATTCAAAAAAGCAAGCCCGCCAAAAAACGGGGCTGCAAAGTTATTAATTCCTACCCTCATTAAAAAGCCGGTTTCTCACTTACCAGCTGGCTTTCGTTACCCCGGGAATTAACCCGTCAGAGGCCATTTGGCGAAATTGATTACGGCAAATGCCGAATTTTCGCATATATCCTCTGGGTCTTCCGGTCAATTTGCAACGATTGCGAATGCGCACACTTGAAGAACTTCTTGGAAGTTTATCCAGTCCTGCCCAATCTCCGGCTTCTTTCAATGCTTTACGCTTCTCAGCATAGCGCTTTACCAGGGCTTCCTTCTTTCTGTCTCTTGCTACAATGGATAGTTTTGCCATCTGTTCTTAGTTGTTTTTGTTTACAAAAGGCATCCCAAATGCCCTTAATAATTCCAGGCTCTCCTCGTCACTTTTTGCAGTGGTTACAAAAGTGATGTCCATTCCGTTGATTTTCGTCACTTTGTCGATCGAAATCTCTGGGAATATGATCTGCTCTTTCACGCCAAGCGTATAGTTACCACGACCATCAAAACCTTTGTCGCTCACGCCTTTGAAGTCGCGCACACGGGGAAGCGCTACGTTCATGATGCGATCCATGAATTCAAACATGCGGTCGCCACGCAAAGTCACCTTTGCTCCGATGGGCATGTCTTCTCGTAACTTAAAGTTAGAGATCGCCTTTTTTGAACGGGTGGCCACTGCTTTCTGGCCGGTGATGGTGGTCAGCTCTTCCACACCAATGTCAACCAGTTTCTTGTCTGCCACAGCAGCTCCAATACCTTTGTTGATGCAAATCTTTGTCATCTTAGGTACTTCCATGATTGACTTGTACTGAAATTTTTCCTTCAGGGAAGGAACAATCTCTTTCAAGTATTTTTCTTTTAATCGGGGCGTTGCCATTACTTAATAAATTCTCCGGTTTTTTTAGAATATCTCTGAAGCTTGCCTTTTTCGTTGAGCTTCCTGCCTGTGCGTGTTGGTTTTCCATCAGCGGGATTTACCAACATGAGGTTGCTTACATGTATGGCAGCTTCTGTTTTTTTGATGCCGCCTTCCGGCTTGCTTGCCGAAGGCTTCTCATGTTTAGTCACCATATTGATGCCTTCCACGATAGCGCGTTGCTTCTCGAGGAACAGCTCCATCACTTTTCCTTCTTTTCCTTTGTCGTTTCCAGCCAATACTTTTACAGTATCTCCTTTGCGGATGTGCATTTTAGGCTGTTTGTTATATCTCCTTTCCATAGCTTACAGTACTTCAGGGGCTAATGACACAATTTTCATGAACTGCTTCTCTCTCAGCTCACGAGCTACAGGTCCGAAAATACGTGTACCTCTTGGCTCATTTTGAGCATTCAAAAGCACGGCTGCATTTTCTTCAAAGCGGATGTACGATCCGTCTTTTCTCCTGATCTCCTTTTTGGTTCTTACCACCACAGCTTTGGAAACAGTTCCTTTCTTTACCTGGCTGGAAGGCAGTGCTGATTTTACTGACACTACAATGGTATCACCCACGGACGCATAACGTCTTTTGGTTCCACCCAGTACATGAACACAGAGAACCTCTTTTGCTCCGCTGTTGTCAGCCACTTTTAATCTTGATTCGGTCTGTATCATGTTATTTAGCTTTTTCTACTATTTCCACCAGTCTCCACCTTTTGTTTTTGCTCAAAGGGCGGGTCTCGCTTATGCGCACAGTATCTCCAATGCCGGCCTCTCCTTTTTCGTCATGCGCCATCAACTTGGTGGTCTTTTGCATGAACTTACCGTAGATCGGGTGCTTCACCTTACGGTTTACGGCAATGGTAATGGTCTTCTGCATTTTATTGCTCGTGACCGTGCCTACTTTTTCTTTTCTCTGATTCCTTTCCATTGGAAATTACTTTTGAAGTTCTCTTGCTCTCAATTCTGTTTTCAAACGAGCCACCAGTCTTCTGGTATCTTTGATCTTCAGCGGGTTTTCGATGGCAGAAATCTGATGTGCAAACTTGAGTTTGCGCAGCGCTTCCTTCTCGCTTCCGATTTTCTCTTTAAGCTCGTCTGTAGTAAATGCTTTTATCTCGGTATTTTTCATCTCCTTATTTGGTTGCCGCAGCTTCTACGTAGTCTCTGCGAACGGTAAATTTTGTAAGAATAGGAAGTTTACCCTCAGCCAGGCGCAACGCCTCTTTTGCGGTGGCCATGTTTACACCTCCAGCCTCAATAAGAATGGTACCCGGCTTAATTACTGCCACCCAATACTCAGGCGCTCCTTTACCCTTACCCATCCTTACCTCAGCAGGCTTTTTGGTAATTGGCTTATCAGGGAAAATCCGGATCCACACCTGACCTTCACGCTTCATGGCACGGGTCACTGCAACCCTTGCTGCCTCCAACTGACGCGCTGTAATCCAACCGCCCTCGAGTGCTTTCAATCCAAATGAACCGAATGAAATGGAATGACCACGTGTTGCCAATCCTTTTACACGGCCTTTGTGCATTTTTCTAAACTTGGTACGCTTCGGTTGTAACATGTTTGCTACCTATTATTAATTCCTACTTATTTTTCCTTCTGTCTCCACCCCTTTCGCCTCCGCGATCAGGCCTGTCTCCACGGCCACGGCCACCACTTCTTCTGCGGTCAGGAGGGCCACCGGCCATCTTATTGTCTCCGCCTGTGTTGCTCACCATCCCTACGTTGGGTGACAAATCACGCTTGCCGAAAATCTCTCCTTTAAACACCCACACTTTAATTCCGATCTTTCCATATACAGTCTGTGCTTCAGACACGGCATAATCGATATCGGCACGCAGGGTGTGCAATGGAATTCTTCCTTCCTTGTATTGTTCAGTACGCGCCATCTCAGCACCACCCAGGCGACCGGACAACTTCACTTTTATCCCTTCGGAACCTACGCGCATGGCAGAGGCAATGGCTTGCTTCATTGCTCTACGAAAAGCGATCCTTGCTTCCAACTGCTGTGCGATAGACTCACCTACCAGTTTGGCATCCAACTCGGGACGTTTGATCTCAAAAATGTTGATCTGTACGTCTTTGTTGGTAAGCTTCTTTAATTCCTCTTTTATTTTGTCAACTTCAGTTCCTCCTTTTCCAATCACCACACCAGGACGTGCGGTGTGGATGGTCAGGGTGATGCGCTTCAGCGTGCGCTCGATCACCACTTTGGATATCCCGCCTTTAGGAATACGAGCATTTACATACTTCCGGATTTTCTGATCTTCAACCAGTTTGTCAGAAAATGTATTGCCTCCAAACCAGCTTGAATCCCATCCGCGGATAATTCCAAGTCTAAAACCTACCGGAT
>CAYNCP010000083.1:0-14199 GCA_964395905.1 uncultured Ohtaekwangia sp.
TTTTTGATTCCTCTCCTCCCTCACTTCTTAGCTTATACTTTGTGTCAATGATCACTTCCCTTCCATCCTTCCGCGATGTTAGGAAAATGTCGTGCTTCATTCTGAAGAGCTTTGGGCTTGACAATAATGTCATGTTGCTCTTTTGGATATCTAAGTACCATTCATTTGAAAAATGTTCTTCAATGAATCCGGCTACGAAATCCTCAAACACATACTCCATGGGAACCATGAAGAAGAAGTTTTGAACTCCACCTGTCTCTACATCAACCATTCTGTTTGAAAGAATAAGCTCACAAAGGGATAACAGATTCCGATGATCGGTATATAGTGGGTTAAGGCTTACCCTTTTGCAATCCGCATCCACAACTGGCACATCCGACACATCATGCAATAGAAAAAGTACCGATGCTAATTTTTCCCTGTTGATCTTATGCTGACTAACAGCGGTCAATTGTTGCGCAACACTTTTTACTATCCTATTGAAAAGATTATCATATACAAAAGGCGCATACGTACAATGGAAATTTTGCCAGCGGCCGGTACTCACATTGCGTTTAATGTAATTTTCAAAATGTAGCCTCCCTCTTAAATATTCCGTTTCTTCTGTTGTCTCCTGATAAGCCTGAAAGGGCTGCTGACTCAACACCTCGTCAGCATAGTTTGCAAAGATGTAGGTGATCAACTCCAGATAGTCATCGAAGTCGATGGTTGAAAGATTAACCAGTGAAAAAGGAAATCTAATCTTTCGACAATAGCTCAACCAATACAGCAAATGCAGTTGGTACTGTGAGAAGCTATGAATTGCGTTGTTCTTGAAAACCTTGGGGTAAACTTCAATACGAATGTTTTCAAATTGAATTACGCCCACGTAATTTCTTGCTCTTATCTTACCATCTAAAGTAAATGCAAAAAACCGGTGCTCCGTTGAATTAGTAACTTGTTCAGATTCGTCCTCTTCCAGGTATCGGACGCGATTGATCCAAACTTCATCGAGGTGAACAATGAAACGATGAAGCTCATCCCTGGTGAGATGATGCTCCTTAGCCTGCCACTCAAATAGTTTAATCGATCGCAATGAGTTGATAGTTATTATCTATTGATGGCTCGCTCACCTTTATCTCAGCCGCCTGAAGAACAGATTTTACGGTATTGAGATTGTTTTGGAAATATTCCATCAGCAAAGGGATGATCTTTCCGTTGAAAATCGCTTTCTGCTCATTCCGATCTTTGTTAATGAAAAAAGCATGTCCAATAAAAAAGTCAGGATTCTTCTTTAACTCAAATATTTTCTGATTAAGGGCTTTAAGCAATAGCTCCCACTCAGGGATTTCATCATAATCTGGATAAAGCGCTTCAAAGTGAAACCTTCTGCGCAATGCAATATCAAGCAGCGCAATGGATCGATCGGCCGTATTCATAGAACCTATCACGTGTAAGTTGGGGGGAACACCAAAATCCTCTCCTGAGTACGGAAGCTTCAACCACATTTCCTCATCCTGTCCCAGCCTCTTGGTCTCTTCAATCAAAGTGATCAGTTCACCAAACACGGCTGAGATATTTGCCCGATTGATTTCATCAATGAATAAGGCAAACTGCTTCTGCTGATTCCCATTGGTTTGCCCAAAGGCAGTCTTTCTCTGCTCTTTAGAGGACTTGTAACATTCATCAAATGAATTGAACCCGGCAAGTTTCAGCGCCTCAAGACAACTTAAGTAAAATATCCCCTTCTTCAGCTCAAAGGCAAGCTCGCTGGCGGGCTCCTCAACTTCAAGATTATTTCTTGATTCACCCTGAAGTACGGGCTTAATACCTTCAATAAAATCTTCATAGCTATATTTCTGATGGAAGGTTATGAACCTATATCTATGTATCTCCGCAGATGAAATTACGGGTTTTACTGAATCAGAATCTCTGGCAAGTTGAATAAGCTCGAAATCAATAATGTCTTTCAACTCATTTGATTTATCGGCTGTAATAGACCATCTACTATTGCTGTCTTTGTGAAAAAGTTTGATTGCTCTTCTGTACTTGGCTGCTAATTGTGTCGATTCATCATCAGCATAGGATAACAGATCAGACCAGGCTATATAGCTAGGCTTTGTCTTAATACCCGGCTTAACTCGATGTTTAACTATGGGTTGCTCAACCAATTCGTTTACAGTCAGGGGTCTTTTGGTCACATACAATGCAGCAGCCAGGACTTGCCAAAACGGATACTCAAGCAGTCTTTCGTGCAAAACCTCCTCTTTCGATTTGGATACACCCCTGTCAATAAATTGAGACATCTTTATTTCATTCAGCTTATACGTCTTACCCGTACCAGGTGGACCGTATAGTATCTTATTAAGTGCCATTTGATTAACTCCTTTTGCAGGTTTGTAGTTTGTACTGTTAGTAAATTCACTCTGTTCTCTGACACCTAAGTGGCCAAGCAAATACCTGTACGGCTCATCCAAAGATTTTATGATTGCCGCAGACTTTGCTATCAAGTAATCCCAATCTTTGGACAAGACTTCATCGATCTTAAGTATCTTCACAATAGGCGAATCAAAAAACTCACCTCTATATTCCAGGTACTTCTTTCTTATAGGGTCATTTTCACCGAGACCAACCGTGTCAATTTTTAGACAGAAGTCTTCTTGTTCTGCAGAGAGCGTTAACGTGTATGCTAAAATCTTTGCCTCTTTAAGCGCCTTGGTGGGATAAATTTTCGACCATAAATAATACTCAAAGTTATTTGCCTGGTTGGTGGGCTTCTTTTTGATGTGATAATCCCCTTCCGGAAACGTATTTTTTAGCACCTCTTGGGTCCAATACTCCACCTTTTCATATACCTTCTGAAGATGCTGATAGGTTCTTTCCATTTCGGGATTTTGCCTATCCAAGCGTTTACCGGGAAATCTTCGCAACGAATCAATATCATCTTGATCAAATAACTCCGGCTCATCGTCATCTACAATATACTTCCCCTTTACGGCTGGGTTTTCTCTCGCTTTCTTAAGGTTTATGGTTTCGGCCTTTGGTTGAATAGTAAAACCAAGGTCTTTTAAATATGCAAAAGCGACACTCTTCTCCCCACCTTTAAACTCTTTATGCCGAATGAATTTTTGATCTCGAAAATAGCCTGCAAGTGAAAGTACATACTTAGGCGGATAGGCCACGCCATTGTGCACCAGGTCATAAGTATTCGACCTTCTATGAGGTGGATAACCTTCCTCAGAAATCACTTCGATGGACTTGAGAATGTGGTCCTTAGTTATTCCCTCAATAAGTTCCTTTTCGTTCATAGATTCTCCTGTGTTCCAGCTAATTTTTGCTCCTACATATTATTGTACTTCTTTTCCATTTCCGCAACGAACTCTTCATAAGTTTGATCTTTGAAATACTTCAATACAGAATTACCTCCTTCAATATCTATCCATGGAGGCTTTTCCTCAGCACGAAATAAATTGTAGTCGAATTTTTTGAATTCATTGAAATAGTCAATAAGTGGCTTGAATTCCACCTCTTCTTCCGCTTTGACATTTAAAAACTCCTCAAACCTATCCCAGCCACCAAAGTATTGAGGGATGAATGGTTCGAATACATACTCTTCGTCAAAGTGTGGCGCAGAACGCGATCTTACAACAAAACGAAGAAACTCAAGGGGAAATTGCTCAATATGACCACGCACAACATCGTGGGCCTTTCCCAAAAGAATCACTTTATTATCAGTCGTTTTTCCGCTCCAGCAGTTATAATAGAACAAATTAAAGACTCGAACATCGAACTGTTTGCGAGTATCCACAAACTCCTTCAATCTTTGGACAGATATATCCTGAAGCAATTCCTTATCCAGAGGAAAAGCGAACTCGGGATTACCATCAATATATTTCCTAAGAACAATTCTAATCGCATAAGTATCATAGAAAAAATAATCATTGTTGCCGATGAATATGGATTTGAAAAAGGTTTTATCTTCGCCATAAAATCGATCAATCGCAATCTTGTTTTTCGATACAGAATTGACCCAATCTTCCAATATACGTTCTTTAAGTACTCCAGCATTTGCTAGTGAAATCCAAAGCTTGGTAATTTTTTCAAACCGGTCCTTACTCTCAAATTGGTCTATGGAACTTAAAATTTCAATCAAATAACTTATCTTTCCTTCAGATTTCCATTGAAGAAATTTGTCCTTAATCTTCGGCCAAGGTTCAGAGAGAACAGGAACAAACTCTCTAAGTAAAATACCCTCAGTGTTAAGAGTGTTGTCAAAATAAATGTCAAACTTATTAGTATTGACAATCGAGCGAATACTCCGCTTCCTGTCTTTATCAAAAAGGTGCTGTAAAACCCTTTGAATCTCATTTCTCTCAGGGCTATGTATGTCGAGTTCCTTAAAGAGATTATTGACGCCTTCATCATTCAGCGATAACCTAAAAAATCCCTCTCCCAAGGCCTTATCAAATACTTTTTTCATAAAGCTTTATATGTTTGATCAAAATTGGATACTTAAACTTAATTAAAGAGATGTAGAAGAAGTCTTCGAAATCAACTTCAGTAGATAGTACACGAAAACTAACAGCGAAGTAATTCGCAAAACGTTTAACATCTCTTAAATTCTTCAATATTCCAGGAACCAAATCACCTGCATTTTTCCGCCCAAGGAAACTAGCTTCAAACGCTTCATTAGCTGAAGCTTGGTAACCCAATACTGAATTTATACTGTCTTGATAAGACGGGAGCATATTACTTAAATATTCTCTTAGCTGATCGACAATGACACTCGCAGGAATGTCATTTAAATCAATCTGAAGCTGGAATATTTTTTCAAGGTAATGTTCTTTTCCATATTCGCTATGATTCGCCAATAACTCCTGGAGGTACTCCAAATCGTAACCTACAACAAAAAAGGTGTTTCTGAAATTTGCACTATTTCTGATCAACTTAACTACTTCAGTAATTTCAGGAGTCGTTAGACGATCGAGGTCGTCCACAAAAATGATAACCCTTCGATTTATTAATTTTAGTGACTCATTAATCCTATCATAAAGTATCTCTTGATTCTCTTTACCCACCAAGTTGTTTAGAATCACCGACCACCAGCTATTGGTTGCGGACAATAGTTTCCTGCCGTACTCTTTTATATGAGCACCCAGTTTAAAATCATAGAAACCAATCGCATCACTATAGATATCAAAGAAATCATACACAATCTTCTTTGCATTCAAACTCTTCCAAGGATTGAATGTAAAGCAAATAGCATTTGAATCTTGCGATTTTACATATTCTTTGACCATCTCCTGATAAGATGTTTTACCATCACCCCATTTAGCATTGATGCCGATCGCAAAAGCAGTCGTTGCGTTGTTACTTGTAATGTGGTTTGCTAGATATTCAGCAAACTCCCTGCGGGCGAGTCGATCTTCATTTGATGAAGTTATTTGAGAATCTTCAAGCAAAGAATATTCTGCATTAACCGATTGAATGGTTGGAGTATACCTAATTATCCTATATAGTAATGGTAAGAAAAGGACCAGCAATAGGAGATCAATATATTGGATAGTTGAAGTAACGTATAGTCGCTCAAATTGCCATTGATCAAACCCGAACAATTGAAAGCGATAAAGAATGAAATATATACCTATGAATAGTGAGTAAATTACCTTTTCCCAATCAAGAGATTTCCTAATGACCCATTTTGAGTAATAAAACACATAAACACTTACAGAAACACATAAAAGGAAAAGTATATCTGTAAATACCGATCTATCGAACTGAGAGACAAATGGAAGAACCCAATAGGTATCAATCAAATTTTCGAAGAATCTATGAAAAACGATTGGAAGTGACCAAACCAGTACCAAAGGGAGATATTTAATTACTCTTTGGTACATCCCTCTAGCTTTTCAAATTGCGGTAAATACTGCCGTCCTCCGCAGCCATACTCAATTCCTCCCTCACCTTCAACTCCCCCCTAAACGCCCTTTGACTCAAGCTCCCATACAAATTCTCCAACTCCTTCAGGCTGGTTTGGTAGTGGACCTTGAGAGCTTCTGTTTTTTCTACGATATGAGCGAATTGGGTTTGGAGTTTGAGTGGTGGTTTGATCATTCTAATTTTTTCAAAATCACCCTTAGTCAAAATCTTTTTCATTCCCTTGGTTGCATGATTCTGAATATACAACTTAGAAATTTTGAACAACCACAATAAGAAAAATGAGGATATATCTTCGAATGGTTGAATAGCATTGATCTGTTGATTAAAGGAAACTCTTCTGTTTGTTAATGCGGCCCTACCGACAGATTCAATACTTCCGGCAATACAAGCAATAAGCAAAGCTCCTTTTTCTACAAACCGTGCCTTAGATGCACCGGTTTCAGAAAGGTATTCAATTGCGTTAGTAACAAATAATCTATCTGATTCGATGTTGTCAGTCTTTATCCACTCAATGAAATTTGATGAATAGTTGTCATCATCATTCCTTGGTGGTGTATTACCAGTTATTATTTTTCCAAATTCTTTTAATGTAATCTTCTCCCACCCCTTCTCATTCCTCACCGGATCTCCAAACATCTCCAAAAACGTACTCTTCAAAAATTCATCCAGCAGGCGGAGGCTTTCTTTGCGCTGGCTGATCATCGCCTCGGCTTTGCTTAAAATATTGGCAATGTGGATTTGGTCTTCAAGTGGAGGTTTGGCAATTTTAAGATCATTAATGTGCTCATTCTTTAAGTTATTAATATTCGCCCCTTGAATAGAACTTCTAATTATATTCCTATAGTAAGGAGTCTTAAAAAAATGAGCAATGAAGTCCTTATTGAAATCTCTTTTTACCCTGACAAGTTTACAAAAGGCACCGAAAGATCCATTAAGTGATTCCTTGAATTGAATGTTCTTACCAACAATATCTTTACTACCACTTGAGGCAGCGATAAGAATATCCCCTGCTTGGATAAGTTGCTCTTTTTTAATTCTGGATTTATGTATATAGTTAAGATCACCCAGCTTAAAACCATACTCATCAAAATTAGTAGCTCTCAGTACAGGCAAATAATCTTCAAGGGGCTTTTCGCTTATTTCATTGGGCTTATAGGATATGCCTCTTATTTGTTCAATGTAATCTCCCAAAGAAACTATTTCCATATTTTTCAAACAAGCTCTGTTAGATCAGAAAGCCCCTTATTAATTTTTGACTCAATTGCCACAAGATTTTTTATTATAGATTTGGGGTTATCATACTTGACCTCGTCATAAATCTCCTCCTTATACTTACTCAAACTCAAATCATAAGTATTCTCCACCAACTCCTTCTTAGGCACAAAGAAATATTTCTGTGTTCTATCCTTTTCTTTTTTTACGTCTCGTTTCTTATACCGCGTCACTACATCCTGCAAGTCGCCATAACCTTCCAGCTTGTTGCGCTTGTCGTCCAGGCTGTAGCCATCGCTTTGCAGATCGTAAAACCAGGTGTGTTGGGTCTCGCCCCCTTTGGTGAAAATCAAAATAGAAGTGCTCACTCCGGCATAGGGCTTGAACACACCGCTGGGTAAAGTGATCACCGCTTTCAGTTCTGTTTCTTCCACAATCTTTTTGCGCGCCTGCACAAAGGCCTTGCCACTTCCGAACAATACGCCCTGCGGCACAATCACCGCAGCCGTGCCTCCCATCTTCAGCATGGTAAAGATGCGCTCCACAAAAAGAAGTTCGGTTTTGGTAGTAGGCAACTTCAGGCTTTCATTAATGTCGCCTTTATCTATGTTGCCCGTGAAGGGCGGGTTGGCCATGATCACATCATACTGGCTGTCTTCATTAAAGCTTTTGCTTAGCGTATCCTTGTAGTCAATATGCGGGTTGTCTATGCCGTGCATCATCAGGTTCATCAACCCCAGCCGCACCATGGTACCATCTATATCAAATCCATAGAAGCTGTCTTCCAGAATTTTCTTCACCTTCTCCGTCACCACACTGCTGGTGGTACCACGTTCAAATCCATCTTCATCTATTATTAATTTTTTCGGATTCTTTTTGCGCACCAGGTCGGTGAGCATATACTGATAAGCACCTAGTAAAAATCCTCCTGTACCACAGGCCGGGTCCGCCACCCGCTGTCCCAGTTGTGGCGCTACCAACTCCGCCATGAGTTTGATGATGTGCCTTGGCGTACGGAACTGTCCGTTTTTCCCTGCCGTGGCAATCTCACTGAGCAGCATCTCGTACACATCTCCCTGAATGTCCTGAAAGGTTTGCCCACCCCGGCTGGCATCGTTTTCTATCTCTGCAAATATTTGTTCTATGATATTGATTGCTTCTACCAACAGTGAAGGCTTGGGCATGATGAACACCGCATTGGCCATGGACTTAGTGAAAGGAGACAAGTTTCCATTCAGGTCTTTCAAAAAAGCAAATACTTTTGTCTGCACGTGCAGCAGCATCTCATCGGCAGGCAGTCTCTTGAACTGGCTCCATCGCAGTTTCTCTTTGTTTATCTTCTCCTTGCTGCCTGGCACCGTGTACTTGCCACTAAACCGGCTTGTGTATTTTTCTCCCGTAAACTCCGCGTCCCGTTCGCGCTTGGCCTCGAGGTCGTCCAGCCGCTTCATAAAAATCAGGTAGGTGATCTGCTCGATAGCGGTGAGCGGATTGGAGATACCCCCACTCCAGAAGTTGTTCCAGAGTTTGTCGATGAGTGATTTTAATGTGGCGTTGCTTTGTAGCATCTTGTCTGAACTGTGATTTTGATGATTATTATGATTGGGGTGATTTGTATTTTTTGTTGGTTAGTCGCTTAAATTCGAGGCTTCGTGCTCCGAAATTAATTAGCAATCCAATTTCGAGGTTATACGCTTCCAGGTAATTGATCGCCTGTGCAAGATGCACATCTTCCAACTTTATCAAAGCCTTTAATTCAACAGAAACACAATTCTCTACCAGAAAGTCTACCCTGCGATTTCCAATATGTTGATCCCGATAATAAATGGGCATTTCAAATTCGCGGGCAAACAAAATGGTATTCAACTCCATCTCAATCTCCAGAGCCCGCTGATAAATAACCTCTTGAAATCCATTACCCAACCCACTGTGCACGTTCATGGCACACTTGATTATTTTTGAAGTCAACTCAGAATATCTATACTCCTCCTTAATCATACTAATCATTAAATCATACAAATCATAGTTCAGACAATTTTACGCTGCCAATAGCCTCTCAGTAAATTTCAATATCTCTTCAATCTCTTTGGGTTTAAATACACCGCGAATTCCTTCCGGATGCAGCATGGTAAAGGGCGATTGAATCAAATCCTTTTTGGTCAACTCTCCCCTTTCCACAATAAAGCCTCTTAACAAATCCAAGAACTGCAACTGACGGGTTGATAAATCAGAATGCTGTTTGATAAATTGGTCGAAAGCCACCGAAACTGTTTCTGAAAAACTCTGCAATATCTCAATGCCCAGTATATGTTTTACAAACTGAATGAGCTCCGCTTTTTTATGGTTGTAAACCCTGCGCAAAATATCAATGGTTATGTGGGGATGTTCCTCATACAATTGATCTGCCAGTTGTTCTGCTTCAATAGCGTTGATCGCTTTCCCGTCTTTTATCTTTTGGAGAATAGGGTTTTCAATTACCAGGTCTCTGATCCTGCGCTCTACCAGTTCGCGGTATTTGGAAACGCTAAGCGACTCATGTTGCGGCCCGAACTCCACGTGCTCTTTCTTAAAGAGCTCATCTTTGAGGTTGTACTTCACAGGATCAAGGGGTACCACAAAGGATTCAATGAGTTTCATCAATGGCGCCAGCTTAAGAATCAGTTCATCAAATCCATCTTCCGTAATGGTTGCCCAGTAGTGATTGGTTTGCGCCTTCCGAATAAGTTCTTCCTCCCTGGCTACGGTATTGATCGACAGCGGTAGCTTGGCAATTTCTTCGATGATGCTCACCTTAAGCGTCTCAAACTTATTTTCCTCACCGGACAGGTGAGCCAATGAAACTTCAACTACACTTTTTTCAAAACGCATGGCTTTGAAATCGGCATTGGAGATGGTGCGCATGAGTGGCTTGATGGTATCGCGCAGGAATCCTATTTTCTTTTCCTCCAGTTTGATCCAGAAATTATCATCTTCCAGTTGCAGCAAAGTTGATTTGGCATCCAGTATGGTTACCGAGTTTTCGGGGAGGTCGCGAATCTGTTTTCTGAGTTTCTTAATTTCATTTTCTACAATCTCATTCCGTCCCAACTCAATTGCCTTTTCTATTTTATCCAGGCGAAAGCCAAACAATCTTACGGGAAGTGGAACCTGCGCCCGCAATTCTTTTCCCTGAGGAGATAATTTGAAATATTCAAAGTTGTCCCAACAGTCCAGAATGAGAAACACATCTTTCTCCGGGCACCAGTGTTTGATTTTTTCCGGTTCCAGCAAACGTGTTCCCCTGCCGATCATCTGCCAGAACTTGGTGTAGGAATATACCAGCTTGGCAAAAACCAGATTCACAATTTCGCGCACGTCAATACCGGTGTCCAGCATGTCCACACTAATGGCCACGCGCGGCATGTCATTATTTTTAAATTGATCAATGAGACCACCCGGCCCATTGGCACGCGGATCATCGGAAACAATTACTTTGGAAAGCTCTCCTTTGTACTCCGGGAACAGCGCATTGAATATCTCATCTATTCTGCGAGCGTGTTTCATACTCATGCAGAAGAAAATCGTCTTGCCAGGTAATACACCATTGGGGTCCTTGATGCATTCTTCCATAAACTGCCGTACAATCAGGGCATTGGTGCCCTTATTCGTAACCGTCTTTTCCAGTTCTGTTCCTTCATGATTGATTTCCTCTACTTCTTTTCCTTCCTGAATCAGGTTCATCTGATCTTCCAGAGAGATCGTTCGCTTGTTGATCCCTTCATTCTGGAACTTTGTGATGATCTTCATTACCTGAAAATTGCACAGATAGGGAGGCACGTGTGTTACCGCTTCGTCATATCCATAAGCGAAGGTGGGCACACCATCCTCACATTCAAAAAGGTTGAACGTGTTGTGATCAATTACGTTAGTGGGTGTTGCCGTAAGGCCCAACGTAAGCGTATTGAAATATTCCAGTATCTCCTGATAGGTGTTGTATATAGAGCGATGACTTTCATCCACTACCACCAGGTCAAAAAAATGAGGTGAAAGAAAGTTCTTTTCGTCTCTGATAATATTAAGCATGGTAGGATATGTAGAAACATATATCCTCCTGTCCTTGCTGATTTCATATTCTCCCTCCTTTGGCCACCGGGGTTCATTGGGAAGATGAGACTTAAATTCATTGAGCGTCTGATCGCGTAGGTTAATTCTATCCACCAGAAACAACGTGCGTTCCACCCAGCCTGCCCGCATCAGGGCATCAACCAGGGCAATGCAGGTTCGGGTCTTACCGGTTCCGGTAGCCATCACCAGCAAAAACTTTTTCCTTTTCTTTTCAATGCCTTCCATCACGGAGCGAATGCCTTGCAGTTGATATTCTCGTCCCGCGATATGGGTATTGATTAATTCGCTGGCCAGCGCTTTGCGTGACTTGCGAATAAAGAGAAGGCGCTCCAGGTCATCGCGTGTAGGATAACCATATACTTTTTTAGGCGGGTAGTTATTTAAATCCCAGAAGTAGATGTCATGGCCATTGGTATAGAAGCAGAATGGAAGTTCGACCTGTTTTACATTTTGAATATTGACGCAGTATTGTTTGGCTTGTTCACGACCTACTTCTGCGTCCTTAGCCGTTTTCTTTGCTTCCACTACTGCCAGCGGTTTGCCATCCCGGCCCATCAGTACGTAGTCGGCATACTGGTGGCCCTGATAAGGTGTGGCAGGTTCCTTAACGCCCTCAGGCAAACCCACTTCGATATCATATTCTACAATCACCTGGGTAGGATCACCCACCTTCCATCCCGCTTTCTGCAGTTTGAGATCGATTATGTCCTTGCGGGTGGTGGATTCGTTCATAATGATATTACCATTGTAATAAGGAATACCAATTTAAGGAGTTCATTCTTATTTCTCATCTGATTATCGCTATCTCTTTAAGGTCAGCTATTGTTTGTAGGCATCTGGGTCGTCCATAGGCCAGAAGATGAAAAATTGATGATCTTTCCAGTCCCATCTAAAAGTAGCGGGTCAGGACTGATAGCGATTTGGTCGCGTATCGGATCTCCATGATGTAACCAAGGTTAGCATAACGTATGGTGAGGTTGGTGGCCATGGTTCTTAATGATTTCAAATTTTAGATTCAAATTCGAAATTCCCGATACTCTCTTGACAAGTCATGCCCCGATGATAGAAATTGTATCACATAGACAGGATTAGGGTGTGTATTAAAGCATCACATGAAGATGCGAAAAGAAAATAATAATTGCGCTATGGATTTACCTATTTGCTAGGGTATTTCGGAGTAATGAAATGGAAAAAGTTACGTGAAACTTACATAGAGTAGAGGTATGAGGTATGAAGTACGAAGTGTAGAAGTAAGAGATGCGAAGTCAGAAATTAGTATCCAGCATCCCAGCCCCTGGCTGGCGAGCAACATCCAGTATCTATTTGCTCCGCGTCCTCTGAGATCTGAGAAGGGGTAACACTATAAAGAGAGCGTGGCAGCTTTTCTCCCTCGATATCTGAAGACTTTACAATTTCCTCAGTTAATGTCTCTAATGCAGCTTCTTGCTTTAAATGAAAACCTAATGTTTCTATTTTACCAAGCAACTTCCCCTGCTTTAACCTGGTATTAGCCAACACATGGCTTATGCTGCTGGAATCCCAAGTGAATGCCAGCCATGCCTGCAAGCAGGGATGCTGAGGATTATTGGGAAGTCATGCTGATTAACGCTCGCTGCCGCTCGCGCTGA
This sequence comes from uncultured Ohtaekwangia sp., assembly GCA_964395905.1. Classification (GTDB taxonomy): domain Bacteria; phylum Bacteroidota; class Bacteroidia; order Cytophagales; family Cyclobacteriaceae; genus ELB16-189. The sequence goes on from CAYNCP010000083.1 coordinate 12,864, forward strand.
TCCGGTTAAGGTGGGCGCTTCAAGATCAAGCAACGCTGACGATGTCAGCGTTTCTTTATTTTTCTATTTAGATGTGGCGGATTAGCTGCGCTGATCCGAAAGGGGGTGGTCCAACAAGCAAACCAAGCAACGGCTGGCCTTGCCAGCCGTTCTTTTTTGTGAATGGCGCTTTCAAAATATTTTGATTCACCATCCACAAAAAAGAACAGCCCCGACCAAAGTCGGGGCTGTTGCTTGGATTTGCTTGAGGTCTCGAGCGGATTGTTTGCACAACACAACATTTTACATCAATGCTTAAATCTGCATTGTAACAAATTTTTCATTGTTAAAAACTTTAAAAAGCGATCAATTTTAGATAAATTCAGAATGAAAAGTGTACTAAAAGTGTACTAATATTTTTATTCGATGGCAACCATTAATGTATTCATCAAGGCGGATTATATAGACAAAAAAGGAGAAGCTCCTGTTATTGTGGAATACACTCACCTAAAAAAAAGGTGGCGCATAAATTCCAAAATCAAAATAAATCCATCCAATATTTCATGTGAATATGATCAAGATACAGAGTTATTTAAACTCGTCTTACATAAAAGTATAGTAAAAGATGAAAAAACAATCTTCGTAAATCATAATCTTCAGTTGCAAACCATCCAATTGAAACTTAATGAGATAGTTAGTGATTTGAAACTTCGATCCGTTTCACTCTCCCCTTTCAATATCAAAACTGAATTTTATAAGGATCAAAAAAATGTTTCGACAAGTAAATCCAACAATAAGAGTGTCCTTGAATGGTATTCAGATTTTATTTCACAAAAGGAACACGAGGTGGGTGCTGGAATAAATTCCTATAGAAGTACATATCGTCACTTCAAAGTTTTTACACAAAAACTTGGCACTATGCAATTAGTGGATTTGCGTAAGGGTTTTCTGGATGAGTTTAGGAACTTCCTGGCAAATCTTGGACTGAACGGAACAACCATTCACAAACAGTTTAAGAATCTCAGAATCTTTCTTAATTGGGTAAAGTCGCAAGATGAAACAGACCAAATCACAATTCCTTCTGCCTATAAAAAATACAATGTAAAGGCAAGGTATGGAGACCCCGTTGGATTAAGTGTTGACCAATTCCTCGAATTATCAGAATTGGACCTCTCCAAGTATCCAGAACTTCAGCGAACGCGAGATTTATTTGTATTTGGTGTATCTATAGGTGGTCCTCGTCATGGTGATTTAAAGAAATTGGGAGATATTCTGAGGAAGCATGGTTTCAATCTTAATCATGGAACAATCAATTATTTTGAAGGAAAGACTGGAAATGCTCATAAGGAAATTTTTG
>CAYNCP010000084.1:0-14079 GCA_964395905.1 uncultured Ohtaekwangia sp.
GAATAATGCACTGATGTTGGTGTTATTTTTTTCTCGTGGGTGCGGGCAAGAATTACACTGGAACAGTATTTTAAGTCGGGATTTTATAGCTCCGGATACTACCTCGATGCCGTATTTTCAAACCAGCCTCTTTTTGCCAATTATCAAAGTTCACTCATCAATGCTCCGGCTTTTTATCCGTTGCAGGACAGCAGAACCATTCTCTTGCAAAATTTCAGGGCCTTTAACTATGTGGCAGGGGGTTGGAGAAATGTATTTAACCTAAGGAGCAAACTCGATTTTAGAATTGAAGCCTACTTGTTCAAACCCTTAGAATCCATTGTAAGAGGACAAAATCAGGAAGGACTGCTGGACGATTCATTTGATAAAATATTTTTGACAGGAACAGCGGGGATGGTGTATCACAGTACCATTGGCCCCATCAGTTTGAGTATGAATTATTATGACGATCCCGAAAATCAGCTTGGCGTTTTGTTGCATGTAGGTTTTTTGCTTTTCAACAAGACTTCCATGGAGTAGTTTGGTCTTTGTAGACTACAGAGCGGGTTTTTGTTCTCAGGATGAGTCACTTCCCCGATGTATTATTTTTTCCCATTTTTAATTTTTTAAGTATGTTTAGTACTTAATTCCGGTTTGTCCGTTGCCTATTCATGAGGAGATTAATTGCGTTTGTCATTTTCACGGTTGGTGTTCATTCAATTGCCCAAAGCCAAACAGTTCAATGGGGATCAACAGTGATCGATTTTTCGTCTGAGCTCACGCCAGTTCAATACGCAGCCAAGCAGATTTTAGGTAAACCAAACGTGTTGCCTGCCGGGGGCCAAAACCCTAATGCCTGGACACCCGACAAACCAAAAAGGAAGGAATTCATTAAAGTAGGATACGACAATCCTATTGAGATACAGCAAATTGCAATTGCCGAGTCTTACCACCCCAGTGGTTTATTCAATTTGTACTTGTATGACCAGGCCGATCGTGAGTATTTAGTCCACACTTTCAATCCGATGTCTATTCCCTTGCAGGGGAGAATGCTGAACGTGTTTGTCGAGAAAACTCCTTATAAAGTAGCGGCCGTAAAATTAGAATTTGACGGAGCTGCACTGCCCGATTACTTTTCCATTGATGCCATTGCCATATCCGACTCTCACTACCCGATTATAGCAGATATTTCTATTCCGGAGCTTTTAAGCAAGGGCCTTATCGTAGAGCGGCTGGATGAAACCGTAAATAGTGACTTCAGCGAGCTGAACCCTTTGCTGTCGCCAGATGGCAAGACCTTGTACTTTAGCCGAAGAAATCACCCGGAGAATATAGGTGGAGTTACCGACAAGGAGGACATTTGGTATTCGGAATTGGGCCAGGATGGCAAATGGTCGCTGGCCAAGAACATGGGGCCGAAATTCAATAACGAAAATCCCAACTTCATCAATGCCGTATCAGCTACCCCTGATGGCAAGTCGGTGATTATTCTATTAGGAAATAAGTACCTCGAAAAAGGGAAGATGGTGGCCGGAGTATCGGTCAGTGACAACCTGAATGGCAATTGGTCAGAACCACAACCTATAAACATTGAAAATGATTACAACTTTAATGAGAAGGCCAATTACTTTATGGCCAATACGCGCAAGGCATTGTTGATGTCGGTTGAAAGGGATGACTCACGAGGAGACAGGGATTTGTACGTGAGCTTTCAGCAAAACGACAGCCTATGGTCCGCTCCACTTAATTTGGGCGATGTGATCAATACTGCTGGAGAGGAGTCAGCACCTTTTCTGGCGTCTGACAATGTGACCCTTTACTTTTCATCAAACGGATTTAGTGGATTTGGGGGAAGTGATGTGTACATGACCAAAAGACTTGACGACACCTGGACAAACTGGTCAGAACCTGAAAACATGGGGCCGGACATTAATACCAAATTGAATGATCTTTTTTTTAATATCCCTTCAACGAGTGAGTATGCATACTATTCACGTGAAGTAGCCATTGATAATGCTGATGTATATCGGGTTAAATTGCCAGTATTCATGAGCCCTGAGCCAACTGTCGTGGTGCGAGGCAAGTTGATAGACGCAAAGACCGGAGCGCCCATAGCTGCCAAAATCATTTATGAGCAATTGCCTGAAGGGAAGGAAATTGGGATTGCGCAATCCAACCCCGAGACCGGGGAATATGAAATTCATCTTCCTGGCGGATATTTGTATGGCGTACGTGCGGAAGCTGAGGGCCATATTTCATCGAATCAAAGTCTCGACTTAACTAAAGTGACAAAAGATGGAGAAGTATTAAGCAAGGACATGATGCTTGATCCTATTGAGCTGGCGAAAATTGAGCCAGATGCAACCATAAGCCTCAATAATATTTTCTTTGATTTTGACATGGCCACATTAAAAGCCGAGTCCTTTCCAGAGCTAAATCGAATAGTAAGTTTAATGAGCGACAGGCCTACGCTGGAAGTAGAGATATCTGGGCATACCGACTCAACGGGTCCGGAAGAGTACAACATGGGCTTGTCGCAGCGCAGGGCACAATCTGTGGTACGTTATTTGACCGATAAAGGAGTAGGAACATCACGCATAAAAGTTTCTTTCTTTGGAGAGACCAAGCCCATCGAATCTAATGCCACCAGGGAAGGTCGCAGCAAGAATCGAAGGGTAGAGTTTAAGATTTTGAAATTGTAAAGCAGCAACGCTAAGATTTGACATGAGAAGGATTGTACTTTTTTGTTGCCTTGTGTTAGGGCTGATGGCTCCTGGTTATACTCAGCAGGCGGACACGTTGATCTATGCGACAGGAAAAATTATCAGTGCTGAAACAAAAGAACCAGTCACAGCCCGCATCTCATATCAGAGTTTGCCTTATGGCGGGGTGGTGGGAACGCTCAATGGAAATACCTACCGTTTCCCATTATTTGACAAGGAGAGATACTCCATCACCGTAGAGGCGCCAGGCTACGCACCGAGTAAATACATGCTGGATCCGGCTGAGGCCAACGAGGAAAGATTGGTAACCAAAGACATTGAGTTAGGCTTACCCAGAGGAGCAGTTGATGTAGCGCATGAAACACACACCGAAGGGAAGGTGCTTGTATTGAAGGAGTTGAATTTTCAACAAGGGCGTGCTAAAATTGATCAAGCCTCCTACGCAGAGTTGGATAAAGTGGTAATGATGCTCAACCAAAATCCAAATATGGTTGTACAACTGGAAGGGCATACAGATACACGTGGAGACCCCAAGGCCAACTTAAAATTGTCTCAGGCGAGGGTAGATGCTGTTAAGGATTATCTGCTTGAAAAAAAGATTCATAAAGCCAAAGTAAAGACCAAGGCTTTTGGTGGCACTCAACCTATTTCCAGAGAAGATACTGAAGAGGCACACCGGATGAACAGAAGGGTTGAGCTAAGGATTCTAAAAAACTAAGTCAAGGCTCATGGCGCTGCGAAATCCGCTGAATCAGATTTGTCCCCGTCAGGTCAATCGCACTTAACGCCTGCTGACTTTGCAGAATGCTTTCCATTTCCTGCATGCGCGGTGAGTGATAAAACAATTTTGCTTTGGACAGGAAACTGGCGGCCAGCTCCAATTGATTTTCATTGAAATGCCTGACGCTTTGGTTGTAGAACAAAAGCCCCGTTAGTTGATGGGGGGTGATTTTATTAATCGGAGCGATATTCTTCGAAGTATTTAATTGGCCGGCCAATAACGCCTCATCTTGCAAGTACCGGGCAATTCTGTGGTCGATTTTTTCTTGTTGAAATTCAAAACCACCGATAGGGTCAGTCGATTCTATCAGAAACCGACCTTCTTCAGATTCGACTATAATGAAAATGTGGTATTTGGTTTCAAGAATGGTGTGCTTAAAGTCAAACTCAGCAAGCACCAAACTATACAATGCGGTGGCCGTGACGCAGTCATAGTAACCTTTGTCAAAAATGTCATTGAATTCGGAGTACTGTTGGTATTCTTTTAACAATTGCCGGTGGGTAAGACCGAACAAACCCATCAGGAATTGACGATCGGGCTTACTGGATTTTGAATTGAGTTTGGATACAAGTTTTGAAATTTTATCCTTGGCCTCATATTGATTTCGGTTAGCAGCTGTTTCAAGATAGGAGTCTAACAGTGAAAAATCCTGCCCTTGAATCGCTCCTAGTCCTAAAATAAAAACAGCTATTTGGACCCAAATTCTCATTGATTAAGCCTTTCTGTACTTGAAAGGTAACATTCTCTTAACATGAAATCAAAACCTGGTAACATTCTCTTAACATTGAGATTAACGCTAAATGGATAATTTTAAGTGTGATATCAGGATTGCAAATTGAAAAACTTACAGAATTGTCAGTAGGGGATGCTTTTGAGCGGCTCAAGCGAAAAAGTGTTCAGCTTAAAACTGAACCCATCGCGGTTCGCAGGAAGCGGCTGAAAAAGCTATTGAAATGGGTAATGTCCAATCGGGAACGCATTAAGAACGCTGTTTTTCAAGATCTTCACAAACCTCACACTGAGGCAGACATTTCGGAAGTTTATCCGGTAGCAGGCGAAATCAGGCATGCGTTGCGACATCTCAAACGATGGACTCGTCCAGCCTCCGTTCGAACTCCGATCAATTACCTGGGCACAAGATCTGAAGTGCGATACGAACCGCGTGGCGTATGCTTGATAATTTCTCCCTGGAACTTTCCTTTTAACCTCTGTGTAGGTCCCCTTGTTTCTTGCCTTGCGGCCGGAAATACAGCTTTACTTAAGCCGTCTGAGGAGACTCCGGCTACATCTCAATTGATAGCTGAAATGACCGCTGAAGTTTTTAAAGACGAAGTAGTGACCATCTGTGGAGGCAAGGAAGTTGCTGGTGAACTTTTGATGTTGCCCTTTGATCATATATTTTTTACAGGAAGCACGGCCGTGGGCAAAATTGTGATGAAAGCAGCTGCAGCAAATTTAACCTCAATAACCCTTGAACTGGGTGGTAAATCTCCCGCCATTATTCATTCCTCGGCACGGATAAAAGAGGCCGCCAGGCGCATCGCTTTCGGAAAATTTTTAAACAATGGACAAACTTGTATCGCTCCGGATTACCTGCTTGTACACGAGCAGGTACGGGACAAATTGATTGCCGCACTGAAAGAGCAAATCATAAAACTGTTTGGTGACAACGATAAAATTCACGAGGGGTCAACTTCTTATGGGCGCATTATCAACGCGGGTCATTTTGATAGACTCAAACGGCTGATGGAAAACGCGACTGAATCAGGTGCCCGCGTTGAATTTTCCGGATCAATAAACGAGGAAAAAAAGTTTATCCATCCCATCATTCTTACAGAAGTTCCTGGAAATGCACTTATCATGGAAGAGGAGATTTTCGGGCCAATACTGCCAATTCTTACTTTTAAAGATACTGCTGAAGTTTTGGAGCTGATCAATACCAAACCCAAGCCATTGGCATTGTATGTTTTCACGACAAATGAGGGGTTCAGGGAATCAATAATTAGCCAAACGAGTGCAGGGTCCGTCTGTGTCAATGACTGCGTGCTGCAGTTCACGCATCCCAATTTACCTTTTGGAGGAGTTAATCACAGCGGTTTTGGCAAGTCGCATGGCTACAGCGGATTTCTTACGTTTTCCAATGAAAAGCCGGTTTTGAAACAAAAAAGAGGGTTCGCACTCGCCTATTTATTCCACCCTCCATTTTCTGATAAAATGAAAAAGGTTTTGGAGCCTATTCTGAGGTGGTTTTAGCGCACGTTTCTCATTAAAGTTTCGTTAAAAATAGTATTGCACACTTTTTGTGAATGAAAGGTTCGAACCTTATTTATTAATTTTGCTTTCCCAGTCATAGATGCCAGGAGATTGACCCGGTAGGTAGAGGAAAAAATATTACTAAAATGAAAATCATTAAAAGACTTTTAATTGGAGTAGGAATTTTATTAATCCTGATTGTTGCAACAGCAATCATTGTTCCTATTGTTTTTAAGGATGATATCAAGGCGGCCATTGACAAGGAGATTGCCGGCTCTGTGAATGCAGATGTAATATTTAATGTGGACAACTTTGACGTGACCTTGTTTAAAAACTTTCCAAATGCGACAGCTGTCATCAGCGAGCTGGGCGTTTTTAACAGGGCTCCGTTTGAAGGGGTGCCATTGTTTGTGGTAGAAAGACTGGAGATAGAGGTAAATTTGAAAGAGCTGCTGTTTGGAGACGAATTGAGATTAAAGGGGCTGACACTTGTCCGTCCGCAAATCAGTATCAAAGTGATGGAAGACGGCAGGGCAAACTGGGACATCACTTATCCCTCTACCGACACCACGACCGTAACAGAAGAAGAGGGCGGGGCCTTTTCATTTGGGATCGACCATTGGGAAATTATCAATGGAGATATTTCCTATGACGATAAATCAATTCCCTTTGCCATGGTGGCCAAAGGACTCAACCATACGGGTAAGGGAGAGTTTAACGAAATTGAATTTGACTTGACAACCAAGACGGTGGCAGACTCCGTGTCAGTAACTTTTGATGGCGTGGAATACGTAAGCAACAAACACTTAGACGCTGACATGGTACTAGCCATCAGCGAGGAGTACTCAAAATTCACCTTCAAAGAGAACGTGGCAAAGCTCAATGATTTCGGACTGGCATTTGATGGCTGGTTTAAAATGAATGACGCCAGCTACGACATGGACATCAATTACAAAACTCAGGAAAGTACTTTTAAAGGTTTGCTCTCCCTGGTACCGGGTATGTATACACAGGATTTTGGAAACATTGAAACCAATGGCAACATCGCTTTTGAAGGAATGGTGAAAGGCAGTTACTCTGACAATCAGATGCCCGCGTTTAAACTGATGGTAAACGTAAATGAGGGCATGTTCAAGTACCCTGATCTGCCAACGGCCATTAAGAACATCAACGTTGATCTTTTGATTGACAATAAAGACGGGATCCTTGATAATACACTTGTAGATCTGAAGAAGTTGCATTTGGAATTTGGAGAAAACCCGGTTGATGCCCGGATGCTTATAGAGAACTTGAAAAACTTTAAGATGGACGGCAACATTAAAGCCAGGCTGAACCTCGCTGAACTCAATAAAATGTTTCCAATGCAAGGCCTTGAAATGCGAGGAGCATTTTCTATTGATGCGACAGCCAAAGGAGTGTATGATAGCATCACTAAAATCATTCCGGCCATCGATGTAGCAATGGCATTGAAAGATGGCTATATTAAGTCTGCTGATTTTCCATTGCCTATCGAAGACATGCATTTTGCATCTACCGTAAAAAACACATCAGGCAAGATGGCTGAGACCAGAATTGATGTGAAAGATCTTTCTTTGTTGATGGATGGAGAAAAATTTGTAGCCGACATGACCATTCAAAACCTGGATGATTACAATTGGGACATCAAGGTAAATGGAGGGGTTGATTTGGAGAAGATGACCAAAATATTTCCGCTGCAAGGCATGACCCTGGCGGGAAAAGTGAAGGCAGATTTACAAACCAGAGGTAAAATGTCGGATGTGGATGCTAGCAGGTACGATAGATTACCAACAAGCGGTACAGCCTCGCTGGAAAATTTTAAGTTTACTTCAAAAGATCTGCCTTATGATGTTGCCATCACCAAAGCACAGGCAACATTTGATCCGATAAAAATTGAACTTAAAAATACGGAAGGAACTATTGGCAGAAGTGATTTTTCGATTGATGGTTCGGTGAATAATTACATTGGCTATTTATTTTCACCCAACGAGATCATTAAGGGGAATGTTGTTTTTAAATCCAACCTGCTGGATTTGAACGAATTTATGACCGACACGGAGGAAACCACAGCTACCTCAGAATCAGAATCGTTTGGTGTAATTCCGGTGCCGGAAAATATTGATTTTATTCTCCATTCGTCTCTCAAGACGGTGAAGATGATGGATTACACCATCACAAATGCATCGGGTGACATCACCGTAAAGGATGGAATTGCCAACCTGAATGGGCTCAGGTTCAACATGCTTGGAGGGGCTTTCCAGATGACGGGCAGCTATAATACCCGGGATATTGCGCACCCCAAATATGATATGAACTTAAAGATTGAAGGCATGGCCATTCAACAGGCAGCTAGTTCTTTTTCTGTAGTGAAAACCTATGCTCCCATTGCAGGCCTGGTAAATGGCGACTTTAGCACAGATTTCAAAATCAGTGGTGAGTTGTTGTCTACCATGATGCCAAACCTGGCCACTGTGAATGGCGGAGGACTGATAAAGGTGGCTCAGGCTGCATTAACGCAATCAAAGTTGGTGTCAGGAATTACCTCGCTCACCAAACTTAATGATAGTGATAAGGTCACACTCAAGGATGTGTTAATGTCTGCGTCCATAGATAATGGAAGGTTGAGTGTTCAGCCATTTGATGTGTCCTTTGGAAGCTATAAAACTACGGTAGCAGGAAGCACCGGCCTCGATGGATCCATCAGTTATACCTTAAAGATGAATGTGCCTGCCGGCAAGTTGGGCGGACAATTACAGGGATTTCTAAATCAGCAAACCGGAAGCAATAACTCAACTTCTGAGATTCCGGTAACCATAGGCGTTGGTGGAACCTATAACGATCCCAAGACAAGTTTGGTCATGCAGGAACAAAAACAACAGGTAAAGGAAGCCGTTACCCAGGTGGTGGAAGAGAAAACAAAAGAGGTTGTTCAGGAGGCGCTGAAAGGAACCGAGCCGAAAGATATTGTAAATAACCTGTTAAAAGGAACAAAGCCGGACTCTACCCAGCAGAAAGCAGATTCAACCAAAGCAACACCGGCAGAGCAGTTGCTACAGAACAAGTTGAATAGTTTGTTGAAAAAGAAAAAGAACAACTAACGATACAGCCGAGGCACTATTTTATTTTACTTAGCTCAGAACCTGTAAACAGTCCCTGTTTGATTAGTTTCATCAGTTGGGCGCGCGTTGGTGCGATTTGATAAAATGTATCTTCGTCTTTATGAATCTCTTTGATGGCCATTTCTTTGGAAATGGTTTTTAGAATTTCTTTTCTTTTGGTTTCATCCTGGATATCAATGGAAAGAAATTCAATTCCACCGTGCGGCTTTTGATGAATAAGCCTCAACACCCATTGGTCCCCCGATTTGAAATTAACAAAGTAGTAGCCTTCATAGAACTTGACTACCAGCGAATCACTGATTTGTCCTTTCCCGAGCCAATCCTTTTCATCCTTGTCCTTAAAGTGGTATCCCCATGACTCAATGATTAACGTATCGGAAACTTCTCCTGTGCCGTCATCAATGGAGAGATAAGCACCTTGAAGGGAAGAGGGTAGCGCTTCCAATGGTTTCACACCAACCGGTTGCGGAACCTTAAACGAAACCTCTTTGCAGGAGGCCAGCAGCAAAATCCATGCAGACGCGATGAGAAATGCTTTCATGCCGAATCGGTTCTGCACTCAATTTATGAATAAATGGTATAAATGTGACCAGGATAATGATTTATGTGCGTTGATATTGAAAAGTGCATGGCAGGGGAAAAGCATTTAATCAGTAACTTGGCAATTCCGTAACAATTAAATTTTGCGATTAAAAATGAAAAGAATCATTACCCCATTCATCCTTTTGATTACAATTATAGGAAGTCATGCCCAGGAAAAAGCTTTTGACTATGACAAGGACATCGCCAGACTTACCAAACAAAAATCGATCATGCAGGCATTTAAAGTCATTGACGAACTTGAGCCGCAGACCATGAAAGACCTCATTGTGCTGACCGAGATACCGGCACCACCATTTATGGAAACGGCAAGAGGTTTGCAGTTTAAGAAAATGTTGGAAGAAGCCGGGGCCGATAAGGTGTGGATAGATGAAGTGGGCAACGTAATTGCGTTGCGCAAGGGGAAAACGGGCGGACGCGTAGTCGCCCTGGATGCGCACCTGGATACGGTCTTCCCTGAAGGTACGGATGTGAAAGTAAAAATGAGTGGAGATACCCTTAAGGCTCCTGGCATAGGAGATGATACCCGCGGACTGGCCGTGGTAATTGCCGTATTGAAGGCCATGGAAAAAGCCAGCGTGGAAACAGAAGCTGATTTGTTGCTGGTCGGTTCTGTTGGAGAAGAAGGATTGGGAGATTTGAGGGGGATGAAGCACATTTTCGAAAAAAGTGATCTGAAAATAAATTCGTGGATTTCAATTGATGGCGGAGAAATTGGAAGAATGACCACCAGTGGACTGGGATCCATCCGCTACAAGGTAACTTTTAACGGACCCGGTGGGCATTCCTGGGGTGCTTTTGGATTGGCAAATCCTCATCACGCCATGGCCAAAGCCATTGATATATTTTCAGAGGAAGCGACTAAGTTCACTGCCTCAGGATCTAAAGTAAGCTTCAACGTAGGTCGTATTGGTGGAGGCACTTCCGTCAACTCTATTCCTTTTGAATCATGGATGGAAGTAGACATGCGTTCGATTGAACCTGATCGATTGAAAAAGATTGATGAGATATTTAACGCTTCCATGCAAAAAGGGTTGGAGGAATACAACAAGGGCGTAAAAAAGGGAGCTCCGTTGACGCTTGATATCGAGATGATTGGCCTGAGGCCTTCTGGTGTACAGAATGACCAATTGCCCATCATTCAAAGATCAAAAGCAGTGGTGAAGTATTTTGGGTTGGAGCCTGAAACTTCACCCGGCTCTACCAATTCCAATATTCCCATTTCGTTGGGAATTCCCTCTATAACTATCGGGAGAGGAGGAGTGGGGGGCGGAGCACACTCACTTGGTGAGTGGTGGATGAATAAAAACGGTGCCGAGGCCATCAAATTTGCCTTACTGCTTACAGTAGCAGAAGCGGGCCTGGCGAAATAATCATCGATCCGATTGTTTTAGCATCAGTTTGGGGAAGGCCATAAGCAGGGGAACGCCATAAAAAAGTATCATGGCGTAAGCCATAAACGCATACCCTTTGGATATCAAATCGATGATGCCTACCTGCGCCAACATCATAGCTGCAGCCAAAGCTAAAAGCGAGATGAGTGCTTTGCTTTTGCCATTAAGATGCGCCTGTTTTTTTTGAAAAACATCTACGTCAATTCTGCCTATGAATGCGTGAATGATTCCTGTTGCGGTTTCAATCAACGTCCACCCTACCACGATGCCGAATACGATGATAAGGTTTGACCCGAATGGTTCCAACATGATAAGCCAGGGCACTGCTGCTCCCAGTACGGTTTCGCTAGGGTAATAGGCCATGATGGCTACATAAGTAAGAAACCACGGGATGGTCATCAAAAGCCCGGCTATTGTTCCGGCCATTATGCTTTCTCTTTTGGAATGAATTTGTCGAATAGTAAAGAGCGCAGCCGGATAAACAGCAAGGTTGTACCCTACATAAGTGATGCCAGTCCATATCAAAAAAAACATACCAGGAGTACTTGTTGAATTTGTGGTCTGGAATGCATCAAAAATCTGATCCGACCGACTGTTGAACACCAATATGCCAAACAAGGTGTACGCACCAAAAAGTGCTATGGTACCAATGGTTTTCATTTTGGCGATAAAATTTTCTCCCATGTAATTGAGAAATCCAACGATCACAATGATCAGGATGATGCCGATCCACACATTGAAGCCCAACGTTGCATTGAGCATTTCACCAGCAGCTGATGCCATTACTGCAATGATTAAAATACCAAGGAGGAGGTAGGAGACTTCATAAGCAATCCACCACCTGCCAATCAACTTCTTGAGCATCGACTTGTAATCGTATACATTCCATTGGCGGCAAGCTTCAAAGGTGAGCATGGCTAAAATAGAAAACCCGATAAGTATGGCTAGCCCACTGATCCAGCCACTGGATCCAAATTGCCCACCATATTCCACGATTTCCCTACCGGTAGCAAATCCACCTCCGATTAAGACGGACTGAAGAATGATGCCAGGCAGCATGATTCTTGAAAAAATAGACCGGGTGATTGGAAGTGTTGACATCTCATCTGGTTTGGGGAGATAAGATAGATGATTGTAATCAATTCAGGGGGACCGCTTATGCAAATGATCAGTTATGCGATGCCACTTACAATCAACGCCAGCGATAAGACTATTATTAACAGCCAAAGGCCCCCTCCGAATATCAGTGGTTTTGTACCTACTTCTCTAATGGAGGATAGTGTAAGGCCGGTGCCGATAAGGAATAATGTTAAGGTCATCCCTTTTTTTGAAAGAGGGACTATCCATGTTGCCAGGGAATGTACTTGCAATGAAAAGGTGCTCAAGGTCATAGCGGCTACAAAAAGTAAAATGAAGTATGGGAATTTTACCTTTTTGTCCTTTTTAAGGACAAAAGCAATGGTCAATGCCAGTGGAACTATCCAAAGCGCCCTTCCCAATTTCACCGTAGTAGCAATTTGCAGGGCTTCATGGCCGAAAGTCTGTGCGGCACCAACCACAGAACTGGTGTCATGTATGGCAATGGCGGACCAAATTCCAAATTTTGCCTGTGATAGATCAAGGGCATGGCCAATTAATGGAAAGACAATCAGAGCAACAGCGTTCAGCACAAAAACTGTTGCCAGCGCAATGGTCACCTCTTCATCTTTAGCTCCGACAATAGGTGAAATGGCTGCGATGGCACTGCCTCCGCATATGGCAGTTCCGGCTGATATGAGCAGAGAAATATTTTTGTTAATGTTTAGCCATTTGCCTGCTAACCACCCGACTCCCAGCGTAACTGCGATTGTAATAACTGTTAACCAAAAGCCTTCCATACCTACCGTAGCCGCCTCATAAAGATTGATCCCAAAACCAAGGCCAACGATAGAAACTTGTAGCAACAGCGGAATAGCTCTGCGATTGATCATTGGAAATGGGTGCCCCAAAGTCATAGCCAGGCCAACACCAGCAATCAGCGCCAATGGCGGACTAAAAAAGGATGTGAAACATAAAGAGGCAAATGTTAAGAAAACAACAGCTGCTGCGACTTTCTTGTTGGAGGGCGCTGGAATAATTCAGTTCAGTTATGGAAGCAAAGATTGAGATGCTGGCCGCGGAAAGCAAATGATTATTGGTTATTCGTGATTACCATAAGTTATCATTCGCCAATCCGGAGAGATGTCATGGAGATGCTGCCCATGATTGTTTTGTTGTTGAATAAACTGAGTGATTCATTTTTTTCCTGCAAGGCAAGCACATAAAGAAGTGGCAGGTAATGTTCGGGAGTTGGTATGGACAATTGGATTTCTTTACCTCCGGATTGATAATTGACGAGCGACTGATGATCTCCATTAAGAATCAGGCTTTGCATTTTATTGCTGGCTTCGACAGCCCAGTCAAAACCTGCATCGGGTTTTTTCCAATCCATAACCCGCAGGTTGTGAACCATGTTGCCGCTTCCCACAATAAGCACACCCTTTCTACGCAGCATATTTATTTCCCTGGCAAGCTGGTAATGATAGGAAGCTGGCTGCGTGTAATCGAGACTCATTTGTACTACCGGTATGTCTGCTTTGGGAAACAAATGTTTCACCACACTCCACGAGCCATGGTCCAATCCCCATTCGTGATCCAGTCCAATAGCTGCGGTAGCTACGGAATTTTTGGCTTCGATGGCCAAGGAAGGACTGCCCGGTGCGGGATAATCAACTTCAAATAAGGCACGCGGGAAACCGTAAAAATCGTGAATGGTTCTGGGGTTTTCCATGGCGGTCACTTTTGTCCCTTTGGTTTCCCAATGGGCTGAAATGCACAGGATGGCTTGGGGATGCGGGAGCTGGCTTGCTGCCTGTCTCCACCCCTTTACAAATTCATTTTCTTCAATGGCGTTCATGGGACTTCCATGGCCCAGAAAAAGGGCAGGATATTTTTCGGTGGCTTTGAATGGCGATGTAACCCGTTGGAGGTTCTTTAGATTCATATTTCGTGGATCATGAATGCCGGCTTAATTACTTACTCGTCATAAAAATCAATCAAGGCCCCAAAATAGGTCTCATTCCAGCCTTCCACCATGTCGTTATATGCTTCGTCAGGAATGTTGGTATGTTTTAATTCTACCGAAGTACCTTTTTGATGCTGATGAAGTATGATGGAAACAATTGAGTCTTCTT
>CAYNCP010000085.1:0-6754 GCA_964395905.1 uncultured Ohtaekwangia sp.
GGTTTTCATCCGGGATTCAGTCACCGTGCCGAGCCAATTCAATACAGTGGGTACTTTTTCAGGCGTTTGTCCATATCTGGAGAAATCCTCTGAAAGCATTACGGGCTCCTCATCCAATACATTCGCAGCTCCAATAGCTGCTTGCGCTGACTTAATAACTTTGTCTGCCATTTCCGGATTGTTATAGTTGGCGGGACCGGCCTCTTTGATAATTACCTCTGGCATGCGATCTGCTGGCAATCCGGCTGCCATACCTACGCCTCGCGCAATTTCTTTTATGCGCCTGTTCACCATGTCAAGCACTTCTGCTTTGAATGTGCGCACGGTGAGTTTCAGCGTCACCATGTCAGGAATAATGTTTCCCACATTTCCACCTTTGATGGCTCCCACGGTAACCACAGCCGATTCGGTAGGTTTGAGGTTGCGGCTTACTATGGTTTGAAGTTCCATGATTAACATGCTTGACACCACAATGGGGTCTATGGACATTTGGGGAGAAGCTCCATGTGAGCCTACACCGTATACATTGATATCTACCGATTGCGAACTTGCCATCACGAATCCTTTGCCAATTCCTACTTTGCCCGCAGGTAACGTAGGACTCGAGTGCAAGCCAATTCCATAGGTGGGTACGCCAAATTTTGTATACAGTCCGGCCTCCAACATCATCCTGGCACCTGCACCGATTTCCTCAGCGGGTTGACCAATGAGGAGCAAAGTACCTTTCCATTTGTCTTTCATGGCCACCATCGCGCGCGCAGTTCCCAGCCATGTGGTCATATGAATGTCGTGACCACAGGAGTGCATGGTTCCAACCTCTTCTCCATTCAAACTTGCTTTAAGCTGGCTTTGATATTCCAACTCAGTTTTTTCATACATGGGCAACGCGTCCATATCGGTGCGATAGAGGATGGTGGGTCCGTTTCCGTTTTTGAAAACACCCACGATGCCGTAGCCACCAAAATTTGCTGTTACCTCAAAGCCAATCTTTCTAATCTCACTGGCAAGCACCTTTGAGGTCTCTTTTTCCTGAAGCGATATTTCCGGGTTTTTGTGTCTGGTTTTGTAGAACTCCAGTAAATAAGGCAGGTCTTTATTGATGACCGACTTTTCTATGGGTGGATTTGTAATAAAGGCAGATGAAAGAACAAAAACAGATGCAAGCAAAAGGTAGGGTGTGCGCACAGCAATTAAAATTTTAAGTTGGGTGGCTAATTTACAAAATCAGTCCAAACTTAGTGCATGCCTATGCAAGCAAATGTCTTAACAGATTAAATGCTATTATTATTTAATTAAAAACAGCTTCGGATGCATTTCATCATGCGAAGTCGATTGTTGGAATAGGTAAGCCGCCTCAAGGAGGGGTCCTTCATCGTACAGATTACCGATCAAGGTAATCGAAGTGGGATGTCCTGACTTGTCGAAGCCGTTTGGAATGGAGATGGCCGGGTGCCCCGTAAGGTTGGTAGTGAGCGATAGATTGCGACCGTACGTGGGAGACACTACAAAGTCAAATGCCATGATTTCCTTGTTAAATTTCTCAAGCAGTACTTTTCTGTGACGGTTGGCTTGCAGGTACTCCACAGCTGAAATGAAGCGCGATTGTCGCAGCGAGTTGGCACGCGATCTTTTGTCTTGTTCCACCATCGTCCTGTCTTCATGCGATCGAACAAGGTCATCAAAAAAGGCGCCTGCCTCGGCCCTTAATATGATGTCAAAGACCTCGAACGGGATGCTATCCGGCAAGTTGAGCGGCACCATTTGTGCTCCCAGTTTTCTGAGTACCTCTAGCGTTTCCTGGTTGTTGCTCCCCACCTTTGTGGTGTCCTTGTCAAATAATTCTTTGAAATAGCCAATCTTATAGCCGGTTAGGTTTTGTGGTGGATTGAATGCCCATGGATAGTCCACTACTACATGATCTGCTTCTTTAGGATTGGATCTGCCTTTGATGACACCAAACACAATAGCGCAATCCTGTGCCGATCTGCAAATCGGGCCCACTTTGTCCATCGTCCACGACAAACTCATTCCGCCTGCCCGGCTCACCGCACCGTAGGTGGGACGAAGACCGGTAACACCGCATCGGGTGGAAGGAGAAATAATAGAGCCCAACGTTTCTGTGCCTATAGAGAATCCAACGAGTCCGGCAGCTGTTGCTGATCCTGACCCGGCAGATGATCCACTGGCGCCCTGCTTCAAATCCCACGGGTTTTTGGTTTTACCTCCAAACCAAACATCTCCCCGGGCAAGCGCTCCGGAAGTAAGTTTAGCTACCAGCACAGCGCCTGCATCTTCTAATTTTTGAACGATGGCCGCTTTCTCTTCAAATTGTTGGTCTTTATAGGGCATCGCGCCCCATGTGGTCTTGTAGCCAGGTACCGAAAAGAGATCTTTTATTCCATATGGGATGCCATGCAGCGGCCCCCTATACTTCCCGCTTCTAATTTCTTCATCCGCTTTAGCGGCTTGTTGCAAAGCGAGTTCCTCAGTGATGGCGATGGTAGCTTGCAAGGTATCGTTGTATTTTTTAAGTCGGGACAAATAAATGTTCGTCAATTTGGTGGAGGTAATCTTTTGGTTCTTGACCAATTGAGACAACTGGGCTACAGTCATGAAAGCAATGTCTGCTTCATTTGCCTGAAGTTCAACATCTTTTGGAAGTTTCCAGTCGGATTCTCCTGAACGCAACCTCGGGCTAAAATTATCGGGCCTGGGATCAAAGTAGATGGCAGGTGCCACACCGTAATCCAATTTGAAGAGTCGCATGGAATCATAACCATGCTTGTTTTCTTCCAGGTAACTTAATAGCGTATCTATTTCCTGGTCTGAAAATTCAATACCAACAAGCCGTTGGGCGCCTTTAACATCGCTGGCAGAGATTTTCCCATCCCGTTCCTGAGTGCATTGCGTAAACAAAAGCAGGAAGAAGGTGAGCGTGATGGCATCGGACCAGGATGTTCGGAATGAAAAGGGAATCATAAGTAAGGGTTAATGCCGGAACTTACACCGAAGGATGGCCTAATGCAAGACGAATTTTACGTTCGGAAATCCAATGGGGAGAAATCAGTTCTGATTAATTTCGAAAGCGCTGATATAGTATGCCTTTTCCTGAACATAGGCTACCAGTTTGTCATAGAAGTCATTGGCACTTAACGTACCACTATCCCCAACCATGATCAATTTCTTTCTGGCTCGAGTCATCGCCACATTGGTTCTCCGGATGTCATTAAGAAAACCAATTTCCCCTTGCTCGTTGGAACGCACAAAACTAATGGCGATAACATCCCTTTCTTGACCCTGGAATGCATCAACGGTGTTTATCGATATGGAATTAGCGATTTCACTCAGTGCAGTAGATTGCTCGGCAAACTTGTGCAATACATCTACTTGTGCACTGTACGGGGTAATGACTCCTATTGTATAGCCATTCGTGATCCAGGCTTCCAGGCCTACCGTATCAATAAAACTTTCAATCAAGGTGATCAGCAACCGAGCCTCCTCTTCATTGTATCGGCTGAGGGTTTCAGCGTCCTGTTTTTCGAAGTATCCGCATCCTGCCGTATCAATAAATTGGATGGGCGGCTGGTGGGCAATGCGGTGGAACTTCACGGTATCATGAGCTACCAACTTATTGCCGTAGAAAAAAGAGGATGGGAATGACATGATGTCTTCGTGCATCCGGTATTGTACCTGCAACATGGAAGCTGCTTCGGGGTGGCGCTCGATGCATTTTTCAAAAAGCGTTTTGGCCAGCCCGGCAGTGGCGGCTTCTCTTGATTTGATGGTGGGTGGCAATTGGCAATGATCTCCCGCAAAGATGACGCGTTCGGCCCTGCAGATGGGAATCCAGCAGGCAGGCTCCAGCGACTGTGCCGCTTCATCAATAAATACCGTTTGATAGCGTCTGTCCCGGAGCGTTGGATGGGAAGCACCAACAAGCGTACAGGTGATCACATCACTGTTTTGCAAAATATCGTTGATGATATAAAATTCAAGTACATCCGCATCTGCTTTGAGGGCATTCGCATCTTGCCTCAGCATTCTTCTCTCCTGCTTTTCTTTATACCCAAAATTTCTTTTGTACTTGCCAGCCAGCGTTCGGAGCTGCTCCATTTTTTTCCGCATCATACGCAACTCCTTGTAATTCGGATGCATGGCAATGTGTGCATCCAGCGTTTTGCTCAAGGTCTGCTCTGTAACACGTGCCGGGTGACCGATGCGCACAACACGAAGCCCTTGTGCGGAAAGCTTTTCCACCAACAAGTCGATGGAAGCGTTGCTGGGCGTACATACCAATACTTGTTTTTCTTGCTTTACTGTTTCAGCTATGGCATACACCAGCGTGGTTGTTTTGCCCGTGCCCGGAGGTCCATGAATGATTCCTACATCTTTACATCTCATGATGTGCCTCAACGCTGCCGCCTGGCTTTCATTGAGATGATCCGGAGTGATGCTGTTCTTTACAGTATGTTGTGAAATTCTATCTTTCCCCAATAAGGTATCCCTTAATTCCGCCAGCCGCGAGTCTTCTGCCTTCATCACTCTTTTCATGGTGTACTCCATCTCGCGATAGCTCATCTCGTCAAACATGACATCCACGCCCAGCAGGCCACCGTCAATCCATTCTGGAAGTTCATCTACATTGAGTGTAATGATCATTTGATTGTCCCGCACATAATTAATTACACCACTCATGTTGTGCTTCTCTGGTTTTTGTTGCGCGTTGCTGAACACGCTTACCATTTTACCACTTTGGAAAACATGTTTTTGCTCCAACTCAGTGGTCCGTTCCACCTCTATAATCAATCTTTCCCCCGTGCCGATGTAGTCTTTGCGGAGTTTGACCGGGTACCAGCAAATCCCTTCTTTGGTTTTTCGATGCAGCGGAGTCAACAACACTTTTTGCCGGTATTGCTCCAAATCTGCTTCCCGTTCCAGTTTAATGAGTTGGAGTGTGTGTTGAAGTTCTTTTTGGATATTCATTACGGCCGTAAAAAAAATAATGATGAGACAACCTTTGCCATGTTGATTACGTCAAAGTAATAATTAATTGTAACCTTTTTTTAATTGCACAGTCTTTAAACTGAAAATAGCCTACAATGATTCGCAACCAATTGGTATCTGCCCTTCGAAGCCTCACCAAGAATAAGTTCTTTTCTTCGCTGAATATTATGGGCCTGGCTATTGGGATGGCCGTTTTTCTGCTCATTGCCCAATATGTAAAGTTTGAGACCAGTTATGAGGATTTCATCAACAATGCAGATAATATATATAGAGTTCAATTGGATGTGTTGCTGAACAATGAGTTGGTGGTATCCAGTGCTGAGAACTATCCGGGTGTGGGGCCGGCACTTGTTGAGGAGTTACCTGAGGTTACGGGATATGCGCGCCTCTACAATTTAGGTTATAAGAATAACCTCATCATTACCAACGAAGAGGCACAACCCGAGCCCATTGCATTTAAGCATCGACATTTCCTTTATGCAGACTCTTCTTTTCTTCCTATGATGGGTCATGAAATGATATCGGGCAATGCGGAGTTGGCTTTAAGTGAGCCTAATACCGCAGTCATTTCGCAAAAATATGCCACCATGTATTTTGGTGAGGAGGACCCGATTGGCAAGTCACTGCGGATGCAGGATGACGACAATAATAATGAACTCGTAAAAGTTACAGGGGTTTTTAAGGACTTGCCGCCCAACACCCACTTGAAGTATGACGTATTGTTTTCATACAAAACATTATTCGGTCGTGGCGAGTGGGCGCCCGGCAGATATGGTCAGAGCTGGCAGCGCAAGGACATGTACACTTTTATACAGGTAGCACCGGGCACAGATCCTCGCGTCCTGGAATCCAAGTTCCCTTCCATAGTGGATAAATTTAAACCCGGACTAGCCGAGCGCAATCAGCAAGACATCCTTTCGTTGCAACCGTTAAAAGCTATTCACCTGACATCCAAGTTGGCTGAAGAGCCCGAACCCAACGGTGATATGCGCATTGTAAAGTTTCTTGGCATCATCGGCATATTCGTCATGATCATTGCCTGGATCAATTATATCAATTTATCGACTGCGAAAGCCATGGAGCGCGCCCGGGAGGTGGGAGTGCGAAAAGTGATGGGTGCCTTCAAGGCGCAGTTGATCGTTCAGTTTCTTTCAGAGTCGGCAGTGGTTAATTTTCTTGCCATCTTCATTTCGCTGGGATGGGTAGCCATTGCCTTGCCTTATTTTAATTCCATCTCTGGCCTGGCGATTAATCTTAGTTATCTGATACAGCCCTGGTTTCTGGTATTGTGTTTTGGACTTTGGCTTATGGGAACCATCCTTTCCGGTTTTTATCCGGCACTGGTGCTATCTTCCTTTAAACCCGTGGTTGTACTTAAGGGAAAATTGAAGAACAGCCTGAGCGGTTCAATGCTTAGAAAGGCGTTGGTTGTGGTTCAATTCACAGCTTCAGTGGCGTTGATTGCAGGTA
This sequence comes from uncultured Ohtaekwangia sp., assembly GCA_964395905.1. Taxonomy (GTDB): domain Bacteria; phylum Bacteroidota; class Bacteroidia; order Cytophagales; family Cyclobacteriaceae; genus ELB16-189. The sequence continues at coordinate 6,475 of CAYNCP010000085.1, forward strand.
CCTTTATAGTGTACAAGCAACTCCATTTTATGATGAGCCGTGACATTGGGATGAACATTGATCAGGTGATGGTGGTGGAACGACCTGGCATTACTCCCCTTGACAGGAACTCATTCAATTCTGCCATTGATGTATTCAGAAATGAAATAAAGAAAAATCCCTTCATCACTTCAGTTTCCGCATCAGTAACTGTACCGGGAAAGCAAAGGGAGTACAAAGCAGTGGTAAAAAAATATGGCGCTCCCGATGATCAATCCGTTACTGTGAGATTCAACAGCAT
>CAYNCP010000085.1:6764-14078 GCA_964395905.1 uncultured Ohtaekwangia sp.
TGAGTTCATGGAAGTTTTCAAGATGAAACTGTTGGCCGGGAGAGTTTTTTCTGAGGAATATCCTTCCGATCAGGATACCAGCGTGGTCATTACGGAATCTGCTGCCCGGCTCATGGGATTTGAACAGCCAGAAGAAGCGATCGGTCAAACCATTGCCATTACCGCATTCGGCTGGAACCCGATCATCGTGGGCGTGGTGAATGATTACCACCAGGTGTCACTCAAATCAGCGCTGGATCCCACTGTTTTTTATTGTACGAAGTATGGAGGAGAATTCTATTCCATGCGTATGAACACCAACAACTTGTCCCAATCCATTGAACATGTGCGACAAGCCTGGTTGAAGGCCTTTCCCGGAAATCCTTTCGCTTACTTTTTTCTGGATGATTATTTCAATCAGCAGTATGAGAATGAAAGACAGTTTGGGCGGTTGTTCACCACGTTTGCATCATTTGCCGTCATTGTCGGTTGTCTTGGCCTGTTTGGATTGTCGGCCTACACCGCCACGCAACGAACCAAAGAAATAGGCATACGAAAAGTGTTGGGGTCCAGTGAAGGCAAAATATTTACGTTGCTCTCCATGGAGTATTTGCGGCTGATCGCATTATCTATTCTCATAGCGGTGCCGTTAATTTACTTTGGCATGGGCAATTGGATAAGTTCTTTCCCATATCAAACGACCATCTCGCCCTGGATATTTTTGGTTTCAGGAGTCATGGTGCTGATCATTTCTCTCGTTACCGTTACTTTCCAAACCGTAAGGGCAGCTCGCACTAATCCTGTGAATGCCTTAAGGTATGAATGAGTGGGGTTCGCTGAGTTTGGAAAGATAGTCGTTGAGGTAATAATCGATTTGCTTCCTTTTGTACTGCATGATGAAACGCGGATGTGAAAGGGGAATCAATCGCTTAAAGAAACCGTGCTGTTCATTGAGCTTTGACAGGAAGGCGTAGTTCATCCCTTCGCCCAGACAATACGCCACTTCTGTGTTCAGTCCAAAGGCCACCTGGTCACGTAGCGCTTTTAGAATAAATGGAAGCACCGCCTTCTGCAATTTCGGGTCATCGTAATAATTCAGATTCTTACCTCCCTTGACAAAGCCCAGCGGGCTTACCGAACCAAAATAGAATTGAGCGTAGAATTTCTGTTTTCCGCCAAATGCATGTATCATCTGGTAAATAAAATCTGCCGATAGTTCCCTTTTTTTAGGGAAGATGTTTTTAATACCGCATTCATCTTCCAGCTTCATCGGGTCGGTGAAGGGAATGCCTGTCAGACCAGCACCAAATCTCCCGGGATTGATGCCCAGAATGATGGTACGGGGATAAATGTCATTGTAATATTTGGTATAGAATTGCCGGCAAAGCCGAAACGTTTCTTCATTTTGATAGGGATTCATGGCCTGCACACCAGCTGGAAGTTTTTCAGTGATATGAAGTCCTTTTAAGAAGGTCAGGATTTTTTTTGCGTATGCCATTCTTGGCAACAAGTTATAACAAGATTACCGCTTATCCTTCTGGTGTTTCCGGCATAAAAATAATTTTGAATATTCGTTGATTAATCTACTTCAATTATGAAAATACTCATCTTACTATCCGCATGGTGTACTTCCATCACTGCTTTTTCGCAGCACTTTGATGTGCTGATCAAAAACGGAAAAATCGTTGACGGTACCGGCAACAGCTGGTATTACGGAGACGTGGGGATCTGGAACGGCAGGATTTACGCCATGGGCCGGTTGGAAGATGCAAAAGCAGTTAAAGTAATAGATGCCAAAGGACTGTTTGTGGCACCAGGCTTCATAGACGTACATGCCCACATTGAAGGTGATGAGTGGGAGGTACCCACCGCGGACAATTTTATTTATGATGGCGTTACTTCTTTGGTGACGGGCAACTGTGGAGGTTCTAATGTGGACATACCATCCTATTTTCATCGGCTGGATAGCATCGGCATGTCTGTAAATGTGGCATCGCTAATTGGACATAATACCGTGAGACGAACGGTGATGGGAGATGCCCAGCGTGATCCAACGGCTGAAGAACAGCAAGAAATGGAAATGTTGGTAGAGCAGGCGATGAAAGCGGGTGCGGTGGGACTGTCCACCGGATTGATTTATGTACCGGGCACTTATTCAAAAACGCCTGAGGTCATTGGGCTGGGAAAGGCAGCTTCCAAGTATGGCGGAGTTTATGCCTCACACATACGCAATGAAGGAGATCGTGTAACTGAAGCCATTGAGGAGGCGGTAAATATCGGAAGACAGGCAGAAATGCCGGTGGAGATATCTCACTTTAAAGTTACTTATAAAACCAACTGGGGAAGGTCTGTAAATACAGTAGCTCAGGTTGAAGCTGCGCGCAGGGAGGGTATTGATGTTACCATAGATCAGTATCCTTACATTGCCAGTAGCACCACACTTGATACCACTGTACCCGAGTGGGCATTTAGTGGAGGACGTGATTCATTGTACATCCGGTTGGACGACCCCTCAATAAGAACGCAGATTAAAAAAGAAATGCTGGAAAGTCTAAAGCGTAAGCAACTGAAAGATTATAGCTATGCAGTGATTGCCCGCTATGGCCCGGATGATTCCTATAATGGAAAAAGCATTTCGGATGTAAACAAATTAAGAGGGAAGAAATCCAAGGCAGAGGAGGAGGCTGAGACCATTTTGGAACTAATCAAAAGCGGCAGGGTCCAGATGGTCTACTTCAGCATGAACGAAGAGGATGTTGAGCGTATCATGAAATATCCTTTTGCCATGACGGCATCAGATGCGGGTATCGTTGAATTCGGAAAAAACATGCCGCACCCGAGAGCCTATGGTACCAACGCCAGGGTGTTAGGCAGGTATGTACGTGAAAGAAAGGTAATGACACTCGAGGAGGCGATTCGCAAAATGACCTCTTTGCCAGCGCAAAAATTTAAGTTCAAGGATCGTGGGTTACTGCGAGAAGGTTTTGCGGCAGATGTGGTCGTGTTTGATGAAGCAGAAGTCATAGACATGGCTACGTTTGAAAATCCTCACGCCTATTCCAAGGGGTTTAAATATGTCATTGTCAATGGACAAGTAGTGATCGATGACGGCAAGCATACTGGGGCGAGAAGTGGGGTGGTGTTGAAGGGAGGGAACCGGTAGGTTGGTAATCGGTGGGTCAGTAATCGGTGGGTCTGTAATCGGTCGACCAGTAATTAACAAATCGGTTTTGATATGGAATATGTTAAAAGCTTTAGGGATCTTGAGGTTTATAAACTTGCAAGACAGCTTTCGAAAGATATCTTCGAAGTGTCAAAAAAATTTCCCAAAGAGGAAATGTATTCTCTTACTGATCAAATTAGAAGATCCTCCCGTTCTGTGGGTGCTCAAATAGCCGAAGCTTGGGCTAAAAGGAAGTATGAGAAGCATTTTGTGAGCAAGCTTACAGATGCTGATGGAGAGCAGCAGGAAACGCAACATTGGATCGAGACAGCTTTGGATTGTCTTTATCTTTCGGATGAAGAATCAGAGAAATTACTTTTGGAGTACGCTTCCCTCGGTAAGATGATTGGCGCCATGATCAGTAAATCAGCAACTTTTTGCCGAAACCAAGATTAACGAATCAATTGATTACCGATCACCGACTACCGAATACCGAATACCGACTACCGACTACCGACTACCGATCACTGACTACCGACTACCGACTACCGATCACTGACTACCGACTACCGACTACCGATCACTGACTACCGACTACCGACTACCGATTACTGATTACTGAATACCGATTACCGATTTACCGACTACCGACTACTGATTACCGCTCACTGATAACTGATTCAACAACTTCTCCAACTCAGCCCGATTTCGTTGAGAATGAATGTTATTCATCACGTTTTGTTTTTCACGCATGGTAAGGCGCCAGCTGAGGGAGGCCCTGGCGTTGTTTTGCCTGATGCTGTCCATTTTTTGTAGGATGGGCAGGTAGCTTTCGTCAGATTGATATTGCAGTTCTATGCGCTCCAACGGTTTGGTAAGCCACGAGGTGGCCTGCCCGATCAACGCATCGTTGTTGATGTCCTGAAAATTTTCAAGGTTGTTGTACACGTTGCTGATCGGCTGGGTGATGTTATCAATTATCGTTTGTCCCAGCTGTGGGGGAATAGGACCGAGCTTGGGCGAGTCACGGATGGAAAGCAGAATCACACCATCGGTATTTTCATTGATCCAATCCCGGAAGGCATACATGAAACGGGCAGTGGTGGACAAACCAAAATTATCGGAGACCCCAGCGTCCATGATTTCTATGGTGGGTTCTGTAGGCAGTGTGGTGTTGGGGGTAATGTAGGGAAACGTGGCGCTCATCCGCAGCGCAGATAGGAACCTCAGACTGTCACTGAGGTGTTCGGCAAACAGCCTGTTGAAGTCAACCCCACCAATTTTATGGTCCGAATAATCCGGAATACTTAACACCTCGGCATTGAGGTAGCTCACCGATTGGGGAGAGATATTGAGTTTTCGTCCATCGTTGGTGATGATAGGGGTGAGAATAATCATTGGGATGATGGATTTAAACTCCGGCTCACGATAAGCGCTGATGGTTTTGTCCATCATGTGGTTGGTAATCTCATCCAACTCCTTTTCAAAAGTAAAGGCCCGGTCCTTCACATAGTTCTGTCCGGCATATTCAAACTTGGTGAACCCCACAAAAACTCCGTTGGCCAGAAAACTAAAGATCAGCGGATTGAGATTATCTGTGGAGACACTAACACGGTGTTCCACCGCGTTGGGATCAACGGGCTCACCCATTTTTTTCCTCAGTTTCAGTTCCCGGTAAAAGCTGGCTCCGATTAAACCACCGGAAGCGCCTGTGATGAGCGCGGTGTGCTCCATCAGTGCACCATGAGTCAAACTATCTGTAGTTTGCAGGGCCGTCATCGCCCAGAGTGCGGCACGCTTTCCCCCTCCACTTACGGTAACGAATACCATTTTGGGGTTTTTGTCTTCAGGAAATTTTTTACGCCAGTTGTCAAGAATCTGCAAGGTGTGCTCCTTGTCTTCTCTGATCTTTTCCGGGGAAGCCAAAGCCTGCAGGTTGCTTACGGTATAAGCAGCAGGGGCAACGGTGTAATTTAAGCCAAACGCTTTCTCAGGCTTTGAAAAAAAATCCTGACCGGCCAGGTAGTTGAATATCAGGAAGACAATGAGACTGGCTGTGCCAGACCACGAGCCAAACCAATAAGAAAATGCACCCGACAGCATCACCAGTATGGTCAACAAAATGGTGAAGCTGGCTGCAGCTGGAAGTTGAAAAACAGGTTCATCCTTGAACACCCCAAGAACCAGCACGAGTGCGAAAATGAGCAACTCGATCACTACGAGATTAAAATGATTTTGATCAAATACCTGTACGATGCTTTGCCGATCGTAAAAATCTTTGTGATCATCTACTTTTTTAAACCGAAGGTTATAATCAAAGTAAGTGTCAACACGCACTTGCTTTTTGCGGGCAATGTCCAGTTTTCTCATGGCGCTGGCCCGGGTCACGCGCACGTTTTGCTTGATCTTTTCATCGAGCCGGCACACCATGTATTTAAAGATGTCCTTGTTGGTAAACCAGAAATACAGGAAGTAGAGCAAGGTGAACGCAACAAAACCGGAGAGGAGTCCCAGCAAGTTGAGCAACAAATCCTCGGGCGTACAGTATTGATTGTTAATCTGAAACTGTATGATTTGCTGGATGTAGATAGCGAGAAACAACACCGGCAGAATGCTGTTGTTGAGGGCGAACTTGGTGAAGGGTTTGCTCAAAGCACCCACAAATGAAAACCGGTGCCCATCGGTAATGTAACAGGTGATGTGGAACGCCACGGTAAAGCCTGCCAACACGGCACCTATAATGAAAAAGCTCATGAAGTTTACTTCATTGAGGTATTCCGGGTCCAGGAACAGGTAGGGAATGCCAAGGTACTTGCCAAAGTTGCCCGTAATCATGGCGATGAGAAGGATCCAGCAAAGCAAGAGTACGTGGTTGCGCTTAAAGTTGTTGAGCAACAACTGTATTGGAAATGAGTACGCGAAATGATTCCAGATGGTAGTCAGCTTCACCATAATATGAATATTCTCAATTTATGCAATTCATTCGACAAACTATCTATCTTACAATTTCAAAGTGCTTTTATCGGCAATTGGTTCTTCCTATATTTCTGAATCAATACCCGTCACAAATAATTCGCTAACGCTGGAAAAACCATTTCACATTTATCGCTCCTCGGCTGGTTCGGGTAAAACGCGCACCCTCGCCCGGGAGTACCTCAAGCTTGCCCTACAATCAAGAACCGACTACTTTAAACACATACTGGCGGTCACCTTTACCAATAAGGCTACCCAGGAAATGAAGGAGCGGATACTCCGGTACCTGAATGACTTTGCCAACGGACTGGAAAACAACCTGGCTGCCGAACTCGAATCAGCACTGGGATTTTCATCGGAAGAATTGCGCAAGCGGAGTAAATCAGTGCAGTCTGCCATACTCCACCAGTATTCGCAGTTTGCCATCAGCACCATCGATGCATTTTTTCAGAAAGTGATCCGCTCGTTTACCCGCGAGGCCGGCCTGCTGGGAAACTTCAGGCTGGAAGTGGAAAACGAACTGGTGCTGAAAGAAGTGGTGAACGAACTGATGGATGAACTGGGCACCAACAAACAGCTTACCGATTGGGTGGTGGAGTTTTCGCGCGACAGGCTGATGGAAGGGGAGAACTGGAACATCGTGGCTGCATTGAATGGATTTGCCAGGGAAATATTCAATGAAGCGTTCCAGGCCATCGAAGACAAACTGGAAAAGCCCACCGGTGAAGCGCATCCGTATGCGCAAACCATGAAAACCTTGCAGCAGGAAATGCGCGCCTATGAGCAGCACATGAAGGAGCTTGCACTCGAGGCGCTCAGCATCCTGGAGGCAAACGGCATAACAGTGGACGACTTTAATTACCGCGACCAGGGCACAGCTTACAAATATTTTGTGGAGTTCTCCAAAGGAAGATACTGGAAAGGTGCTACACGATTCGAGTCTGCATTGATTACCGGTAAGAACTGGCCGGCAAAGAAAAGCCGGAACTACCAGGCCCTGGTGGAGCTGGCCGACAACAAGTTGATCCCGCTACTCAAGCAAATGGTGGCGTACGACTTAAAAGAAGGACCCAGGTACAATTCCATATTACAAGTACTCAAAAACTTTTATGCCTTTGGCTTGATTGCTGACATCACCCGAAAACTTAAACTGTACAAGCAGGAAAATAACCTGATGCTGCTAGCAGATGCGCCCAAGT
>CAYNCP010000086.1:0-12557 GCA_964395905.1 uncultured Ohtaekwangia sp.
GACAGAGAAGGTTGGGCTGGGTAATCAACTTTGCGTCTTAGTGCCTCCGCGGTAAAAGAACTAACCGCAAAGACGTTAAGGCATAATACAAAAAACAGTATAATAAAAATATTATGAAATTATTCCGTTTTGGTGAAAAGGGTAAAGAGAAACCCGGTGTATTGATTGATGGAAAACAATATGATGCGTCTGCTTTTGGTGAAGACTATGGCGAATCTTTTTTTGAGTCCGATGGATTGACACGACTGGAAGCATGGCTTTCTAAAAATAGAAACCTTCCCCTTGTTAAGGAAGGAACACGTCTGGGTCAGTGCTTTCAACGTCCTTCAAAGATTTTGTGTATTGGCCTGAATTATACCAAGCACGCATTCGAGACGAAGATGCCATTGCCTCCAGAGCCCATTATTTTTCACAAATCAACATCGGCCCTAACCGGACCACATGATGGACTCATTCTGCCGCGTACCAGCAAGAAAACAGATTGGGAAATAGAACTGGCCGTAATTGTGGGTAAGAAAGCCAGTTATGTGGATGAAAAAGATGCCATGGATTACGTGGCCGGCTTTTGTGTGCACAATGATTATAGCGAACGTGAGTGGCAACTGGAACGCAACGGCCAATGGACTAAAGGGAAAGGAGCAGATACCTTTTCACCGATGGGGCCGTATCTGGTCACCAAGGATGAAGTTGCCGATTTCAACAATTTGCACATGTGGCTGAAAGTAAACGGCCAAATGATGCAGGACAACAATTCCGATGACATGATTTTTGAGGTGCCCTTTCTCATTCATTACATCAGTCAGTTTATGACGTTGTTGCCGGGTGATGTGATATCTACCGGTACTCCTTCTGGCGTGGGTCACAGTTTCCATCCACCTCAATACTTAAAACGAGGTGATGTGGTGGAGTTGGGTATTGAAGGATTGGGAGAGCAGCGACAAGTGGTGAGTTGAATACATGCTCACTTAAATAATATATCGCGGTTCCGGAGCCAAACTGCTTTTTTTAAATTTTTGTCTGCCCTTATAGCAAAATGCAAGGTAATAGTTGAAAACACTACAGAGCCAGTTAGCAGACCAAGCCCAGCGTCATAATTTTGATTAAGTACAATTAGTCCCGAGATATATAATAGAATCCCAGGATAAAGGAAATTTCTGTAGTTGCGATTATCGGATTTAAATATTTGAAATTGTTGAAAACTCTCAGTGCCATTCTGAAATTCCTCGGAAATGTTTTTGAGTCGATACTTTATATCATTTTTTATGTAACCGTTTTGAATCAAGTAGATTGTTTCCATTTCATATCGAGACTTTAGTGAAGTCGAGTCATCTTGACCGGCTGCCTGAAAAGTGATGATGGTAAAAAGAGCCAGGACAGATGCAGTTAGTTTCACCTTATCTCCTTTTATTATTTTTAACTATCAAACTTCACGCTTTCATTCAGTGTTCGCTCATCGTATTTCAATCCATATTGATCCAGCACTTCCTGGGGAACACCATCCCATTGGTTGGGTCGGTTGCCCATATACCCTAAGTCTTTGATGCCCATCTCGCTGGTAAAGAATCCGGTGGCGGTCAGGTCGCGTATCAGATTAAAGAATGCTACTCCCTGTTCCATACCTGGTTTGGCTTTTTCCGGGAAAGCAATATCATCTACTATCTCAATTTGTTCAGTCGAACTGCAGTCCACAAATGTTTTGTTGAAGCGCTTGTTGGTTTGCACATCCAGCCATTTGAGTCCGCCACGCATGGGTACTTGATGTGCGGGTCTGTCTTTTACCATAAATTCAATGAAGTCAGGCACCTTGGCATCGGAAGCACTGCCCGAAGTTTCATCTCTGGGAATGATGATGTCTGCCAAAACGGTGATGGTTGCCATTTCGTGCGGATCGAAAAATTGCTCGGCTTTGAGTTTGGCTTCTCTTTCCTTTTCTATCGGCTGACGATCCAATGGTGGAGGTCCTGCTGCCTGTGTCGGTTTCGTTTCTGGCACTGAACATGAATCAAGCAGCACGCTTGTGGCAATCGTACCTACCGCCATGGCCTTTAAATATTTTCTTCTGTCCATAATCAATTTATGATTTATGATTCTTTGACTTTAAGATTTAGATATTTTGTTTTTTTAATTCATCTACAATGTACTCTGATGCGCGGATGGCCAATGCCAAGATCGTCCATGTCGGGTTCTTGTCCGCCTGTGATACAAATGAACCACCATCAACCACAAAAAGATTATTCGCATCGTGCGCCTGATTATATTTATTCAGCACCGATCTTTTTGGATCGTTACCCATCCGGGTTGTACCCACCTCGTGAATAATATTCCCGGGATTCTCTAATCCGTAGTTGTTCTCCGGTCCTGACTTACCCCAGGTAACCACGCCACCCATCCTGTCTATAATTTCGGCAAATGTTTCTTTCATGTGCTTTGCCTGTTTGATTTCATAGTCACTCCATTTATAATGGAAACGCAGGACTGGAATTCCAAACTTATCAACGGTATTGGGATCGATTTCACAATAGTTATCTTCTCGGGCAATGGCTTCCCCACGACCAGCCATGCCAAATGAGGCACCGTAGAAATATCGGTAGTCATCTTTCAGTGATGCACCATAGCCACCGGCTGCTTTGGCCTCGCCATTTCTTCCGGGATACTTGCCATTCAGGTTTTGCATGCCAAAACCAAAACCGTAGCCAGGCATGCCCATGCCTCCCCAATATTCGATATGGTATCCTCTCGGGAAATCCAATTTTTTATTGTCGAGCCACCAGGGAGTATATACGTGCATGCCGCCCACTCCATCTTCATTGTAGCGTTTTCTTCCCACCAGTTTAGGCAGGAAGCCACCCATGGATGCGCCTGTGCTGTCATGAAGGTATTTACCAACCAAGTTGCTGGAGTTTGCCAATCCATTAGGATGCATGGTTGATTTTGAATTCAGCAAAAGTCGGGCAGACTCACATGCACTCGCAGCTAAAATGATCACCTTACCATTAATGAGGTACTCTTGCATGTCTTCTTTGTTGACATAAGAAACTCCAGTTGGCCTGCCACTGCTATCGGTCACCACCTCTCTGGCCATGGCCATGGTAATTAAGTCAACATTGCCAGTTTCCAGAGCTGGATTTACAAGTACAGAAGAAGATGAAAAGTCACCATAAACGGTGCAGCCACGATTGCACTGTGAACAAAAGAAGCATGCACCCCTCTTTTTATTGTTTGGGAGTGGCCTTGTTAAAATAGAAAGTCTTGAAGGGATGACAGGAATTTTTAGCGAATTCCCGGCTTCCTTAATAAACATCTCGTGAAGACGTGGCTTAGGAGGCGGCAGGAAGATACCGTCAGGTTCGTTGGGTAAGTTCTCAATCGAACCGAATACGCCCACCAGTCGGTCGAGTCGATCGTAGTAGGGAGCAACGTCATTGTACCCAATGGGCCAATCATCTCCGAGGCCGTCAATACTTTTGTGCTTGAAATCATTAGGACCAAAGCGCAATGAGATTCTTCCCCAGTGGTTTGTTCTACCCCCAAGCATTCGCGACCGCCACCATTCGAATTTCGTTCCGTCTTTTTGTGTATAAGGCTCGCCTTCCAATGTCCATCCGCCATAAGAAGCATCAAAATCTCCAAATGGTCTGAATTCTGTACTTGCTCCCCTGCGTGCCGATTCCCAGGGCCACTTCAGTTGGGTTACATTTTTGGTAGGGTCGTACATAGGCCCTGCCTCTAATAAGGCGATTTTTAGTCCAGCCCGTGATAGCATAAACGCTGCCATGCCACCTCCGGCACCGGAGCCAATGATGATGGCATCATAATTCTTGGGAGATTTCTTTACCTGCATTTGAGGATCCTTTTTGAAATGAATTGACTTCAATGTAATTGTTTATTTAGGCATTTGAAACATTATGCTGGCTGGAAGGATTGTGTAGAATTAATTTGTTGGCATCATTTTGTATTTTAAGGATTCATGAAAAAAACGGTTTTTCTTTACGGTGTCCTGCTGGCGTTATTATTGGTTGTCCTCAGGGTGACGGAGTATAATTTTTATGTTAAAAGACTATCCATTGAATTCTATGTTGGGCTCGTGGCTATTTTTTTCACCGCACTTGGGATTTGGGTGGGACTCAAACTAACGAGGAAGAAAGTCATTGTTGTTCGCGGAGCGTTTACATTTAACCAGAGAGAACAGGAACATCGTGGAATCAGTAAACGGGAATTAGAAGTATTGGAACTGATGGCGCAGGGTTTAGCCAATCAGGAGATTGCGGACAAACTATTTGTCTCTCTAAATACGGTAAAGACCCATTCAGCCAATTTGTTTAGCAAGCTTGAAGTGAACAGAAGAACGCAGGCGATTCAAAAGGCCAAAGAGCTAAGCTTAATTCCCTAGTTCTTTTGGGTGATTATCGCATTGATATGTTATTTCACCCGAAAGTATGAGTCGTAAGCCCATAAGTTTCAGCACATTTGGGCATAATTAACAAAAAATTAAACCCATGAGAAAAGTCGTTTTAACCTTCGGACTAATCGCTGGCTTGATTGTGGCCACGCTAATGCTATTGTCCATGCCATTGATGGATAAGGGAATTATCAGTTTTGAGAATGGGCAGCTATTTGGCTATACCACCATGGCGATTGCCTTATCCATGATTTTTTTTGGTGTAAAATCATACCGGGATAATCACAATGGTGGCATGCTTTCATTTGGAAAAGCATTTCAGGTAGGCATTTTGATTGCTGCCGTGGCTTCTATTATTTACGCATCAAGTTGGGAAGTGTACATGGCCACCTCATCTGGTGATTTTATGGAGCAATATACCGCCCGATACCTGGAGCAAATGCAAAGCGAGGGCGCTTCAGTTGAGGAGATAGAGGAAATGAAAGCCAGTATGAGCGAGATGGCAGAAATGTACAAGAATCCGATAATCCGCTTTGGGATGACCTTGATGGAAATTATTCCGGTGGGTCTCATTATTACATTGATATCCGCTTTTATTCTTAAAAGGAATTCGACCTCTGTTAATACCGCCAGTTGAATTGGAAATATATTATACTAAAAATTAATAGCCATGCAATCCCTCATTCATACACCAACCAATAAATTAGAGAACAGCATTACTTTTTATAAAAAGTTGGGTTTCAATATTGTGACTGCCAAAGAAAAGACAATCGTTACTGATGGAAAGGCCGTTATTGAAATTAACCCAGAACGTTTTGCCAGGGCGGGAGTAAAACTTTTCAAGTCCAAATGGACGAAAGAAGTGTCTAAGCTAAGAAAATTGACAGCTGTGCACCAAACTAAAAATGGGTATGTGTTGGGCGATCCCAGTGGGGTATGGATTTATTTAATAGAAGGAGAATTGAAACTGAAATTCAAACCCAAAGAATCGTATAGCGTTTTAGGTAATTATGTTGGTCTTAGTATTGAATCTACGGATATTAAGAAGTCTGTTGAAATATGGAAGGCCCTGGGTTTTAAAACGAGTGGATCTCCAGAGCAAGGTTGGGTGGCTTGTACCAATGAGGATGATTTGGGAGTTAATATTATGAACCCGTTGATGTGTCCGCACTTATTTTTCAATCCCTCTTTGACTTATTTTAATGGCAAAGAGAACAATCCCAAGGTCATAAAGAAAATCAGGGGGCTAAAAATCCCCATTGCCGAAGAGATTACTCACTTCAGCGATAAAGGAGAGGTAGACAACGTAATTATTCGTGACCCGGGTGGATATGGTTTTTTTATTTTCAATGATTAAAAATTTAATAAAATGGAATTAGGTGCATTTTCAGTTAGCCTTAATGTCAAGGACTTGGAGGCTTCGAAAAAATTTTATGAAAACCTCGGATTTTCTGTATTTGCAGGAGTGATGGAAAGAAATTACCTGATTATGAAGAATGGGAATGCGCTGATCGGCTTGTTTCAGGGCATGTTTGAAAAGAATATCTTAACCTTCAATCCAGGGTGGGATGAAAGTGCCAATCAGCTGAGTTCGTTCAAGGATGTAAGGGATATTCAAAAGTCTCTGAAAGAAAAAGGAGTTCAACTTACCACGGAAGCAGATCAAAACTCTTCAGGTCCGGCAAACATTACTTTGGTTGACCCGGATGGGAACCCGGTACTCATTGATCAGCACGTTTAGTTTTATGTAAAGTATAGTTAACGAGTCAGCTGATCCACTTTCTAAAGATCGGGGCGGTTTCATTACTGACAAAAACATCGCACTAAAGCAGGTTAAACGGATACCATGAGAATAGTTTCAATATTGATGTTGATTTGGGTAGCAGGCTGTCAAGCTACAACAAGTGATAACACGACAACTGATAATTCACTATATGGGGAATGGAGAAATCTCACCTTGAAAGTCGAATTGGATAAAAAGCATGGCGAACCTACCAGCATTTTCGAAGTGAATGAGTCAACCTGGGAAAGTGAATTGCAAATCCGACCTTTTCAAACCTTCTTCAATAAAGACAGAACCTTCAACTCGGCACATTACAACTTACAAGACAGCTTGGTCCTCAATCCTCATGGAACATGGACGGCTACGACAGAAAAAGTATTGATGATTACTACTGCACCTTTTAGTGACTCAACAGCATGTATTTACAGCATCAAAGATGATATCGTTACGTTTGGATGTTGGGTAGACTGGGATGAAGATGGTGAGAAAGATGATTGGTATTTGGGTACGCAAAAGAAATATAAAACAGAATCCAATTAAGGTTTTATCAGCCAAAAGATTGACTCAAAATTAAATACCGTAAAAGAGAAAATATTTTCGGTGGGCGAGGCGGCTGGATGCGCCTTGTCGGTAGCATCAAAAGTTACTTGCTTAACTTCCCCATTATCGATACCAACTTTAAACAACTGAAAATTTCCTTTTGTATCGGGGGCAATGTAAGCCACCCATTGTTGATCGTAAGATAAGGCAATACCTGAATAAAGCTGGTCACTTTTGAAAGAGTGAATCTTCTTTCCTTTAGTTCTGTCAATCGGAACCAGGTGGATTTCTTTGATCTCCGGGTTTACTACATATTCCACTACCAGTGATTTGCTGTCTTTCATCCATTGCGAATCGGTAATGCTTCCTTCTTCAAGCCCGGGAGGCAGTATTTCAATTGCTTTGCTTGTAGGTTCACCTGTTTCCTGATCGATGCCAATAATAAATAGTTTATTGATCCGGTCTGAGTCGTGTGCCGTATTGGATGCGATCCATTTGCCGTCTGGCGACCAGCGCGGCCAGCCTGTCTCATGGCCACCTGTTGATAGCGGCTTGCCTTTGGTAGCTTCATTGTTGGGCTGAATCCAAATATCATCGGTACCATCCGCATGGGTGTGGAAAGCGATCCATTTGTTGTTGGGTGACCAGCACATACCCTGATCTTCTGAGTAGGAGGCTCGGACAATTACATCGGGTTTGTTGGCAGGCCTATTCATATCAAAATTGATGTAACCAATATCCTGTGCGATGTGTGGATATTTCATGTCGTCCATTACCCTGCGCCAGTTGCCATATGTAAAAGACAGAAGCTTTCCATTGGGATGCCAATGTGATATTTCAGACATAAACGTTGTCACTGGCTTGGACTCACCTCCATCACCATTTACGGCAGCAATAAAAACGCGATAATCCTGAAGCCTAAACAAGACTGATCCGTCCTTTGCTATGGAAGGTGCATAGCTGTCTCTCGAAAAACTGGTCAATTGTATTTTGGATTTTGTTTGTAAATTATATTGCTGCAAGTCAACCACTTTATTTTCATTGGCCTGACTGAAATACAAAAATTTTCCATCGTGTGAAAAAGCGATGGGACCATAACTTTCTGTTTTAATTCTTTCAGAATTTAAATCAGTTAGGTTCATGTGAATAAACCGTTGTTTATTTTCCTCGACAATACCCCCAAAAGAATGAACGGCCGGGTTCCACCATACAGATTCAATCAACTCTTTTTCTACAGCTATTTTTTCATTGCCCCCATTTGCATCCATTATCCACAATTGTACTTTGCCATTTTTCCTTGAAATGCCAGCTACCTGATGGCCTTCAGCAGACCAGCTGAGGTCACGAAGTTCTGATCGGTCAATGGTTATGGGGCCATCTTGAAATTCATTTTTGTTCATCCAAAGGGGTTTTCCTCGTTTTGTGGCAAGGTCATAGATATACCAATAATACTTTTCTCCGCCAATTTCATAGGTGACGATATGCTGACTGCCTGGCAGCCAGGTTAAGGCAATTACAAAAGATCCATGTTTTTCTAATTCAAAAGTGGCACCTCCCACTATTTGTTGGACAATGATTTGTTTGCGATCGGAGTAGGCAAATAATTTTCCGTCCGGAGAAATAGATCCAAATGGGTCGCGGTAGGCAACAGGCCCTTTTTGCTTTACTGACTTAATGAACTGCAATTGAGGTGATGATGTGGTTTGGGCTTGTAAGGTGTTGACCAAACAGACAAGTATTATTATAAAGAGGAAAAATTTCATCTTTAGAAAATAAAATAAAGAATGAATAGAATGATTAGCAGAATGGCAATCCATTTGAATCCGCTGCTGTATTCTGCAAATTCATAGCCACAAATGGGACACACTCTTTCTGTGGTATTTACTTCCATGGCGCAGGACGGACACTCTTTCTTCTTCACAGCGATATACTAACTTTATGAGAATAAATGTAAGAAAAATGACTCGTTGGGCTATTTCAATTATCTTTTTGTTCAGCACTTTAGTAATTCAAAACTGTGGGAATTCTGGATCTGACCAGCCCACCTGGTGCAAACAGCTGCCCAGGGAAGCAAACAGGAGACTCACGATAACTGAGTATTCCAATTATTGGTTTGAGGTATATAAGGTTCAGGACAGTATTTATGCCATATACGAACCTTATCAGTGGCAGGAAGTGATTTCTTATTTGATTATTGGTAGTGAATTTGCATTGTTGTTTGATACTGGAAATGGCATTGGTAACATCAAACAGGTAATCAATCAAATCACATCGTTACCCATTAGGGTGCTCAACTCACACTCCCACTACGATCATGTTGGGGGCAACTCAGCATTCGAATTCATTTATGGCATGGATACTGAGTTCACTAAAAAGCGAATGAAAGGATTGCCGCATGAGCGCGTAGCTGAGGAAGTTTCTCCTGCGGCCTTGTGCAAGCCATTGCCAACTGGAGTTGACTCATCCAGGCATCATATACCCGCATATGAAATTGACGAGAATGTATCGGAAGGTTATCAAATCAATCTTGGAAATAGATTATTAGAGGTGATCAGCATCCCTGGCCATACGCCCGATGCTATTGGTTTATGGGATAAAGAAAATGGACTGCTGTGGACAGGAGATACTTTCTATCAGGGTGCCATTTGGCTGTTTGCGCAAGAAACCAATCTCGTTGATTACAAAAATTCAATTAAGCGATTGGCTGAGATGTCTGATTCGCTCAATTATTTATTGCCAGCACATAATACACCGTTGGTAAGTCCTGAAATGCTGGTTGAACTGGATGATGCTTTGAGGAAAATTGAAAAGGGGACAGTTGATGGAATAGATTCAACAAATGGGAGAATCCACTATTCTTTTGAAAATTTTAGCATACTAATGAACAAGACTAGGTAGCTCTTGAGGAAATAAACATGGATAGTCGATTCATGGCAACTTGTAATGATTCCTTATCCATGTAAGAATACACCAAACGAAATTGGCCATGCTTGGTATGACCAAAACCATCTCCTGGTGTTAGTAAAACTCCGGACTGCTTATATAAGGTTTGCCAGAAATTACTTTCCGACTCTTGTGTATTGTCATCAAGGAATTTGGACAAATCCAACCAAACAAATAGACTACCCCTGGCTGGCGCGTAAGGAATATTTAGCTTTCTCAATTGACGAATCACTACCAAATAATTTTCTGTCAATAATTGTTGATTGGTTTTGATGTAATCATTGACAAACTCGTGATCGTTGAGCGCCAGTTCAAAAATCCATTGTGCATAGTTGGATACCATGGAAGGTGCATTCAAATTATTATAAGCATCCAAAAAAGTCTTATTCAATGAATGCACCATGCCCACGCGGAATCCTGAAGCACCAAAATCTTTGGACAATCCATACCATTGGTGCAGGTAATCACTTTTCTTGTCAAGTAGGATATTAGCAAAAGAATAAAATGGACGATCTTCCGCATAATCACTCTTCAATTCAGGGTGTGAAGTGTCGATCAATGAAAGACCATAAATTTCATTCACAATTAAATGAATGTTGTGTGAAAGACACCAGTCCGTGTAATCGAGCAATTGCTGTTGTGTATAAATTCCACCTGTCGGATTATCCGGATTGGTGATCACCAATATCCTAAATCTTTTTCCTTGGCTTTCAATGTTCTTCAAGGCAGCATCCAAATGTTCAATGGATAGGAGAGGACCATTTTGTAATTCGGAAAGTTCATGATGTGTAATGAGATCGTATCGTTCTAATCCAGCTTTGTTCCCAATGTCTTGCTTATAAACGGAATAACATGGCGCTGGAAAAACAGCCACATCACCTGGTTCTCCAAGAATCCAGCTTGTAAGATCGATAGCAGAAGTTGTTCCGGCCGACAGGCAAATATGATCAGGGTTAATAGCACATTTTGTGAGGAATTTAGAGAGAAAGTTCGCCATCGAATACCGAAAAGAAGGAGCGCCTGTGCTGTCGGTGTAATTGGCTACCCAATCTTGTATTGGATTTTGATCGGTCAATGTTTCCATTTTTTTTCTGAGTAAACTCCAGACCAATCTGTTCTCTGCAACATTTAGCGGGAATGCACCTTCAGGATTCTCGGTCTTGTGATAAAGTTTTTCCACCGCCTCAAAATAGAGTTCAAGGTCGACACGAAGCACAGATTTGGAAGCGTTAAGGCCGCGTTGGGATAAGGAGTTGTTCAAGGTCGTTTGTAGTTGAGATTTGGTTTCAGCCTTACATGAGCCAAGTAAAAGACTTGTAGATAAAGATCCTAAAGCCATGGTCTTTAAGTATTCTCTTCTGCGCATAGCTTGGTAATTTTAGTGTAGTTATAATTTCAAATCCTTATGTCAATCCTGAGTCAATTTAATTAGAAATGCCTCCAGTCGAAAGGCAATGACATTGATGCCAGCCAAAATGAAACGTATCGATTCAACCGAATTTGCAGGTTTCAATATTATAACTTAATATTGACCGACCGTTCAGTCAAAAAATATGGCCCCTAGAACCACGCCCAAAAACGAAGAGATTCGGAAGGAAAGCATGCAAAACATTATGAATGCTGCCTTCTCATTGATTGCAAGGCAAGGTTATGATTCAACCAGCATAGCTCAGATAGCCGCTGAAGCTGGTGTTTCTAAGGGGCTGATGTATAATTATTTCGAGAGTAAGGAGGATCTATTGGAAAAATTGGTTGCCAGTACGATGGCTGAAAGTGACCTGACAGCAGAAAGCTTGATTTCCGAAGATCCAGCTGAGACATTAAGAAATCTATTCGAATGGTTCTTTAAAGAGCTCAGGGAGCGACCTGAATACTGGCGATTGATCACTGAACTAACTTTCCGAATTGACAAGTTCACTTTTGTGCATGAGATGGCCACTGAAAAAGTGAAAGCCTACACGGAATTTGTTGGATCTTTATTGCAGGAGCTGAATTTTCCAAAATCCGGGAGTGAAGCAAAGTTGATTGGCGCGTTGCTAGACGGTATTGCAATCCAATACCTGGTGGTGAGACAGGATTATCCATTGGAAGAAATTGAGAAACATCTAATTGAAAAATATTGTGGAAAGAAATAATCTTATAAAGATATCAATATCAACGTTGCTGCTGGTTCTATTTTCTCAGTGCCACGCTCAAACGGCAAAGGAAATTATGCAGCGCGTGGATGAAAAAGTGCGAGGCACATCCAACCGGTCTGAAATGAAAATGACAATTGTAAGGCCCGATTGGAGGCGTGAAGTGACCATGAAAGGATGGTCTTTGGGAACTGAATACAGCCTGATATTAATTACAGGTCCTGCTCGCGATAAGGGGCAGGCATTTCTAAAAAGAGACAATGAGATGTGGAATTGGCAACCTTCAATCGATCGGGTTGTAAAACTGCCGCCCTCCATGATGCTGCAATCTTGGATGGGATCAGACTTCACCAATGACGATCTGGTAAAAGAATCGTCAATCGTTAATGACTATACACATAGCCTGGGGAAAGATTCGGTGATTGATGGATCAAGTGTTTATAAAGTTGTACTTACACCAAAACCGGACGCTCCAGTAGTGTGGGGCAAAATTGTATGCTATGTAGAAAAAAAAGAATACAATCAGCTGCTGGTGAAGTATTTTGATGAGGATGATTACCTGGTTAGCACAATGGTATTATCCGATATCAGGGATATGGGCGGTAGAATTTTGCCCACAAAACTGGAAATGATTCCAGCGGATAATCCAAAGCAAAAAACAGTTATTGAATACCTGAATCAGGAATTCAATATTGGATTGAAAGAGGATTTTTTTTCGATGCAAAACATGAAAAGGGTCAGATAGCAAAACAATGTA
>CAYNCP010000087.1:0-12031 GCA_964395905.1 uncultured Ohtaekwangia sp.
GGCCTTTGGTCAACCGAAATGCCATTAAGGCAACTCATTATATGGCCAATGCCAAGCAGATTCAGGCTGTTTATAATTATGAGCGTACCATCCTGAACGCATACATTGAAGTGGCTAACCAACTTTCTAACATCAATAACCTGGAAAGGAGTTATGACCTAAAGTTGCAAGAAGTGCAGGCTCTTACCCAATCCATTACGATTTCCAATAATCTCTTCCGATCTGCGAGGGCAGATTACATGGAAGTGTTGCTGACGCAACGTGATGCACTGGAATCACGGTTTGAATTGGTTGAAACCAAAAAGCAACAAATGAATGCCATGGTAAATATCTACCAGTCGTTGGGAGGTGGTTGGAAATAAGGACCCTATCACCGTGCCATCCTTTTTGCACACACTTCAATTTGGCTTGCGTCACTTATAAAATGGAACTGCGTAAATCCAATAATTCCAATAAAAGCTTTACTTTGAGAATGTTTCAATATTTAATTATCTCCAATGAGTTTTAAGAGCGCCATCATTACCTTACTAGTATCTTTATTTATTTTATCAGCATGTGTGCAACAAAGTCAAGATAAAAAAAAAGAATTATCGTTTTACGTAGGCACCTATACCCAGGGTGAAAGCGAGGGCATTTATACATACCAACTCAACGCTGACGGCACTTTGTTGAAAATAGGTCTTGCCGCCAGATCGGAGAACCCGTCCTTTCTAACAAAAAGTGAAGATGAGAAATATTTATTGGCAGTAAACGAAAACAGCGATGAAAATGGAGGTGGTGGAACAGTAAGTACTTTTCAAATAAAACCTGAAGGATTGAAAGCGATCGACATTAAGTCATCCGGTGGAGATTGGCCTTGCTTTATTGCCACCAACAATTCAAACTACGTCCTTGCTGCAAACTATGGCAGTGGAAATGTAGCCCTTCTAAAATTACAAACTGATGGAACACTGGAAGGGCCGCTTGATGTTCTTCAGCACAACGGCATGGGCACTCACCCAAGACAAGATGCGCCACATGCACACTCAGCCTGGTTTAATAATGAAGATGAAATCATTTCTGTGGATTTGGGTACCAATGACCTTTGGTTTTCAAAACTTGACATGAGTAGTAACAACATGGTTCCGCAGTCACCGGAAAAACTAGCCATGCCAGCAGAATCAGGACCACGGCACCTGGCATTTCATCCCAAAAATCCCTGGATCTATGTGCTGAACGAATTATCATCTACCGTATCGATGGTTAAGCAGAACACATCAGGTCAATATGAAATCGTAACTACCCAAAGCACCATACCCGAGGGTTTCGAAGGCGAGAACCTCTGCGCGGATATTCACATTTCAGGTGATGGTAAATTTCTATATGCTTCCAATCGTGGACACAATAGCATCGTGGTTTATGAAATCAATAAGGATGACGGAAGCCTGAATTTAATCGGTCATGAAAATGTCCGTGGCGATTGGCCAAGGAATTTTACCCTTTCTCCGAATGGTAATTATCTTTTGGTGGCCAACGAAAGATCCAATAACATCGTCTCTTTCAAAAGAAGCATACAGACTGGAAAGTTAGCATTCGTTGCGGAAACAGAGGCGCCAAGTCCCGTGTGCTTGTTATTCTAACGCCCTTCTTTCCCAAAATCGAGCAGTCCGCGACCATTTGCGAGCAGTTCACTAACCATTAGAGTCCGTAAATAGCCAAAGTTGTCTTTCCAATCAAATGGCACTAAAATTGACTTACCAGCGCAAACTTTAGGTCTTTATGCTAAGAAATTTCATTGTTATCGCCCTTCGCAACCTACTCAACCAAAAAGGATATTCACTGGTGAAGATTGCCGGACTGGCATTTGGTATTGCTGCCAGCTTGGTCATTTACCTTTATGTGCTGGAAGACTTGTCGTACAACAAGTTCAATAAGAATTACAATAACATCGTCAGGTTGTTGACCATAGACAGCGCAGAGGGAGTCAGCAGTAAGGTGGTTGGCGTTACGCAACCCATGCTGGGGCCTTCTGCCAAAGAAGAATTGCCTGAAGTAATCGAAAGTGTGAGGATCACAGGTGGGGGACGATATGATCTGAGCTATGAAGAAAAAACATTAAAATGCGAGTCTGCTCTGCGGGTTGATCCATCATTCTTTTCAGTGTTTGATGTCACTGTAATTGACGGACCTCCCACGGGCATCCTTGACGATCCAGGTTCCATTGCCATAACGCAATCGCTGGCCAAAAAAATCTTTGGTAAGGAATCGGCTATGGGCAAAACGATTAAGCTCAATCAAAATACAGACCTGCACGTTACTGCTGTATTAGCTGATCCACCAACCACTTCACATCTTCAATATGATTTGTTGCGCACCCTGGTGCCGGGTCAGGATGAGCAGGGTTTGCAACAAGCGCTTGAGACATGGCAGGGCATTTTCTGCAACACCTACCTCCTGCTGGATCAGCCAACGGATGTGAATGTAATGTCTGAAAAATTGCAGGCCATCAGCAAAAAAAACAACGCATATGAATTCTTCACTCCCATTGCCCAGCAACTGAGTGATGTTCACCTTAACTCAAAAGACATTCTATTTGAGATCAATGCCAACAAGTCAGACGCGCAGAACATTTATGTACTGGCCATCATTGGAATTTTGATCCTTATCCTGGCAGCGGTCAACTTCGTAAACCTGGTTACCGCCAACTCTACCATGCGAGCGAAAGAAGTAGGTGTGCGCAAGGTGGTCGGGGCCTTAAAAAGGCAACTCATTGGGCAACATCTGGTGGAAAGCCTGGCCGTCACTTTCATTTCTGGGCTGTTTGCCCTGGCAATTGTTTTCATGATTGTGCCATTGCTCAATAGCATTTATCAGCGTCATGCTGATGCCTTTCAATTGTTGGAGCCTATTAACCTGACGGTAATGTTGGGTATCATATTGTTCTTGGGCATCTTGGCCGGATTGTATCCTGCATTTGTTCTCTCTGCCATGAAACCCGGTCAGGTGCTTAAGGGTGACTTTAAAAGTTCCAGCAGTGGCGTGCTGCTAAGAAAGTCATTGGTGGTCCTGCAATTCACCATCTCCATTGCCCTCATTGTGGGCACGGGCATTGTGTTTCAGCAGATGCAGTTTATTTTCAATGCCGATCTTGGATATAACCGCGATCAGGTGATCACTCTTCAGCAAAGCGGTCCGGCTGTGGGCAACACACCAACCTTACGGTCCGAGTTGTTGCGCAATGAAAACATTGTCAACGTGGGCACAGCATCCGCGAGGATTGGACAGCAGCTGGGACGCACTGCCATCTACCCGGAAGGCCGGGACGTGAGTGAAACGAATATCATCACGAGCATCATGAGTGCAGATGAGTACATGGTTGCAGCCATGGAAATGGAGATGAAGGCAGGCCGCTACTTCTCTCCTGACTTTGACGACTCTCTTTCCATGGTGGTAAACGTAGAGCTGACCAAATTGCTTGGTTGGGAGGATGCCGTAGGACGAAGGATTAGTTTGCAGTCGGGCCCTAACCCCACCGACCTCACTGCCTATACCGTAGTGGGCGTTTTGAATGATTTTCATTTTGCTACCATCCGGCACAAACTCGAGCCCATGTTCATGCTTTACAGCGAAGCCAATGGGGCGATGGCCATCAAGATAAAAGGCACCAACGTGCAAGAGACCATTGCCTATATAGAGGAGACCTGGAAAAAAGTAAATCCAGGTCAAACATTCGAATACGATTTCCTAGATGACCAGTTTGCCTTGCTTTACAGCAATGAGGAAGCATTTGCCTCTATGTTTTCACACTTCACCCTACTGGCCATGGTGATTGCGGGTCTTGGCTTATTTGCGCTGTCGGCCTACACCGCCCAGCAGAGGCGAAAAGAAATAGGAATTCGGAAAGTACTCGGTGCCAGTAGCAGCAGCATCTTGGTAAAACTCTCAACAGAGTTTGTAATCCTGATCATGATATCTTTCGTGCTGGCCAGCGGCATCGCCTATTTTGTGATGTCCAGGTGGCTGGAGGATTTTGAATACAGTATTAAGATCGGCATGGGCGTATTTATATTGTCGGGAGCGGCCTCTCTACTGGTGGGATTGTTGACGGTGAGTTTTCAATCGCTAAAGGCCGCATGGAGTAACCCCGTGGAGTCGCTGCGTGTGGAGTAGCATGCTGTCTTTATTATGTAAGTGACTATGTTACACGCCCGTTTACCTGCCCGAAGTATCTATTGAATTTAAATACTTGTAAACTTGCTGCTAAATCGGACCTAATGCTCAGAAAGGGAATCATTTTTAGACTGGCTTTTGCTGGATTTTTAGTGGCGAATTACCTCTCTGCACAGACCATTAATGAACTTGGTGGTCCTGCCGAGTGGTCCCAACCATACCCCCCTTTTCGAATAGTGGGCAATTTGTACTATGTAGGCACTCATGACCTGGCCTCCTACCTGATCGTAACTGAAGATGGAAACATGCTCATCAATACCGGACTGGCTGATTCGGAGTCTATTATTAAAGACAACATCGCAATGCTGGGCTTTGCCTTTGCCGACATTAAAATATTACTGACCACACAAGCTCATTTTGATCATGTGGCTGCCATGGCGGCAATTAAAAAGCAAGCGGGTGCAACGCTTTGGGCCAATGCGCAGGATGCACCCGAGCTAACCAGTGGCGGAAGTACCGACTATGAGTTGGGTAAGCATGGAATGACTTTTGAACCCATTGAAGTGGACCGTCAATTGCACCATGGAGACACCATAAACCTGGGAACAAGCAAGCTGGTGATGTTGCACCATCCAGGCCATACCAAAGGATCCAGCAGTTACCTATTTGATGTGAACGATGGTAATCAAACTTATCGTGTGCTTATTGCCAACATGCCCTCCATCATCACAGACAGGAAGTTTACCGACATCCATCTATACCCGGATATCGCCAAAGATTACGCGTACACCTTTGATGCCATGAAGAAATTGAAGTTTGATCTGTTTCTATCCTCTCATGCCAGCCAGTTTGGACTACATGCGAAACACAAACCGGGTGACCCATATCATCCAGTGGTTTTTGCGGATCGAAAAGGTTACGACCAATCGCTGAAGCAACTGGAAGAGAAATATAAGGAGAAAATAAAAGAAAATTAGGAACCAACCTTATTGGCTGTATGATTTTCAATGATCTTAATTAAGTGATATGCACCTATCCTTAATAAACTGATCCTTCAGTACATATGTCTTTGTGTATTTAATGGGGAATCTTCCCGCTGTTGACATTTGACAATGAAAAACAATTTCATCTCCATTTTTTATTGTATGGAAATCATTTGATGGCTTAATAGCCGGATCACACTGACTGGGCTGTGAAAAGTCCTTTAATGGATCCTGCGCAATCTGGGTCATTTCTCTTTTTACCTTATCCAGGAGTGATTTATCAGTCAACACCTTGGCCAAATCAGCGTCAGAGACAAACTCCAAATCTCTGCCTATGTCCTGTCCCTGGCGATATACAAAGGACGAGTCCAAATTAAACTCATTGGTGTAAAATGAATGAACGGTTCCAATCTTCACAAATTCATCCGACTTCCTGAATGATAGATTTTCATAAGATTCAAGTGGTGAACCATCTTCGCTAATAAACTTGCCGATAGGCCGTTCCAGGATATCGTACCAAATTTCATGTTCCTGATATTCGTACCCTTGCATAAGTTTACCCTCTGCATTGTTTTCCGGGGTACTCCTGATATACGCCACAACAGATTTTGCCAGGTAATGAAACCCACTACTTTCACGAAGAAATGGAAGTTTGTATTGATTTTTCAGCTCCCACCTTCCTTGATACTTGTAGGATTCATAATTGCAGTTGGCCGGAAGGTCTCGCAAGCCCTTGTAAGGTTTAATAAAGTTAGACTCAAATGTCCAACGCAACATGTCGTATCGTAATGCCAATGGAGCATTGTCTTCTGCATTGAATAATGATAAATAAATGATTGTGCCACCGATGACCAATCCAATAACAAAAAATATTAATTTTCTTCCCAGAGATACTACACCTGTCTTCGGATCAATATTGATTTTGGCAAACTTCTCCTCGTAGGAGATCAATTTAAGAATTCGCTCAGCATTTTGATTTGCCCTTTGGTATTCACCTTCAGTGGCATGCCCATTAATTAGTCTGGAAAATTGGGCATCACTATATCCAAGGTCCCTGGCTATGATGGAATTACTTGCTTTTTCGAATCTTTTTTCCTCTTTGTTTAACGTCCCGTAAAGCTGCTCTAATTTCGCAATTAACTCATTGAGTTTAAGCTCTATACCCACCATAAGTTAAGTTCTAATTAAAGTCCATTTTCGTTGAATATCGTTAAAATTCACTAAAAACTGATATAATTTTTTGAAGTAGCACTTTATACGATTCGGCAATTTAACATTAAGGCATGATTCACGGTAAATCAATCGATTGAATCTTTATGCAAACCAATAATGCTCACTATGTACCACTCAATAAATGCCTCAAAATGAATAAGTTTTTACGCCTATTAATCCTGCTTGTTGCCATGTGGTGCAACAAGGCCTTTGCCCAACAACTGGTCAGTGGAACGGTTCGAGATAACAACAATAGCCCCATTATAGGTGCTAACGTGGTCGAGCAAGGTACTACAAACGGTACCATCACTTCAACTGACGGAACTTTCAATTTATCGGTCGCAGGCAGTAACGCGGTGATCACATTTAGCTTCATCGGATTTAAGACCATCTCTGTACCGGTGGGGTCCAACAGCACCTTGGATGTTACGCTTGAAGAAGATGTTTCACTTCTCGGTGAGGTGATCGTAAACGCACTTGGTTTCGAAGAAGCAACCGATGAACTTGGATATGCCACCTCCAAGGTGGCAAACGATGTAATCACAGGCGCGGCTGAATCAACGGTGTTGAATGCGCTATCCGGTAAATCTGCGGGTGTGCGTATCTCTCGGAATTCAGGAGACCCCGGTGCCGGTGCCTACATCCAAATACGAGGCATATCTTCTTTGGAACGCAACTCTCAACCACTCATTATTTTGGACGGTATCCCCATCAGCAATGATGTACGTGGCAACAACAACAACTTTGCACAACAATCAAGACTTAATGACATCAACCCCAACGATATTGAAAGCATCTCTGTACTGAAGGGTGCGTCTGCTGCTGCCTTGTGGGGTACGCAAGCGCTCGGAGGTGTACTCTACATCACCACGAAAAGTGGAAAGTTGAATCAAAAATTGGAGGTGAATTTCAAAACCACTTACTCCGTTGACAAGATTAACAGAAAGTACCCTGTTCAAACGGAGTTTGGCCAAGGCACAAACGGAAACTACAGCACAGGAACCAATTACTCGTGGGGAGATAAAATAGCCGATCGTTCAGGTGAGTCCGATGTCTTTGACACATCAGGCGCATTTTTTGTCGATCAAAATGGAACCACGCATTACCCTATCCTGGCCAAAAACTCCCGACAAGTATATGATGACAGCAACTTTGATCAGATCATTCAAACTGGTGGTTTCGTAGAAAACGGATTGAGTTTGTCTTCAGGAAACAAGAATGGTTCCATTTACCTAAGCCTTGGTGATCTCAACCAGAAAGGTATCATTCGCAATTCAGATTACAGAAGAACCACCGCCTCATTTAAAAGCAATTACAGATTCAACGACATTGTGAAGCTAAGTAATTCCTTTAGCTATACGCGCACCAATTCCAATCGCATTAGACGTTCGGTAAGTAACAATGGCTTGTACCTGGGCTTTCTGAGAACACCCGCGGATTTTGACATCTCTGGTTATCGGGGAGATTATTATGCTTCAAGTTCTGCAGCACCCATAACCAACCGACAAAGATCCTATAGAAACCCAATTGGCGCCAGTGCCAGTGCAGTGTTTAACAATCCCCTCTGGACGATCAACGAGCAAGCCAACGATGCCACCGTTGACCGGTTTATTGCCAGCATGAACCTTACCGTCAGTCCAGTTGAATGGTTGGATCTTATTGGCAGAATTGGGATCGACAGATACGCTGAAAGAACCAATGAATTTTACACACCTGGAGCGGCTTCCACATTTGTAACTGGTGTCATGGATAAAGAACTCGCTACCAATAGTGTCTTTAACATGGACTACATTGCCAAAGCAAGTAAGGCCTTTAGTTCGGATTTCGATGGAGACATTCTGGTGGGCTTCAACTTTAATCAAAAACAAAGAGTAGTTGAAGGCGCATCCATTTCAAACTTCATTGTTTTCACGGATGTAGCTGAGGGTATTCTTGACATTGACAATGCCACACCGGAAAATCGGATGGTAGACTCTTCTTTTGGCAGTGAAAGGACTGTGGCACTTTATACAGCCGGTAATTTTTCTGCTTACAATATGTTTTTCCTGAATGCAACATTGCGCTCGGAATGGGCTTCCACCTTTGGATTAAATTCAGATAAGGCATTCCTTTTTCCATCTGCATCATTGGCGTGGCAGTTTAGTAAATTAAATAACCTTCAATCAACGACCTTTTCTTTTGGAAAACTAAGACTCTCTTATGCTGAAGTGGGTGTTCAACCGGTGCGCTATTCCACTTTTGCCGAATATGTATCGCCAAGTTTTAATGATCAATTGGGAGGAGATCTGACTTCCGGCCTTTTTGGACAAGGTGCATTTGCGCCAAACGCTAACCTGGGCAACCCGGCATTGAAGCCGGAAAGGAAAAAAGAAATTGAGATCGGTACTGATTTGCGTTTTATGAACGATAAATTATCGCTCAGTGCCACCTATTATGCCAATAAAACCACTGACATTCTACTCAGTTTCCCGCTGGCAAGATCCAGAGGCTATGACGAACTATATTCCAATGCCGCGTCAATGCAAAACGAAGGAATAGAAATTGAAACAGGATACAATCTGCTTAAAACTTCCGACTGGAACATTGATGTGAGCTTACTTTATTCAAAGAACAAAAATGAAGTTACTAACCTGGTAGGCGCTGAATCATTCCCACTTGCCACTGGATTGAGCGGAGTAAATAACAGGGCCGTTGTGGGTCAACAGCATGGTATCCTGTGGGGTCCAAGGACACTACGAGATGATGCAGGAAATATTGTGTACGATGCAAATGGGTTTCCAATAAGAGATGGTGTAGAAGGTGTCCTGGGAGATCCTAATCCGGATTGGCAGGGATCTGCCATTGGTTCTGTTTCGTATAAAAATCTTTCATTGTCCGTTTTGTTTGAGACCTTTCAGGGAGCCGATATATTTGCTGGTACGGAATCTACGCTCGTAGATTATGGCAGATGGGGATCAACAGCGCAAGAAGTAACTGCTTCACAAAATTTACTCACTTACACAGGTAATGTAATACTGGCAGGAACTACATTCAGGGGAGCCATCGGCAATTTTGGAGCTGGTCCGGTAGCCCTGACGCAAGCGTGGTACAACGGTCCGGGTGGATTTTTTGGAGGAAATCATGAGTTATACATTCAGGATGGTTCCTGGACACGCCTCAGAGAATTGACACTTTCATATAAGCTAGGGCCCTGGCTGAATACAGTAACCGGCATGAAGGTTAAAGGACTGGACGTTTCGGCAACAGGAAGAAACCTTGTATTATGGACTGATTTTGTTGGTAATGACCCTGACACCAACGTATCCGGTGTGAGCTCTTCACGAGGAATCGATTATTACAACAACCCAGGTACCAAATCCTATGTTTTTTCACTTTCTCTTACTTTTTAACACAGTAATGCCTAAGACCATGAAAAAATTAATCATAATATCATTTATCGGAGTGCTTTTCAGTTGTGGTGATTTGGTAGAGGATCTGAACCAGAATCCCAACAATCCTACTTCAGCACCTTATGACTATGTGCTCACCGCATCTGAGGTTGGCAGTATCATTCTGCAAACAGGTGAGGCAACAAGAAGGGCAGGAATTTTTGCCGGTCAGTTTACAGGAATTGGCAGGCAGCATCAAAGCTACTCTGACTACTTATTGGCAGCCACTGACTTCGACAGTCAATGGAGAACTACCTACAGCAGTATTGTTCGAAATGCAATCGTCACCGAAGAGTTGGCTCAGGCAAAAGGCGTGCAAGGCGTAACACTTGGCATTACGAAAGTGATCAAAGCCCTGGCCTTGGGAACCGCTACTTCCTTATGGGGAGACGTCCCATTCGATCAGGCTGGAAAACTCGAATTTGAAAATCCCGAGTTCGAATCACAGTCCGTGGTCTATAGCAAGATTCAGGCAATGCTTGATCAGGCGATAGTCGACCTTTCGGCAGGAACAGGCAGACCCTCAACAGGTACTGAAATATATTTCAATGGCGCACCCGTACCATGGACACAAGTTGCCTATACCCTCAAAGCCAGATACTATATGCATACAAAAGAATATGCCAATGCCTATGCAGCTGCACAAAGCGGTATCGGATCTGATGGAAGCTTTGATGCCAATGATCTGAAATCACCACATGGGACAGCCGGAGGAGATCAAAATGTGCACTATCAATTTTTTGCGCTGGCATCCAGAAAGTCAGACCTGATTACTTCGAATTTCTTTGCCAGTATCATTGACGCCAATGCAACAAGAAATCCAATACCCGCCAATTACAGGGGCAATGCAAAAACAAATGAAACAGCACGCTACAATTATCTATTGGCAACCACAGGCTTTGGCGTTCAGCCAAATACGGGAACCAATGGTTTTGCCCAAATTAATGCGCCAGGCCGGATGGTTACTTTCGCTGAAAATCAGCTCATCCTTGCTGAAGCCGGTGCAAGGGCTGACTTTAATACTGGCCTCGCCAGGCTCAATGAATTCAGGGCTTACATGGCTGCTGGTGGTTACCTCAGCAATCCTAATCCGTCAAATATACTGTATGATGCATATGTAGCTGCCGACTTTGACAACCTGGGAATAGAAAACCCAGACGGATTGACTCCTGCAAACGCCTTGCTTAGAGAAATTCTGCAGGAGCGTTATGTAACCCTCTTTGCACAAATAGAAGTATTCAATGATGTAAGAAGAACGCAAGCTGAAAGC
Organism: uncultured Ohtaekwangia sp.; assembly: GCA_964395905.1. GTDB lineage: Bacteria > Bacteroidota > Bacteroidia > Cytophagales > Cyclobacteriaceae > ELB16-189. The sequence goes on from CAYNCP010000087.1 coordinate 11,043, forward strand.
ATAGTCAGGGTGCCCGTTGTACCTAACACAGGATCACAATTGCCGCAACGCTTCCTTTATTCTCAAGATGAGATCAATACCAATTCAAGCGCACCTAATCCGATACCCGGATTATTTGTGGCCACTGAAGTGAATAATTGAAAAATGATAATTCGGATTCTCTCTACAGTTTCAGTGACCATTGCAGCAACCAGTCTATGAAAAAAGTAAACCATAATTTGAAATGGTGGATAAGTGTAGGATTTGTATGCCTTCTCTCCTACCCCTCGCCAGGCCAAAGTGATACGACCCGTGTATTGTTTATTGGAAACAGCTTCACGTATTTCTTCAACCTTCCTCAGGTAGTGAATGCCATGGCTGAGACACAAGGAAAGGTGATCATTACACGTCAGTCTACTGTTGGCGGTTCAAACCTGGAGCAACATTGGAAGGGAGAAAAAGGGACCAAGACTATGGAGAAGCTAAAGGATCAAAAATGGGACTATGTGATCTTAAATAATCACAGCCTGAGTGCCATTGAAACTCCGGCTGCTTTCTTCGAATACGGTGAGAAATTTGTAAATGAAATTAAAAAGATGGGTGCCAAGCCTGTCTTTATGATGACCTGGGCATACAAGTCTAATCCCATCATGCAAAAACAGATAACCGAAGGGTATCTGGAACTTTCCAAACGAACCGGTGCACCCTATGTTCCTGCAGGTCCTCTTTTTGAGCAAGCGAGAAAGTGGAGACCGGATATGGAATTGTTTCACGATGACAAACACCCCTCATCCAACGGCACCTACCTCCTGGGGTTAGCATTTTATAAGTATTTCACCGGTGGAAAGACATCCGACATACCCTTCAGGCTTACGACCATCGATGCAAACGATGAAAAATTGTACTTATTATTTATGAACCAGGAAGACGCGGATTTCTTGCAGCAACTGGTGGATGATTTTGACTTTATAAAATTGAAATGAAATCAAAGCAAGAATTTATAGCGATAC
>CAYNCP010000088.1:0-11699 GCA_964395905.1 uncultured Ohtaekwangia sp.
TTCTGGTCTGATTGGATGAATTATATCTTGATGTAAATTCGCCTTTTGTCCAGCATCCATCCTACCGCCCAGCATAAGCCCAATATACCGAGGGCAAAAGCAAATGAACCGAAATAATCCCCGGCCCATGGTTGAAATAAATGATGAAATATCCACCCATAAAGGCGCTGGTCACCTACTCTGAAAAACAAGAAGAGAATGACAAGCACTTCCGACAACACATAAATGAACAACGGATTTCTTCCCAACACCTCAAAGCAGAAAGTCCAGCTTTTTATTTTGTGCAGGTCAATCAAATAAAGCAACACCGAAAGCGCCAGCAAATCCAATCCAACGGTGTACAATACGTAACTACTTGTCCATAATTTTTTGTTAATGGGGAAAAACAAATCCCACCAAAGCGCTACAAACACCAGTATCACCCCTGCGACCATGAGATGGGCTACGGTTTCAAATGTGGCGCCTTTTCTGATGATGAATAATCCAGCCCAGTATCCCGCAAGTACATTGACAATCGCAGGTAAAGTACTGAGGATTCCTTCCGGATCAAACGCAATGCCTTCTCCATGGTACATATGGCGGTCACCGAGTATCCACAGATCCAATTTGAGTGCGGCATTTCCTTCCAGCGTTAAGTCACCAAACATGGCTAAAATCAATCGATACCCGATCAAGGCGGTAATCGAAAACCAGAGCATACCTTTCAGGCTCAGGTACCTGATGAGTAAAGAGGCGCACAGATAAGTAATGGCAATTCTTTGCAGCACGCCAAATATCCTTGTAGAGGCAAATGGTTTGGCAACCAACATACCTTCTGCATTGTACTTGATGAAAGGAAACCAAAAGAGAAAGTAGCCAATCAAAAATATCACCAAGGTTCGAAGTAGTATTTTCATAAGAAAGGGTCGATCGTTTACCCATTGATTCTTAGAAAAACTAAAACTCATGGAATTGCCCATTACAAAAAGGAACGTGGGAAAGACCCAATCGGTCGGGGTGAATCCGTGCCAGTCGGCATGAAGCAATGGACCATAAGTGGTGGCGTAATTACCCGGTGAGTTCACTACGATCATCAAAGCGATCGTCAATCCGCGCAATACATCAATCGAAAGGTTCCTTTCGGACAGGTTCATTCTTGAAAAATAGGCATTTTATAAAGTCATTGCCAACTAAACAAAAAAAGCCAGCTATCCAGCTGGCTTTTTGTTGTCATTCCGCACTTATTCAAATTTGCGACTGTCATTTGGCTGATAGACAAACCGGAAAGTATAATACCTGGCAGGTTCATTACCCGTAGGGTTGGCAGGAGCATCTTTGTAGTAACTAAGAATTTCAATTTTAGCATAACGGCCTGTGGTTGTCTTCACAACAATCACACGACCTGCAATTGGCGTAATGATTGTCGGTGGCGGTCCCTGCGAAGCGCTGTACCACCCATTGCCACTGCCGGTAGGAATTGCATAAGCGGTGCCATTATCAGAAGCATAGCCAGTTTCTGGCGCTTCTACAATCTCATCAAAAATACCAGCTAGCACCTGTGCTTGAGCTGAACCGGGTCCGCTTGTTCCTCCATTTAAGATAATGGTAGTTCCTCTAAAACCAATGTCCCATTTGGTAGTAGCGCTGTCGGTATTGGCCACGGTGGCTCCAGATTCAAAACTAAACAGTTTGAATTTTCCGGTTGTCCCAATGGGCTGACCAGTGTTAGGATTAAACCCAGTGGCTGGATCAGCTTCTAAATTGGAAATGGTGGTAGATACAACAGGGACTAATACAGGATCATCATCACTGCACGAAACCATTATTGAAACAGCTCCTATAAATAAAATCGAAACAAAAATTGATCTAATTGACATAAAACGTGTTTATTAATTAAGGTTGAACATTTTTTCTTGTAAATGAGTAACTAGCACTAACGTAGAAAAGTCTGCCAGGCAGGTTAGGAATAAAAATCGGCTCCGTATGATTGAATAAATTATCAACGCCAATCTGGAAACGAATATTTTGCTTTACGGTTTTGGCCACGGAGAGGTTTACCAATGCATAGCCGGCAATAAAATCATCATACACATCCAGGATCGCGTTGCTGTTAATGTCAGACGGTGGAATGATTTCGCCTTGAATATTTCCTCGAATATCCCCTATACCGTATTTACCTCTATATATCACCCTGAGGCTCGCCTCCAATCCACCAGGTTGGCTATGGTAAAACAATTTTACATTTCCCGAATGGCGTGAACGATTGTACAAACCATAGTATTCTCCTGGCTTAAGCCTTTTGGTGATCAGGGTGCTTTGATCGCGGTAAAATACATTTCCATCCTGAACCGCACTGACAACATCTTTGTCTTTGGCATAAAGCAACTGGTAGCCCACAGAAACATTTAGGTTGCCTGTTAACGGGTAACTAAAGTTTGACTCTAATCCACTTGTAAATGCGCGTTGAATATTTCTGTAACTGTAAATACTTTGGCCACTTGTAGTAGTGGCTACAATTTGTGTTTCAATAAGGTTGTCGATGCTATTGTAGAACGCATTGATATCGGCTGTAAGGGAGTGAAGCACTTTGAATTGTGCACCCATATTAATGGCAACCGAACGCTCCGCCTCCAGTTTGCCTATTTCGGACGGATCAAAAAAGTAATTGGCAATCTGGCCTTGTGCATCCAACAGTGCAAGTTGAGACTGCACGACCTCGGTACCCAGCACGCTGTAGCCACCGGCAGCAGAGTTGGTGAAATTAAAGTACAATTGACGGAAGTCAGGAGATTTAAATCCTACTCCTGCCGATCCTTTTAGAATGATCTTCGGGTTGAGCTCATACCTGCTGCTCAGCTTCGGACTCAATTGAGATCCGTAGATGTTGTTGTGATCCAATCGTCCTCCTGCGATAATGCTCCACTGATCAAGCGGTTGCCATTCATGCTGGAAAAATCCATACAGCGTTTCCTGATTTCTTTGCGTTTGATCGCCATACCTGGAGGTCTCCACTGTCTCATAGGCGTATCCAGCGCCCAACGTCAAAATATTTTTCTCATTGAAAAAATATTCTGCATTTAATTCCGGGCGAGTGAAAGATTGTTGAAAATCATCCGCATAGTACGGTGATCCATCTGACTCAAGTGACAAATTTGTTTTTGTTTTGTAATGTGTAGAGTAGAATCTTGAAGTAAACTTGACCTTATCTGAAAAACGGTGCGTGACAACAGGATTAATGTTCCAGTCGTATGTGCTTCCTACGCCCGAAGTGCGAACCTGGTCAGTACCGGAGGTCACCTCAAAATTGAAATGCTGATCTTCGTTAAAGTAACGGCCGGAAAGACTGAAATCAGTGCGGGGGCTAAACTTGTAGGTTACTTTCGAGTTGAGCGTATAGTTGGTAAAAGGAGAAACTGTTTTGCCGAAATTTTGAGGTGAGAGATCGTATCCATCGGTACTGAATCGATTCCCAAACACATAGATTCCCAATTTATCGTGAGTGACATTAATTCCGGCTGCCAGGTCAGCCGTTCGGTTAGATCCATATCTTGCAGAGCCATTGAAACTGGACCCTGTTGGTCGCTCCGTGATGATATTAATTACACCTGCCAGTGCATCTGAACCATAAAGGCTTGAAGATGGACCTTTCACTATTTCAATTTGTTTGATATTGCCTACAGCCACCCTGCTCAACTCCAGAGAGCCTGTGTAGCGTCCTATGATGGGCTCGCCATCCAGCAGAATGAGTGTATAGTCAGGATTGAACCCTTGAAGTTGTATTCCGTTTCCTTGTGCATTTACCTGGGGAACGACCACTAATCCTGTCTGCTCGGTAAGCACATCATTTAAACGCAATGAACCCATGGTCTTGATTTGCCTTTTGGAAATCAGTGATACAGGCATGGGAAGGGCACCCATGGTGCGCTCGTTCCGTGTGGCCGTTACAATTATCTCATCAAGGGCTACGGTTTTAATAGAATCTTCCCCCTGGCAATAACCAGGCACAGCCCCAATAAGAATAGTGATAGATAAAACAAGACGTTTAAACACGGGTGCAAAGATTAGCATCGTTCAAAATTTAAAATACCCGTATCAGTATAATAAGTGCCCAAAGCGTACAGTACCCATTCCATTAGACAAAATTTGGTATTTTTGACCCTCATATTCATGAAACAAGTTATATTCGATACTGACATTTGTCATTTTTTAAATCATTTAAGCCCATGAAGGCAGAACTGCTCCAAGAAAATACCCTCAAAGGGATAATTAGACCTCTGTACCATAAGGACGAAGTATCGTTATCCGTGGTGGATAATCCCTTTGAAGAGAACTTCAGTTGCCCTGCAGAACTGAAGAAGAACCTTATTCACTTTTACTTCTGCATGGAAGGGAGCGCCCTCTTCGAGTTTGGGCCACATTATTCACGAGAGATTGAGAAAAAAAGAAACTATTTTTTCTATAATCCGGAAAAAGACCTTCCATTTAACATCAGGCTGACACCCGCCACGCGCATGGTCTTTCTTACCATCTCACTGGAGCACCTTCACCAATTATTCCTGCATGATACACTCCCATTCCTGAAGCCTGAAAACATCAATAGAAAATTTTATGATGAACGTGAGATCCCGGCTTCATTGATGGTTGTATTGAACCAACTATCCATGGTAAACCTGAGTGAGGCAACTGAGAAACTCTATTATCAAGGAAAAGTGTTAGAACTCCTGAGTCTCTACTTTTCTGAAAAAAAGACTTCCACAGAGAACTGTCCTTTCTTGAATGATGAAGAGGTTGTTCGAAAAATTAAAAATGCTAAAGATTTTTTATTGAAGCACACTGAAAATCCGCCCGGCTTGAAGGCGCTATCCAAGATTGCCGGACTGAATGAATACCAGCTCAAAGTGGGGTTTAAGCAAATTTATGGAAATACAGTCTATGGATTTCTTTTGGATCATAAAATGACCAATGCTCAACTTCTATTGGATACTGCAAAGTACAAAGTGAATGAGGTGGCGTATCAAATTGGATATACCAATCCGAGCCATTTTATTGCTGCTTTCAAAAAGAAATTTGGCGTAACCCCAAAAAAATATTTAATGGGCAAATAGCTATCTTCTCCTATAGCTTCTTTTGGGAGTTGTACCGAACAGCATTCCAAATACCCCTCTGACCAGCTCTCTGCCTACTTGTCTGCCTACAGAGGAGGACATCACCTCCTCCAATGTGCTCTTCTCTTTTCTCCGTGAAACAGGTTGCATGGTTTTTACTTCTTCTTCCTGGCCTTGCGCTTGCTTCATTTTTTCCGTCAGCATTTCATAGGCACTCTCCGGATCAGTGGCTTCTTTGTACTTTTTATACAAATCAGACTCTTCTAATATTTTCTGGTATTCCTGTGCACTCAGCGGACCCATTACTGAACTGGGTGGCGCCAAATGAGTGGCCACGGTTTCCGTTGGAATTCCTTTTTCATTAAGCACCGTGATAAAGGCCTGCCCTGTGCCTAACTGCGTAAACTGTTTCTCTATATCATAGAATTCAGAATGGGGAAAGGACTTAACTGTTTCCTTTAAAGCCTTTACATCATTGGGTGTGAAGGCGCGTAACACATGGTGAATTCTGTTACCCAATTGTGACAACACATTGGCAGGTACATCCTGAGCCAATTGTGTACAAAAGAATATGCCAACGCCTTTTGATCTAATCAATCGGATGACCTGATCAATCTGATCCAGAAATGCTTTTGGCGCATCCTTAAACAACAAATGAGCTTCATCGAGGAAGAAAATCAATTTGGGTTTATCGAGATCCCCGGCCTCAGGAAGCTGCTGATAAATCTCCGCCAAAAGTGCCAACATGAAAGTAGAAAATATAGCAGGTTGCCCTTGCACATCTGAAACATTTAGAATACTCACTACCCCTCTTCCATCTACCTTTTCAAAAAGATCATCGATGTCAAATGATTTCTCACCAAACAGATGATTCACACCTTGTTGCTCCAGCACAACTATCTTCCTTAGGATGGTACCAGCCGAAACGGAGGAAATTTTTCCGTAGTCTTCTTTGATTTCCCTGGCACCTTCGCCTTCAGATAAATAGTTAAGAACTTTCTTCAGGTCATTTAAATCTACTATAGGAAGATTTTTGTCATCGGCATATTTAAAGATGACGGAAAGTACGCCACGCTGTACCTCATTGAGTTCCATAATCTTGCTTAGCAAGACAGGACCGAACTCTGTGACGGTAGCCCGCATTTGTCCACCCAAGTGGCCCGACAAGGAGTACAATTCTATCGGGAAGTAAGATGGCATGAATGTGATGTCCAATGCTTTTGCCCGATCCAGCAACCTATCATTGACAACGCCCGCTTTGCCAATCCCGGACAAATCACCCTTCATATCGGGAATGAAAACCGGAATACCCGCTGCAGATAATTGCTCGGCCAGCAATTGCAGTGTCCTGGTTTTACCCGAGCCTGTGGCGCCCGTTACCAGTCCATGGCGAGTCATCATTTTCAATGAAAGGGAAACTTTGGCTGCTGATATGATCTCACCATCAAGAATGCCTGCACCCAGATAAATGGATGGTCCCTTAGGGGTGTATGATTGTAAAATTGCCTCCTTAAACTTTTCTCTCATTATTATTAATTCCTTGTCAAATCAAGCTGAAGGTGTGAATATACAGAAACTATTGGCCTATTCGCTTCTTCATGATCCAGTCCGTTTGCGGGTCATCACCCATCTGAAAGACATGCTCTCCGAATTTCTCAAATCCCCACTTTGCATAAAAGTTTTGTGCCTTGTGATTATTTTCCCAAACACCAAGCCAAATCCATTGGTACCCATTTTCAAGTGCATGATCCAGGCAAGTTTGAAGCAGGGAAGCACCCACCTTTTTCCCCTGAAACAAGGAGGAAACATAAATGCGTTCCAGTTCGATGGCCTTTTCCTTCAGTACTTTTTTCACTTCTGCATTGAACCTTACTTTGGCATATCCTGCAGGCATTTGATCCACATAAGCCAGGTAAAACTGAGTGCTTATGTCTTTGATTTCCTCCATGATTTTGGCTTTGGTGAAATTTTTGTCCAGGTAGTATGCCATATTCTCAGGCTTATTGTCCTTTGCAAAAGCTTCAGTAAAAGTGGCTCTTCCCAACGTAGCCAAAAGGGTGGCGTCCTTAAACGTTGCGTGTCTTATGGTAATCATACATTCAACGATTACTTTTTCTTGTCTTTGTAATTCTGAAAAGTATAGAGGACGCCCAGCGAAAAGGCCTGACTCAATTGCACGCCACTATCCTGATCAAAATCATACAACAGAATTCCACCCAAACTAACATTGACAAACTTATTTACTTTGGCAGTTAAAGTTAAGTCCAGGCGATGGTCTATTGTTTTGGTTTGCAGTGTCTGGTAGTTGGCAAACAAAAGATACCTCCATTTTAAATTCATGTTTTCTGCAATGTCTGCATTGAATTCAGCCAGGAGCTGAAAGGCAAGTGCCTCGATTCTAAACGTTTCACCCGCTTCCACGCCATAAGGTGCAATTGAGTCTACAGCCAAATACCGATTGCTATTGTTGACAATGGTAATTCTTGAGGCTAATGGCGCCATCCTTAATTTAAAATTATCGCCAGGGTGGTATTCAACGCCTATTGAACCGGTAACAAAAGCAGGCGCCATGAAACTGGAAATAAGTATTCCCTGCTCAACACCATTGGCATCCTTTGCAAATTTAAATCCATCTGTGAATTGTGATGAAAAATTGAGTGCGGTAAAGTAACCCCACTTCTCGTTCAGGCTGTAGCCATATTTGGTATCCAGATAAATTCTATCGAGTGTTTTCCTGAAGCCCTGCCCATCGTTATTGACCATGCCATACAAAAGGTCAATTTCATTGGACCATGTTTCATTCCCTTTTTTGAAGTTTGGCTTGAAATTGAAAAATGCGTTGAAGCCAAAACTATTCACCCCTCCTGCTTTCCAATTGGATGAAAAGGTAGCCTGGTTTAGATTTACTCCGGTCTTGAGACTTTTTTTCCACAGGGCGGCAGAATCTATTCTGACCACTTGCGCGTGGGTTAACGTGCTGAATCCCGCTAGCAGAATCAGGATAACAACACTACGGGATGTATAATTCATTCGATAGGTTTTTGATTGGCTCAAAAATAAACCAAAATCAAAAACTATCTAACCTAAATATTATTGAGCTTGATTTCTTCCAATGCCACTTCCGTTAGCGGCTTGGTAATAAACTTAATCACATGATTGTTATTGACTATTTTATCTATGTCTCTTTTGTTATCAGAGCTAGAGAGTATGATCACCTTGCATTTGTTCCTAACCAACTCATTGAACTTCTCGAATTCATATAAGAATACAAAACCATCCACGATGGGCATATTGATATCCAAAAAAATTATATTCGGCAAGTTTTGAGATACACTTTGATTGTCTCTCAAGTAGTCGAGAGCACTCTTGCCAGAACTCTTCACCTCCACATGCCTTGCAAATTTAGTTATCTCTATAATTCTCTTACTGATAAAATTATCAGTGTCGTTGTCATCCACCAACATTACAAGATCAATCACTTTATTTAAAGTTTCCATCAGGACTTAGTACACTGTCAATTTTTGAATCCAACAAGCTTCAAAATTATCCATTTTGATAAAAATATAGGAACTTCTTTCGCCATAAAGTCAATCAAGTAAGTATTTTGAAAAAAATGACGAAAAATGGAGGTTAAGGCTGAAATATTCTTAGTTTTTCTCCTACAGCCAGAGCAAAGTCCTTCTTTTGATTCCATTCCATAATGTCCTTGATGGTTACCCCATACTGCCTTGCCACGCTGTAGAGGGTGTCAGAAGCCTTCACTTCGTGATAATATGCATTTTTGAGCAAAGGTGTGTTATTGGCCAGGTTGTATCCAGCCTGCTCAACGCCAGATTCAAGTGGATTATGATCAGTGGTATCATACGTAGCAAAGGTTGAACCCAATGCCAATTGGTCATCCATAGAAGCACCAGCATCATTTGATGATTGACCCCAGTTGAATTCATCAGTTAGGTCCACCTCCACAGTAACTCCATTTTCCGGCATTTGCTCTGCTGCGGGTTTGGTTTTGCTGAGCCACAACATTTCGCTCGGGCTTATCTTTTCATCTTGAGACAGCCGGTTATACTTTTTTAACCTATTGAGTCGTATTCCGTATGTCTGACTGATCGCCCACAAATCCTCTCCTTCAGCTACTTTGTGAAAAGCCGCTTCAGCCTTTCGTTTTTTACGATCCAGAAAGTAAGCTTCTCCAGCAATAATACGATGGTCGATGCGGACATCATTGTACCTCAAAAAGGCAGCAATGCTGATTCCTCCGCGGTCAGCCAATTCAGTAATGCGCTCCCCAGGCCTGGCTAAAATTGCCGGAATACCATTAATTACTACTGGGTTGGCTGGGGGGTTAACCTCACCTGTATTTACAATGATTGGATTTTTACTTGATGCGATTTCCAATTTCGTGAAATTCTTGTCATAAGTGCCATTGGGAATAAGTACGGCATATTTCTTGTCATCAGGAATCACACCCCTTTTTGCCCATTTATTGTATTCTTCCAAAGTTGCCAGGTCGACTTGCAACTCGCTGGCAATGTCTTTGAGGGAAGTCTCTTGTTTGGACTCATAGATACCCAGTTTCAATTGTGCCGCTCCCGACAAAGCATCCTCAAATGCGATCTTATGTGCCAGGTATTTCTTCACATACCAGTAAGTGTTTTCATTAATTTCCATGTGCCTGGCTCCATTGTGCTTATCGCCTACGGCACGCATCGCGCCTCCTGCTCCCATTTGATAAGCTTGCAAAGCGTATACCCAATTATTGAAGTAAAAATTATTCTGTTTTAAGTAGCGCGCAGCACCACGGGTAGCTGAAATCAAATTCATGCGTTCATCAATTTCTTTATCCACACGCATGCCCATTTCCTCTGCCGTAAAATCCTTGAATTGCCAAAAACCAACGGCATTAGAACTCGACACGGCATCTGATATTAACGCGCTTTCCTGTAAGGCCAGATACTTAAAGTCATCCGGTAATCTTTCTTCCTTGAAAATAGTTTCAATGATCGGAAAGTAAGTTTTGGCTCTTTCCAGTTTCATATTAAAATAGTAGGGATGCTGGGTCAATGCATCCACATCTTTTTGAATTTCGCGTCTTGCATCCTCCTTAATGGTTAAGGTCATGCCTGCGAATTGCAATTTGTGGGGCACTTGGGGGGACTGGCTATACGAGACAGCGGCCCCGAAAAAAAATAGTGCTGCTGCAAAAAATCTCATGTCTAAGCAAATGTAGGAATATTTCTTATATAAAATACAGATTAACCTGGCTCAACAATCACTTTTTACGCAATAGCATCAGGCCATCACGAATGGGCATGAGCACACCCTCAACACGCGCGTCAGTGCTTACTTTCCTGTTAAATTCAATAATGGCTCGTGTGTCCTTGTCAGGCTTTGAATCCAACACCTTTCCACTCCAAAGCACATTATCTGCAATAATAAATCCTCCGCTTTCCACTTTCTCTATCACCAAATCAAAATACAATGAATAATTCTCTTTGTCCGCATCAATAAATACCAATGAGAAAGAATAGCTAAGGGTGGGGATGATTTCCATCGCATTTCCAATTTTGTATTCTACCCGGTTAGAAATTCCTGCCTCCTTAAAATATCCTGTTACCCTTTCCTTCAGCTCTTCGTTAATATCAATCGTGATTAATTTACCTTCAGGATGAAGGCCCTCAGCCAGGCAAATAGCAGAATACCCGGTATAAGTGCCGATTTCTAACACATGCCTCGGTCGAATCATTTTACTGATCATGGAAAGGACCCTGCCCTGCAGGTGACCTGAAAGCATGCGGGGCATTAGTACAGATAAATACGTCTCCCTGTTAATCTTTTTTAAAAGATCCGATTCACCTGTAGAATGCTTTTCAGCGTATGCCTGCAATTCTTCGCTTATGAAATTCATATCAGTTGGGTTCCATCCTTAGGTAACTAAAAGTGGATGCTTCAAAAATATCGTTGGCTAACTCTTTCAATTTCGCAGGCGTGGTCTCCCTTATTTTTTGATAAGTTTCTTCAATGGGCTGTACTTTCCCGATATCCAATATGCTTCGTGCCATGGAAATCATGAAACTCATATTGTTTTCTTCTGCCATGGCGAGCTGTCCCAGCAGTTGCTCTCTGGCCGCATTCATTTGCTTCACGCCCAAGGGTATCTCTTTGAGTCTCTGTAGTTCTGCATGGATGAGCTCCAGGCTCTTATTCAATTGCCTTGGTTCGGTTCCAAATGAAATCATGAACAAACCGGTGTCTGAGAATGGATAATAGTGCGCTCCGATGGAATAAACATATCCATGCCTTTCGCGTAGGGCCCAATTAAGCCTTGAATTCATGCCCGACCCTCCAAGTATATTTACCAGCATGTAGAAAGCACTTCTCCGTTTATCCGTTTTTGAATAAGCCGGTCTACCCATCGCACATCTTGACTGGCTTATATTGCGATGCATCGTGATTTCTTGTGGTATGTATTTTTTGAATCTCCTTCTCTTGACTGTAGATTTTACACGGGGCAGGTGGCCCATGTACTTTTCTGCCAACTTGATCACTTCTTCCATTGAGATATTGCCCACACAAGAGAAAACAATTTTGGAATTGTCGAGATGAGTTCTGATG
>CAYNCP010000089.1:0-10937 GCA_964395905.1 uncultured Ohtaekwangia sp.
TTTAAAAAATTATCCGTTGATAAACGTTTATACGCGTGTTGCAACACGGCTATTTCAAAAATAGGCTGTAAACAAAAAACCCTGACGTCCTACGGGGTCAGGGTTTTAAGGATTAACGATGGATCTCATCACATTTGGGGTTTGGTTAAACTTAATTTTACCAGATCCGCATGCGGATCACTCATGAAACCGAACACGCCACGGATGTAGTGACGGGCGGCACGGCCAATGTTCACCAGGCTTTCCTCACCCTCGTAAAACACCCGCTTGCGCTGCTGCCGCAACTTGCCCAGCTTAAGCTCGGCCTTCATCACCAGCTCGTTCAAACTTCTCAACTCCACCACCTTCTGCTCCAACCCTTCCACCGACAACTCAGGCTCCAGTGGTCGATAGTTGGGTTCAGCAGAGACCGTCTCCACCAGCTGCGAAAAGTAATGCAACTTACTGACGTACGCGGCCGCAGGTGTTCTTCGCTTGATCACAGGGTCCTCGCCTTCCACAGGTTTGGGCAGAGACTCCCGATGGCGTAATCGACCTGCCAGCCTGCGGTTGCTTGTGTAGGCATCAGCCAGCGTAAGCGGGTGCGCCCCAGAGGACCGCAACAGGAACGTAATGCGCGACCCTAGCGATTTCAGACTCCTGAAGGCAAGCTCCCTTTTGTTGCTGATGTTGTCGTAAGCAGTCTTCGCCTCTATGACTTCATCCATCAATTGTTGTGCGTTGAACTGAAGGGTGGTCAACGCTTTCACCTGGAGGTTTTCTTGTCCGGGCTTGTAAGCTCCTCCTAACCCGGTGCAGATGCCTTTGAGCTTCCCAAAAGCTTGCATGGTTTTAACATAGGACATAACATAAATTGTTTATATTGTTATATTTAATGAAACGGAAATTCCTTAGTGAAAGGTTACATACTTTTAAAAAATATTTTAATTATTTTTTAATTTATTTTTTATGTCGGGCTGTGCGCTTCACCACCACGATAACGCGCTCCCTGGTAGCGATGATCTCACCTCCAGCTGCACCTTCATCCACCCACGGTGACAATCTCTCTAAACCAACCACAAACCAAAAGTCTCCACCCGCAGGAAGTCACCTGAATACGTCTGCAAAGAGTCCCATTCCTGAGGATGTGCTTAGCAAGCACTACGACTACGCCCCCCATGCAGTCCGACAACCAGTTTGTCCCAGTCGCTGGAGCGTCATGACCAACACCAATACCACAACCAACCAGTACTTAGCGATTCATATGTAATCCAACCTCTACAACCGTGCAATGGATCGTGAATCCCAAACCGTACTTGATACAATATCTACCTGTCTCTGTACATTTATGTACGGTCCATCTACCACAACCAACCAGTGCCTGGTGATTACCGTCCAGTCCCCTGGCCACCACCGTACAATGGATAGTGAATCGTAAGCGTTCCAATGCGCTATGTCCAGCAGTCCCTGGTGAATCAGGTACGGTCCATAACGCATCCCATGCAGTCGAAACCTACCACGGCAATCCCAATCGCACATATTCCCTTTTCCTTTGTATTTTTAAGTGACAAAATCACCTAAAAACAATTGGTATGCTTACCTCCCCGCTACTCGCCAGCAACCCCACCCTTTACGTCTTCCTGCCCATCTACTATGCCGTATGGTCAGACGCGGTGCTCACCCCCACCGAGATCAGCTCCATCGAGAAACTGGTCAATCAACAGGACTGGCTTTCACCAACAGAAAAGGAATTCCTGCTGGCGCAGCTCAACCCCACCTCGCCCCCCTCACCTGATGAACTGAAGGCCTGGCTCACGGAAATTCAAAAGGTAGCCAACCAGGCCAGTGCGGATAAAAAGCTGGGGCTCGTGGACATTGGTATGGAACTGGCCCACCACCATAATTCCAAAAACGGCATCTCCGCCAAGTCCAAAAAATCATTGGAAGAAATCGAAGAGGTATTGGGCATCATCAGCAGCGAATCCACTTTCCTGTTCAATGCCGCCAAGCGCAAAACCATCACAGAAGGTCAGGTTACCAAGTCTTCCTTCAATACCGACACCATGGCCGCCCTCCTCGATGGTGAGTATGCCGACATCATCAAAAAAGTAAAAACCATCACCTCCGACCCGGCCTTTCAATACATCGACACCGACAACCTCAACGAACGAAGGGAAAAAGTACTGGAGTGGTGCCAGCTGCTGGCCAAACAGGGCTTTGGCGCCATGGCCTTTCCCAAAGCATACGGGGGTGGCGGCAGCATGGGCAACTACTTCGCCATCATGGAGGCACTCAGCTATCATGACTTAAGTATGGTAATCAAGTTTGGCGTGCAGTTTGGCCTCTGGGGCATGAGCGTATATTTCCTGGGCACAGAAAAACACCACAAGAAATACCTGAAAGACATCGGCACATTGGCCCTGCCCGGTTGCTTTGCCATGACGGAGACAGGGCACGGCTCCAATGTAAAAGGGATTTTGACCACAGCTACCTATGATCATAAGGACAAGTCCTTTATTATTCATACTCCCAACGAATCGGCTCGCAAAGAATACATCGGCAACGCTGCCTTGCACGGACAGGCGGCCACTACATTTGCCAAGCTTATCATTGACGGACAGGATTATGGAGTGAGTGCCTTTATTGTCCCTCTTCGCGACAAGCAAGGCAACCTTCACCCTGGAGTTACCATCAAAGACTGCGGTCGTAAGATGGGGCTAAATGGTGTTGACAATGGAGTGATCTATTTTGATAACGTGCGCATTCCCAAAGACGAGATGCTGGACCGCTTTGCAGGTGTGGACGAAAACGGAAAGTTTACAAGTCCTATTGCCAGCGACAACCGCAGGTTCTTCACCATGCTGGGCACGTTGGTGGGAGGCAGAATAGGCATTCCCCGATCCGGCAACAGCGCTTCCAAGTCGGGGCTAACCATTGCTATTAAATATGGAGACCAGCGCAGGCAGTTTGGTCCCGAGAATGCTCCTGAGGTACCCATCCTGAATTACCGCACCCATCAGCGCAGGCTCATGCCGCTGCTGGCGAATGTGTACGCCCTTCATTTTTCACTTCAATACCTGACCGAACGATTCCTAAAGAGAACAGATGAAGACATGCAGGAGATCGAAGCGTTGGCGGCAGGACTCAAGTCGTTTGCCACCTGGAACACTACCCACACGCTGCAGGAGTGTCGTGAAGCATGCGGAGGAAAAGGATACTTGTCGGAAAACCGGATAGACATCTTGAAAAATGACAGCGACATCTATACCACCTTTGAGGGCGACAACACCGTGCTCATGCAGCTGGTGGCCAAAAGCCGGCTCACGGAATTCAAGCAGGAGTTCAGCAACATCAACCTCTTTGGCATCATCAATTACGTAAAAGATCAGGCAAAGACTTCCATCACGGAGATGAACTACGTGACCATACGCGATACCGATGAGGACCACCTGCTGGATCCGGAATTTCACCTGAATGCCTTTCGGTTCAGGGAGCGCGATATCCTCACCTCCGCTGCCAGGCGACTAAAAAAACATTTGAGCAGCGGCATGGATTCTTTTGATGCATTCAATCAAACGCAGTTTCATATGGTAAATGTGGGCCACGCCTATGTGGAAAGAGTGATCCTGGAACAATTCATCACACAGGTGCAGCGGACAAAAGACAAGGCCTGCAAGTCGGTACTGAAAAAGCTTTGCGACTTGTTTGCGTTGTCGCAGATTGAGAAGAACAAAGGATGGTATCTGGAGCATGGATACATGGAGAGTGTGAAGACCAAAGCCATCCGCAGGCTCGTCAACCAACTGTGTTGGGAAATCCGGCAAGAGGCGGTGCCGTTGGTAGATTCTTTCAAGATTCCGGTCAGTTGCCTGGGGGCGCCTATTGTGGTAGACAAGTAAGGTGACAACAAATATCCTTTGCGCTCCTTGTGGTTATTGTTTTTCACGCAAAGTCCGCAAAGCAACCGCGAAGTCCTTTGCGTGAAACGAAATAAACTATAGATAATTTAAAGCCTGATATCTTTGTGCACTTTGTGAATAACCTTTGCGAACCGTGCCTACCGGCAGGCAGGTCTGTGGTAAAAAAAGCTTAACCACAGAGGACACTAAGAAGATACACAGGCCACTGAGAATTGATTCTTTGCGAACCATTGCGCCTCTTTGCGCCCTTTGCGTGAAATTTCTCGTTTTACAAAAATCACCCTTTTACCTGACCCACGTCATATCAATCCTGATCCACCGCCCTACCTTGATACTACATTAATATAGGTGTATAGATGGGTAATTTCAATGTGAGAAAGATCGAGGACAATGAGCGCGCTCAGTTTGTCAACCATCTGCTCAAAGACATCAAAGCCCTGGAGCTCATGATCGACCGGGGCCTGATTGAGCGGGGCGTCACCCGCATTGGTGCCGAACAGGAATTCTGCCTTGTCAAACCTGATTTCAGTCCCTCTACCCTGGCCCTTGACATTCTCAAAGATATTAACGACCCACATTTCACCACCGAGCTGGCCCGGTACAACCTGGAGATCAACCTTGACCCCGTTGAATTAAAAGACGACTGCTTCGCCCAGGTGAAGCAACAACTCATCTTGATGCTGGAGAAAGTACGTAAGGCAGCTGCTGCTTATGACAATAAAATAGTACTGGCTGGCATCCTTCCCACCATTCGCAAGCAAGAACTTACGTTGGATTACCTTACTCCCATTGACAGGTATCGCCTGCTCAACCAAATCATGGTGAACCTGCGTGGTGGAGATTTCAGCATTCATATGCAGGGTGTGGATGAACTTACGGTATTGCATGATTCAATTCTATTCGAAGGCTGCAATACCAGTTTTCAAATGCACCTGCAGATTGATCCTGATGATATGGTGTCGAGTTATAACTGGGCACAGGCCATTGCCGGTCCGGTCCTTTCCATATGTGTCAATTCTCCATTGCTTCTCGGACGTGAGCTTTGGTGTGAAACACGGATTGCTTTATTTCAGCAAAGTGTAGATACACGCAAAGCCTCCTACTCGCTTACTGACCAGTCACCGCGAGTGACCTTTGGCAGTAAATGGGTGAAAGACTCCATCGTCAATATTTTCAAAGACGACATTGCCTATCATCGTACCATCCTCACCTCCGATGACCTGACCGATTCGTTGCAGGAGTTGCAAGCGGGCAAGGTGCCAAGGCTCAAAGCGCTGCGCGTCAACAACGGCACAATTTACAGGTGGAACCGGCCATGCCTGGGTGTTGGCGATGATGTAGCACACCTGCGCATTGAAAACCGCTACATACCATCCGGTCCATCCGTGGAAGATGAGATGGCCAACTTTGCATTTTGGGTGGGACTCATGCTGGGGCGACCCACACAATTCGACCATATCGCCACTCAAATGGACTTCGAAGATGCCAAGGGTAACTTTTATAAAGCCGCCCGCAATGGCAAGGAGTCGCAACTCAGGTGGGCAGGCACCACCATGGCTGCACCCGAGCTGGTACGCAAGGTACTCCTGCCCATTGCTTACGATGGACTAAGAAAAGCAAAAATCGCAGCAGATGACATCGCCCATTATTTGCAAATCATCGAGTTGAGAACCAACAGAAATACAGGCGCTTCATGGACCATTAAGTCATTCCGCAATCTAAAGAAAGCACTTAAAAGAGACGATGCCCTGAAAGCACTCACTGAAGCGATCCATCAAAATCAGCAATCAGCCAAACCCGTGCATGAATGGAACCATGTGGAACAGGCTCCTGCCTCGTATCCGTATTATGCCAACAAAAAAGTACATGAAATCATGTCCACCAAAATATTTACAGTACTCCCCAACGATTTGGCCTCGCTGGTAAAAAGCATCATGAATTGGAAAAATATCCATCATGTGCCTGTAGTAGATGCCAGGGAAAACCTGGTCGGTATTATCACATCCAAGAACATCGACCTAAGTGAACAAACTGACTTAACAGAGCTTGCAGAGGTGAAGGACATCATGGTGAATGAAGTAGTTACGGCTGGACCCCAGATGATGGCCAACGAAGCCGCCAGGTTAATGCTCGATAAAAAGATTGGATGCATGCCAGTGATAGAAGATGGCAGGCTAGTTGGAATAGTAACCAGAAACGATATCGTTACCCGGTTGAAATGATTAGCGTATTCAGCAAAGCCCTCGACACCTCCATCGCAATCGATCGCGTCATCGGAAAGGTCAATGGGACAAAACCTGGTCCTACGCTTATCTTTTTTGGGGGCATCCACGGCAATGAACCTGCCGGAGTATTTGCCTTGCGGCAGGCAATAGATCACATAGAAAACGAAGACCTTCCTGTAAGCGGGAACCTGTATGCGATTGCCGGCAATCTCCATGCGTTAAGCACAGGACAACGATACATTGACCTGGACCTTAACCGCATCTGGACCGATGATCATGTTGGCACTGAATTGACGGAACGAAATCAGCCTGACCTCAATCAATCAGAAAATAATGATTTGATTGCCATCCTATCAGTAATCAGAAACATTCTTAAAGACCATAAAGGGCCCTTTTATTTTTTTGATTTGCACACCACCTCCAGTCAGACCATTCCGTTCATTACCATCAACGATACCCGGCTCAACAGGAAGTTGGCTTTGCACTACCCTGTTCCCGTTATCCTTGGAATCGAGGAGCACCTGGACGGACCTTTATTAAGCTTCATCAACAAGCTGGGATACATCGCTATAGGTTTTGAGTCGGGGCAACACGATAGTGTGGATGCCATTGAAAACCATCTTGCCTTTATCTGTCACACGATGGTGATCACCGGGTCACTGTCACCCAACGGACTGACAACCCAATGCGCTTTCGTACCGAAAAGGATTAAAGAGCGCTGGCATGTGTTTGAAATTGTCCATCGCCACCGCATCATCAATGGTGAACAATTCTACATGAAAAAGGGATTTGTCAATTTTCAAAACATCAAGCAAGGTGAGCCTTTAGCTATTAGCGATAATAAATTGCTGGAAGCAGATACCAGGGGAAAGATCTTCATGCCGCTGTATCAAAGCATGGGTGATGATGGCTATTTTATCATCAAACGCATACCCTGGTTTTTTCTCAAGCTGTCCTCATTGTTTCGCAAAATAAGAATGGATGATATGCTTACCTGGCTACCCGGAATTAGTTGGGAGAATTCAACCCACAAAACATTACGTGTCAATTTGCTTGTAGCGCTGTTCCTTGCCAAAGACTTCCTTCACTTAATGGGCTATCGGGTAAAGCAAAATACAGGGCAATATCTATCTGCAACAAAAAGGGAAGATCACCAATCGAACCTTCGATATAAAAATGAATTATGGATATCCAGGGATTGTGTAAAGGTATAAGACGAAATTACGTCTTTGCGTCCATTGCTATTAGTTAATTCCTCGCAAAGGTCGCCAAGAAGCGCAAAGTATCCGCAAAGTAATTGGTGCATAACTTTGCGTTCTTTGCGTGAAAACTCAAATTCGCAACACCTTCTAAACCACCTATCCATTCTCACTTGCCCGGCACGACTAAAATATCTAATTAGCATTTCCATAAAACAAAGCATTTATGATTAAATCCACTGCCACCTTCATCGCCATTCTGGTTTCTTCCTCATTGTTTGCCCAAACCCTGGACATGTCTTTGTTCAAGGACATCACCCCGCGCAACATTGGTCCTGCCGGCATGAGTGGAAGGGTGACCGCCATTGAAGTAGTAGAGAGTAATACTGAAATCATTTTTATCGGCACCGCCTCAGGAGGCTTATGGAAATCTGAAAACGGAGGCACCAGCTTCAAGCCCATCTTTGAAAAAGAAAAAGCCGCATCCGTTGGGGCGGTGGCCATCAACCAACGCAACCCATCCGAGATATGGATAGGAACAGGTGAAGGAAATCCGCGCAACAGCCTCAACAGCGGCAACGGCATTTACAAATCCATTGATGGAGGGAAATCCTGGAAGCACATGGGGCTGGAAGGAACGAGAAACATCCACCGCGTGATCGTACACCGAGATGACCCCAACATCGTGTATGTGGGCGCCATTGGTTCCCCCTGGGGCGAACAACAGGACCGTGGCGTTTACAAAACAACAGACGGTGGAAAAACCTGGCGCAAAGTTTTGTTTGTAGACGTAAAGACAGGCATTGGTGATATGGTGGTAGACCCCACCAATCCCAACAAATTAATTGCCGCCATGTGGGAACACCGAAGATGGCCGTGGTACTTTAATTCCGGTGGTCCCGGATCAGGACTGTACATTTCCTATGATGCTGGTGAGACGTGGAAGAAGAAAACTTCAACGGATGGATTACCAAAAGGCGATCTGGGAAGAATTGGTTTAGCAATCGCTCCAAGTCAGCCCAATATTGTTTATGCGCTGGTAGAATCCAAAAAGAATGGACTCTACAAATCTGAAGACGGTGGTGAGCATTGGAGCTTGGTTTCTACCAAAAACATCGGAGGCCGGCCTTTCTACTATGCCGACATCTTTGTGGACCCGCAAAATGAGAACAGGATTTACAACTTGCACACCTATGTGGATGTAAGCCATGACGGAGGCAAAACATTTGAGCGCCTCATTGACCCAAGTCTTGTACATGTTGATAATCATGCCTGGTATGTCCATCCACAGGACCCTGACTTTTTGATTTGTGGTAACGATGGAGGTGCAGTGATTTCCCGCGATCGCGGCAAAACCTGGCGCTTCATTGAAAACCTGCCGCTGGCACAATTCTATCACATCAATGTAGACAACGAGCTGCCCTATAATGTATATGGAGGCCTGCAAGACAATGGTTCCTGGCGTGGACCGAGTCAGGTGTGGCGCAGGTATGGCATCCGTAATATGTATTGGGATCGCGTGGGTGGCGGAGACGGCTTTGACGTGGTGCCCGACCCAATGAACGAAGTCCGTTATGGATATTCCCTGTCACAGGGAGGAAACATCATGCGTTATGATTTGAAAACTGGCGGCCGTCAATTCATCAAGCCTTTCCTGGCTTCAGGAGAAGCCTTGCGCTACAATTGGAACGCAGCCCTCGCGGTTGACCCCATTGACAAGACCACCTTATATTTAGGTAGTCAATACGTACTCAAGTCGACCGATCACGGTGCTACATGGGAAAAGATTTCAAATGATCTTACCACCAACGATCCCAGCAAGCAAAAGCAGGCCACCACAGGCGGATTGTCGTTGGACAATAGTGGAGCAGAAAATCACACCACCATCCTGGCCATTGAACCGAGTCCGTTGCAGAAAGGGGTGATTTGGGCAGGCACTGATGATGGCAACGTTCAGCTGACCACCAATGGTGGGCAAACATGGGCTAACCAAATCAGCAAAATGCCTGGTGCTCCCAAGAACGCATGGATTGCACAAATCAGAGCCTCGTCCCACGATGCCAACGAAGCATTTGTGGTTATTAATAACTATAGACAGAATGACTGGAGTCCATATGCCTATCGCACCAAAGACATGGGCAAGACGTGGACAAGAATTGCCAGTGACCAAAGCGTGTACGGTTATTGTCTGGCCATTGTTCAGGACCCGGTTGTTTCCAATTTGTTATTCATGGGAACGGAATACGGACTTTACGTTTCGGTAGATGATGCCAAAACCTGGACCAAGTGGACCAGCGGCTACCCCACTGTGTCCACCATGGACCTTGCCATTCAATCCAGAGAAGCAGATTTGGTGATGGGTACATTTGGCCGAGCAGTATGGATACTGGACGACATCAGGCCGCTGCGAGAGGTGGCGAAGACGGGTTACAATTCAGTAACTTCAAAAAGCATCAAAGCTTTTGAAGCGCCCACCGCCTACATTATCAACCAGAGTGATCCCAACGGGTATCGCAGCACAGGAGACGCGCTGTATGAAGGAGAGAACCGAAAAGCAGGCGCTATGCTCTCCTACTATATTAAAGAGCTGAAGGCGGTAAGCAACGAGAAAGACTCAGCCAAAACCAGCGTGATGGTGTATGACAATTACAACAAGCTCATCCGAACCATGAAGCACCAGCCTAAGAAGGGGTTTAATCGAACCTACTGGGAGCTTGATGTTAAAGGCGAAAGAAGTCCGGATAGCAGCAAACCCAAAGATGATGCACCTGAACGCGGAGGTCGTACCGTAACGCCCGGCAAGTACAAGGTGGTCTTTGTCTATAATAATGTGAAGGACTCTGTCGTGGTGGAGGTAAAACTGGATCCCAATATCCCGATGACGGTAAGCAACATGAATGAGAAGGCGGAAATGATTGACAAATTCAACAGCATCATTTCCAGTGCCACCCAAAAAACAGACAGGCTAAGAGAATCTAAAGAAACCATCGATTTGATTTTGGCGCAACTCAAGGAAAGGGATCAGAGTGATTTGAACAATAAACTCAAGCAGCATGCGGACTCCACCAGAAAAAAGATAAACACGCTCATTGGGAAAATAAATCCTCCTGAAGACATTCAGGGGTTCAGTGATGACCCGAATTTGGTTTCAGAAATACTTTCTACAGCACGAAGGTACTTGCAGGACACCACTTATCCGGTTACAGAAACGCAGAGAAGGATCACTTCCGATGCCGAAAAGAAGATTAAACCGGTGATGGATGAAGTGGATCAGTTTTTTTCCAGCGACTGGGAAGCATTCAAACAAGCGGTACAGAACGCTAACTTTAGTTTGTTTAAGGAGTAGTGCTGTAATCTCTCTGTGTACGCTATGCCTTCCTTGTGCCCTTTGTGGTTAGTTGAATTTTAACCGCAAAGCCGTGAAGGCGCCAGGATTTCTACGTTTCAGCGACTCATCGTTCTTTGTGAAGTTCTGTGCCTTCTCAGTGCCTCTGTGGTTAATTGAATTTTAACCACAAAGATCACAAAGGTCAGACAAAGATCACAGAGAACAATACCTCTTTGCGATTTCTATGGTTTAAGCAAGCACATGTTCAAATTCTTTTTGATACATG
>CAYNCP010000090.1:0-10923 GCA_964395905.1 uncultured Ohtaekwangia sp.
AATCCATTTAATGATGGAAAGCACACCTGGTTTTCCATTGGATCAGCAAGCCATTTGCATTTAATCTCCGGTGCAACAAACGTGGCGCCACAAGACAAAAACAGTCACCTGTGCTTTAGTGTACCTTCAGTTGACGATTTTTCAGCTTCCCTCATAAGGAATAATATAGCTTATGAAAGTTGGACCGGTGAAAAAATGAAAGCAACTGTTCGCGTAGATGGTGTCAAGCAAATTTATTTCAAAGACCCTGACGGATATTGGATTGAGATCAATGACGCGAAGGAGTAGATTGATCTTGTTACATCCAAAAGGCTCTCTAGAGGCTCAGTGAATCATAAACCACCACTTTTTTCCAAAGATGAGCATACTCTTGAACAAACTTCTCATGAATGGGATCAGTCTGGTAATTGTTTTGTGCTTCAATACTGTCAAAGAATATTAATTCAGACACATCATAACTTGCGTCAATGACATCCCGCTTGATGGTATTGGCTGGAATTCCGACATGCAGTAGCTTAAGTGATTTAATCTTTTCCAATCCTTTAATGCCATTGATTAATTGATTGCGATCCGCTACTGACCCGGTGTTTCTTAGCCAAAAGAAGACGTGATGAACAATGGTTTCTCTTTTTCGATTGTGAAGATGGCGAGTGGGTATTGATGTGCCCACGGCCAGGATTGAGCTATTAATGATAAATTTTCTGCGACTAACCATTTTGGATAATATTAATTGGTTCCAATTTAACAATTATGCAACGCTCATCACCCTTAAACTGTATAGAAACAGGAAGTATCGCTTTTAAGCATTTGAATGTCATTCATAATTTGAGTATTTTAATAATCTCAAGCTTAACCTCTTCTTTAACAAGCCATAATCTACGCCAATTATGGAAAAACTAATTGTAATTATACTGATGGCCGGGTTAATTGGGTCATGCAGCAAACGAAAAGATGACTTTTCTGCTATTGAAACAAAAATGCCCATGCCGATGGAATTTTCAGGGACTCAATTTAGAGATAAGGCTAAAGAGGGGCTTATGAGTTTGTCAAACAAAGACTTTGACGGTTTCATTAAGGACTTTAGTGAAAACGCTGTGTATAGATTCAGCTATGGCGATAGTATTGCGGGCAAGGAGGCCATCTTTAACTACTGGAAGGAACGAATGACGAATGTGGTTGACAAACTTGAAGTATCGAATGATGTTTGGTTGCCCATTAGAGTTAACCAGTCTGATAAGGCAAGGAAGGGAGAATGGGTACTTTGCTGGTTTAAGGTAAATGCGACTTACAAAACCGGGAAGTCCATGACGCAATGGGTTCATACGCTTTACCACTTTGATGAGTCAGGGAAAATTGATCAGGTTATTCAATTTCTGGATCGAGCTCCCATAGAACGTGCACTAACTTTAGATTAGCACTGTATTGTAACTATCTAAGTGGCTGGTAATCTGGCATCAATGCTCGGTCTACATCTGGAGACTGGTGGATTTAATTCTCTATTGTTTGCGAAGCGTCAGATAGGTCCATGTCGCTCCGGCACCATCAACCAGACCAAATAGAATAAGGGTCATAGGAACCCATCCCAGAACCACAAAAACGACAAACCAAAGCAATATAAGCCCTCGTGTATAGACTGAAAGTGTTAGAAAAAGAACGTTGTTCGTGGGTGCCATCAAAGTATAATATAATCCTAAATTAAAGACCACAGCTCCCAAAACTCGAATCCATATTTCGTTGGTTTCAGCGATCTGAAATAGACTTAATAGAAAATTAGGGCTTACCGTAAGGGTGATTCCTAGCATAAGCAGATAAAAGCCGAAGTAATAGATTGACCTGGAAGATGGTGTCATTTGAATTTGATTGGTTTAATTGCGCTTGGGGTATTGTGTGATCATGTTGGGATATCAAGTATGACCTAATTTAATGTTTATTATGGAGATTTGGACTATCCAATATAGAAGCATTGAATCGATGAGCTTTCTACTTACCTTTGTAAGCAATGAATATAATTAGAAGCTGGAGAGAGCAAAAAATCCTTTTGAAAAGGAGGTTTCCTTTTCTTTCTGAGGAAGACTTTCTATTTGAAGAAGGTAATAGAGAGCGTATGCTGGGGAAATTACAAGAGAAGCTTGGTAAAACAAGGGCTGAGTTGGAGCTTATCTTTGCTGAGATTCAGCGATCCTGATTTTTTATGTTAAGGAAGGTGGATTGGAATCGTGATCAGACACTCGGTGAGGAATTGGCGAATAGCATCAGTCATGGCATTGGGGCGTTAGGAGCCATATCTATAACGCCAATATTAATTATAAAAGCTATTCCTTTGGGCGCGGCTAGCGTAATTGGCGTCAGCATTTTTGGCGCTACTATGATCCTCTTGTACTTGTCATCTACCTTGTATCATGCCTTCCCACACAGTAAGACAAAGCGATTATTTAGAATTTTTGATCATAGTGCAATCTTTTTGTTAATTGCCGGAACCTATACGCCATTCACTTTGGGGGTGCTTCCTGGCGTTTGGGGGTGGTCATTGTTTGGAATCATTTGGTCCTTAGCGGTGGCTGGTGTAGTGATAAAGTCCATACAAAATATAGGAACTGGCAAGCTCTCTATTGCGCTATATCTCGGAATGGGATGGATGGGCGTTTTGGCTACTAAACCTCTAATTGATGTTTTGCCGGGCTGGGGGTTGTTTTGGTTACTGGCAGGAGGTGTGATGTATTCTATAGGCGTTATATTTTTTGTCTTGGATCACCGGATTAAGTACAGCCATTTTGTATGGCATCTATTTGTTTTAGCCGGAACAGCCTGCCATGTCGTTTCGATAAACTACGCATTATAGCTCTTATTTCTCTCTGACTTGACAGTAGCGATAAACTACCGTAGATTTTGATTATCTTGATCAAATGTTGATCAAAAGAGAAGCGCGATTGCTGTTATTTATTATAATATTAATCTCACCGATTCTCACGTTTTCGCAGGCAGTAGATAATAGCAATAGATTTTTCAGGTTACAAAATTCAATTGATGCCAGCTCGGTGTTAATGGAGAATGAAGACCGACCGCTTCCAGCCATTGGCGTACGCACCTATGCCATTACCATAAGGGTGACAAACATCCGAAACAAAGAAGGTGTAATCCGATTCAAATTTTATGATGCGTTAACTCCATTTCCGCATGATAAAGGTTTTCTTAGAATTGTAGTTCCAAAATCGGAAGTAAAGGATAGCACATTTACCGCAACGTACTATGGATTTCCATCTATGGTGATGGGTATCGCTCTGCTAGATGATGAAAATAATAATTGGGAAATGGATAAGGGCTTGTTTTTACCCAAAGAAGGCCATGCCTTTTCTGATTATTTTCATACTTCTTTTAGAAGACCTGTTTATTCAGATTTTGCTTTCCTACTTTCAGGTGACAAGATTGTGACAATGAAAATGAAGTATTATTAAGAAGAAGAAGCTTCAGTTATTCTTCTGCCTTGCCAGTCTCACTTTCAACCTCCTCTTCCGTTTGGTTCTCATTAGTATCTGTTGGTGACTTTACGACATGGAGTACAAATTGCTTGTCCAGTGCAAACTCATATTTATTTGATTCCATCAGCTCATTCGCCTTAGGCGACTGCGCAAGCACGTTGAGTAAATCCTTCGCAATGTTGGCCATTTTCAAAGGATCAAGCGCTTTGCCCTGATAAATTTCCATGGTAAAGGAGTATGACTTTTCTTTTGGATTAACAGCCTTAAATTCATGTTTGAAAAACTTATAGGTTTGCGGTCCTTCATCTGCCGCAACCATCATCTGCAGAATGGCAGGCCGGTATTTATTCCACAATGAAGAATATCCTTGTACCCCCGAAGCGCTGAAAAACTGTGAACTCATTTTTAATAGTTTGGTTAGGTAAATTCAATTTGGACTTCCGGGATCTACTAACCTAAATAGGTAAGTAAACCCTTGCTGCGGGATGTATGCCTTAATCTGCGTGTGGCTTTCTCCTTAATTTGCCTTACGCGCTCCCTGGTAAGATTGAATTTTTCACCAATCTCTTCCAGCGTCATGGCGGTATGCCCATTTAAACCAAAATAGTCACAAATGACTTCAGACTCGCGCTCGGTGAGTGTAGATAAAGCACGACTTACCTCTCGTTGGAGTGAATCATGCATCAAGGCAGTATCGGGTGTATCCACCTGATCGCTGGTTAATACATCCAGGAGGCTATTTTCTTCACCCTGCACAAAAGGAGCATCCACGGAAATTTGTCTTCCTCCTGATCGGATGGTCTTTTCAATTTCATCAACACTTACATCAAGAACGTCCGCCAACTCCTCACTGGAGGGCTCGCGTTGAAACTTTTGTTCTAATTCGGAAAATGCACGAGAAATTTTGTTCAGGGATCCAACTCTGTTGAGCGGTAATCGAACTACTCTGGCCTGTTCGGCTAATGCCTGCAAAATGGACTGACGAATCCACCAAACAGCATAAGAGATAAATTTAAACCCGCGGGTCTCGTCAAAGCGTTCAGCAGCTTTAATTAAGCCCACATTGCCTTCATTGATCAAGTCACCAAGACTCAATCCGTTGTTTTGATACTGTTTGGCCACAGAAACAACAAATCGGAGGTTGGCCTTTGTTAGTTTTTCCAGCGCGATAGCGTCACCCTGTTTGATTCTTTTGGCAAGTTCGACCTCCATCTCTGCCGTGATCAAGTCCACCTTACCAATTTCCTGAAGGTATTTATCCAGCGACTGACTTTCGCGGTTGGTGATCTGTTTGCTAATTTTCAGTTGCCTCATATGCTAATTTTGATGTGCGTGTGCTGCCTGTAACAAGTATGATTGATCGAATTCAATAATTGTAACCTCAAGGTATGATATGTAAGTAACGCAAGATACCTATCTCAAGGTTCAAAAATTGAAGTTTTAAAGATAGTCATTTTTGACTAATGTGCTTCGGATTAAAAATAGGGGTATTACCACGCGATTCAATGGGAGGTCTTAGATGTCAACTTTCAAATTATTATCTTGGCCCCTAATTGGTTAGCATTGAAGAACCTCGCTGGAGTGGGAGAGAATTGATTATTTGCTGTTCATCATTGCCGAAGACACAAATTTTAATTTTGATTAAACCATGGCAAAACGACTGGTAAAAGGAGAAAAAAAATTATTTGGAGTATGCAGCGGCCTGGCCAACTATTTTGATGTTGACCCAACTTTGGTCAGGGCTTTATTCATTATCGCGTTCCTTATGGTAGGCACGGGTGGACTAGCCTACCTTGTACTGGCATTCATTATGCCTGACAAATAGAATCTATACTTATGGGCTTGGATTAGTGGGCTTCATCAAATCTGAGATTCTATAAACTGTAACCATTGGCGTAGGTTCTTTTTACAAACTCGTTGGCATAGTCAAAATTGGTGACCTTCATATTTGGCCCATCCCACCGCAGCTGAATATACCTCCCCGGATAGTCATATTGGCCTTCTTTGCCGTCCGGTCTTGGAACACGAACATCAAAACTTCTAATAGCCAGGTTGCCCATCAGCACAATTTCGGTTAACGGACCTGCCAACGAGAAGTCTGAACTTAATTCCGTTTTTCCATATCCGGCCAGGCAACCATCAACCCATTGTAAATAATGCCCGGGTTCATCTGCCTGCGCTACCCTGGCAATTGTTTGTGGTACATTTGCTTCCATGGTCTTGGAGGTGGGCAACAATTGCGGATTTCTTCCGTAGGTTCCGCACATCATTTTACCTTTAGTCCCGACTAGCAATACCCCATTCCCCCCGTCACCCATCTTTTCATTGGGTTCCAACTCTTCAGGTCGTTCAGGTTGAATGCCGCCATCCATCCAATGAAGTTTGATGGCTTGTTTTCCATTCCGCACTGGAAACGTCATGGTGACATGCGATGAAGGCGGACAGCTTTCAGGGAAATACCCCCTCCTAAACTCTCCTATGTATACACTGCCCACGCTGCACTCCACGGCTGTAGGGTAGGTGAGGTCCAATATTCGATAAGGGGCCTCGATGAGGTGACAAGCCATATCGCCAAGGGCTCCTGTGCCATAATCCCACCAACCTCGCCAATTGAAGGGCACAAGGTTGTCAATGTAATCTTTAACGGGTGCTGTGCCCAACCAAAGTTTCCAATCCAGTTCTTTAGGAATTTCTGACTTTGTGGAGGGCCAGGGGATGCCTTGCGGCCAAACTGGCCGATCAGTGTAAACGTATACGGTGTGAACCTCTCCAATCAGACCGGCATTATACCATTCCCGCATCTGTCTCACTCCGTCACCTGATGCTCCTTGATTGCCCATTTGAGTTACTACCTTGTAGCGGGTAGCGGCTTCAGTAAGCATTCTGGCCTCGTAGATATCATGTGTAAGTGGCTTTTGCACATATACGTGTTTGCCCAATTGCATGGCCGCCATGGCTTGCACAGCATGCATATGATCTGGCGTAGAAACAGACACGGCATCAACGTGTTTGTGCTCTGCATCAAACATCTTTCTGTAATCTTTGTAGTATTTGGCATTTGGAAAAGTGGTCACCGCCTTTGCGGCACGTCTATCATCTACATCACATAAAACGGATACCTTCGCTTTGGGACTTACTGAAAAGCTTGTCAAGTCTGAATAGCCCTTGCCACCCACGCCAATACCAGCAATGTAAAGTGTATCACTGGGTGCCAAAAAGCCTTTGCCACCGAGAACATTGCGGGGTAAAATGGAAAATGCGGCTGCTGCAAGACCCGCAGTTTGAAGAAATTTTCTGCGTGATAAATTATTCTCTTTTTGGATTGAGGCGTCCTTTTTGATCATATGTTCTCTAATAAAAAATGATTTGATCCAAAGTACAGATATTATAAATCAAATAAAAACAACAACTATGCCAGCGACATTAAACTGGTGACAACGGCTAGCCGCTCCGGGATAAAACTCAATTAATGTTTATCTTTCTATTTGATAAAACCCAACCAACGATGATTAGAAATTCAATCACCATCAGCTGCATACTCATAACCATTGCATGCCAGACTCCGACCACCGAGGTGGCCTCTTTTAAGTTTGAAGAGTATGATATTCAACAATTGACAAAGGGGTATAAGGATGGATCATTCAGTATTGCCGAAGTGGTGCAAAGCTACCTGGATCGGATTGAGGAAATAGACAGAAATGGCCCAAGACTTAATTCTGTTATTCAAATTAACCCTGATGCAATTACTATTGCCCAGGCATTGGATCAGGAATTAAAAGATGGAAAAAACCGTGGCCCGCTTCATGGAATTCCTGTTTTGCTAAAAGACAATATTGATACCCATGATAAAATGGAAACTACAGCCGGATCAAGGGCGCTATTGGGATCGCATCCCCTGCAAGATAGTTTTGTGGCTGCTCAACTCCGCAACGCAGGAGCGGTGATTTTGGGAAAGACAAATTTAAGTGAATGGGCAAACTTTAGGGGACAGATGTCATCGAGTGGTTGGAGTGGCGTGGGTGGGCAAACCAGAAATCCCTATGACATTACCAGGAACCCCTGCGGGTCCAGTTCGGGCTCAGGTGTCTCAGTAGCCGCCAACCTCACCCTGCTTGCCATTGGTACGGAAACAAATGGATCAATCGTTTGTCCCTCCACTACCAACGGAATTGTAGGGATAAAGCCTACTGTTGGTTTGGTAAGCCGTTCTGGAATTATTCCCATTTCATTTACTCAGGATACGGCTGGACCGATGGCTCGTTCGGTAAGAGATGCGGCCATTTGCCTAGGTGCGCTCACGGACATAGATTCAATGGATAGCAAAACATTAGCTGACGGCAGGAAAGTATATAAGGATTATACCCAGTTCCTCAAAAAAGATGGGTTAAAAGGGAAAAGGCTAGGATTGTACAAAGCTCCAATGGGAAGGAATTATAAGCTGGATACTGTAATGAATGAAGCCATCTCTTATCTGAGAAGCCAGGGTGCGGAGATTATAGAAATTGATGAAATTGCGACTTCAGAAGTCGGCCGGCTTTCATTTGAGATTATGTTATTTGAGTATAAAGACGGCTTGAATAAATATTTTCAATCATTGGGTCCGAATGCGAAAATAAAAAGTATTGAAGATCTGATTGCATTTAATAAGTCTGACACTGTTGAAATGAAGTTCTACAACCAGCGGTATTTGGAAATGGCCGAGGAAAAATCAGGGTTGGATTCCAGGGAGTATCTGGAAGCATTGGAAAAGATGTTACGGGGGAGCAGAGCGGAAGGTATTGACAGGGTAATGGATGAGTATCGCCTGGACGCCATCACAGCACCTACCGGAGGGCCTGCATGGAAAACCGATTGGACCAATGGAGATTCAGGGCATGTGTCAAGTTCCTCACCGGCTGCACGATCGGGGTATCCGAATGTTACCGTTCCTATGGGATTTGTGGAAGGTCTGCCCGTAGGAATATCTTTTTTTGGTCGGGCCTGGAGTGAACCGGTATTACTTGAAATCGCTTATGGCTATGAACAAGGGACAAAGCACCGCAAAGCGCCACAATTTCTAGACTCAAAATACTGATGAAGTTGCCATTAAGATTGCCATTTGTGCCGCTAAAGCTTCAGGAGTAGAAAGGAAATTTACGTCCAGCAATTTTTATGGCAGCTTGCTTCTTAACAATGGAGACGAGCTTGATATCTATTTAGATTTCAGGAATCATTGTAATTACTGGGTGGAGATACCCAACAGTTCAATAGCAAATAACTAAAATAAATTCAGTTGCACCGGAGTAACTACACCGGAGTAAGCCGTAGTGGATGAGTTCTTTCCCGCTGAATTAATGGAATAAAGTTTGGTTTCCTTGTACCTGCTGGCAATCACCACCTCAGTGTTGTTAGACAGGGCATCAAAAAGTTTTTGCACGATGTGTGGTGAGTTATTATTTCTGGACAGATGAGCAAGAAAAAGATGACTCATAAAGTCCGGCCGGTGTCTGGCAAAGAGTTTGGCTGCCTGCATGTTGGAGAGGTGTCCAAATCCCCCTTTGATTCTGTTAATAAGCGCACGGGGATATCGTCCGCTTTCAAGCAGTTCTTCATCATAATTGGATTCAAGAAAGGCTGCGTGACATTGCCTGAAATTTTGAATGACGTGGTCTGTGATGTCGCCAATATCAGTGAACACGCCAACGTTTACAGTATCATTGGAAACCATAAAGTTATGAGGATCAATGGCATCATGTAGCACAGGAAATGCCCTGATGATGAGTTTGCCAATAGAAACAGGCTCGTAGGCCTGCAGCGTGTAAGCTTCTACCTTTTGAAGTTGAGATTTAATTAATGTCTTGGCTGTTAGGTAAACAGGTAAGGGGTATTTTTTTAGAATAGAAGGGATGCCGTGAATGTGGTCTGTATGCTCGTGGGTAATAAAGATGGCTTTGACTTTTTTTATGGAGAGTCCTAGCCGCTTAAGGCGCTTTACGGTTTCACGGTACGATAGACCCGCATCAATGAGGACGGCCTCCTCATGATTAGCAATGTAATAGCAGTTCCCGTTGCTGCCCGAGTTTAAGGATGCGACATATAATGACATCATTGCAAGGTAAAACATTATTCGTTTGATCGGCACCCTCTTGTGCACATTGCGTAAATTGTGTCCGATTAGTAATTAGATTTTGATAAACGATTATGATAACAAAATTTCTTGAATTGCCGGTTTCAGATGAGGATGAAGTAAAAAAAGAATTGGTAAACATAGCCAATATTGGACGTGTATTCCCTAACCCTCAGAACGGGCGGCTAAGCATAGTGGAGTTAAACTATCATAGTATAAATGAGGCTCCCGTCTGTCTGGAGGTGAATATGCCTTACGAAACACTTAGGTCATATTTTATTTCCTAGAAATGAAGCCTCACATCCCTCAGTTCGATGACTTGCAGCGAGAAATCACTTTCACCACCTCGCGCAGCGGAGGACCGGGTGGTCAAAATGTGAATAAAGTGAACAGCAAAGTCATTTTGCGATGGGATCTCCAAAATTCATCCGTGCTACGTGATGACCAGAAACAACTTGTTACGGCTAAGTTAAAGTCACGCCTAACCAATGAGGGTATGCTGATTTTAAGTGCTCAAGAGAGTCGTTCACAGCTAGCCAACAAAGAAGAAGCAGTTAAAAAACTAAATGCGCTGCTTAAAAAGGCTTTAGCGATAAAGAAGAAAAGGAAACCCACAAAACCGACCAAATCTTCAGCTAAAAAGAGAGTAGACGCTAAAAAAATGAGGAGTCAAAAAAAACAGTGGAGACAAAAACCAGGTTTATAGATCAATTACCAATCATCGTCAACAGCCTTCATTTCAAAAGCATCGGCAAATGCCTTTCCGAGCAGTCCCAAATGATTGGGCTTAAGCCAATCCTGTGAAAGTTGTGTACCATTACTTTTGCTGCATAAACCGGTAAATGCTTCTTTTTCTTTAATGGATTTGTAGCCTATTTCCCCGGTCACCATTATTGACTTAAATGTAACACGGTATCTTCCTTCCCTGATAGAAACAGAAGCCTTACCGCTGAACTTCCCAGTTTGCAAGATAAGTGGCGTCTCTACCTGGCTGAATTGAAATTTGAGGTAATCAACGGTTAGATCTTTCACATCAAAGGTCATTTCATTGGCCAGTATCTTAAGATTGGAAAAATTTTCAGACTTTTTGTAGAATTCTTCCAGCTTGGCATAGGCGATATCTTCGCTTTGAAATACAGCCTGGTAAATGATCTCCTGATCAACCAATTTAAAATCTTCATAATTGGTGGTTTGTGCAAGTGCATTAATGACTACCATTTGCAAAAAGACGCCTATCAAATTTAGTTTCATTGTGAATTTCGATTAGGTAAATAAAGATAATAAACGCGATACTTAGTGTGAAAGTATATGGAGAATCTGGGTCTAAATGAAGAGTGACAT
>CAYNCP010000091.1:0-10498 GCA_964395905.1 uncultured Ohtaekwangia sp.
GGCCCGCTGCACTTCGCCATTCAATCCATCGGCCTGAAGCTGGCGACGAACTTGCCGCCGATGATCGTGGCGATGCAACTCTGGGCGCCAGCCTCGGTGGTGTGCGCGGCGGTGCTGCTGGGGGAGCGGGTGAGCCCGCTGCGCTGGACCGGCGTGGCGATCGCGTTCGTGGGCGCGGCTTCGATGAATTTCGATCCCGGCGTGCTGGCCGAGGGCTGGCCGCTGTTTCTGGTTGGCCTTGCCTCAGTGTTTTATGGGCTCGGCACGGTGCCTGAAGCCCGGATGAAAACCAATGACTTGCCGGGGTTGCACTCACCTTACTATTATCCACAACCGGAAATCAGCATAGCGACCGGGGTGGCGGTGACCACCCAGGCACTAATGGATCTGTTCAATACTAAAAAGTAAGGGTATCGGATTTCTTTGTGCCCGTTAACCGAATAAACTGCTTTTTTGAATTGTGTTCAAGTGAGATCACGTTGGATTGGGTTGGAAAGAGTTCCATCAGATAATCTGCTTTTAAAACAACTTCCTCCCAATTTTCATGGCACTCCAAGTCAAAATGAAACCATACGGCATCTCCCACAAGGCTGGAATGGTGCAATGAAATTACTTGTTGCTTGCCATCAATTGTAATTTGAAAATGCTTTTGAAAGTAGGACTCAATTGTTTTTTTATGCAAAGCAAAGTCGGAAGTGTCAGACAAGTTGATCTTTTGCCCGAACTCATTCATGATGGCATCCTCCATATCGTTGGTGAACACCTTTATCCTAACAGACGCTGTACTTTTGCCTTTCCCATGTACTATCTCAGCTACTGACAAATAGATAGCATGGTTGACAGTTGTGTTGGGAACAGCTATGAAATGCCCGCACAGCAGAGAAACTATTAAAAGAAACATAAGACCGCCTAGATCAATGCGAATATAAGCGCATTTTACCTTCTCACAATCTCAATGTCGCTTATAGTGATTGTACCTGGCCAGGGAAAAGTGTATGATGCGCTCTCGACCGCTATGGAACTAAAATCAGGGCTGGCCGTGAGGTTGTTAAAGACAATGTTATATGGATAGATTAGTGCTGCATCATTGGCATTGATTCTAATAAGATCAATGGTTGTTTCTGTAATGTTACTAAATTGAAGGTTCGCATTTCCAGCTTCCCCATCCACTTTAATGGTTTGGTTCTTAATGGTTAGTAATTCCGTATCTCCACCCACGATGTCAAACGTCACTTCAATCTTCTCATCCGGTGTGGTGTATTTCCATCCACCGATCAATGAAGTAAACCCAGTCTCCTCTTCCTTGCATCCCGCTAAGAACAACACCAGGATCAAGATAAAACCAAGGCATTTCATGGGCACTAAAGTTGGCGTTTGCTTATTCACGATACCTGATAAACGTTATACCACAATTCATTGTTCCTGAATCACCCTGGCAACCTAAACTATTTAATGTGTAAAGAGAATACCCTAACTTGCGGGAAACAACATGATTGCTATCCATGATAAATGATTTAAATGGCCTTCCTTGAAAAATTTTTGTTTACGAAACGCTCACAAATTAAGAGAGCCGGACTCGGGCTTTACACCAAAATTAAAATACTAAAAGGCGCTTGCATTGTGGAGTATAAGGGGCGCCTGGTCAAGTGGGTGGACATCAAACATGAAGATGGCCACAACGGATATTTACTCAGGCTGAACAGAAGTTGGGCCATTAACGCAAAGCCATACAAAAAAGCATTGGGCAGATTTGCCAATGACGCCAGGGGAATTCAACGAAACAATAAATTAACTAATAATGCTGAGTATCTCATTGAGGGACAGCAATGTTTTATTTACGCAACCCAAGAGATTTTACCAAATTCTGAAATACTTGTTGGGTATGGAATTGAATACTGGAACCTGGCTAAGCGAATAGCCAAATCAAGCCAGAAATAGTACTGGGCTTTATTTTACACTACTTTTGATAAAATAGGTTTGCGGTGTATAAAAAGGATATATATTTGCGACCCATAAGGATTTCATTAAACACATACCGTACTTTTTATGACTAAAGCTGAATTGATTAGTAAGATTGCAGAAGATGCAGACATTACCAAAGTAGCTGCTACCGCAGCGTTAAGTTCATTCCTGGAAGGAGTAACTAAAACATTAAAAGGTGGAGATAAATTGACACTTGTTGGTTTTGGCACATTCTCAGTTAGCAAAAGAGCTGCACGTAAAGGCCGCAACCCTTTTACAGGAGAAGAAATTAAAATCAAAGCCAAGAAAGTTGCTAAGTTTAAGGCAAGCAAAGAACTTTCAGGTAAATTATAATATCCAACCAAACCTAAACAAAAAAGCCCCGCATTTGCTGGGCTTTTTTTATTGTCTTAATGGGATAAGATCATTCCGCCAAAATCTCTACATCCACGCGCACGTTTTTCTTCGCATTCACACTGTGCTGATCGTGCAACATCCTTCCACCACCCCAAGCTTTGATCTCGACACGATCTTCTGCAATTCCTTCATTGACCAGCCATTCTTTGATTACCAATGCCCGCTGTTTAGAAAGTTCCTTGGCCGAACCGGAGCCCTTTTGGATATCATCCGTTAACTTAAAAAATTCGCGGCTTGGACCCATCGTTAAAATGGACCCTCGTGCATTACCATTTGTATGTCCATGCAGCTTTATTCGATAATGCATATTTTCTTTCATCATGGCCAGCAAACTATTGAGTTGATATTTGGATTCTGGCAGCATAATGGCGGCATCATTGTAAAAATAAACATTGAATAAGGTGTTGATGTCACCTTTGTGATATCGCACCAGATCAAAATGTACCATGTAATGATTTCCCGCCCATTCGACAAATGGCTGTAGTGTGTCCGCTGCTGTATGCGTATAATCCATATCGTGCTGAAGTGGTCGGTAGCCAAAAACATTAGCCAGCAACGTTAGTTTTCCAGACTTGCTTTTAGGATCGGGCAACTTAACGTATTCATTCCCTTTTTTCTTCTCAATAAGGCGGGACCTCTCCGTGTCGATTACCTCAATTTCACCTTCTACTTGTTCATTGGTAGTTGCGTTGTATAAGCTAAGGAAAACAGTTGCCTCCGCCAAGTCTACAGGTTCGGTAATTGGATTGGTCTCAGATTTGTTGCCTTCTTCTTCCTCCATTTTTTCTTCTGGCTCAGGACTTTCAAGCACATCTTTTGCATTCACTACTTCTGTTTTTTCTTCAGCTGCCTGTACATCATTCATTGAATTGTTTGCATGATCAGCCACGGTTTCAGCAGTCGCTTCTGGCTTGGCGGAAACCTCTTTCTCTTCCGCTGTCACGGACGCAATGGAGGTAGCCAATGGGTCCTTCATGATCCGCACCCAGGCTTTCTCAAATCCAGCTTCCTTTCGAGTGGCCAGCATCTCTTTGATGGAGATATCGAAATCATCATAATAATCCAGATACACGTAAAGGTATTTGCGCCCCGGATCTGCTCCATACTTGGCGCTTATCTTATCATTATTAATTCTTTTGATGTAATTGGTGGCGTAGGAATCCTGACCCAGGCGATAGGCAGCAACTACAATATAATAGCCGGGCGGCAATGGCTCTCCCTGCCCTGAAGGTTGTGCCATCGAATCGATTGCAATAAGCTGGAACAATAGCGCAATCGCTGAAAACCAGGTGGTAGGTGTCCGCATTAAATTAAAGCCAACTTTTTTGATCTTTCCAATTTGGGGCAATTGTTACACAAATTCAAACTTTTTCAAAGGCAAATAAACTTGGCTACCTATTAAGCTATGCCGATTTTCTCATCATTTCGGTAAGAAATCCCCTTCCATACCCTATCAATTGGATAAAAGCAGATGGTCCTGCCAGTAAGGATACCCCTATTGATTGTGTGGCCCTATAGGCTTCAAAAGAAATCAGCATGTAGTAAATGAGATACAACACCGATATGGCGAACCCCCAAACGGGTTGAAGGACAAGCATTAATAGACCAACTAAAATTCCCAGGAGAAAAACAGAAGGAAACCAGTGTGTAAGTTTAATGGCACCGGGATGTACCCTATTCACCATTACTCTGCCTTTACCAAAATTGAATACCTGTTGATAAAACTGCTTAAAGCTTGTTCTTCTTTTGTGATACACAAAAGCCCCTGGAATGTAAGCCGATTTAAATCCTGCTTTAACAATTCTTAAACTTAGTTCAATGTCTTCCGCATAACGGTCAAACTTAAACCCTCCGGTTGCGCGAAATACCTCCTTGCTCATGCCCATGTTAAAGCTCCGAGGCTGAAAGGCACCAAGCTGTTTCTTTCCGCCTCGTATTCCACCGGTCGTATATACTGATGACATTGTAAAAGCCATTGCCTTTTGCAACAAGGAAAAATCCTTGTGCCCTTTATCCGGTCCACCCCAGGCATCTATCGGAGAATTGCTGATGAATTTATTCACCTCTGAAAAGTATTCAGGAGGCAGCATACAATCTGAATCGAAAACAACAAAATAATCTCCTCTTGCATTTTCAAATCCAAAATTCCGGCTTGGGCCTGGCCCGGAATTGGGCTTGAAGAAATAACGGATATTCAACTTGCCGGTGAATTTCTCATATACATCTACACACGTGGTGGTAGACCCATCCTCCACGATCAGCACTTCAAAATTGGAATAAGTTTGCCTGGTCAGGCTTTCCAGCAATTCCTCCACTTCGCGAGGCCGGTTGTACACCGGAACAATAACAGAGTACCTGACATGCGTATTCATCCGTACAAAAGTAATCAATTGATTACATCCGGGTTTTCTCTTAATTTGACAATTAAGTTGTTAAAATCTATCCTTAGCTGTTATGAAAAGAATTATACTGCTGATATTATTGATTGGGTCAATTGCATGTAGCGCACAGAAAAAGAACCAGCCAATCCAAGAAGAGATAATCATTAAACATGCAGTAGCCTCATTCAGGGACCTACATGCTTTGCTCAGCATTCCCAATGACGCGCATTTTCCCACCGATATAGAAAAAAATGTGCAGTGGTGCGAGGCCGCATTTGCAAAAAGAGGATTTACCACCACACGACTGGAAACAGCCACTGTGCCCTTGTTGCTGGCAGAACGAAAGGCTAAGAAAGCCGTAAAAACAGTACTCATCTACTTGCAAATCGATGGACAACCCGTTGACTCCAGCAAGTGGTTTCAAGAAAGTCCCTGGACACCCACCCTCAAAGAAAAAGACGGCTCCGGAAAATGGAATGCCATTAACTATGAGCGGTTGTACGAGCAGTATCATCCGGACTGGCGAATATTTGCACGCTCTACTTCTGACGCCAAGGGCCCCGCAGTAGCTTATTTGGCTGCATTGGATGCCATGATCGAAACGAAATTGGAGCCAAACTACAACATGAAGGTAATCATGGACTTTGAAGAAGAACTTGGCTCACCCAGGCTTCCCGATGCCGTAGTCAAATACAAAAATGAATTGGCTTCAGATATGTTTATCATCTTCGATGGCCCGAGACATGTGAGCAACGAACCTACGCTGAGTTTTGGTGCAAGGGGCATTTGTGATATCACCATTACCACTTATGGCCCACGTCAGCCAGTGCATAGTGGTAACTATGGAAACTATACACCCAACCCCGCCATGCGCCTGGCTCAACTACTTGCCACTATGAAAGACAAAGAAGGCCGGGTGATTATCCCAGGGTACTACGATGGCACCACATTGACGGAAAAAGAAAAAGAAGTACTCAGGCAGGTTCCGGATAAGGAAGATGAAATCAATCGATTTTTAGGGATTGCAGAAGCAGATAAAGTAGGTGAATCTTTTCAGGAATCACTGCAATACCCAACGCTAAATATACGCGGATTGGATGCCCTTTACGTGGGAAGTGAGGCGAGAACCCTGATACCTTCCAAAGCGGTTGCGGAGATCGATGTGCGGTTGGTGCCCACCAGCGACCCCGACAGGCTCATTGGACTTATTAAAAAGCATATTGAAGGCCAAGGATATTATGTAACCCAATCGGAGCCAACCGAAGAAGAAAGAATGAAGTATCCCCGGATCGCTTCATTTCAATCCAGCGTTTCTTACCTCGCGTTTCAAACACCCTTTGATTCTGAAGTTGGTGTGTGGTTGAGCAAAGCCATGACCAAAGCATTTGGCAAGGACCCAATTAAGATCCGCACCGCAGGTGGGTCGATTCCCATTTCTCCTTTTGTTATCACTTTGGGAATACCTGCCGTTGCTGTACCCACTGTCAATGCCGACAATAATCAGCATGCACCCAATGAAAATATCAGGGTAGGAAACTATGTAGAAGCGGTAAAGACATTCTACTATATCCTTGCAGAAAAACTTTGATTTGAGTTTACTCTATCCATTCTGCAAAAAACAAATTGGTATCTCTGGTTCCACCATTATTTCTGTTGGAACTAAACACCAGGTATTTTCCATCGGGAGAAAACATAGGGAATGCATCGAAAGTATTGTCATGGGTGACACGCTCCAACCCAGTGCCATCAATGTTGATCAGGTAAAGATTAAATGGAAATCCCCGCTCTGTTTCATGGTTGGAGGCAAAGATGACTTTCTTCCCCGAAGGATGAAAGAAAGGGCACCAATTGGCCTTACCAAGATTAGTAATTTGCCTCAGGTCGCTTCCGTCTGCATTGCAAATGAATAGCTCCATTTGCGTTGGCATCACCAGGCCTTCTTTCAAAAGATCTTTATACACTTTAATGTCTTCGGGAGTTTTTGGTCGTGATGACCTGAAAATAAGTTTTGTTCCATCTGGTGAGAAGAAGGCGCCTCCATCATAGCCGAGTTCATGGGTTATCTGTTTCACCTCAGAGCCATCGAGGTTCATGGTGAACAACTCTAGATCACCAGTGCGAAGCGAGGTGAAAACAATCTTGTCACCTTTGGGAGAAACGGTTGCTTCCGCATCATAGCCAGGCTCATTGGTGAGTTGGCTCATGATATTTCCGTTTAAATCGGCTACAAAAATGTCGAAGTCGGG
Source organism: uncultured Ohtaekwangia sp. (assembly GCA_964395905.1). Lineage (GTDB taxonomy): Bacteria > Bacteroidota > Bacteroidia > Cytophagales > Cyclobacteriaceae > ELB16-189. Next base: position 7,007 of record CAYNCP010000091.1, read on the forward strand.
ATAAATAGGCCATACGTATTTTCCATCTTCTCTGCGTGCAGGTACTGTCGGACAGGCTTCAGAACCCAAATGTGTTGACGCATAAACAATGGTAGAATCTCCCGGCATGAAATACGAACAAGTTGTCCTGCCTTTACCTGTACTGATCATGGCCGGTGTTGAAGTGGCCAAATTATCTGTGAATGGATCGGTGTAAAAAATCTGATCGCACGCGGTTCCGAATTTTTTACTGGTAGATTGAAACGTTAGTTTTGTGCTTTGAAAACTCCAATAGGCTTCAGCGTTGTCGCCTCCAAAGGTAACCTGTTTGATATTCTTTAGGTATTTTTCATCTTCGTAGCGCAAAGAATCCACCGAAGTCTCAACAACCTGATCTTGATTCTCCGACTTCTTGGCACAAGAGAACATGACAAGCATCAATAGCGGTACATACAATTTCATAGGGATAGCTGATAAATATTAAATATTGATTAATGGAAGCTAAAATTAACATTAAAGTAGCCTCACTTGTAAAAATGAAGCAATTACCTGTACTCCTGGTTGTATTTGGAACAATTCTTTACGCCTGCCAATCAAAAAATCCTGATGCAGGTATTTCTATGAAAGATGATGTTACTTTCCTGGCAAGCGATGCGCTGGAGGGCAGGGAAACGGGAACGGACGGGGAGAAGAAGGCAGCAGCACACATCATAGAACGATTTAAAAAAATCGGGCTTAAGCCCGGAGGCACTCAGGGTTACTATCAGGAATTTAAAGTTACTCCTGCCATGAATCCTCACGAAATGCCCAAAGTAGGTGAAGGCCATGATACCCTGGCAATTGTAGGTAATAATGTAATTGGCATCATCGACAATCCTGGAGATCTCACAGTAATCATAGGTGCACATTATGATCACCTGGGTTACGGTGGCGTAAGTTCACTTTATCGCGGTGACAGTTCCCAAATCCACAATGGGGCGGACGACAATGCCAGCGGTGTAGCCGCCATGATCCAACTTGCCGTCCAGCTAAGCAAAGCAGATTTGCCATTGGACATTATGTTCATTGCATTCTCTGGCGAAGAGAAGGGACTATGGGGATCCAATTACTTTAGTAAAAATCCCACCATTGACCTGGCCAATGTATCAGGGATGATCAATTTGGATATGGTGGGTCGCCTGGATGAAGAAAAAGCCCTTGCCATTCATGGCATAGGCACGTCCCCTTCATGGCCTGGAATAATCAACAAATCAAATACAGATAATCTAAGACTTGTATTGAAAGAATCAGGAGTAGGCCCTTCCGACCACACCTCATTCTATCTGCAGGATATTCCAGTACTCCATTTTTTCACCGGCCAACATGGAGATTATCATAAGCCGAGTGATGATGCGGAAAAACTCAACTATGCCGGCATTGTAAAAATTGTTTCAATGATTGACCGGTTTGTAATCGAATTGGCTTCGAAGGATAAACTGGGCTTTACTAAACCCAAAGATGTATCATCAGATACGCCTCGATTCACGGTTTCTTTAGGCGTAGTGCCCGATTACCTGTTTGCCGGTAAAGGAATGCGAATAGATGGGGTCAGTGAGGGAAAGCCAGCACAGGCTGCTGGTCTGCTAAAGGGCGATGTGGTTGTAAAACTGGGTGAGCACGAGGTGACGGATATGATGAGCTACATGAAGGCCCTTTCTACGTTTGAAAAAGGCAATGAAACGGTTGTCATTGTAAAACGAGAAGAAAAAGAAATCACCTTTCCAATAAAATTCTAGGGGCAAACCGACTTTCTCTCCAGGAATATTTTTCTTCATCGATTTATGGCTCATAACTCCGAATTAGGTATTAATTTGCCACCTGATGGATAATTTTGTTGTATCGGCCAGAAAGTACCGTCCACTCGGGTTTGATGAGGTTGTTGGGCAGGAGCACATTACCACCACACTTAAAAATGCGATTGACAACAATAAGCTGGCACAAGCATTACTTTTCTGCGGACCGAGAGGTATTGGGAAAACGACTTGTGCCCGCATTGTGGCCCGTATGATCAATGGCTTCGAAGAAAAGGCGGAAGTGAATTCGCTTAATATCTTCGAACTAGATGCCGCCTCCAACAATTCAGTGGATGACATCCGCAATCTCATTGACCAGGTGCGTTATCCTCCTCAATTTGGCAAATTCAAAGTCTACATCATAGACGAGGTGCACATGCTCTCCAATCAGGCTTTTAATGCTTTTCTTAAAACCCTGGAAGAACCGCCTTCCTATGCCATATTTATTCTCGCCACCACCGAGAAACATAAAGTAATTCCAACCATCTTATCCCGTTGTCAAATTTTTGATTTCAACCGGATACAGGTTTCTGACATCAGCAAACAGCTGAAGAAAATCGCAGACCGTGAAAAAATAAAGGTAGAAGAAGAGGCGTTGCACCTGATCGCACAAAAGGCAGATGGCGCACTAAGGGATGCGCTTTCCATTTTTGACTTGATGGTTACTTTTTCGTCAGGCAATCAGGTTACTTTCAAGGATGTCTTAAGCAATCTTCACATTCTCGACTACGATTACTACTTCAAAGTAGCTGATGGTTTGCTCACCGAAAATGTAACTGAGCCACTATTGCTCCTTGATGAGGTGTTGAGAAAAGGATTTGATGGTCATAATTTTATCGTTGGTTTCAGTGAACACCTCAGAAACCTGTTGGTGTCGCAGGATGCGCGTACGGTTGAGTTGATGGAGGTTCCGGATGTCACCCGGAAAAAATATGTGGAACAGGCAAAGGCAGCATCTCCTTCCCTGCTGCTTTCTTGGCTCAACATTGCCAGTCAATGTGATTTGAATTACAAGGCCAGTAAAAATCAAAGACTACTGGTAGAGTTGGCGCTCATGAAGATGGCCCATGTCAACTCAATATTGAAGCAAAATGGGACAGTCTCGGAAGGAGCATTAAAAAAAAAAGTGAGCTAATCACGGAAAAGAAGACGGAGAACGAGCCATTGCTAAATGAGTCCACTCCTATATCGCCACCTAAAAAAGCATTACCTTCTACGCGTCAAAAGGTTACATTGAGTTTAACCGATCTGGCCAATGGCAAAACAAAAAATAGGGATGAAAGTGATAAAGCTGAGACAGATAAACTGCAAGAGCCTAAAAAAACGCAAGCATTTTCTCTGGAGGAACTGAAAAATGCCTGGGATGAATTTGCCGAGCAAAGAAAAACCCAGGTTGGTGAATATCACCTGCTGCGTCAAGCTTTTCACTTTAAGGACAATGTCGTTACCATTCAGCTTTCCAATCAGGTAGAGGAGCCATTGCTTCAAAGCATTAGAGCACCATTGACGGAATTTTTGAGATCCAGGCTTGGCAATGACATGATCCATGTGGTAAGCGAAGTGCAGCATGTGCAATCAAAAAAAATTGCCTATACCAACAAGGAGAAGTTTGACCATCTGGCTGAGAAGCATCCCATTTTACTCGAATTGAAAGAAAGATTAGGCCTTGATCCAGACTTTT
>CAYNCP010000092.1:0-10389 GCA_964395905.1 uncultured Ohtaekwangia sp.
CATACAAAATGATGGCATTGACAACGGAGACATCCTTTCCATCAACAAATCAAAAGTGAGTTTTGGCAAAAGTATTCTTTGGCACATTATCAACCTGTATCCTCCTGCGGTACTCTCATTGTGTGGTATCATTGACCAAATAGCCAACCATAAAGTGGTAGATGCATCACCTCAGCCTCCCGGGGGCAAATATTATTCTTTCCCCAATGAAACAGACTTTAATATGCTAGAGAAAAAAGGAATCCAACTCTTCAACCTGGAAGAATACGCAGCAATACTTTCGTCATTCTATGCACTGGAAAGAAAGTGGATTCTGGGTGAATTGAAACACAGGGGTATACCTGAGAAGTGTTGATTTTCCTTCAATATAATTTAGTCTGCTTTTTTATAATTATTGATTAAATTCAGCCTGAACTATTACAAACGCCATGGAAAAGTTGGGAAGAAATGATATTTGTCACTGTGGTAGCGGCAAGAAGTACAAAAACTGCCATATGAACAGCGAGACCTCAAGCCGGGGCATGAACAAGGCTTTTATACTCGTTGGTATTCTGGTGGCACTTACCGGAGTGGGTATTGTTGGTTATATTACCGGTTCTCAAAAAAGTGCAGAAACACAAGGGCAGGGATATACGCCCGCACCTCCACCCAAAGGCGAAGCACCTCCTGGTAAAGTTTGGTCGTATGAACACGGCCACTGGCATGACGCGTTCTAGATACTGGATAATAGAAGATTTGAGATTTAATCATTAATGCCCAGTGCCCAATGACCAGCATCCAGTGACCAGTATCCAGCCACCGGTATAAAGCGCGACCAGCTCCTACCGTTTACTGGTTTGCAAAATGAATTCAGCAGTCTCTTTCTTAAATTGTTCCAGTGAAGGCCTATGGGTATACATCATGTGACCGGCTTCATAATACTTCATGATGATATTGCCCTTGATTTCTTTCTCCAGTCCCAGGTGATCGATAGAATATTCAACTCCATAGAAAGGAGTAGCCAAATCATACAAGCCATTCAAGATCAAAATTTTCAGGTGCGGGTTGCGCGACATGGCAATCGACATGTCCGTGCCGGTGTTGGGTGGAGTGGGAAATCCTGCTCCATTGATGGCATGTTTCCAGTCCCAGTCAAATCCTTTGCGGGCATAGGCAGAGGTGTAATACGTATTGCCTTTGTTTACTTTCAGTGTATTGTAAAAGTAATCCATAAATAGAGCGGTGTACCCGGGACTGATGGCAGAGCTTTGCGGGTCATAAATGGAATATTGATGAAGCGGATCCTGATTGATGCCTGTAAACCTGGAGTCCAGCCTGCCCACAGTTTTGCGTTCTTCGCGAAGCAACTCTTCAGTGAACTCCGGTTCGCTTACACGCAAGTCGGCTTTTTCCAAATAGGATTTATTCAAACCGGTAAAATAAGAAAGTCGATCGACAATTTTTTGACGTGCTTCACCAGCGAGCTTGTCCCCTTCCATGAGGGCAGTGGTATACTCACCCTTTGCAAAATCGCGCGACTCCTTTAAGAATGCATCCAGGCTGGCGGGCTTGTTGGGCACCTTGTTGTGATACCAGGCCGTAGCCGAATACGTAGGCAGATTCATCACATAAGAAATGTCATCACCCTGGGCAAAAACCAGTGTGCGTAAATCAAATACAGCTGAAACCATAACCACACCATTCATCGCCATACCCACATTCTCCTGCAGGTAATAAACAACACCTGCGTTTCGGAACGTCCCATAACTTTCTCCGATCAAATACTTGGGCGAATTCCATCGGTCTTGCTCGGTCACAAATTGTTTGATAAACTGACTGATCATTTTAATGTCCTGATCCACACCCCAGAAGTCTTTGTTTTTTGCTTTGCCAATGGCATGACTCAATCCAGTGCCGATAGGATCCATCATCACAATATCCGATACATCCAGAATGGACGAATTGTTGTCTTCCAGTGTATAGGGAGCAGCCGGTGTAAATCCGGAATCATTGACCACGGCTCTTTTTGGGCCAATCACGCCCATATGCAGCCAGATCGAAGATGAACCGGGGCCTCCGTTAAAAACAAAACTGATGGGCCTGGTTTTGGAATCAGTCACACCATCTTTAAGATAAGCGGTAAATCCATGAAGTGCGATGGGCTCATCGTCATCATTCCGCAATTGCATCGTACCTGCCAATGCTTTGTAGGCGATCACTTTACCGTCTATGCGCACGGTGTGACTGGTAGTTGATACTTCACCTTTGGGAATGGTGTCGTTCTTGACTTGTGAAAACAGGGCAAATGGCACCATCAAAACAATTGCACTTAATACGATGAGTTTCAGTCGGTATGTCATGGATTTGTTGGATTATTTTTTGAGAAGGTTCAAAGTAGTAAAATTTGACTGCTTTGGAAAACGAAACTTCCACAACACATTTTAACTATATTCAAAACCTTAAACCATGCGCCAAGATGAAAGCACTTTATTTTATTACTTTAATCATTTGTATCTCAGTTCCCGCTGTCTTTGGCCAGGCTGACCAACATCTAATCGTTATCAAGGCAGGTAATTTGATCGATACTGAAAATGGCAAGCTCGTCAAAGACCAGCTTATTTTGATCCGCGGAGATAAAATTGAATCAGTTTTGCCTGCAACGGCCAAAATTCCTGAGGAGGCAGAGGTAATTGATTTTTCCGGTTATTTAGTCAGCCCCGGTCTAATCGATTGTCATACCCATATGGTCGATTTGCAATTTGCCAGCCCGGCAGGGCCATTGGAAAAATCTGAAGCCGAATATGCGTTTGAAGGCGTCCGCAACGCAAAGGCAACGTTGATGGCAGGGTTTACTGCCGTACGTGATGTGGGTACGTGGCGGGTATTCACCGATGCAGCACTTCGAGATGCCATCAATGAAGGCACTGTCCCTGGACCACGCATGCAGGTGGCAGGAACTTATGTGACCACCTCGAGCGGCAGTGGCGACATTGCCGGGATCGCCCATGACATTGTCTTACCTCCTACGCTCCGGTTTGGTGTTGCCAATTCTGCTGACGAAGTGCGACAAAAAGTACGCGAGCTTTTAAATGGTGGCGCAGACTTTATTAAAATCATGGCGACCGGTGCCGTGCTCACCATGGGTACCCAACCAGGCGTGCCTGAATTTAGCGAAACAGAATTGCGGGCTGCTGTTGTCGAAGCGGCAAAGTACGGTGCGCAAGTTACCTCACATGCGCACGGGGCAGAAGGAATCAAGAATGCTTTGCGTGCAGGTATTCAGTCTATCGAACATGGTTCGCTGATTGATGATGAGGGCATTGCCATGATGAAGAAGCAGGGCACCTATCTCGTTGCCGATATTTACAATGGCGATTACATTGCCGATATCGGCATCAAGCAGGGATGGCCTGCCGAATACTTAAGAAAAAATAACGAGACTGCTGATGCACAACGTATCGGATTCCGAAAAGCCGTGGCAGCCGGAGTAAAAATGGCGTATGGAACCGACAGCGGAGTGTACCCTCACGGCTGGAACGCCAAACAACTTCCCTACATGGTCAAATATGGCATGACGCCCATGCAGGCGATTCAATCCGCTACAATCGAAGCTGCCAGACTGTTGAAATGGGAAAGCCAGGTGGGCAGCATTAGACCAGGAAAGTATGCCGACATCATAGCTGTGAAGGGAGATCAATTGGGTGACCTCACGCAATATGAAAAAGTAGAGTTTGTCATGAAGGGTGGTGAGATTTATAAGCGCCCTGTAGAATAGAAATTAAGAAATGAAGTGGTTTTGAGGTACTGAAATACAACTTTCTGCAAAATTTGGTTTATAATATAAACTAGTTTATATTTATATCGTATAAGTACAATAAAAACACTTAAAACATGGATTTCAGTACGGAAATGTGCAAAACTTACCTCACCGCGGTTCCTCATACCCTGTACACTGGCCTGGTCTGGTTAACAGCCGGTCTGTTGGGTGACTTAATTTCAAAACCCATTGCCATCGTTTTTTTTCTGTTAGGATGCACCTTCATTTTCCCGTTGGGTGAATTGCTTCGCAAACTCATGCGGGCACCCAACATGATCTCGAAAGAGAACAAACTCCCCCAGCTTTTCACGCAGTTGGCCTTTACCATTCCCATGAGCTATCCGCTGGTTTACCTGGCATGTCTGCTGGACATTCATTTTTTCTTTCCCGCATTTTCAGTCCTCATCGGTGCACACTATCTCCCTTTTGTATATGGATACGGCAAGAAAACTTTTGCCTTGCTTGGCGCACTGATTGCCATCGCTGGTACACTCACTATTTTCTTTTTTAAAGATTTCTTTTCGCTGTCCGCATACGTTACTGCGTGCTTATTGCTGGCATTCGCTGGACTTCACTACTATCAACTTAAACATGAAACAGAATGACAACTGAAAACAAGGATATTTCCGCGCAACAAAGTCTGGACTTAATCCAGTCAATGATTAAACAAGCCCAAGGCAACATGCTCAACAATAGCTTCTATTTTATCCTTTGGGGTTGGGCTATTGTATTTGCCAATATCGGTATGTACTCACTGTTTAAGTTTACTGATTATGAACATCCCTACATCGTATGGCTGATCGCCATACCCGCCTGGATCATCACCATGATCTACGGCTCGAGACAAGGAAGACAAGCCGGAAAGAAAACGCACCTTGACAGGGTAAATATGTGGCTATGGATCAGTTTTGGATTAACCATTCTTCCCTTTATTGTTTTCATGCAGAAAATCGGATTCAATATCAACCCTGTTGTACTCATCATTACAGCCTCTCCTACTTTTCTTGCTGGCATCATGTTAAAATTCAAGCCATTGATTCTGGGGGGAATCAGCTTCTACCTATTTGGGATTGTTTGCTTTATGGTGAGCCCAATTGATCAATACCTGGTGGGGGCTGTTGCCATTACCTGTGGATATTTAATTCCAGGTTACCTTTTAAAAGCAACACGAGAGAAGCATGTATAAAGATTTAGATCCGCTGCTGCATTCTCAACTCAGACTTGCTATTATGTCCTTGCTCATTAGTCTGGAATCAGCGGAATTCACTTTTATAAAAGAAAAGACGGGCGCCACAGCTGGTAACCTGAGCGTTCAGATTGACAAACTATCTACCGCAGGATACATCGATGTGAACAAGACATTTAAGGGAAAGAAACCATTGACCACCTGCACCATAAGCAAGAAAGGAATCAAAGCATTCGAAGATTATGTCAACTCACTAAAAGATTATATCAATAAATAAAACTTAAAATCGTATGAAAACTTTAGCCATCCTGATCACTTTTGTTGTAAGCCTGCAACTGTATGGACAGGCACCCGATCATTCTGAAACCTGCAAAACTGAAATGAAAAAATTGGAATACCTGGCAGGTGACTGGAAAGGCGAGGCCATTGTGCAAACCCGTAACGGACCCATCAATGTCAATCAAACTGAACACATCGAGTGGCGACTGGACGGTGTAGTGTTGGCCATTGAAGGAACGGGCCGGCAAAACAATGAAATTGCTTTCAACGCATTTGCCATTGCCAATTACGATCCTAACAGCAAGCAGTTTAAATTCAGGTCTTATACCAAAGAAGGTGGTTCTACAGATGCCTATTTCAAAGTGTTGGCAGAGAATAATTTTGAATGGGGATTTGATACACCGAATGGCGGAAAAGTAAAGTTTGTGATTACGCTTGATCCTACAAGAAAAACCTGGCACGAGGTGGGCCAATATAGTGCTGATGGCAACAATTGGATGAAGACCATCGAATTGAACCTTGTCAAGCTTTGATCAGCTGATAAAAAATTGATTCCGTCTAATGAATAACCTTGTCCACAGCACAACCGGATGGATTCATATGTTTACAGCTATAACGGCCATGGGTGCAGGTACGCTAGTCTTACTGATAAAAAAAGGGACAAGAGCGCATCGCTTTTGGGGGTACCTGTATCTTTATTTAATGCTCACCATTAATGGCACCGCTTTTATGCTCTACGGGCTGTTTGGCGCATTTGGTCCCTTTCATGTGGCTGCAGTAATTAGCTTGTTAACTTTGCTGGCTGGCTTTGTGCCGGTCATGCGCAGAAAACCGGCAAAAAAGTGGTTGCAGCAGCATTTCACTTTTATGTATTTCTCCGTAGTGGGCTTGTATGCCGCATTTGCCTCGGAAACTTTAACACGCATTCCAAAGTCACCCTTCTTCATGATGGTTTTCGTTGCCTCTTTTTCAATTACGACTTTGGGGGTTTTGATTTACCTGAAGTGCAAAGGAAATTGGGCGAAAAGTGTAGGGTAATTGAGTGCTTACGAGGGTTCGCCTATCGGCAATCAATAGCCCTGAATTCTGAATTTTGCCTTTGCTAAAGAATTTCCTCTTCCATTGTGGGGTATATTTGGGAAACTTCGCTAAAATTAAAAGTAGAAATTCTAACTTTAGGAGAGTACGGTACCACAAGTGCCTTTTTTAATTTTGCCCCTTTATATAACAAGACAGTAACTTTTAACTCTATGATAAAATTAGTAAGATCAATTTGGCTGATGGCGTTAGTGGCAATGGCTATGTCTTGTGCAAAGGATGATCCTTTACCCCGGGCCTCTGTGGATTTTACTAATAAGGTTGCTGAAGTGGGTGTGGAGGTAATGTTTGATAACCTGACTTTAAATGCAGACCGATACGAGTGGTCATTCAGTGACGGCCAAACATCCGATGCCATCTCACCCACCATGATATTTAATGACCCGGGCGAATTGGAAGTCGTACTTCGTGCATTTACCAAAGATGGACAAAAAGACACGGTGGCAAGAACCATTACCATCAGACAGCGTTTTCTCACTCAGTATTTTGTAAAAGCATTCCCATATGATAGCCTGGGATTTGCCTGGGACAAAGATGAAGTTGATGAAGAGGATCAATGGCCAGATGTGCTGGTAGAATTAATTGTGAATAAAAGCAATCCTACGCAGGCAGATTTCGATAACTCGGTTTTGGAAGGACTGTTCCTCAATGCTAGAGGCCAGGATATTGCCAACGAAATAACCTATGATGTAATATTGACCAATGAAGAATGGAATTTCTTCATGAGCGACTGGGATGGTGCAGACATAGAAAACCCCACCCTGAGTGACCCTTTTTCGCTTATCATGGGTGCCACTTTTAATCCGGTGCAGGCTACAACTACCAAATCCGCTGATGGCTCAGAAGGTTTCTTCTCATTAACCGGTTTTGATAATAACGATAAATTCATCGATGTCATTTTCTTTTTCGAGTTGCGTTAAATCGAAGGCAATAATTGACAATATCTATACGCTATGGGCGATGGTACCTGGGGATTGATGGCATTGAAAAGAGTATTTCTATTATTCGCATTCTCCCTGTCCTCTCTTCCTAGCTTCGCACAAACTGAAATCAGAATAAGCGGCAAAGTAACTGATGAAAAAGGGGAAGGGCTGCCCAGTGTCAACATAGTCATCGAAAACACCACTAGCGGAACGGTCACCGACTTCAACGGTGAATTCACCCTACAAGTAAGAAGCGACCAAATACTGCTGTTCCAAATGATTGGCATGGAAACAGTAAGGCAACCTGTTAACAATCAACAGGTCATCAACATCATCCTCAAAGAAGCCACGGCCCTTCTTGATGAAATCATTGTCACTGGATTTCAAGAGGTAGAGCGCAAACTTTTTACAGGCGCTTCTGAGAACGTGAAAATGTCTGAAATAAAAATCGATGGCCTCAACGATGTAGGTCGCGTACTGGAAGGAAGGGTGGCCGGAGTAAGTGTAGATAATGTTTCTGGCACATTTGGCACATCTCCTAAGATCAGGATCAGGGGCAACGCTTCGATCAATGGAAACAATCAGCCTCTGTTTGTGGTGGATGGTGTAATTCTGGAAGATTTATCCAACGTCAGCACCAACGACTTTATATCCGGCAACGCCAATACACTGATCAGTTCATCAGTTGCCAACCTCAACCCCAATGATATCGAATCCTTTCAAGTACTGAAAGACGCGTCAGCCACCGCCATTTATGGAGCCCGTGCCGCCAACGGAGTGATTGTAATTACCACCAAGCGCGGCAAGAGTGGTGCTTTAAGAGTTAACTACACTGGGAATTTTTCAGGGAAACTAAGGCCAACCTACAACCAGTTTGATCTCCTCAACTCCGCAGAAGAGATGTCGGTATACCGGGAATTGTTTGAAAAAGGAATCATTGACCTCAGTACTTCAGTCCGGGCTTCAAACTATGGAGCCATGGGAAAAATGTTTGACCTGATTGCCAACCACCAATTGGAATGGGGACCTGGAGGTACCTTGAACGAAGCGTTCCTCAACAAATACGAGAATGCTAATACGGATTGGTTTGCTGTGCTTTTCCGCGATGTGGGCCTGCAGCAACAACACTCACTCAGCTTTACCAGTGGCAACGACAAATCGAACAGCTACTACTCGGTAAGCTACCTCACCGATCAGGGACAGACCATAGCCGATAAGGTACAGCGTTTTACGGGTTCCGCACGCAACACTTACTTTCTATCTGATGCATTCACCTTTGGTTTAAAGTTGACTGCAAGCTACCGCGATCAGCTTGTGCCCGGCACCAGAAACCGTGAATTCGACCCTATTACAGGAAGATTTAGCCGCGGCTTTGACATCAACCCCTTTAGTTATGCGCTGAATACCGCCAGATCAATACGACCGTTCGATGATGATGGCAATCGCGAATTTTTCAGGAGAAACTTTGCGCCCTTCAATATACTGGAAGAGTTGGAACTGAATTTTATGGAGATCACCGTTTCCGACATTTCTGCTCAAACGGACTTTGAAGTTAAGCCAACAAAGAATCTTTCCATCAAGGGGGTATTGCAGGCCAGGTACGCCTCCACCCGAAGGGATCACACCGTCCATGAAAGATCAAACCAGGCCGAAGCATATCGGGCCAACGCTACACAGTTTATTCAAGATGCCAACAACCTGTTGTTCAGGGATCCAAACAATCCGGGACTAAATCCGGAGGTGGTATTGCCGCAGGGTGGTTTTAATTACCTCGATCAAAATAACCTCCTGAATTTTTTCAATCGGGTAAGTGTAAATTGGAGCAAGCAGTTTAATGACATTCATGAAATCAATATTTTAGCCGGGGAAGAAATCAGGTTCACCAACCGCCTGAATACCAGCGCCACCGGCCTGGGTGTAATCTACGAAAGTGGAGGCATCGTCATCACCGATCCTAAAATCATTGAGTTTTTCAACCTACAGAACATTGACTACTATTCGAGAGCCGAGGAACGCGATCGATTTGTCGGTTTGTTTTTCAACGGGGGCTATGCTTACAAATCAAAATATGTAGGAAATTTTACAGCCCGCTATGACGGTTCCAACCAGCTGGGTGAGAGTAATGCCGTGCGCTATTTGCCTACGTGGAATGTGAGTGGTGCCTGGAACATACAAAATGAAAGCTTCTTTAATACGACACCCTTCCTGAGGGCGTTTGACAATCTTAAATTGAGAGCTACCTATGGTATTTCCGGTAATCTCCCCCCCAACGCAAGCGCCCTACTCAATTTGAGAGCCGATGCCACCATACGCCCCACTGATGTTGAGCCCGTGTTACAAATAGTAGACCTGACCAATAGCGAACTCACCTGGGAAAAACTAAAAGAGTTTAATGTAGGAATTGACTTTGCGCTGAAGAAAACAAATGTGAGTGGCTCATTAAACTATTACATACGCAATGCTTTTGATCTGATTGGCACAGTGCAAACCAGCGGCATAGGCGGGCAGGGATTGAAGGTGGGGAACTTTGCGGATATGGAGGCGCAGGGGTTTGAAATTTCATTGTCTACCGTCAATATGAAGAGGCCCAGTTTTACATGGAAGACGGATTTCAATTTCGGTTATACGAAAGATAAAATCACCCGTTTGGATTTTGGTCCGCGCCTGGTAGATGCCATCAGCCAGGATGGAGCCGCTGTATTGGGGGGCCCCAGGAGGGGGTTGTATTCTACTCAGTTTATGGGGCTCAACGGACAAGGAATTCCCACCTTCCTAAACGGTGACGGAGAAGTTGTTTTTCAGATTGATTTACAAAAAAGAGAGCAGCTGAATGAAACCCTGCTTTTTGAAGGCCCGAGCGAACCAAGAGGTGCCGGAGGTCTTACCAATACATTTTCTTATAAAAATTTTACATTCAGCTTCCTGCTCTCGTTCAAATACGATTATAAAATCAGATTGAACGATTCCTTTTTTGCCACTTACTCAGACTTTGATGCTTTACCCGGTGACCTCGTAAACCGCTGGGCGGTACCGGGAGATGAATCGATTACCACCATCCCTGTTATACTCGATCAGGGTGTAGCCCAGGTAGATGCAGATGCGGTATC
>CAYNCP010000093.1:0-9030 GCA_964395905.1 uncultured Ohtaekwangia sp.
AGTCCAGCATTCTGCCGCAATCGCAAATGTATTCGCACGTGGTATCCAGTGCCTTTACCGTAGGATTTGGAGGGTCGGTAGGATTAGAGTCCCCGTTGGTCAGTTCGGGATCTGCCATCGGCTCCAACTATGGAAAAACGTATCACCTTAATTATAAGGATCGCACGATGCTGTTGGCTTGCGGGGCTGCAGCCGCCATTGCTGGGGCTTTCAACTCCCCGATTGCAGGCGTGTTGTTTGCCATTGAAGTACTCTTGACTGACATTTCAGTTTCAGCATTTATTCCGCTCATCATCTCAGCAGCCTCGGGCGCACTTTTCTCTAAAATTATTTTAGGTGAGGGTGTGTTACTGTCATTTGCCAATGTACAACCATTTGATTATCACAATACGCCTTTTTACGTCTTGCTTGGTGTGCTGGCCGGATTGACTTCTTTGTACTACACCCGGATGTTTCTAAAAGTAGAGCACCGCATCTCGCTGGTTAAGAATACCTATACCAAGGTAATCGGTGCCGGGTTAATTTTAGCCCTTATGCTTATCGTGTTTCCCCCATTATTTGGTGAGGGATATGAAGGCATAAAAGATTTGGCAGCCCTGGATCACCAACAACTTATTCGCAACAGTATTCTTCAACCTTTAATTGGCAATGAATGGATTGCCATTGGCTTTATTGTGCTGCTCATGTTGATCAAGGTGTTTGCCACAGCGATCACTATTGGCAGCGGGGGAAATGGGGGTAATTTTGCTCCATCATTATGCGTAGGTGCCTACCTGGGCTATGCTTATTCAGCATTCATCAACCTTACCGGATTCGCCAAAATACCACAGGCCAATTTTACGCTGGTGGCCATGGCTGGCATTTTGAGTGGTGTTTTTTACGCTCCCCTTACCGCCATATTTTTGATTGCTGAAATTACGGGAGGTTATAATCTGATGATCCCGCTGATGCTCGTGGCTGCCATCAGCAATGTGATCATGAAATACTTTGAGCCACTTTCTATGGAAAACAAAAAGCTGGCTACCAAAATGAATCTATCCGTTGAAAACCGGGACAAATATTTACTCAGCAAACTCGACCTGGAAAAAATGATTGAGACCGATTTTCAAGCTGTAAAGCCCACCGATAATTTACGCGCCCTGGTTTCGGCCATCACCAAATCGCGCAGAAATTTGTTCCCGGTAGTAAACGAAGACCAGGAATTAGCCGGAGTCATTCTGCTTGATGGTGTCAAGGAGATGATGTTCAATCACGAGCTTTATGACAAGATCATTGTAAAAGACATCATGACAAGGCCAATGGCCATAATCTCGCCTGATGAGAATTTAAATTCTGTACTTAAAAAGTTTGAAGATACAGCACAATGGAATTTGCCCGTCATTGAAAACCATAGGTACATAGGATTTTTATCTAAATCCAGCATCCTATCTGAGTATCGTGATGAACTTCTGAAATCTACTTAATAACAAAAAAGGGCTGCAAAGCAGCCCTTTTTTGAAGTTCATTAAATTAGATTAATCCCACAGGCCCAACGCTTTCATCTTCTTTTGAATACGTGCCATTTGAGACTGCATGTCCAAATCGGAATAGATTGAGTACAGGTTATCCAACACCTTTTCATCATCAGGTGAAATTTTTTCGGCCGCTTCCCAATATGGAAGTGCTTTCTTGAGGCTCTCTACCAATACCTTATCCAACTCAAAACGTTTCTTTTTATCCGCTTCAGTAATGCCCAATTGGTTCATTTCCTGCTTGATCTTCTTGGCCTCGAAATGCACCAACTCTGCAATTGCGAGGCGTGGTTCAAAATACTGGGGATCAATTTTTACTGCCTCATCATACCATTTGCGCGCAGTGGCGTTGTCCTCCAGTCGTTGATTAATGACGCCCAGGAAATAACGTGTTTCGGCATCGGTAGGATCATTGGCGGCCTGCTTTTCCATGGCCTCCTTGGCATCCACGAGCTTACCCATTCTCACGTACATGTCCAGCTCGTATTTCGGAAACTCAGCATTTTTTGGATGAGCGGCCATGGCCTTTTTCACAATTTCAAGCGCCTTATCATTATCCTTTATTTCATCCCTGTAAATACTAAATAGCATGGTGTAAGCATCTGTAGACGTTCCACCCAATTCCAAATACCGGCTCAGGTGCTTGATTGATTTTTCATTTTCGTCAGCAGATGGAGCGAAGAATATTCCTGCATTCATCAGGATGGTTGTATCTTCAGGAACAAAATACAGCGTGCGCTCCACTTGTTTCCATGCTTCTTTATAGTCTTTGTCATCCTGGTAAGCTTTGATTCCTTTTTCAAAATAGCTTTGTGCCAGGTAAGCATTCACCTGGTCGGTAAGCATTGGAAACCCTTCAGGACCATTGATGAAACTTCCATTGTCCGGATCCAATGAATATGCCTTATCAAAAGCTTCCTTGGCAATTGGAAATCCGTCATCCACCAGTGATTTAGCCGCTTCATTTTTAGTGGTATCAATGGCCGCATAAATCAATCCTTTGAGGTACCATGCCTTTGCATTGCCTGAGAATTTTTCGTGGGCAACTGTGGCATCAATAATGGCTTTGGCTTCCGCATATTCTCCACTGCGAAGTGCTCTTTCAGCTTTAGGCAGGCTGGGCTTAATTGGCTTTTGCGCGAATACCGCAAAAGGCATAATTAAGGCGAATAGTAATATCCTTTTCATTTAAATTAGGTTTAGAGATACAAATTTATTCGTTTACATCGTTTATCGAAGGGTCAGGCACCTCCATTTTCACTATTTTTTCTACCGAAGAGATGGCGTCATCTTCATTTAGCTTAATCACCCTAACGCCTTGAGTCGCTCTTCCCATGATTCTCAATTCTGAAACCTTGATGCGTATGCTAATACCGGAACGATTGATAATCATTAATTCATCATCATCAACGACTTCTTTTATTGCAACAAGCTTGCCAGTTTTTTCTGTGATATTTATGGTTTTTACCCCTTTTCCTCCCCTTTTGGTAATGCGGTAGTCTTCTATGGATGAGCGCTTGCCGTATCCTTTCTCGGATACCACAAGCACGTTGGCATCGGGGCGACTGATGCAAATCATCCCAACCACTTTGTCCGCTTCTGATTCAAGGGTCACTCCACGTACTCCTGAAGCCGTCCTTCCCATCGGCCGCACATCTGCTTCATTAAAATGGACCGCCTTGCCTGCGCTCTTCGCAATTACGATCTGATTTTTGCCATTGGTAAGTGCTGCGGTGAGCAGCTTGTCGCCCTCGTGCACTGTGATGGCAGTGATCCCGTTTGCCCTTGGCCGGGTGTAGGCCGCCAACGTAGTCTTCTTAATCAACCCTTTTTGTGTGCAAAGGATTACATAGTTGGAACTGGTATATTCCGTATCGGCCAGGTCAGTAATTTTGAGGACGGCACGCACTGTATCGCCCGGCTCAATATTCAACAGATTTTGTATGGCCCTCCCTTTCGAAGTTTTACTTCCTTCCGGAATCTCATATACCTTTTTCCAGTATACTTTTCCGAAGGCGGTAAAAATGAGCAGGTAGTTGTGGGCCTGAGCCACAAACAGGTGCTCTGTGAAATCATCTTCCTTGGTTGTAACTGCCTTAGAACCAATTCCACCGCGCCCCTGCGTTCGGTAATCAGACAATGCCGTGCGCTTGACATATCCCTGGTTGGATATCGTGATCACCATATCCTCATTAGGAATCATGTCTTCCACTGTCAGGTCATCGTCACTTTGTACAATAAGCGTCCTCCGCTCATCTCCATAGCGATCCTTGATTTCAAGGAGCTCATTCTTGATGATGTCCATCCGCATAGACTCATTGGCAAGGACTTCATTCAGGTGAGCGATAAGTGCTTTCAGTTCCTTGTATTCGTTCTCTATCTTCTCGCGCTCCAGGCCAGTCAGGCGTTGCAATCGCATTTCCAAAATCGCTTTTGCCTGAATCTCCGAAAGCTTGAACCTTTCGATCAATCCGGTTTTGGCCACTTCGGGATCTTTTGAACCCCTGATCAGGGCGATTACTTCGTCCAGGTTGTCCAGGGCGATCAGATAGCCTTCCAATATATGAGCGCGCTTTTCGGCCTCGTTGAGGTCATACTTTGTTCTGCGGATGACTACCTCATGCCTGTGATCCACAAAGTGAGTAATCAAATCCAACAGGTTCAGTGTCTGTGGCCTTCCTTTCACCAGGGCCACATTATTCACACCAAATGACGATTGCAAATGGGTGTACTTATAGAGATTGTTTAAGACGATATTTGGAATGGCATCTTTCCTCAGGTCATAGACTACCCTGTATCCATCCCTGTCTGACTCATCCCTGATGTCGGTAATGCCTTCAATTTTCTTTTCATTCACCAGAGCGGCTGTTCGCTCAATCATGGTTGCCTTGTTGACCAGGTAAGGTATTTCAGTGACCACAATCTGATCTTTCCCGTTGGTATTGGTCACAATCTCAGCCTTGCCCCTTACTACAATTCTGCCCCGCCCATGCAAGAAGCCTTGCTGAACCCCGGAGTAGCCATAGATGATTCCTCCTGTGGGGAAGTCAGGCCCCTTAATGTGTTCCATTAACTCAGGTATCGTAATGGACTTGTTATCAATATATGCGATTATGCCATCTACAACTTCTTTCAGGTTATGGGGTGCCATATTGGTGGCCATTCCCACGGCAATTCCGGACGATCCGTTGATCAAAAGATTGGGCACTTTGGCAGGCAGTACAGTAGGCTCGGTCAGTGAATCGTCAAAGTTGGGTTGAAAGTCTACCGTCTCTTTGTTGATATCGGCCAGCAACTCTTCAGCAATCCGTTTGAGCCGGGCTTCTGTATACCGCATGGCTGCGGCAAAGTCCCCGTCAATGGATCCAAAGTTTCCCTGGCCATCCACGAGGGTATACCGCAAGGACCAATCCTGCGCCATCCTCACCATGGTATCATATACACTGGCATCCCCATGAGGATGATACTTACCCAGGACCTCTCCTACGATACGGGCCGATTTCTTGTGTGGTTTGTTGTAGTTAACACCCAAATCCTGCATGCCATAAAGGACCCTGCGGTGAACGGGCTTGAGCCCGTCTCTCACATCGGGTAGGGCTCTGGAAATGATGACCGACATCGAATAATCGATGTAGGCACCTCTCATTTCATCTTCAATATTTATGGGAATAATCCGCTGTTTTTCTGCGGAGGAGCCAGGAGTTTCTTCTGCCACGTTGCTTCTTTTATTGTTCTACTTTAAAGCCTGAAATGACGTTTCAGGCTGTCCATTTTTTGGCTCGCAAGATAAACAAAATTGAACAATAAAAGTGCTGTAAAATCCTCGATTAAGTAGCTAAAATACAAGAATTTATGCCCTTCTAATGGGGGTTCAGTTTCTTCCTGTTTTTGCGTTTTTCCTTAAGCAATCTGGGGTAGTTTTCGCCATAATGCGGATTCTGCTTTTTGTAGAAAGGATGCATCCGGCTGCGGTATTCCTTATTGCCATGTGCATGGTTGATTTGTGCATGGCAATCGGGGTGATAGCACCGGGCCAACTCCGGTAGCCGATACGATACGCCCACGTTCAAATAGAACGCGTTCAGATTGTGAACAATGGCGCGGTCACCGCTCGCAGGTATAGATAAAGTGTAATTCTTAATCTCAAAAGATGGACGCAAGAACACTTTAATGTATTCAGAGAAATCTTTCTCAATGGTTACCCCCAGGTTGGCATATACTCCTTTCTTGATCAATGGTTTGAGAAAATTATTGCCCGGATTATAACCGCCCACATTCGCATCACCGGTAAACAAAATATCATTCCATCTATAAAACGAAACACCCACAAGGAAAAAATACTTTTTCATAAACCCTGCAGGCATTGTTGGAGAAAAGTCATTTATCTTGTCTTTGAAACTGATTGCATGAAGATCTCCCATACTCATGAGTTCGTAGGAAAATCCTCCTCCTAACCGGTATTTTTCCAAAAATTCGTAATGCACCGTTAACTTGAATGGAAAGTTTAAGGCATTACCTCTGAATCCCAGCTTGACCGAATCCGTACTTACAATAAAGCTATCGGGACCTGCTCCGGGTGCCGGAGAGCGGATGGTATTGAGCCAGTTGCTGTATTTGTTGTTCTGACCGATTGGGAAAATGGTTGGTGCGATGCCATCTACCTGAGATACACCGAAGCCGTCCAGCTTATGGCTTAAGAATGTATTTCCAATTCCCACACTCCCACTAAACACAAAGTTCTTGAGGATGGTCCTCACGGGGCTTTTGACACGCTTGGCATAGAAGTTCTCTAAGGGAAAAGTAACCTCATCATCCTTTTGCGCTTCCGACATGACGTTGACGCCAAAGAGCAGCAGGGCGCTTAACGATATGGTTTTGCCAATATTCAGACCTTATTCAAACAGAAAAATACGCTTCAAATTGCAATAAAAATAGAAAATTAACGCGAGTTAGTAGTAGCCATAAGGCCTTGAACGACTCTCCAATGAAGTAAAGGTATGAAAGATCGTCCCTTTTTTGTTGATGATATAGGTAAAGCTATGTCTGGAGGGAGTCTCATCTGAAGCCGACTGCAACGCAAGTGTAACCTCATTTGTTCCTAGCTTCATCGGCACTCGTGAATAATGAATAGCATGCGGCAGTGTCTGCCAATTTCTGGTGTCAGCTTTTTCTGTGATGGCATTGATGATGCCAATGAGGGATCCGAATGTCCTGTTCTCTTTTTTAATTTCATATTCAGTTACCTTTTTCAACGCGGCCCTTGCCAGGGCTTTGCTGAATTCAAGCGTCATCCGTTGTTGGAGCACCTGTTTGGCTATCCGATCGATGCACTCCACCTCTTGTAGCGAAAAAACAGAGTCGGCCGATTGAATGTGTGCATTTTGATAGTAAACTGGACGCTCCACATACCTGGGAAATGCTACCCTGAATACCTCAAGACTCGCCAGCCCTTCTTTATCCTTCTCGTCATAATCGGAAAGGTTGAACGGAAAACTGAATCCCAGGTCCTCATTAACAAAGGTGACTACATTACCATTCCGATTGATCAAAAAATTAAAGCTTGTTTCCGCCTTTATTGGGCTAAGCCCATTGTGCCAGAAAAAAACCAGGTAACCCCCTTCAGATTCCTCGTAGCGATAGTCTTCTCTTCCAAACTCAGTTTTAAAAAACTCAAACTCAGATTGCAGACCACTCAGCAGCGCAGTCCGAAGGATATCTTCTTTCAACTGCGGTGGAACCGATGCGTTGAAGAGCTCTTTGTAAGAGGATGTATAAATTTGATAAGCATTGCGGTACGCAATGAATGCATTGTTGTAGTCGTTATCCGCCTCATATATGATGCCCATCAGCAAATGAATGAATGCATCCTCCTGGTATTTTTTTTCTGAATCGTAACGATCACTTAGCTGTTGCAGGCGAATGTTAAGCCTCTTGCATTCCACCAATGCTTCCGCGTTTTTACCCATTTTTAAATAATTCATTGCCTTGTAATACAACACCAGTAAATGTTCATGATCCTCGCCACGGTATGAGGTCACCATGGGGTTAGTCAGGTATGAGGCTGCTTCATTCACATAGTTTTTGCGATAGTCTTCACCGAAAATGTAGGCCTTCTCCAGGTATTCATTACTTTCTTCATAGCGCCCCAGCACAGAAAGCAACAAGCCATTGTTTGCCAGGAACAAAAATTCTTTCTTTTTGTAATCTCTGGCGGGTGAAGACTGCAAATCGGCCAATGCGCGCTCCAACTCTCCTTGTTCAAAGGCAGCATTGAAGCTGTAATTGGACTGATAGTAGGTGGCACACGATTGCGCGAAGACGAGGAAAAGAGAGATACAGAATGGCAGCACCAGCTTCACCTTGATGGGGCTTTAGTTCAATTTCGAATGAATTTCTTGATTTCCTTTTGCCCGTACCAGACCCGTTTGTTGGTTTCTATATCCGTGAGAAATAAGGTGATGATATAATTTACAACCCGCTTGTTGTTGTATACGTCAGTTTCAGAGTTCATTTCTCCAAACAGCATCAGGTCGGCTCCCACTTCCCTGCCCCATTGTGAGGCCGTTTCGCTACTTGCAAAATCTTGCTGCTGAGCGCGCTCCAATCTAAGCTTATCACGAAATTCTTCTGACTCCACAAGATCGGCCAAACCTGAATTAAAAATTGTAAGCTCGATTTTCTTAATAAAATTATCTGCATCTATGTGCTCACTCGTTTTGTTGAGTACCCATCCTACTATTATGGCTGGCTTTTTTCCCTCTGCTTTAGTAAAAGTTTCAAAAGTCTCACTGGTCAGTAATTCATTGGTCATGGATTCTGCTACCGTGCGGGAATCCGTGTCATTCCACCGGCCACTCAGGTCCATCGACACGCCTGGATCAATTCTGGACACTTGCCGGGAACAGCTTAAAAGCGACAATGAAAAAAATAATGTCAAGGTAATGCGCATTTGCTTTTTAGCTTAATTAGAATCAAAATTCTTGCCGGAATTGTTATCCAATGGCTTTGAGTTTTTCAATTACCTGTATTGGATGCTTAGCGGAGAACACAAAATTACCTGCTACCAGTACATCGGCACCGGCCGCCATCAACGGACCTGCATTGTTTTCATTCACTCCTCCGTCAATTTCTATTTGCACCTGGGCACCCGCTTTGTCAATCATTTCGCGCAAGCGTTTTACCTTGTCGTAAGTATTTTCGATAAACTTTTGACCGCCAAATCCCGGATTTACTGACATCAGACACACCAGGTCAATGTCGCCAAGCACATCTTCGAGCTGCGTCACAGATGTATGTGGATTAATAGCAACACCTGCTTTACAATTTAGAGCCTTGATTTGTTGGATGGTTCGATGCAGGTGAGGACTGGCTTCAATGTGAACTGAAATTACACTTGCGCCCGCCTTGTAAAAATCCTCAACATACTTTTCTGGATTCACGATCATCAAATGAACATCAAGCGGCTTTTTGGCATGTTTCTTAATTGCATGAACAACCGGAAGCCCCATTGACAAATTAG
>CAYNCP010000094.1:0-8578 GCA_964395905.1 uncultured Ohtaekwangia sp.
GTGGTAGTGCAGGTTCACTGTGTTGGTTTGACAATGGCACTACTGATTCCAGGCCCAAAGAACTGAGTGTGGTGGAGGGGTTGGGATTCCTTCCTTTCAGCCACAGTCCGCATTATCATTCTGAGGAGTACCGGCAGCCTTTGTATCATAAGAACATTGCCAATGGCATTTTCAAAGCAGGGTATGCCATGGATGATTATTCAGGCATTATCTTTAAGAATGGCAAGCCCTTCAAAGTAGTTTCATTAGATGAGGAGCACCATTGCTACTTTGTCTCGTTGAAAGATGGCAAAGTAGTGGAGGAAAAGCTAAAAGCGGAGATACTAAAGTAATTACTGATTTCTAATCTCAAATTTGATCAGGTAAATTATATTACTTAGTACTTATCCACCACAGGATTTATGATGCGAGTTGCTATTTCCTTTGCACTTACGATACAATTACTAGAAGCTTTAAGTCAACCTAGTAATTCAAAGTATGCTAAAATTCAGGATCTTATTTATAATATAGAGTATGATAAAGCCATAAGAATTACAACAAAAATTCTTGACAAGGATTCGACAAATGGAGAGGCTCTTATTTTGAGAGCAAAATCTTTTTACTATGTTGTTGAGAATGATAAAGCATATCGAGATTTGGTTAATTATAGTAATTCACCAGATTTTGATAGTATTTATGTTAGCAAATTCGACATTAAGGGCCTTTAATGGTGTACGATGTGGCGAAATATTGGCGCTTTTTATTACAAGAAAAGTAACTATGATAGGAGTATTGACTGTTGGAGAAGGGTGATTGACATATGGCCTTCAAAAGGTGATTATTTTCAATTGGCATTAGCTGAATACAATCGAAGTAATGATTCTGAAGCTCTATTGAAATTTAATAACGCAATAGAAATCGATTCAACTGATTATCAATTATTTTATTGGAGAGAAGATGTTATTTAAGGATAGGCTCTTTTGATCAAGCGATCAATGATTTTAATTATTCTACTAAATCAGAAGAGTTGAAAAAGGGAGGTGCTACCTATGTGGGTTTGGGAATTGCGTATTTTATGAAAGGACAAATGAATCTTTCAATAGATTTGTTGGAACAAGGAATTAAGTTAAGCAAATATTGTTTACCAGAAGCTTTATTTTATAGAGGGAAAGCAAAGATTACTCTGGGCTTGAATGGAGGATGTGAGGATTTGTCAGAGGCAATAAAATGTGGCTACATGCATGGAACCGATTTTTACATTGACAATTGCTTGAACTGACTATTGAAAAATCTAAAATTTGAAATCTAAAAGTGTTTCACCATCCAATGCCATAATCCTCACCATGATTACTCGATCCGCCCCACATAGTGCCGTGGATCCAGTCAAAGAAAATGGCGTTGATTGGCCCTGAAGTTCTGTCTTCATAAGAAAGACGATAGCCCATCTCCTTTAGATCTTTTCTTGTCCAGTCAGGTGTTTGCGAATTCAATGTGAGTGCCCCGTTCTTGCGTTCGTGGTCGCCAAAGCTGCTGTACATCTGGTAGGTTTTGAAGTTGGCTGCCTCTGCAGCCTCTTGTACATTCATTCCAAATTCAACCACATTCAAAAAGAATTGGATGAGGTTTTGATCCTGTTCATCACCAGCCTGCTTGGCAAAAGAGAGAAAAGGTTTGCCGTCTTTCAATGCCATACTGGGTGTAAGAGTAACACGCGGTCTTTTGCCAGGCTCCACTACATTAAAAGGATTTTCTTTTGGATCAGTCACAAATGACTGCATGCGCTGACTCATCCCCACGCCCGTGTTGCCGGCAATACAGGCAGGCACCCAACCTCCGCTCGGTGTAATAGAAACTACCCATCCTTCTTTGTCTGCCGCTTCTACCGATGTAGTACCAGCGGTAAAGTCCTGAATGTATTGTTCGTCCAACATCGGTACGGTTGTTCTGTAGCCATTCAAGCTCGCCTGACTTTTGCCCCAGTCTTTCAAAATATCGAGATAAGGATTTTTCTTTCCTTCAAAAGGGTAGGGGTCACCTGGGCCAATATTCGGATCATTTTTATCCGGGTTGATCAGCTTTAATCTTTCTTTGGCGTAATCTTTAGACAAAAGGCCCGTCATGGGTTCTTCGGGTGCGAAGGCCGGGTCGCCATAATAAAAATCGCGATCTGCGAAAGCTAAGTTCATGGCCTGATACAAAGTGTGGATATACCTCGAAGTGTTGTAACCCATGCTTTTCAAATCGAAGTTTTCAAGGATGTTGAGCGTCTGCAACAACACAGGGCCTTGCGTCCATTGTTGCAGTTTATATACATCGATTCCCCGATAATTGGTCATCAACGGTTCTTCAATTTTTACTTTCCAATTGGCCAGATCCGCTTCGGTAAACAGCCCACCCTGTTCTCTTGCCCCCCTAACAATTTCTTTGGCAATGTCACCTTTGTAGAATCTGTCATAGGCGGCATAGATGGCTTCTTTCCTTGACTTCTTTTTCTTCAATGCCTCTTGTTCGGCTTCCACCATTTTGGTGAGCGTTGCCAACAGATCTTTTTGTACAAATACTTCACCAGGTTCAGGGGCTTCCCTTTCCTCGCCCAGGTGTGGAAGAAAAACTTTCCTGGAATAAGGCCATTCCTTTATCCTTTCCTTACCTCTTTCGATGGAGTTGGCTGTTTGAGCTTCTATGGGATACCCCGATGCCAATTGCATGGCAGGGGCAAGCACTTCTTTTAAACTCAGGGTTCCGTATTCTGCCAGCATGGTGAGCAGACCACCTGGCGTACCGGGGGTAACTGCGGCCAGCGGACCATACTGTGGTGGATACTTCATGCCTTTCTCCTTAAAAAACTCAGCGGTGGCTCCAGTTGGTGCCACACCGAGCGCGTTGATGGCAATCACCTTCTTTGTTTTGGGATTGTATATCAGCGCCTGCGTTTCGCCTCCCCAACTCAATACATCCCACATCGTGGCGGTAGCTGCCAGCATGGCGCAGGCTGCATCAACGGCATTGCCCCCTTTTTGAAAGGTCATGGCGCCAGCGGTGGCGGCCAGTGGTTTGCCGGTAATGGCCATCCAGTGCTTTCCGTGCAATACGGGTTTCTGCGTTTGCTGGGCATAAACCAGGTTAAACAACGACAGTGCTAAAATGAGTACAGTGGCATTCTTCATAAACGTGGAAATCATTTAACCTAAATATAGACCCTTACAGCAATGATAAAAAGGCAGAATGTAGGAGCGGGAACTGTAAGGGACGAATATCAAATAATAATAGGCTTTGGTTTAATTCCAGTGCGATTACTCGTACCTTTGTGGTAATTTAATTTAACGTGACACACGCTCAAACCATAACCTTGTATCATCCTCTGCTTCATGGCATTGCTTATCGTATTGTCAAGTGCAAGCAGGACGCAGAAGATATCGTTCAGGATACCTTCCTAAAGTGGTTATCCGTAGAAAAAGAGAAGATTGTCAATACAAAGGCTTATTTGATTCGCTCTGTAACCAACAATTGCCTCAACCATTTGCAGGCACTCAAACGCAAGAAGGAGGAGTATTTAGAGAGCATCCAGTTTCCTGAGCTTATTAGTAAATTTAAAGAGCATTTGGACCTTAGTCATATTGATTTTCAGGTAGATATGCAGGCGGCATTAAAGGTAATTCACAGTAAGCTGGAGCCACTTGAAAGAGCGGTATTCGTACTTCGAGCGGGTTTCAATTTCGATTATGACGCACTTCAGGACGTGCTGGAGAAGAAAAAGGATCATTGCAGGCAGCTTTTTAGCCGGGCCAAGAAGAAATTAGAGGAAGAAAAATCTAAAATTAATTTCGATTGGTCTACCAAGCCGCAATGGGTAGAATACTTCTCAAAGTCTTGTGAATCAGGCTTTTCCAGCGATTTGATAAACTCTTTGACGAAAGACTCCACTACCGGTTAACGGTTTCTTTCGATTTTTTCCCCCATTTCTGTCACAGATCAATCATCCCCCTGTCTATGCTATTGTAGTCCCCTAAACCGGCTACAGTTGCAACTTAAAACATTGAAATGAAGATAATACTCATATTCTTTATAGCGCATTGGTACCTGTCGCTATTCTTCCAGACCTTTTTCCTGCATCGATATGCCTCTCACAAGGCTTTTACGATGAATAAATTCACGGAAAAGGTCTTTTTTGTACTTACCTGGATCTTTCAGGGCTCCAATTACCTGAGTCCTTTTGGATATGGCGTTATGCACCGAATGCACCACGCTTATGCCGATACCGAAGATGATCCGCATTCGCCTAAATACGATGAAAGCATCTGGAAAATGATGTGGAAAACCAAGACCATTTATTCGGCCATTGCCAATGGCAAAATGGTGCCTGAAAAGCGGTTTACGGAAGGTGTACCCAAGTGGGATGCTTTTGATAAAATAGCCAGATCGTGGCCTTCCCGCCTGTTTTGGGGAGCCTTGTATGTAGGTGTTTATTTCCTCTTTGCTCCGGTATGGTGGGTTTGGCTGTTATTGCCACTTCAGTTTCTTTTCAGCCCCATCCATGGTGCTATTATCAACTGGTTTGCACACAAATACGGATACCGCAATTTTGAGGTAGGTGATACCTCCCGCAATTTCTTGCCTGTTGACTTTTTGATGATGGGGGAAAGCTACCACAATAACCACCACAAGAATGGATCAAGAGCAAATTTTGGGGGCATTCGCTGGCATGAAATAGATCCCACATATCAGGTGATTAAGTTACTTAATCGGCTGAATGTGATTCAAATTGCCAAACAGCGCGAATTGACGATTGAAAAGGTTAGCAAAGCAGCCTAATCCGCTTTTTTGTATCGGAATTAAAGCGTCTGAGCAGTTTTAGCAGCACTTCTGCATTCAAGAATCTGACATCCTATGTCAATTTTGAATAAATACTCGTACATTGCGAGATTATTTAACAATCAATATTACTAATGAAACAAGGAACAGTTAAGTTTTTCAATCAAACAAAAGGATTTGGTTTTGTACGTGAAGAGGAGTCTGAGCAGGAGTATTTTGTACACGTAACCGGACTTATTGACGAAGTTCGTGAAAACGACAAAATTACCTTCGAATTGAAGGAAGGTAAAAAAGGCTTGAATGCCGTAAATGTACGATTAGCGGAGTAATCAACTTATGAGTGCATATGAAGCCCCGACAAGTCGGGGCTTTTTTTTGAAATAACTATTATGTTGACTGCCATCAAGAACCTTATCATTACGTGACTTTTAGTGCGTTTAATTTAAGCCCGGCACTGCTGGATGGCCTCGATGCCATGGGGTTTACAAAACCTACGCCCGTTCAAGAGCAGGCCGTTCCATTGATTCTCAAAGGGAAAGACATCATTGCCTCTGCCCAAACGGGCACTGGCAAAACGGCTGCCTTTCTACTTCCAATTCTGGATAAGATTTCCAGGCAGGCAGACGAAAACCATCATATCAATACGTTGGTGTTGGTGCCCACACGTGAACTGGCCCTGCAAATTGATCAACAAGTGGAGGGCTTTGGCTATTTTGTGGGGGTAAGTTCAATTTCGGTATACGGTGGAGGGAGTGGAGCAACATGGGACCAGCAACGCAAAGCCCTGGAATCGGGTGCGGATATTATCATTGCCACCCCGGGAAGGCTAATCGCTCACCTGGCTTCAGGCGTCATCAACTTCAACAATTTGCAGCATTTGGTATTGGATGAGGCGGACCGCATGCTCGATATGGGCTTTTATGAAGACCTGATTAAGATTGTGAGCTACTTGCCAAAGCAACGGCAGACGCTACTTTTTTCGGCCACTATGCCCCCGCGCATTCGCACATTGGCCAACAAGATATTGATAGATCCGGAACAAATATCCATATCCATCTCCAAACCCGCGGAGGGTATTTTGCAACAGGCATATGTCGTGTACGATACGCAAAAGGTGCCTTTACTCTCTCATTTGTTGAAACAAGACAACTACTCCAGTATTCTCATTTTTGCCTCTACAAAAGACAATGTGAAAAAGCTTGAGGGGGTGCTGCGCAAGATTGGTATTAAAGTGAACGCTTTTCATTCTGATCTGGAGCAACAAGAGCGAGAGCATATCATGCGTGAGTTCAAGAGCAAGCGGATATCCACCATCATTGGCACTGATATTTTGTCCCGTGGTATTGACGTGGACGGCATTGATCTGGTCGTTAATTATGATGCGCCACCTGATCCGGAAGATTATATTCATCGCATTGGACGAACTGCCAGGGCTGAAAGAACAGGAACAGCTATCACTTTTGTGAATGAAAAGGATCAAAAGAAGTTTGCTAGCATAGAACGACTCATTGGCAGAGAGATACCCAAGGAGGTATTGCCGCTGGATTTAGGAGAAACTCCGTCCTATAACCCCACTGCCAAGCGTGCCGCCACTTTCAAAAGTCGCAGGCCAACTTTCCGAAACCAGAAGGGAAGAAGGCCACCCCAAAAAAATTGAGATCGTTAACCTCGTTTTGAATCGTTAAAGGCACAATTCATTATTTGGGTATACTTAAAATATATTGACAAACCATTTCGTTTTGTCGATTATTTTCATTATATTCTTACATATGAAATTTCTCTTGTAGTACTTATCCTTCTTTTCTCGCAAGAGAATTGCTTTCGCGTTCAGTCGTAACTGAATTACACTTTTAGAAAATTATTATTTCACTCAATCATTTGCATGCGTCAATTAAAGATTACCACCAGAATTACCAACCGAGAGACTCAATCGTTGGATAAGTACCTTACCGAAATTGCCAAAATAAGCTTAATCTCCGCAGAGGAGGAGGTCAATTTGGCCCAGAGAATCAGACAAGGAGACCGAGCGGCACTTGAAAAGTTGGTGAATGCCAATTTGCGATTCGTGGTATCTGTGGCAAAGCAGTACCATCAGGTAGGCATGACCCTGAGTGACCTGATCAATGAAGGTAACTTGGGTCTGATTAAGGCCGCTACAAGGTTTGATGAGACGAGGGGATTTAAATTTATTTCATACGCGGTGTGGTGGATTCGTCAGTGCATACTACAGGCGCTGGCAGAGCAATCCAGAATTGTAAGGTTGCCGATGAACCGAATTGGCTCACTGAACAAGATCAATCAGACTTTTTCTCAATTGGAGCAGAAGCATCAACGTGAACCTACCAATGAGGAATTGGGAGAGGTGCTGGAAATTACACCCGACAATATTGGCAATATACTTAAGCACAGAGGACGCAATGTTTCCATGGATGCGCCCATGGGCAATGATGGCGATGCGGGCAACCTGATGGATGTAATGCCAGACAGTGATGCGGTTTCTCCTGATGCTAATTTGATTCAGGTATCATTGGCTGATGAAATTAAATTGGCGCTCTCTACCTTGTCGGAACGTGAATCAAGAGTACTTTCCATGTATTATGGACTTTCCGGAGGTCATGCGTTGTCGCTGCATGATATCAGCAGTGAATTTGACTTGACGCCTGAACGTGTGAGGCAAATTAAAGAAAAAGCAACCCGCAAACTGCGCAGGACGTCACGATTGGATATCCTGAGGTCGTACCTGGGATAATTCCATCATGTCGGCAAATGGCTTGACAAATGACTTTTGTCATTTTTTAAGTCAACAATGAATGGTAGATTTTGTGTATTAAGCAAACGCAAAATGAAAACCTTCATTATTGTATCGCTGTTTGTTTTGGCACTCTTTTTCCCAATATTATTTGTTCCATTATTGGCAATCACATTGGTATTGTCATTCTACCTTGTGCCACATGTTTACCATGAGATGTGGCCAGGAAAAAACAAATCTTAGCGGGCAGTCGAACAGTTATCGCTTATTTGATCATTGTAAAACCGGATAACTGAAGCTCAAGAGGTGCGCAATTCATAAGGACACCATTCAGATGATTGTCATTCAAATCTTATGGCCAAGGTGTAATTTCAGTCAAGGAATTGAGTTAAAAACAAAGTGAGCCGAAGCTCACTTTTTTAATTCAATGATGGTTTGATTTTTAGTTGGCTGAACTGATAATAAACTTTACGCTAATTCCCCTTTGCCGGAGGCGTGATCATGATGTGTGCCCGGTGGGTGCCCGGATCCATGATCCAGGGCATACCGGGAGCAGCCGGCTTTAAAGGCAGTCCGGTACTTTCTGAAGTAGCAAATGGAATGTATACCACAGAACGCAAATTGGCCCCGGTTACTTCACCGGTTGCTTCGTTGAATACTTCATCGGGTCCCGACAGCACATACAAGCTGGCATTCTGTGGAATTTTAAGCTGGCCGGCTTTCACTTCCTTTTCCCTGATGTCAAAGATTTCCTGGAAGCTTTTTCCTTCTTTTTTCAAGGCCCTTCCACGGGCCATAAACTCATCCAAGTCTTTGTAATAACAGGCCACATTAAATCCTTTTTGTGAAGGATCATCCGCCAGGCAAATCATAGCATTGCTCCCTTCTCTCAAAACGATAAACTCACCTTTATTTGAATATCCGTAGATTTTGGCATCCTCCCGCATATCCTCAGGTGCGGCCAGGACCGCGGTCTTCATTTGGATTTCAGCAGATGGACCCTGTGCGTAACAGGAGGTGCAACAAAACAGCGAGGCG
>CAYNCP010000095.1:0-8376 GCA_964395905.1 uncultured Ohtaekwangia sp.
CAATAAAAACTCCATGTTCATTTACAAAAAATTTGTTGCCTCCGCCTTGCGCGTCCGGTATTTCGCGCTGCCCTTTTACCAAATCATAATTACCCACTGACTTGATGGAGTTGGTTAACAAGTAACAATCTAAATCTCCGTCTTTGTCGTAGTCAAAAAAAGCGGCATGGACAGACAAGCCGATGATGTCCAGTCCATATTCTTTAGACTTCTCCGTGAATGTCAGATCTCCGTTGTTAATAAATAGTTCATTGTGTCGTCTTGGCGCATCAGGATTTCCCGATTTGCAAACATAAATATCCAACAAACCATCTGCATTGATATCAACAAACGTGACGCCTGATGACCACACATCTGGACAAGCTACACCTGCTGAGATGGTGATGTCCCTAAACTTAAAATTACCTTCATTGAGGTATAATTTGTTATCCACCTGATTCCCTGCAAAATAAATATCAGACAGCCCGTCATTGTTAATATCTCCAATGGCAACTCCTCCACCATTATAAAAGTTGCGATAGGTATATGGATTTAGTTGTTCAGTGAACTTGAGGTTGTTTTGGAAGTCAATGCCGCTTAATGAGGCGACATTTGTATAAAGTGGGGTTTCAAGTTCAGGCTCGTTGCTACAGCTTAGTATCAAAAAAAAGGAAACAACTGCCAGTAGGTATTTCATGGACTCAAAAAAATGGCGTCCAAATCATTGGACGCCATTTCAAAATTAGCAAATAAAATCTTTATTCCGCCTAGTTGTAACCAGGGTTTTGCACCAAAGGAAACGGCTCCGTTGCAGATGCATTAATCTGACTTAAAGGAATTGGGAATATGTTGAGATTGGCATTTGAATGCGCAGGCTTAAAATCCCAGGCATTGCCCCAGGCACCAAATCGGATCAAATCTGTACGTCTCAACGACTCTTGAAACAACTCCCTTCCACGCTCAGCCAGCAATTGGCCTTCGGTCATAGAAGTAAATGCTGCAATTCCACCCGCTCTTGCTCTGATCTGATTAACCAAACCTAAAGCAGTTGCATCTCCAAATCCATTCAGCCTGGCAAGTGCCTCAGCTTTGTTCAGCAATACCTCACCATATCGAAGAATTGTGTAGTCATTATCCATATTGGGCGCTTGGCCAATTTTGAAGCTAAACTTACCCAAACGGGCACCAGCTTGTCTTGAACCATTAGGGAACAGCTCATTAATAGCAGGCGTATAGTTGATCTCAGCTCCATCCGGATCTGCCTTATCAAAGGCAAGGTCCAAGATCGGATTTCCTGCCAGATCTGTTTGAGGACCAACAATAAAGTTGCTTGCTCTTCTGCCATCAGTTGCTTCGTATGAATTATAGAATGACTCCAATGTAGAATAACCATTCCATGGCTGCTGTTGCAACCTGTAAGTCAGTTGGCTTGGGTAGTGCAAAGTCATTTGAGCAAAGTTCATATTGGTACCTGTTGATTCGTCAAATGGTACAATGAAAATATGCTCTATGTTCTCTACGTTGTCAGGCGCAAATACGTCAGCGTAGCTTGGAGACAGGTTGTAAACACCAGAATTGATAACCATATCTGCTGCTGCAATGGCCTCAGCATATCGAGTAGTGCCTGTATAAACACCAGCATTCAAATAAAGCCTTGATAACAATGCGTATGCAGCTCCCTGGCTGGCCCGTCCGTATTCAGCGCGACCGCTTGGTAAATCTGGAATGGCAGCCAATAACTCGTCTCGGATAAAGTTGTAAGACACAGTTCTTGTAGATTGAGGTACGTCTACGCCTGGGCTTACCACCAACTTGATGTTGCCGTAAGCATCCATCAATCTCCAAAAGAAATAGGCTCTTAAGAATCTTATCTGAGCTTTGCCTTCATCTGAGAGATTACCATTGGCCAGCAATTCGTTACACTGACCAACACCACCATAGATATCATTCCAGGCATTGGTCACGCCATCATTGGTAGAGCGGAAATCATGCTGGTGCATGTTCAACCAAATTCCACCGTCAAACCAGTCACCCCCTTTTTGGGTAATAACCGCTTCGTCAGTTGAAATTTCAGAAATAGAAAAGTAGCTGCCATGGTTGGCGGTACCATTGTAAAGCCTGGTAAAGGCTGCCGACAATCCATCGCTAGGTGTCGCTTTGTTCACATTGTTCTTGATCCCAACGCCCTGGTTGGCCGGATCAAAGTCAGCGGTGAAGCTGTCTTTGATTTCTTCATCCAGATCGGTGCAAGAGAAAGCACCGAAGCTTAAGGCAAAGATCATCGATATTCTAAATATATATTTCATAATTCTAATTATTTATAATCTTATAGTCCTATCGTTACCCCAAAAGTAAATGTCCTAGCAGTAAAGTAGTTGTTTCTTCTATCCAACCCTGGCGACAATACGTCAGGCGTTGTTCCGAGGAATCCACCATTATCAATTGGACCGAAATCCTGAAGTACTGGCTCCGGATCTATTCCAGTGTACCCAGTGATGACAAACGCATTCTGAACGTTGGCATAAATCCTGAAGTTTCTAACTCGGGTAGAACCGGATGTGTTCACATTATAACCAATGGTAAAGTTATCCAACTTCAAAAAATCTGCTTTTTCCACATACAAAGAACTGAACTGTGCGCTGGTAAGGCCAGCCACTGCTTTATCCGTTGTAATTCTGTTGTAGGAGTTAATCGCACCTGGGTCAATGGGCTCGTAAAAAGCACGGTAGGTATTGACCAAACTGTGGCCAAAGGCCGCTCTGAAAAACGCGTTGAAATCCCAGTTCTTGTAAGTAATCTGGTTGGTCCAACCCAATTCCATAGAAGGGATACCACTTCCCAGTTGTGTAAAATCACCATTTGGTGCCAACGCAGATCCCTGGTCAGCAATAACAGATCCGTCTCCATTCAAATCTTTGAATCTTGGTGCTCCGTTACCTTCTACACCATCAAACACAGGACCCCAAATCTGGCCGATTTCTTCACCCACGGCTACGCGAATCATTTTGGTACTGTTTTGTCCAGGTGCACCTAAGTCAGCCCTTACCTGCTCATCGATAATAAATTCTTCCAAAGTTGTTTTGTAAGAACTCAATACCAGGCCTGGTGTCCACTGTACCTGACCAAAATTTATTGAATTGTATCCCAGGGATAGTTCAATACCATTGGTCTTCAAAGCACCAGCGTTCTCAAATCGTCTACCAGAAGGATACGTTGCTGTAGGCACGTCTCTTTCCAGGATAAAGTCTTTGATATCCCGGGTATACACATCCAAAGCACCAGTGATCTTTCCACCGATTCCAAAATCAACACCGAGGTTGATCTCTGTTTTCTCTTCCCATTTCAAATCCAGGTTGGCATCTCTTGTTTTAGAAACCTGGCCTCCACCCTGGAAGCTGTACTCATAAAAATCCTGAGCCAATCCTGATTCATTTGGCAATGAACCTGTGACCCCGTATCCAATCCTAAGCTTCAAGGCATCTACATTGCCAAGAGACAGGTAGTGATTCAAATCGACACCCACTCCAACTGAAGGGAAAATTCCAATCTGGTTGTCTTTACCCAATTTTGAGGATCCTTCTCTTCTCACCGATGCATTTAGGAAAATGGCTTTGTCATAGGTAAAGTTACCTCTCACAAATTGCGCGATTATTCTATTCCTTGGAGACGCTGAACTGCTGATATTCACATTGGTAGCAATACCTGAGATTCTATCTCCTGCATTTTCCAGCGCATTCAACCCCAATGCATCACTTGGGAAGTCACCCAATTCAAGAAATACATCCTGATATTCATCTTCCTGGAAAGAATACCCTGCAGAAAGATCAACATTTATCCTGTCAAAAGTTTTTGAATAAGAAGCATAAGTTTCAAACAAGGTGAAGCTTCTGTCAGAAGTAAATCTTCTGGCCAAACCACCCCTGTTCAAACCTCTGAAGAGGGAGTTCCTTGAGTAATATTCACCATTAAAGTTACTTTCAAACTGCTGACCATAGTTGGCGGTCACCGTCAGGTTGTGTGTAATCTCATAGTCAATCTTTGTATTGAAATTAAGATTCTTCCTTTTGCCCGTGTTGGTGTTTTGCTCCAAAATGGCAACCGGATTGAAGTTATCAAATAGAATCGCCTGGAAGAACTCACCATTGGCAAAGCGAATGGGTGCTGTAGGATTGTAAAGCACAGCGTATCTCAAAGCCTCATTAAATGAGAAGTCACTTTCCCTGTTGGTCAATGACATATTAAAATCCACCGTTAATTTATTATCCAGGGCCCTGTGATTCAGGTTGGCACGCGCATTTACCTGCTCAAAGCCTGACTTCTTCAGTACACCGTCTACATTTCTAAAGTTGGTTGAAAGCCGGAAAGTGGTTGTTTCATTTCCTCCAGAAACCGCAATGTTATGCACATTAGTAACTCCAGTTCTGGTCACCTCTTTTTGCCAATCCGTTTCGGATCCCAAATCGTTACCACCATTGGCAATGTATTCAGCTTTGGTAAACACGGGCTGCTGATTAAAAACTGATGCTGCTGCCACGTATCCATTATAAGTCACATTTACACCTTGGGCCTTTCTGGAGCCTTTCTTGGTTGTCACCAAAATCACACCTGACGATCCCCTGCTTCCATAAATAGCGGCTGCAGAGCCATCTTTTAACACGTTGATGGATTCAATGTCATTGGGGTCAACGTTGTCCAACGTAGCGCCAATCACACCATCTACCACTACCAATGGAGAGGTGTTAGCACCCACGGTAGAGATACCTCTTAGCCTTAAAGTGGAAGTCGAGTTAGGGTCTCCCCCCTTGTTGTAAATACTCAAACCGGGGACTTTACCTTGAAGCAACTGGGTTGCATCGTTGATATTACCTCTGTTGAATTCCTTTTCGCTCAAGGCAACAACAGAACTGGTAATCTCCTTTTTTTGCTGGGTTCCATAACCAACCACCACAACTTCCGAAAGAGCAGTAACATCCAATTCCAAAGCAACATTAACAGTGGATTGGGATCCTACAGCGACCTCCTGAGTGCGATAGCCGATAAACGAAAAAACCAAAGTGGCATCAGCGCCTACATTCAGCGTGAAATTGCCATTGAAATCAGTCGCAGTACCATTCGTAGTACCCTTTTCGAGAATATTTACTCCCGGTATGCCGCTTCCTTCTTCTGAATCGGTAACCTTTCCAGATACCGTTTGCTGGGCGAATACTGCTACGCACCCAAGCAGAAGAAAGACAGTCATGTACCTGCGAATAAACAGATAAAAATTTGTCATAATGAGGTGATTTGGTTTATGTGATTTATTTAGTTTTTGTCTGGAATGTTATACAGCTTTTGGGCGGCATAACTCTTACCAACTTAAATATAGGGAAGCGGCACCTTGTTTCAACGCCAAAAAACGCCAAAAATCAATTTTTTTTTACGGAAACGAAATCGCAAACGTTTGCGCCAGAAAACTTTTTATCTAGTAAAATCGTTGCTACTGGGCTTGATTCAAAATCTTTTTGAACTTCCTATCAAAAAAAGGTTCGCATTAATATTTCATTTGAAGTGTGTTCAGCTGAATTTCTTACTTCATCAATACCTTGCTTTCCAGCATGTATGATTTGCCTTTAAGCAGTATGGGCACCTGATTTCCGGATTCCAGCAGTACTTCAACTTCTGCATGAGATACCTTCACTTTCACTACGCTACCACGAAATTCAATCCTAAACGAGTATGATTTCCATTGATCCGGAATAAATGGATTGAGCTTCAACCCTTCATCTACCACCCGCAACCCGCCAAATCCTTTGATCAGGCTCAGCCAGGTACCTGCCATGCTGGTGGTGTGACAGCCATCTTCTGTGTCATTATTATAGTCATCGAGGTCGAGTCTGGCGGTACGCAAATACATTTCATAAGCTTTACTTTTATAACCTATTGAGGCTGCAAGAATAGAATGAACACAGGGTGATAAAGAAGATTCATGCACCGTTATCGGTTCATAAAAATCAAAATTCCTTTGAATGGTTTCCTGATCAAACTGATCCTCGAAGAAGTACAATCCCTGCAGCACATCTGCCTGCTTGATGTAGCAGGAGCGAAGAATCCTGTCCCATGACCACTTTTGGTTAAGCGGACGATCTGAAGGGTCAAGTTCGGAAACAGGTTTAATCACCTTGTCCAGGAACCCGTCTTGCTGTAAAATAATACCTTTGGCTTTGTCTTCAGGCAGGTAGATGTCCTTGACGATGGCACTCCACTTTTCAACTTCCTCCTTCTCCTTGAAATTCGTTTTCGAAACCAGCGCCTCGTAACGAGCCTCATGCTTTCCCTTTACATACTTGATGGCGTCTCTGGTGTACCCAAGCGTCCAGGAGGCTATATAATTGGTGTACCAATTGTTGTTAACATTATTTTCGTATTCATTGGGGCCGGTTACACCCAGCATCACAAATTTGTGCTTTGCAGCCGACCAGTTGACACGCTGTGCCCAAAAACGCGATATCCCAATCAACACCTCCAATCCATATTCCACCAGATAATCCTGATCTCCCGTATACCTGATATAATCAAAAATGGCATACGCAATTGCACCGTTGCGATGAATTTCTTCAAATGTGATTTCCCATTCATTGTGACACTCCTCGCCATTCATGGTCACCATGGGATATAGCGCTGCTCCATCTTTGAAACCTAACTTGGCCGCATTCTCTATGGCTTTCTGCAAATGTTTATAGCGGTAAATCAGCAAATTTCTGGCTACCTTCTGATCAGCTGTTCCCAAAAAGAAAGGAAGGCAATAAGCTTCAGTGTCCCAATAAGTGCTGCCTCCATATTTTTCGCCCGTGAATCCCTTGGGGCCAATATTGAGTCTTTCATCCTCACCCGTATAGGTTTGTGTCAACTGAAAAATATTGAAACGGATTCCCTGTTGTGCCCCTACATCACCATCGATCGTAATGTCGCATTCCTTCCACTTGTGTTCCCAAACCAATTCATGATCCTTTCTCAGTTGTTCGAATCCTTTGAGAGAAGCACCTTCCAATTGCTTTCTACAATGACTAACTAAATTTTTCTTTTCGTGATTTTCAGACGATAGAACGGCTGCGTATTTATACACTACCAATTCCTTCTCTTTTTCCAGTTTAAGCTCAACCACATTTCCGGCATATTTTGAACGTTGCTCCAAACCCACCTCCATAGGTATTGGTTTGCCATCCTGCAAAATGGAATAACTCATTCCGCAGCACACATGAAACAGGGTCTTCTTGGTTTCTGCTGTTACGATCGCGCTACCATGTGCTGCCTCCTGGTTTACTTCATTCCAGAATTTCTCATCGTAATTTGAATCCATGTTGACTACATCCGCATTGATTCCCAACGATATTTTTGCTTTGCCGGAAAAATTCATGGGAGTGATGGAATACCTGATCGCTCCGATTTCACTGTTGGCCATGCTACAAAACCTGATGGCACTCACCAGCACCTGATTTCCGTTATCAAAAGTGGCCCTGAATTTTCGCGTGAGCGTGCCCAACTTCATATCCAGCACCCTGCTAAATTCATGGACTTCAACCATGGCCAGGTCCAATGATTTTCCGTCTATATCTATTATGATGTTAATCCAGTTTGGTGCGTTGAGCACTTTCGCAAAATATTCCGGGTATCCGTTCTTCCACCATCCAACCCTTGTTTTGTCGGGATAATAGACACCAGCCACATAACTGCCCTGAAGCGATTCACCACTATATGCTTCTTCAAAATTGGCGCGTTGGCCCATCCTTCCATTGCCAATACTAAAAACGCTTTCGGCTATCTTGTTGTGGTGTGGATTGAAACCTTCTTCAATGATTTGCCAGGGGTGATGTTTGAAAATCTCTTTCATTGTCAATTATAGATTTATTAATGAGTCGTAACCTAATTCCTTTATGTGTGGGATTACAAGATTGGCCTGCCCCAACTGCCTGTAGTTGCCTACTCCTACACATTTCATACCGGCTCTCTTAGCTGCTTCCACACCGGCCTCTGCATCTTCCACAACAATACAATCCGCTGCACTTTGATTCAGTCGATTTGCGGCCAACAAGAAAATTTCGGGATCGGGCTTCGATTTTTTAATCATGGTTCCGTCTACTACAACCTCAAACCAATTCGCAATACCCAATTTCGAAATTACCGTTTGCGCATTTTTGCTGCTAGAGGCAAGACCAATTTTAATTTTATTCTTTTTTAATTCCGACAAGAGTGGGATGACCCCTTCAAAAATTTCATCCTGTTCCATCGCCTGAATAAAATCAACAAACCAGGCATTCTTCTTTTCCGTCAGTGCTATCTTCTTGTCCCTTGTTTTCGAAATCCCCCCCATCGACAAAATGATTTCCAAAGACTCCATCCTGCCCACTCCTTTCAACCGCT
>CAYNCP010000096.1:0-8144 GCA_964395905.1 uncultured Ohtaekwangia sp.
GAGTATTTTGGCTCCGACCATTGCCCGGTGAGTTTGGAGATAGAACTTTAAGCCCTGTCTTATAGTCCGATTCCAATCAGGATACCAATTTTTGGTATGATGCCTTTGTAGGTGGGATCGAATGATGTATTGTAATTATAAAGTGAATTTTCAGGTGGGGCTTGCCCTGAAATTGAAGTTTTTGCGACTTGCATGCCACCACCAACATAGACATCGACAAATAAGATATTCCAAAGAATCCGTTGTGCACCCAATGTAAATCCTAAGGCGGCATTGCTTTCATTTTCGGAATAGTTATAAGTGGTGTTGGAGTAAATCATAGTGACTGGGTCGTAACTGTAATCCACGAAGGTATGATCTCCTTTATAGCCACCTCCCTGTATGAATACGCCAGCGTAGATCCCTTGCATAAACGTAGTATTCCGCTTGGAAGTGTAGGCTGTAATAGGACTCACATATTTCCTAAGTTGGATTTCTCCCATAAGTCCATCATACCCTTCATTGTTGTACAAGTCTGCCGAAGCATTTGAGTTGGTACGAACACCTGCATAAATGCTTACACTACTCGTTCGGGGAGTATTTAAACTTTCAATTCCTACTTTCAATGTATTTTGTGTGAAATGAAAGGGGGATAATTTAAAAGCTGTTTTGGAAGCAGCCGGATCCTTGGTTTCTTGTGCAACAGCATGCCCAGCGATTAATACACACAGCATAAACGCCAAATTTTTCATAAAACTTATTTGTTTGACGCTTTACCTATCAGCCCTTTAAAATTACCAAAAGTTTTGCAAGCAATAGATGGACTGTTTTCCTCTTTTTCAAATATCCAAAGGTCACTGTCCGGTGGGTTGGGAAATGTAATCATAAACCTATCCCAATTTGCAGTCCCACCTTTGGAAGGATACCCTGGAACCCCGGTTCGGAATAGTCGTAACCGGGATTAATATAGTAAAATCCGTAATAGGGAGGCAGAGAACCAGATTGCGAAATGTCTGACCACTGAACTCCACCACCAGCATACACATCGACTGAAAGCAATTTCCAGAAAGTATGTTGAAGTCCAATCATTACACCAGTTGCCCAATTAGATATACGTTGGTGTGTATGATAGACCGTGGTTGAATATGTATTTGTAACCTGGTCATACTGGGAGTCCGGGTAAAATTGATCACCGCTAAAACCATTCCCCTGTATAAATCCAGCTAGATAGATTCCCTGGTCGTATTTCTTGTTGTTGTGATTAGAGTATTCTTTCAAGGGTTTCAAGTAAGCCCTGTATTGAAATTCGCCACCCAAACCATCATAACCAGTTGGGTATTCACCTTGATTATTTTTTTCTTTGCGCAATGTGACGTACAATGAATAACTTCGATCGCGATTTGAATTGAGATGTTCAACACCAAGTTTTAGTGACTTTACCCTGAATTGTTGCGGAGCCACCTTGAGGATATTTCTTTTAAGTTCAAAACTGCCATCCTGACTTTGACCAACTAGCGGTGACAATAATAATGAGCAGACAATAAGGGTTTTCATAGGTTGGAATTTGATGATAAACGCCAACTAAATCATCCTTATTACTTCCCTACCAATATTTTTTAGGAGATCCGTTCCATATCAGCGCCCAGCTTTTTCAGCCTGCCTTCGATATCCTGATAACCGCGGTCAATCTGATCGATATTGGAAATGATGCTTTCACCCTGAGCAGATAAAGCGGCAATGAGTAGCGCTACTCCAGCGCGAATGTCAGGAGAAGACATGTTGATGCCCCTAAGGGCTTGCTTGCGGTCAAGACCAATTACCGTTGCCCGGTGCGGATCGCACAGAATGATCTGAGCCCCCATGTCGATGAGTTTATCCACAAAGAACAACCGGCTCTCAAACATCTTTTGATGAATCAGCACCGTGCCTTTGGCTTGGGTGGCAATCACCAGTATCACGCTTAACAAGTCAGGTGTCAATCCGGGCCATGGCGCATCGGCCACATTCAAAATGGATCCGTCAATGTAGGTTTCTATTTCGTATGAAGATTGAGCCGGTACACGGATGTCATCACCATTGATTTCCAGTTTAATGCCCAGTCGCCTAAAGGTTTCTGGAATCAATCCCAGCATGTCTACCCGGCAATTTTTGATGGTAATGTCAGATTGCGTCATGGCAGCAAGGCCAATGAAGCTGCCAATCTCAATCATGTCGGGCAGCAAACTATGATCTGTACCTCTTAACCTGTCCACGCCTTCTATAACCAGCAAGTTGGAACCCACTCCGGAAATTTTTGCGCCCATGCGATTAAGCATGCTGCACAGTTGTTGGATGTAAGGCTCGCAGGCAGCATTGTAAATCGTGGTGGTGCCTTTGGCCAGCACTGCGGCCATGATGATGTTGGCCGTGCCGGTAACCGAGGCCTCGTCCAATAGCATGTAGCTGCCCTTTAAGTGTGAGGCATCAATGTGATAGAGATTTTCATCCGAATCGTACTGAAACTTGGCACCCAGGTTTTGGAAACCTATAAAGTGTGTGTCCAGTCTTCGCCTGCCAATCTTGTCGCCACCTGGTTTGGGAATGTTTGCTTTGCCATATCGGGCCAGGATGGGTCCCAGCAACATGATGGAGCCGCGAAGAGAGGCTGCCTTTTTCTTGTAATCCGCTGTTTTAAGAAAATCGACTTTGACTTCTTTCGCAGTGAACCGGTATTTATTGTCGGATAGTTTTTCAACCCCCACACCTAGATCACCGATTAAGCCAATGAGTTTATTGACATCAAGTATATTGGGTATGTTACTAATGGTAACAGGCTCATTGGTGAGCAGGGTAGCGCAGATAACTTGCAGCGCTTCATTTTTTGCACCTTGGGGAATGATCTCGCCTTTTAGCGAGCGGCCACCCCTGATCCTAAACGAATTCATTGATCTCTTCTGCGGTGACGTTTACCATGCCCGCCTCTACGATCGCTGCGGCCGCCTCTTTCATTTTGAGTGCGCTGCTTTTTCTTTTCACGGTATAATTTTTCGAAAAGATTCTCTTCACGCACCTTATCCAAACTCAAGGTCAATTTACCTTCCGACATCTTTTCAATGTCTTTGATAATAACGGAGTCATCAATGGTTTCCTTGTTCCAGTTGCCATGAAAGGTTTTCATCAGCTTGCCCAAATAAATCACCGCATCTTCCTGTTCTTTGGGATCTTGCTTTAACAATGCTTCCTTGATCAATTTCTCAATGTTTTTCCCATAATGTCTGTAGCGTACCTTGCTTTGCGGATAATCCATCTGCTTAGGTTTCTTGAAAACGGTGGCCGGATCGGGTGCAGGATATGGACTGTTGATGTCAAAATTAAAGTCGGCAATGATAAAAAGGTCATCCCAGATGCGTTGTGGATTTTCAAAAGCTTCTTTCACCGTTGGAGCAAGCTGTTTGATCAGCTCAATCAACGTGGTGGCCATCTCGGTGCGCTTATCCTTATCCGGTATGGTGCGGATGTAGTTGACCAATTTCTGTACGTTTCGTCCATACTCTTTGATCTTGATTTGCTCGCGCTGGGTATTGTATTCTGCAATCATGCTAATAGATTCTATTAATCGTTTAAAACTAAACTAATTTTTGATTTTTTGTTCTTCGATTGTCTCTAAATGAACCGTATTACAGGAATACGTTGTGCACTTAGGGGAGAGCTCAAATTGAGATTATAGTATCAGAAACTAGTTCTCGTGTATTTTGAGCTTGGCAAAGCTAAGTAATAAAGTCTTCTCGCCAAAATCGCTAAAGTTGATCCTGGCCTTGCGATTAGCCCCTGATTCATCCATGGCAGTCACCACCCCAAAGCCGAACTTGGGATGTTCCACCTTCATGCCTTCTTTCAGGCCGGAAGTGTCGCTGGGCGCAAAATCAGCGGAGGGCTTATAGGATGATTTCACCACTGGCTGAGACCTGACTGTTTTCTTGATGCCGCTGACAAAGCTTTTGGCATAGTTGGGATTTGGCAACGACTCCATGCCGCCAAACCTGGTGCTCACTTTGATGTACCGGGCATCGATGTCATCCAAAAATCGGCTGGGTTCACAATTTTTCAACCTGCCGAATCGATATCTTGTTAAGGCGTAGGAGAGAAAGAGT
This sequence comes from uncultured Ohtaekwangia sp., assembly GCA_964395905.1. Classification (GTDB taxonomy): domain Bacteria; phylum Bacteroidota; class Bacteroidia; order Cytophagales; family Cyclobacteriaceae; genus ELB16-189. Next base: position 4,110 of record CAYNCP010000096.1, read on the forward strand.
TTTTTCTGCGTTCGGGTGATGGCCACATAAAACAATCTTCTTTCTTCTTCCAGTTCCGACCGGCTGGTCAGCATCAATTGGGAAGGAAACAGGTCCTCTTCCATGCCCACGATATAGACATATTTGAACTCCAGACCCTTAGCCATGTGGATGGTCATCAGCGTGACTTTCTCCGGGTCGTTGTCCTTGTCTTCATCCTGGCTGGTCACCAATGAGACTTCCTGGAGGAAGGCATTGAGACTTTTGTCTTCTTTTTCGGGGTCGTCTACAAATTCTTTGACCGCATTGAGTAACTCCTGAACGTTTTCATACCGGTTGAGTCCCTCCACGGTTTTGTCCTCATACAGCTCGCGAAGCAATCCCGAGGACTTGGCTATTTCTGCCGCGGCTTCATAGGCATCTTTTTTTTCTATTTCAATGGCAAACCGCTTGATCAGATTGACAAAGTTTTCAATGATGTTGGCCGGGCGACCGGGCACAAAGCTTTGCGCATTTTGCAACACCTCCCAAATGGAAATGGCGTGATCGTTGGCCGCTACCACAATCTTGTCGATGGTAGAACCACCTATACCCCGCTTGGGAAGGTTGATGATGCGCCTGAAAGACGCTTCGTCTTGCTGATTGATACTGAATCGCAGGTAGGCCAGCAGATCCTTGATCTCTCTGCGCTGATAAAAGCTAAGGCCACCCACGATTTTGTATTTGATGTTCATTCGCCTCAGCGATTCCTCCAGTGCCCGCGACTGACTGTTGGTCCGGTACAGGATGACAAAGTCGCTGAACTTCAGCTGGTGTTGCATCTTCTCTTCAAAAATGGAAGTGGCCACCAACTTTCCTTCTTCGTTGTCCGATACGGCCTTGATCAAGCCTATCAGGTTGCCATCCTCATTGGAGGTCCACACATTTTTGGGAAGCTGGGCCGTATTCTTGGCAATCACGGAATTGGCGGCTTCTACAATTGTTTTGGTGGAGCGGTAGTTTTGCTCCAGCTTAATGATCTTAAGATCCGGATAGTCTTTCTCAAAGTTGAGGATGTTGGTGATATCTGCCCCGCGAAAAGCATAGATGCTTTGGGCATCATCACCTACTACACATATGTTTTGGGTCACGGCTGCCAGTTTCCTGATGATAAAATACTGGCAAAGGTTCGTGTCCTGAAATTCGTCCACTAAAAAATAGCGAATGCGATGCTGATACTTGTTAAGCACCTGCAGGTGTTCTTTGAACAACTTATCGGTATTAAACAGCAAGTCGTCAAAGTCCATGGCACCGGACTTGAAGCACCGGAGTGCATAGTTGCGGTAAATGTTTCCGATTTCGGGCCGCATGTTGGAGGCATCATCGCCTACCAGCACAGGGTTATTCAAATAGGCCTGCCAAGAGATCAGCCTGTTTTTTGCTGCACTGATACGGTTATACACCACGTTGGCCTTGTATTGGGTTTCATCCAGGCCCATCTCTTTCACGATTACCTTAATCAGCGATTTGGAATCATCGGTATCGTAGATGGTGAAATTATTGGGATACCCGATGTGGTGCGCTTCGGATCGCAGCATGCGGGCAAATACGGAGTGGAACGTGCCCATCCAGATATTGCGCGCGTCCGATCCGATTACCCCTTCGATGCGGTGACGCATTTCCTTGGCGGCCTTGTTGGTAAAGGTGAGCGCCATGATGCTGAAAGGATCCACACCCTTGGAATCAATCAAATGAGCGATTCGGTAGGTGAGTACCCGCGTTTTGCCGGAGCCGGCCCCTGCGATGATCATACACGGGCCTTCCGTATTAATTGTCCCCTCTAATTGTGGCTCGTTGAGCGTTTTTAAGTAATCCATTCCCCTAATCAATCCGCAATATAGACCCGTTGAAGGTGGGCTTGCAAATTGAAATGGGCAATAGTTGCATTAATAACCCGGTCTCATTTAGGTGCGGTTCAATGATTAATTAATGCTATCAATACAAGGTGTCTGGCCAGCTTGCACTTAGCGGATCACCTGAATTTTGAATTAAATAATATTCTTCATTTCATTTTTACCAAAACCCTATAACTTTGATAAAACCTTCTGGAATTGAACCAAGAAACTTTTCAGCAATCAGGAAAAGTACCCGATGATGGATTTGCGGTAAGCACCGCTGAGCCCTGGGTGAAGTCCAAGATTCAACTTATCAGCCAATACCTCAACGCATTTGTTTCGACTTTGCAGCATCAGGTTGATGAAATTGTGTTTGTGGATCTCTATTCGCGCAATGGACTGTATTGCCTGGGGGCCAAGCGGGAAATTTTTCCCGGTATCCCGATCATGGCCCTGCAGCAGAACTTACCCATCTCCAAATATGTTTTCTGCGAAAGTGATGCCGAGCAGGCACGTGTATTGAAAATCAGGGCCAACAAATACTTTAAGGAAAAAAATATTGTGCTGCTACACGGCAAACCGGAAGAAATTATTGACAAAATAAAAATGTATGTGCCGGAGCCGCGCAAAAATCATAAGGTGGCTACGCTTTGCGTGGGTGACGCGTTTGGTCTGGAACCCAGCTATGATACAGTAAAGCAATTGAGTCAACATCATTTCACTTTCTTGTTTCCCGTCACTTTTCATTTGGGGAATAAAATCAATTATAGATTCTATTTGACCAAAGAAAAGGAGAAGTTGAGGGAGTTTCTTGGATTAGATGCCGTTCAATCTGACTGGCGACCTGAAAGCAATGACGTTTTCTACAAACAAATCATACAACAGTGGGAATCGCGGGCATTGGAGTTGGGCATGAACACTTCAGTTTCTACTCACAGGCTGGACTCGGGTCTCATGGAGATGCCCACCTACAGCATTTGCCTGTTTGCCAAAAAGTATTCTGCCAAAGCCATACAATTGGACGCCCTGGCGGGCAGCCGCATTCAATTTGCGTTATTTAATCAAAACTAAGAAATGATAAAAGTGGGAGAGGTGCTCGTTTCCGATGACATCAAGGATGTAGAGTTTGTCTGCAATTTGGAAAAATGCAAAGGCGCCTGTTGTGTGGAAGGTGAGTTGGGCGCACCACTCGATGATGATGAACTGCCCATTATGGAAGCAATCCAGGAGGAGATCAGGCCATACATCACCAAAGAAGGACTAAAATCAATCAAACGCCATGGGCCCTATCTGCTTGATGAAGATGGAGACTACTCCACGCCTACCATCAACGGTAAGGAATGCGCCTATGCCAACTATGATGAACAGGGCGTTCTAAAGTGTGGCATTGAGCAAGCCTACCTGGATGGAAAGACCCAATTCAGAAAGCCTATTTCATGTCACCTTTATCCCATTCGTGTAACCAAGAAAAAGGATTTTGAAGCGCTGAACTATCACAAATGGAGTGTGTGCTCAGCTGCCTGTACGTTGGGAAAAGCGCTAGGTGTGCCTGTGTATAAATTCCTGAAGGAGCCCTTGATCCGAAAATACGGCAAGGCCTGGTACAATGAGCTGGTGGCTGCCTTTGAAAACGAAAAACCTAAGCCGAAGAAAAAGAAGAGTAGAAAACAGTAACCCTCGTTTCTCTCACAGAAAGCACAGAAATACACAGAAACATTTATCATGTTATGGAATTGAATGACCTGACATATAAGATTAGAGGTGCAATATTTACTGTTTTTAATAGAGTTAGGGCCCGGCCTATTGGAAAGCGTTTGCGAGAGTGCTTTGGCTCATGAATTATCTGATTTGGGTTTAGCGGTAAGTACACAATTGCCTTTGCCGGTTATCTATAAGGACATAAAGCTTGAAATTGGATTTCGTATTGATATACTTGTTGAAAACCAGATAATTATTGAAATAAAGTTAGTAGAAATGCTTCATGATGTTCATAAAAAGCAGCTGTTGACCTATCTGCGACTGTCCGATAAAAAGCTTGGTATCCTTGTAAATTTCAATTCATCAAGATTAGTTGATAAAGAAAGCATAATTCGACTTATTAATTAGCAATCTGTGTGGATCTGTGAGCAAAAAAAAGGTGACCCGATAGGAGTCACCTTGATAATATATTTCCAGTATCTAT
>CAYNCP010000097.1:0-8125 GCA_964395905.1 uncultured Ohtaekwangia sp.
TTTTAAATAAACTTTCAAGCAGTTCTATGGTTCGTTTTTTTTTCTTTACTTATAAGAAATTACTCAGAATGGCCCTTGTTGTAAAAGAAAAAAGTGACTTTAAGTACGTTGACGAAGGTCAGGGTCAGGCATTAATGCTCCTGCACGGCCTGTTTGGGGCATTGAGTAACTGGCAAGAGGTAGTTTCAAGATTTTCTCCGCATTTCAGGGTTATTATTCCTATGCTCCCGATTTATGAAATGCCCATTAAAGAGGCCGGCCTCGAGGGGCTGCAAAAGTTTGTTGAAGAATTTGTGGAGGTGATGGAGTTGGATAACATGATCATCATGGGCAATTCGCTGGGCGGTCATGTAGGTATATTATATACGCTACACAATAAATCGAAAGTGGACAAATTGGTCCTCACCGGGAGCTCAGGTCTTTTTGAAAATACCATGGGTGGTTCCTACCCCAGACGCGGAAGTTATGACTATATCAGGGAGCGAGTGGCTTATACTTTTTATGATCCTAATGTGGCCTCCAAAGAACTGGTGGATGAAGTTTTTGAAACAACCAAAAGCATTCCTAAGTGCATGCGGATAGTGGCCATTGCAAAATCGGCCCAAAGAAATAATTTGGCTGCAGATTTGCCCATGCTGGAGGTTCCCACGCTGCTGGTATGGGGATTAAACGACACCATAACCCCTCCCATGGTAGCCCATGAATTTAACCGATTGATTCCCAACTCTGAATTAAAATTCATTGATAAGTGTTGTCATGCTCCAATGATGGAGCATCCCAAAAAATTTAATGAGATTGTTGAAAACTTTTTAACCAAATAAAATGGTTGCCGCTGAAATTATAAATCACATGATCCCTCCACTTAAAGTAACTGACGATGCCCATAAGGCTATTGTGTGGATGGAAGAGTTCAGGTGCAATCATCTTCCGGTGACGGACAATAACCAGTTGCTCGGTTTTATTTCTGAGGAGATCATTCTGGAGGCCAACGATATTGAGAAAAAGCTTTCGGATTTTGAGCTGGTGGGTAAGCAATGCGTAGTCAGTCAAGACTCCCATTTTTATGACATCCTGAAAATGGCTGGTGAACATAAGTTGCAGTTGGTGGGCGTATTGAATCAGGCCGGTGAATACGAAGGCGTAATCACCGTTCAGGATATTATGACTTCATTCGCACAGACTGCCGCAGTGCAAATTCCGGGCGGTATTCTTATCCTCTCCCTGGATTTAATTGATTATTCATTGGCAGAGATCAGCCGGTTAATAGAGGAAAACAATGCTAAAATTCTCAGTAGCATAATGGTGGAGGATCCTTTGGATACCCGCAAAATAAAACTAACAATAAAAATTAATCAACTCGACCTGACCAGAATAGTAGCCACTTTGGAACGATTCGAATATAAGATTATAGGTCGCTACCAGGAAGATAAAAAGGACTTCGAAGACAAGGACAGGATTGACATGCTCATGAGGTATCTCAATATCTAAGCAAGTTTTGTTTTATTTTAAGTCTACGCATGCGGATTGGAATTCATGGCAAAGAAGTAAAAGGGCAACAGATAAAATTTATCGAGAATGTCTTTTCAATACTTTCAGCCAATCATGTAGATGTGCGCGTATCTGCCAGGTTTTTAAAATACCTGAAGCCGCCCCGTTTTGACCATACCAAAATAAAATCGTTTGAATTAGGAGACAACCTGAAAGGGCTCGATGCTTTTATTTCCCTTGGAGGAGATGGCACCTTACTGGACTCCATTACATACATAGGAAAAACCGAGACGCCAATAATGGGCATCAACACCGGCCGCCTCGGATTTTTGGCCACCATCAGCCGGGAGGAGACAGAGAAAGCGCTGGATCATTTATTTAAAGGTACCTTTCAAACAGACTCACGCACGGTCATTACCCTCGATTCTGATAAACCCTTGTTTGGGGGAATGAATTTCGGTCTCAATGATTTTACCATCATCAAAAAGGATACTTCCTCAATGATCAACATACATGTATTTGTTGACAAGGAACTATTAAATTCATATTGGTCAGACGGCATTATTGTCTCCACGCCAACGGGCTCCACGGGTTATTCCTTGAGTTGTGGAGGCCCTTTGCTTTATCCCCGTTCCGAAAGTTTTGTAATCACTCCCGTGAGTCCTCACAATCTAACGGCCAGGCCTATTGTTATTTCCGACAACTCTGAAATAAGTTTTCACATCGAAGGCAGAAGTAAGAAATTTCTCATCTCATTAGATTCCAGGGTGGAGGCCATTGATGGTTCAGTAAACCTCAGGGTGAAGAAGGGCAAATTCAAAGTGCATCTCATTCAAATGCCAGGCCAGCACTACTTTAAAACCTTGCGACAGAAGCTGAATTGGGGGTTAGATATAAGAAATTAATTTCTAAATTTGCAGTTGGTTAATTCTCTATGGTATGAGAAAATTATGGTTGGTGCTTCTTTCCCTTGTCCTCACACTTGGGGCGATGCCTGAGGCTGAGGCGCAGATGAATAGAAAATCCATAAAGAAGAATAACAAGCGCATTTCGAGTTACAAAGGAAGGAAATCCGCTTTTGGCAAGGAAAAAAGGTACAATTCCATCGGCTTTTCTCTTAATGCGGTTAACTATTATGGAGATCTTGCTCCGAAACCTCAGCGCGTAAGCACGGATATCTCGTTTACAAGGCCTGGGTTGGGCTTATCATTTGTACATCGATTTGGTCCGCGGTATTCACTGAAGGGAGAGTTTATGTATGCTACACTAAAAGGATCAGATGCGGATTCTGCAGATCCCGGTGACTTAAATAATGGCATTTTCAGATATCAAAGAAACTTATCCTTCAGGAACAGAATAAAAGAATTGTCTGTTGTTGCTGTGTTTGATTTATTTGATAACCAATCCACTTACATCAGCAGGGTAAAATGGACGCCTTACGCATTTTTGGGTATAGCCGCTTTCCATCATAATCCCCAGGCGCAGGCCCCAGCAACCGACTTGCTTGGGAATCCGCTGGCAGAAGCCGGTCAATGGGTAGATCTGAGACCGTTAGGAACAGAAGGCCAACACTCCACACTACTCCCAACGGATGTGAACTTTGGTATTAAAGAATACAAATCTTTGTCGTTGGCTATACCTTTTGGTTTTGGAGGGCGTTTTAGACTCAATGAGGTGATGGACCTATGGGCGGATATAGGGTTCAGGTACACCTTCACCGATTATTTGGACGATGTAAGCCAAAATTATGTGGATCTTGAGCGGCTTTCAAGCCCATTGGCCCAAGCCATGTCGTACAGAACCAATGAACTTCTGGGCAATCCCCCGCCCGGCAATAGCGTTGTTTATGGAACAAGCGGCATTGCAGTTTATCCGGGATATGGACATGAGCAAACTTTTAGTTACCGGGGCAGCAAATCCGAGCGCGACATCTACATGGTCACCAGTGTCAAGCTCACTTATATTATCGGGGCTACGTTCCACAAGGCCAAATTCAGGTAAATCTGATGTTTAACAAGGCCGGTGTATTAGGAATAATCCTATTGATTGGACTTAACTTCTCCACAAGTAAAGCATGGGCTCAAATTTCGCAGCGATCCGAACTCGGATTTGGGATTGGAGCATTTACTTATACCGGTGATCTGGCGCGCACTTATAAGCTGGCAAATGCCCGGCCTGCGGCCACTGTTTTTTACAGGGCCAATCTTAGCCAGGTCATCAGCTTCAAAACTGCACTTACTGGCGGCAAATTGGCGGCTTCTGATAAACGCACACCTCTTGATCCCTTTGCAGTTCAGCGAGACGCCTCATTCAATCTTTTTTTATTGGAAGGCTCAGGCACCTTTGAGTATCATTTTCTGGATTGGAGGGACGATAAAAGAAGATTAAGATTTACTCCATTTTTGTTTGCCGGCCTTGGCATGTTTGGCATATCGGGGGTTCAAACCAAGAACGCAGAGTACAGCAATGTGCAGCTGAGTGTTCCATTTGGCGGTGGAATGAAATACGTGGTCAATCCAAAATGGTATATTGCATTTGAGATTGGAATCAGGAAAACCTTCTTTGATTATTTGGACAACATTTCGGGCGAAAACCAAGCCTTTAAGAATTACCAGTACGGCAATCAGTACGACAACGACAATTACTTTTTTACGGGTTTTTCGATTACGCGCACATTTTATGACATCCCTTGCGCAACCAATCCATACAAATAGAAATCTAGTTTATGGCGTGAAGTTTACGCGTGCTGGTAGGTGAAAATGGTGGATGTGGCGGTACCTGTGAAAAGTTTGAAAAATAGGCTATTTTTGCTGCCTTGTGGCCTCTTTTAAGGAAAATATAGACTTTAATAATTTGCCCCGTCATGTGGCCGTTATCATGGATGGCAACGGACGATGGGCCAAACGCAAAGGAGCTGCCCGTATTTTCGGCCATAGAAATGCCATTCAGGCGGTCAAGGACGTGACTGAAGGATGTGGAGAGCTTGGCATTAAATACCTGACACTTTACGCATTCAGTACAGAAAATTGGGGGAGACCTAAGGAAGAAGTTGACGGATTAATGGAATTATTGGTGAATACGTTGAAAAAAGAGATTAATTCGCTGCACGAAAACCAGGTGAGGCTCAAAACCATCGGGGACATTGGCCATTTACCCCAGGCCTGCCAGGATAACCTGAAGGATGCCATCAAAGCTACTAAAGACAACAATGGACTAACGTTAATATTGGCGTTGAGCTATAGTGGCAGATGGGAAATAGTAGAGGCAGTTAAAATGATTGGAAGGGAGATTGGAACAGGCAAAATCAATGCTGAAGATATCAACGAAGAAATTTTCTCCACTTATTTGAAAACCTCAGGCATTCCTGACCCCGAGCTATTAATCAGAACGAGCGGAGAAATGAGAATTAGTAATTTTTTGCTTTGGCAAATTGCATATACCGAATTGGTTGTCACTGAAACTTTGTGGCCCGATTTCAGAAGAGAACACCTCTATGAAGCAATTGTCGCTTATCAGTCAAGAGACAGGAGATTTGGAAAAGTAATGGAACGAACTGTGTAAACTGATGAGAAGATTTTTACTGCTTTCCTTATTACTTGTATTTTTTTCGATCGACATCAGCTTTGCACAATTCAGGAGAGGTCGGGAACAAGAGCCCACCTCAGGCAACTCACTAAATTATGCCAACCCCGTTGAATACACGATTGGGGGAATTGAAGTAACAGGGTTGAACATTCTGGATAAGAATGCCATGATATCGCTTACCGGACTTAAAATCGGGGACAAAATAAAATTACCTGGAGAAAAGATTTCGGGTGCCATCAGAAAGTTATGGAAACATGGTTTGGTGGGAGATGCTACTATTCTGGTTGATCGAATTGAAGGATCAAACGTATTCCTCACCATCGAGCTGGCAGAAAGACCTCGACTCAATGATTTTTATTTTACGGGCATTAGCCGATCGCGCCAATCTGCACTCAAAGAAGAGCTTACCCTTATCCGTGGAAAGATTGTCAACGATGCCATGATTCGAAATACAGAACTATCTGTAAAGAAATTCTTTGCTAAAAAAGGATTCTTGAATACGGACGTTAAAGTGATACAAGAATCTGATACATTGAACCGCGGTGGTGTAAAAATCAGAATAGACGTTGACTTAAAAGCGAAGGTAAGGGTTCATGATGTGATATTTATCGGCAACAATGAGATTGCATCAGGAAAGCTGAGAAAGAAGTTGAAAAAAACAAAAGAGCATGCAAGGATTACGCTCCACAGAACCATCCTCAATGGCTTATTGGGGTTAAAGCCTAAACACCTGCTGGCAGACAAGGATTCAACGGAAAGCTGGAGAGGAGCCAAAGCGTTTCTTCACGACAATGTGAAGCTGAACCTTTTTGCACCTTCGAAATTTCTTGAGTCGGAATACGAAGAAGACAAGTTAAAATTAATTGAGTACTACAATTCGCAGGGATATCGGGATGCTGAAATTGTGAGCGATACCATTATTCGCTACTCCAAAAACCGTATCGATGTAAAGCTCAACATTTTTGAAGGCAGAAAATATTATTTCCGTGACATCAAGTGGACGGGCAATTACATTTATTCCGCTGACGCGCTCAATAGGGTGTTGGACATTCAAAAAGGGGATGTTTACAACAAGGAGCTAATAGACAAGAAAACAAATTTTAACCCCAAAGGACCTGATATAAGCGGCCTGTACATGGATGATGGATACCTCTTCTTTAGGGTTACGCCAATTGAAGTAGCGGTTGAGGGCGATTCCATTGATATTGAAATGAGAATATTTGAAGGCGAACAGGCCACTATTAAGAATGTGTGGATTGCGGGGAATGAGCGGACGAGTGAGCATGTAATTCGAAGAGAACTTAGTACAGTGCCAGGACAAAAATTCAGAAGATCAGATATCATCCGCACACAACAATTGCTGTCGCAAATGGGATTTTTTAATCCACAAAAAATCGCGCAGGACATCCAACCCAACCCAGCTGACGGCACCGTTGACATTGGCTGGAAGGTGGAGGAGCAGTCCAATGATCAGATTCAGCTCTCCGGAGGCTGGGGAGGCGCATTTGGGTTTGTTGGTACGGTAGGATTAACGTTCAACAACTTCTCGGTACGGAATATTCCTCATTTCAAAAAGTGGCGGCCGCTGCCAGTGGGTGACGGACAGCGCTTATCACTCAGTGCACAAGCCAATGGGGCATCGTATCAAAGCTATAACTTTTCATTTACCGAACCCTGGCTGGGTGGGCGTAAACCGAATTCGTTTACCATATCCTTAAATAGCTCTGTATCGCGATTGCCAACTGCTGGCTTTGAAATCAGTGACGCGGTTTCTTTAAGGCAGAGAGGAATAACTGTGGGTCTGGGAAGAAGACTGGAGTGGCCGGATAACTATTTTTCATTAAGCAACTCACTTTCATTTTTAGTATACGAATATAAAGGCAACTACTTTCAGTCTACTGTATTGCCAGAAGAGGGAAAAACCTATAGCATTAAACTAGAAACCAATATAGCCAGGAACAGCGTTGACAATCCCATGTATCCTACACAGGGCTCTACCATTTCGCTGAGTGCTGCCCTTACACCACCCTGGTCAAAGCTCCGCGGCTCAAGCTATTTGCTGGATGTAGAAAAGCAATTTCAATGGATAGAAATGCACAAGTGGATGTTTGACGCCAAATTCTACATCAAGTTGTTGGGCAGTTCTAAACCTGAGGGAAGAAGTCTGGTATTGGAGACGAAGGCCCATTTTGGATTTATTGGTCAATATGACAAGTCGCTTACGCCCAGTCCATTTGAGAGATTCTTGTTGGGTGGTGATGGGCTAGCCGGTGGATTTAATTCGTTTGTGCTGGGCCAGGATATCATTGGATTAAGAGGCTATGAAAATAACATGATTACGCCTCCCTTTTACGCACTCCGAGGATCTACTTCATTGGCCGGTAAAATTGAGGGGGGAATCGTCTATGATAAATTTGGACTGGAGTTGAGATACCCGGTCACGCTGGGTCAGGCAGCCACCATATACGGACTAATATTCGCTGAAGGCGGCAACAACTGGAACAATTATTTAGAGTTCAATCCGTTTCAGATCTATAAGTCAGCTGGATTTGGAGCTAAAATATTCATGCCGGCTTTTGGGCTTATCGGGTTGAATTGGGCCTACGGTTTCGACACACTACCAGGCGCAACGCAGCGAAGCGGGGCACAATTCCATTTTACCATTGGCCAGCAAATAAGATAAGAATGCGATCATATCTCCTGTTTTTCGGCCTTTTCTTTTTCGGCCTGAATTTTGCAAATGCTCAGAAGTTTGGATACATCGATTCAGACTTTATTCTGAGCAAGATTCCTGACTATAAAAAGGCGCAGGATGAGATTGACAGGCTATCTGCAGCGTGGCAGAAGGAAATCGAAGAGATGCAAATAGCCATAGAAGCTCAGTATAGTGCTTTCGAGGCTGAGCAGATCTTATTAACAGAAGAAATGAGACAGGAGCGAAAGGCGGAAATTCAAAAGAAAGAGTCAGAATTGAAGGAATACCAAAGGAAGGTGTTTGGATTTGGAGGGTTGTTTTTTTTGAAAAAACAGGAATTGATTAAACCTTTGCAGG
>CAYNCP010000098.1:0-7737 GCA_964395905.1 uncultured Ohtaekwangia sp.
ATGGGCACAGATGGCTTTACTCACATATAGGCAACATGACCGGAGGTTTCATAGCCGCTGTCACTGCTTTTTCTACGCAGGTCATGACCTTTTTGCCTGGTGTCATTCAATGGATATGGCCCGCTTTAGTTGGAGTACCTCTTACTTTTTACTGGATATCTACTTATCAAAGAAAATTAAGGCGCAATGTACGTTTAGCTGATCTTGTTGAATTGAAAAGTTAAAGTAACTTTCAGTATTCCAATTGATTCGTGTGAAAGAGAAAAAAATACACTCAAATATCTTAATCCGGGATTTGGTGCTGCTTACACTCCTTGGCCTGGTAATGACCATTGTATTTGGATACACAAAGTCATGGACTCAGTTTTTAGTAGTTGGATCCTTCACTTGCCTTCTTTGGATATTGCTGTGGAAGGGGAATTCAGAATTGAGCAACTTTCTTGAAACTAAAATAGATTGGTTCAACCAGCCTGTAAAAAGTCTGGCCATCCTATCGATGGGAACTATAGTGTATACCATTGGTGTGGTATTCTTGTTGATGCAAATATACGCATATATTGCCGATGTAAATTTTGGTGATTCTGCTTTAACAGTTTATTCAGCCACTTTGATTACCATAGTGATCTCACTTTTTATGCATGGACGCGCTTTCCTGATTAACTGGAAGCAGTCGGCTTTGGATGCTGAGAAGTTGAAAAGGGAAAGTGTGACCGCCCAATACGAAAGCCTGAAGAATCAGGTGAACCCTCATTTTCTCTTCAACAGTTTAAACGCGCTTACCGGACTGGTGTATGAAGATCGCGATAAGGCAGCCAAGTTTATCAAGCAGCTTTCTGATGTTTACCGTTATGTATTGGATACCCGTCACATGGAGGTGGTACCGATAGCCGATGAGATTAAGTTTCTTGAATCGTACTTATACTTACAGCAAATCAGATTTGGTGATAATCTGAAAATCAATAATGAGCTGAGAAGTGGGTCAGGGAATTTGCCACCCTTATCGTTGCAAATGCTGGTCGAGAATGTCATCAAACACAATGTGATCTCCAACGAGTTTCCATTGACTATACATTTAAATAACAATGACAATAAAATAGTAGTTTCAAACAATCTGCAGATCAAGGGGAAGCCAGATGAGAACTCTGGTGGACTTGGACTGGGTAACATCGTGAGCCGATACGAATTTCTCAGTGATGTTCCGGTAGAGATTGTAAAAACCGCTGATCACTTTGAAGTGAGACTTCCTATTCTTAACAATGAGAATGAACCTGGTAATCGTTGAAGATGAACCTTTGGCGGCTACACGCCTTCAGTCTTTGGTCAGTGAAATTGATTCAAGCCTGCATGTAGTGGGCACGCTTGATTCTGTTAAATCAGCAGTTGCGTGGTTCAAAAATCATTTGCCACCCGATTTGATCCTAATGGATATTCAACTGGGAGACGGCATTAGCTTTGAGATTTTCGATCAGGTAGAGGTCAAAGCCCCTATTATTTTTACAACAGCTTATGATGAGTATGCCATCAAAGCCTTTAAAGTGAATAGCGTGGATTATCTATTGAAGCCAATTGACAGAAATGACCTGACCAACGCTTTGAAAAAATATGAGTCGTCCGGCCAGTATTATTCAGAGCAAAATGAGGTGTTGCACAGGATAGGCAATGCCATGCATATGTTGACGAAGAAATACAAGGAGCGATTCGTAACAAAGGTGGGAGAGCATTTGAGATTTGTAGACGTTGAAGATATCCTGTATTTTTTCAGTTTAGACAAGGTCACTTTTTGTAAGGCCGGGGACGGGAGAAACCATGTACTTGATTATACCCTTGATCAGGTAGAGATGATGGTTGATCCAGCTCTTTTTTTTAGAATCAACAGGAAGTATATTGTCTGTGTCAATTCAATAGTGGATATGATTAGTCACTCCAACAGTCGTTTGAAACTATTGTTGAAATCATGCGAAGATCAGGACGTGATTGTGGCCCGGGAGCGGGTGCAAAGTTTTAAGGAATGGCTTGATCAGTAGAAAAAAATTTTATGGCGTGTATCAATTGTGGCCTTGAAGTAACTTCAAAATATTGCCCCAGCTGTGGACAAAAAGCGGACATCAAACGTCTTAGCATACCATCTCTCCGGATGGATTTTCAGTCAAGGATATACGGCTTTGATGGTGTTTTTCCCCGGACATTAAAGGACCTGACCATAAGACCTGGCATTGCCTCTGATCTTTTCATCAAAGGCAACAGGGTGTTGTATGTAGGGCCTGTGGGTTATTTTTTTCTGATGATTGCCATGTCGCTGCTGATCATGGAACTCCTGGGCATTGATTTTTTTCAGATGATTAGTTCATCATCCATCTCCCCCCAGTCCCACACATCAACGCAAGAGAATGTTACCCGATTAATTATTGATTTCATATACCTCCATTTCAGATTGGTGCGATTCGGGCTTATTCCCGTTACTGCTTTTTGGATTTGGATGTTCTATAAGAAGAGAGGTTGCAATTACATTGAAAGTTCGGTACCAGCCTTTTATGCCCAGGGCCATCTGGAGATATTGTTTATTATTAATGTTATTGTATTCTACTTGTCAGGAATTCACTTCAATGATTTTTCTTTTATCATTGAGCCCCTTTATTATGGATTTTTGTTTATGCCGTGGTTACCGTCAGCCAGGGTGCGATCATTCTTTAATGGAGTATTAATCTGGGTGCTTTCTTATATTTCATTTGTATTCATGATCATCATAGCCGCAAGTATTTGGGTAAGCATGAATCCGGAATTGTTGGAAAAACTCAAATCAAGCCCTTGACTTCTATTTTGACTTCAAAAATATATCTTGAAGTACATGTGGTTTTTTATGCATTTTAGCTACCTTCAATTTGGTCTTCTATTTCAACCAAAGTCGGTTTGAAGACAATTCATTTCGTACTTGTTCTTGAAATTTGGGGCCATGTCAGGTAAAACCATCTTCATTTGGGGTGCGCGGTTAATCGCTGCCATCCTTATGTTCCAGACCCTTTTTTACAAATTTTCGGGGTCAAAAGAATCAATTGAAATATTCACCACCGTGGGAATGGAACCTTGGGGTAGGTATGGTGTTGGCGTCATGGAGTTAGTAGCTTCTGTTTTATTGCTTATCCCTATTGTTTCCTGGATGGGTGGCTTGATCGCTATTGGATTAATGCTTGGCGCTATCGGCATGCACCTTACTCTTTTGGGTATTGAAGTGCAGGGAGATGGTGGACAATTATTTTACTACGCGATTGCCGTTGCCTTGTGCTCGATTTATGTGGTCTGGCAAGACCGTGACAAAGCAATCACCCTGCTCAACAAGATCAGGGGATAGGACCCCTCTGGAACTTATCCTACTTCTTCCTGCATTTATTTAACGGCAATAGCTTTCAGCTTTGGAAATCAAGGCATGAATAAGTTTATTAGCACCTTTAATCTCAATTGAATGATTACTTACAACCCTAAAAGTTGGCTTTCGCTCATATTTCACTCTTATAGCAGGCATGTCATGAGAACGCTTACGCCCGTGATTGTAATTATGGGTGTTTTTTCATTTTTGTTTTGTTACGTCATTCTGGATGTTTTTAAATTCCATGAGCAGGACCTGCACAGTACCACCGCCATGCACTCATTGGTGGGTATCGTACTGGGTCTTTTTCTTGTGTTTCGTACCAATACTGCATACGATCGGTGGTGGGAGGGAAGGAAATTATGGGGGTCACTGGTCAATAATACACGTAACCTGGCACACAAGTTGAATGCCATGTTAGAACAAGGTGATGCAGATAACAGGAGCTGGTTTGCCAAGATGATTCCCAATTTTGTTTTCTCCACCAAAGAGCATTTGAGGAAAGGAACCAAACTCGATGAAATGGAAATTGCAGATGAGGAATTTAGTGATAGACTCAAGGGTGTAAAGCACATTCCCAATCGGCTGTCGTCTATGATGTACCAACGCGTCAATGATTTGTACCTGGATAAAAAATTGACCGGAGATCAACTCTATATGGTCGATAAGGAGCTAAAAGCTTTTTCGGATATCCTTGGCGCTTGTGAGCGAATCAAGAATACACCCATTCCGTATTCCTATACGATGTATATCAAAAAGTTTATTTTTATTTACATCATTACCTTGCCATTTGGTTTTGTGACCATTGCAGAATACATGACTGTGCCCATCGTTGTATTAATTTCTTATGTTTTATTAAGCGTGGAACTGATTGCCGAGGAAATTGAGGATCCCTTTGGAACGGATGTCAATGACCTGCCTACGGATGAACTCAGTGTAAAAATCAGAGACAACGTGCGGGAAATATTGCTCCAAGCCTAATTGGCAAACAGGGTATATAAAAAGAATAGAATGATCAGCAGTATCCAAACTCCATACATGATCAGGTCTGTGCGCACGTATTCTTTATATTCTCCGTACATTTTCTTTACCCATCTGAACATTCACCAAATTTACTGAAATTTTGAAGTTGATGATGCCTACCGTCTCCTCGGTGAGTTGACAAATAATTACCAGCAAAATGTGTGTTCTGTAAGCATACTGATGTAGTTTAAAGGTTTCATTTTAGGGGTTAATCACAATATGAGAGTTTATTGGGTGGTTTTGTTTTTGGTTTGCATTGTCAAGGGCTATTGTCAGGAATCGGTCACGCAGGTAACGAGCCCTGCCAGTATGAAGTGGTTTCAAATCAATACCAATCACTTTAAAATCCTGTATCCTTCCGGGTTTGAAGCAGCGGCACAACGGGTAGCCAATACATTTGAGCACATTCGTGAACCTGAGGCCGCTTCGCTTGGAGTTTCACCCAAAAAAATTTCAATTGTATTGCATAGCCAGTCTGCCACATCCAATGGCTTTGTAACCCTGGCACCCAGGCGATCCGAATTTTTTGCTATGCCTCCGCAGAATTACAATTTCATCGGAAACAACGATTGGCTCACCTTGTTGGTCTCACATGAGTACCGACACATTGTGCAATTTCAAAAAAGCAATGTGGGCTTCAATAAGGCGATCTACTTTTTGTTTGGTCAATTGACTCAGGCGGGCATGGCGTTTGTCGCTGTACCGCAATGGTTTTGGGAAGGGGACGCTGTGGCAACAGAAACTGCTTTTACCAACAGTGGCCGCGGCAGAATACCAGAGTTTGAACTGTTGTTAAGAACCAATTTTCTGGAAGGAAAAAAATTTAACTACAACAAACAGTATTTGCGTTCATTTAAACATAACGTGCCAGATCATTATGTGCTCGGCTATCATATGGTATCGTACCTGAGAGAAAAAACCGGTAACCCCAATATTTGGTCCGATATCACCAGAAGGGCCTGGAGTGTTCCCTTTATCCCATTCACTTTTTCCAGTGCCATTAAGAAAGAAACAGGATTGTATGTGAAAGATCTTTATAACGAGATGGCCACTCAGGTGAAAAAGGAATGGGAAAGTCAACAGCAGGATTTGGAACTCACTCCTTTTGAACCCATCAATGCACGGAGGTCAAAGACGTATACAGATTATTCGTACCCGCAACAATTGAAAGATGGAAGGATTGTGGCGCTTAAAGCGGGTATTGGAGACATCTCCCAGTTTGTTACCCTTTTGCCAGGTGAAAAGGAAAAGAAAATTCATGTTCCTGGTCCTCTAAACGATGCGGGCATGCTTTCTGTTACTGATGATCAATTGGTATGGAATGAATACCGCCCTGATGTCAGATGGCAAACTCGTTCCTACTCAGTGGTTGCAGGATTTGATTTTAAGTCGGGCAAGAAAAAGTTGGTAGCCAGGCATAATCGCTATGCGGCTGCAGCTATTAGTCCGGATGGCACAAAGGTTGCTACCGTAGCGGTAGATGACTCGTATGCATCTAATTTAATTGTGGTAGACTATGCTTCGGGGGATGTAGTTAAGAAATTTGAAAATCCAGACAACAGCCAGATTGCCATGCCCCGATGGAGCACTGACGGAAAAAAAATAGTTTTTATCAAATTGGATCAGGGAAATAAAATCATTGCCAGCCATGATTATGAGTCAGGTGCATTGGAAGTGTGGTATGAAGCGGGTGATGAAAACGTGGGCCACCCGGTACTGTATGACAATTATCTTTTTTATAATTCACCATTCAGTGGAATTGACAATATATATGCGATAAACCTTTCATCGGGCAAGCATTATCAGGTGACATCCAGTAAATATGGAGCCTACAATCCTTCAGTTTCTACCGATGGCCAATCCATTTACTACAATGATCAGTCAGGAGAAGGATTGGATATTGTTAGAATCGATTTTGACCCACCGAAATGGAAGATGAAACAAAGTGCAAAGAGAGCGGATCATCTCTTTAGCCAGGTGTTGGCTGAACAAGAAGGCGTGCCTGATTTAATGCAAAGTATCCCAAAAGTGGAATATGGGTCAAAGCGCTATCATCGTGTTCAGGGAATGATCAATCCGCACACATGGGGTCCTTACACAACATCATCGTTCAATACATTGGATATTGGAATTTCTTCCAAAGATGTGCTAAGCACCACGGTCATTGATTTGGGTTATCGATATGATGCCGTGGAACGAAATGGTTTTTGGAGAGCTGATTTTAGCTATCAGGGGTTTTATCCAATAGTTGATGTAGGGGTTTCGTTCGGAAACCGATCGGGTGATGAAGACTATATACTGAACAATGTGCGCAACACCATAAATTTTGATTGGAAAGAAACCAAATTGGAAGCAGGACTTCGTATTCCTTTGGTTACTACCCGCTCGAAATACGCAAGCAGTTTATCTCTGGCCAACTATGTAGGAATTACCAAAGTCACTGACTTCAGGAATGATGTAGACGGTGCCGGTCGTTTTCTCCAGGTAGATACGCTGGGAAATGGATTTTTCTTTTCTACCTATCTGGACAATGGACAATTGCTTTTTAATCGGGCTAATTTTGAATTGACACATCTTTTAAAAAGAAGCAGAAGAGACATTTTTAGTAAATGGGGTCAAACCTTGTCAATTGATTATTTAAATACCCCATTTGAGGCTAGTGACTTTAAGGGTGAGCTCTTTTCGGCATTAGCCGTATTGTACTTTCCGGGAATGTTAAATCATCATTCCTTTTGGAGCTATGGCGGTTATCAGAGAACATTTTTTAGTCAGCGTGCAAATAATTACTTGTTTAGAAATCAAATTCCGTCACCCCGAGGGCATAGCATATTAAGATTGCAGGACTATTACATTATAACTGGAAACTATACATTGCCACTTTGGTACCCTGATATTTCCATAGGCCCGTTGTTGAACATCCAACGCATCCGAGCCAATGCATTTGTGGATTATGCATACGGTGAGCGGCCTAATTTCTCGGGAACGGGGAGCAATGTGATTAAGAGAACTTACTCATCTGTGGGGGGTGAGTTAAAGATGGATTTCAATGTCATGAGGCTCCTCCAACAGTTCAATGTGGGTGTTCGCTATTCATATCCCATCGAGACCAAATCACCCACCTTTGAGGTGATAATTGGCAACATTGGGTTTTAAATTGATTGAAAATCGGCTGAATACCCCTATTTTTGAGATTGTTATTAAATAAAGTGATTCATAACCAAAACCTAAAATGGCAGAAATAGTCCGAATGCCTAAAATGAGCGACACCATGACTGAGGGCGTGATCGCCAAATGGCATAAGAAAGTGGGAGATTCGGTGAAGTCCGGAGAATTGATGGCGGAAATTGAAACCG
>CAYNCP010000099.1:0-5815 GCA_964395905.1 uncultured Ohtaekwangia sp.
AATGTCCGCACTGCCTTTTAAAAATTCACCTTTCTTAATAAATGAGCGAACATATATCACCGTAATGGCCAGGCCCACCAAAGGGAATAACGTGAACAAAAAGAACTCCTGATAGTTGCTGGAGTACTTCTCTACCGTTACCGTGATAAAATGAGCGAATGACTTTAGCAGGACGGCCGCAAATCCGCTGGAGACACCCACCAGGATGCTGGAGAAAATGAGGAACTGCTTTGCGTTAAGCCTTCTTTGGAAATACCGGAGCACATGCGTGAAAATCCGGTGAATTTTTCTAAACATTCAATATCTAAGAAAAGGTTTAAACAGGCCTTAAATTAGTTTAGTTTTGAATAGGCTCCTAAAAATTGAGCAAGTTATAAGACCCGCTCACTCATTCAAAAATGATAACCACATGTCGCGCATAGTAAAAGTAGCCATCGGCCAATTCAGTTCCGTCCATCTTGATTTGGAGAAAAGTCTGATCAAGTTGGACGCCATCATGAAGGAGGCCTCAGGTCTTGGTGTTAAACTATTGGTTATAGGGGAGACCTGGCTGTCCGGTTATCCTTCCTGGCTTGACCATTGTACCAATGTATCGCAATGGGATGCCAGCGCAATGAAGGAAGTTTACCTCCAGTTTTACAACAGCAGCGTATCAGTAACAGGTAAAGAATTTGTATGGATTTGTGAACGGGCCAGAGACCACAAAATCACACTTTGCATGGGCATCAATGAGAAGGTGGAATCAGGACCTGGCAATGGCACCCTTTACAACAGCTTTATAATTATCGATCAATCAGGTACGTTGCTGAATCACCACAGGAAGCTGATGCCAACCTATACTGAAAAAATGCTTTACGGGCTGGGGGATGGCTTCGGATTGAAAGCCGTAGAAACAGAAGTGGGAAGGGTTGGTGGCAGCATTTGCTGGGAACATTGGATGCCTCACACCAGACAGGCATTACACGACTCCGGAGAGCATATTCATGTGGCGTTGTGGCCCAAAGTGCATGAACTGCATCAAGTGGCCAGCAGGCACTATGCGTTTGAAGGCCGGTGCTTTGTGTTGGCCGCAGGCCAAATACTAAGCGCAAGTGACTTTCCTGAAAAGCTGGATTTGCCACCGTACCTGCAATCAAATCCCGATCAACTTACTTTAAATGGCGGGAGTTGCATCGTAGGCCCCAACGGAAAATATCTGATCGAACCAGTGTTTGACCGCGAAGAGTTAATTGTTTGTGACCTTGACTTGGATGAAGTCATAAAAGAGCGAATGACGCTCGACACTTCGGGGCATTATCAGCGCAATGATATCTTTACTTTTGAAGCGAACAGGGAAAGAAGGGAACATTAGGAGTTCCCGTATATTTTCAAAATGGGTTCCCTAAGTTTGCTTCCATTCTCCGTAACTGCAAAGTAAATGATTTTGGCAATTTCATCTGCTTTTACCCAATCATCAGGATTAGCTTTTGGCATTGATTTTCTGTTGGCTTCGCTGTCTATGATGCTGGGAACTATTACCGTGGAGACCACATTGCTTTTACTTCCTTCTGCATTCAATAGATCGGCTAACTTGAATATCAATGATTTGGACAGAGCATAGGCGATCATGCCTTTACCGGCACTGGCATGCAGAGCCGGTTTTGCACCCACAAAAACCAGCCTGCCTCCGGCAGCCTGCTGGAGCATTTGATTGAATATTTTTCTTGCCGCATAGTATGCTGTTTCAAAATTGAGACCTATCATTTTTTTCATCATTTCACCGTCAGCGTCTTTGATGGAACCGACAGCAAAGCCGCCTACAAGTAGCAAGGCTGCGTCAATCGTTTTGTGTTTATCAATTATTCTTTCGATTACAACGGATGCATCGTGCTCATCCATCAGGTCGGCAGTGTAAACAGAAATGGTGCCCTCGGATTTATAAGCTAACTTCCTGGACGGAGAAAGGATGGTGATCACATGAAAGCCTTTACTTTGAAAAGATTTGACACATGCTTCACCTAATGCTCCGCCAGCTCCCGTTATCAACACGTTTTTCATACCTGTAAGATTATTACTTGGTGGTTAAAAACTTTCTAATATCGCCTGCGATCTTCACCAGATCCGGTTCATGCACGTACATCATGTGGCCTGCTTCATAGTAAGTGAGTGTGACCCGCTCCTGCGGAATGCCATTTCTGGCAAAGGTATATTCTGTATCAAAGAATGGGCAAATCAGATCGTAATATCCGCTGGCTACTATTACTTTGAGATCTTTATTCCTGCGCATGGCATCTCCCAATTTACGGGCTACATTCACATAGCTGGGCTCCCAATATTTTCCTTCAGGCACATCACGCCACTTCCATTTGTCTCCCAACTCCTCGTTGGAGGTAATGTAAGGTCTGTCCATTTCCACATTCAGTTGACTGGCATAATAATGGTTCAAAATGGCTGTGTATGCACCGTCAATGTTGTAACTGGCAGGATCGCCCAATGTGGGTCTTTCTGCGATGTCATCCGACTCGTCACCCATAAACCTGCCATCCAGTTGACCAATAGCCAAGCCTTGATCCCTGAGCAATTCTTTGCGATAGCGGGGGATCAAGATCCTGAGGTTGGATTGGTCGATGTATGTTCTGGATAGGCCCGTAAAGTAAACCAGACGTTCTGCAATGCGATCTTTCTCTACAGCAGTTAACCGAGACCCTTTGTACAATGCCCTTACATATTCGTCCAAAGCGAATAACCTGGCCTCTTCAACAAAAGCCTCCAACGTTTTACCCATGCCTGCTTTCTTGTGGTACCACGATGTAGCTGCCATACTGGGAAAGTAGGTGACATATGAAACAATGTTATCGTGCATTGAAGTGGAACCTTGATAGTCAAGGGCTTGTGAGATAAGAATCAAGCCATTAAGTGCCATTTCCTGACCATTTCCTTCAAGTTCATGCGTTACTGCAGCCGCACGGGTAGTGCCGAAGCTTTCTCCGGCAATGTACTTGGGTGCATTCCATCTTTTGTGCCTGGTTACCCACTCACACATGAAAGCTACGATTGATTTGGCGTCCTCATTGAGTCCCCAATAATCTTCTACCTTACCATTACCAATGACCCTGCTGTACCCGGTACCGACCGGATCGATAAATACCAGGTCGGTTAGATCAAGCATGCCGTAGGGGTTGTTCAGCATGGGATATGGTGCAGCGCCATCATCTTCTTTGGCATCGCTGTTCACTTTCGTGATTTGTGGACCAAACAAACCCAGGTGCAGCCATATGGAGGCACTTCCAGGACCTCCGTTGAAGACAAATGTTACAGGACGTTGGGCTAAATCACCGGCATCCATTTTATAGGTTACAGACCAGATGGAAGCTGCCGGTTCTCCATCTTTTCCTTTCAGGTAAGTTTCTCCGGCAATTGCTTTGTATTTGATGAGTTTGCCACCAAAGGTACCCTGGTGTGAGGTTATAAATTCCTTTGGATCACCAACCGGCTTAGGCGCTGGACTTTTCTCCTCCTGAGCAAACAATATCAAAATACTAAAGAGAGTACATACAATTAAGCTAATCGAATACTTCATGGCTGACACATTTGTGATTCCAAACCAATATGAGAAAAAAAGAGATTAGTGCCGCTAAAATAAGACATATAGTTGCTTGATTTGTTAACTGATACTCGTTAGGGATACACTTGACATAAGTCATTTGAACAGTAATAAATAATCGGTTGCTTGCAGGAAAATAAACATGCATGCCATGAAAGCCATTTTGATTCCCATTGATTTTTCTGACTACGCGAAAACTGCAATAAATACCGGTGCCAACCTGGCAAAGAAGACGGGGGCAGAGATTTTTCTTCTACACGTATTTTCGGCTCCCGCAGATTGGAACAGAATTAGCGTGGAAGAGCAGCAAAAATACCCAGAACATGAAGGGCGTATGGTAGACGCAGAGATAAAAATGGAGCGAATGCTAAAAGATAAAGTATTGAAGGGGACCAAGGTCACAGGATTAGTTCGTCCGGGTATTGTGCAAGAGCAAATCATGCAGGTGGCTAAACTATACAAATGTGATTTAATCATCATGGGTGCACATGGCATGGGAGAATCCCATCGCTATTTTATTGGATCACACGCACAGAAAGTGTTACGCACCAGTCCTTGTCCAGTACTTTCTGTCAAAAAGGACTTCAAGCCGGCATCCATTAAGAAAGTGGTATTTGCTGCCAATTTTGAGGAGCCCCTTGCAAAGCCATTTGGGACGATTACTTCATTTTTGAAAGCTACAGGTGCGTCAATGACTCTTTTGTATGTCAACACGCCATCAAACTTTAAGAGCACAACTGCAGTTGAGTTGGAAATGAAGAAGTTAATGGATGCCTACCCTAATGTGAAAATGAAAGGAGAGATTTTCAACGCATTAAGCGTGGAAAAAGGGATGCTTGAGTTTGCTGACAGACACAAAGCACAGGTGATCTCCAAGGTCACTCACAATCGTGCCAGGAGAGCGGGTTATGACTTTGGAATAACTGAATCCTTGCTATACAAATCCAAAGTGCCCGTACTAAGCGTTATGGTCAACTAGCCTGGCCTGGATTTGATCCATTAGCATCATTTCATCAATATTCGACACGGCAGAATATAATTTCTGATAACAGGTAACCAGAGGTGGTCAATGATGTACGGTAACCTTGTCTCGACTTATTGAAATTACGGCCCTTGCCTGAATATTTCCGCTATAATTATAGCTTCCAGAAATCACTCTACTTAAATTTCGCTCAAGTATAAACTGCTGTGAATAATAGCAAATGACGGGGGAGTTGGAGATGTTGGGAGTGGATTTGTACGGGTGAATGAAATGTTATGCAGCTAAAGCAAAATATCCAACTTCTAAAGCCTTCTGCCACGCTTGCCATCAATGAGCACTCCAACGAATTGATCAAGCAAGGAAAAAAAGTATATAAGCTGGGTTTTGGTCAGTCACCTTTTCCAGTGCCAGACGAAGTAGTGAAAGAACTAATCAAGCATGCTCATGAAAAGGATTACTTGCCTGTAAAAGGACTTCCTGCTTTACGAGCTTCAGTTTCCGCCTACCAAAACAAACGATTTGGAATTAATTGCTTGTGGGAAGATATCCTCATTGGACCAGGATCAAAGGAATTGTTATATATCGCCCAACTGTGTTACGATGCTGATCTTTTGCTACCTGCACCTTCATGGGTTTCATATGCACCACAGGCCCATCTCACGGACAAGAAATCGATTTCAATTGATGCGGGCAGGAATGCAAAAAAGATGATGGATGCAAATCAACTGGACGAAATTTGCAAACAACATCCTACAAGGAAATTCATGTTGATCATGAACTATCCTAGCAATCCGACCGGAGCCTCTTATTCACCATCCGAATTGTCTTCCATTGCTGACGTGGCCAGGAAGTATCAGATCCTTATCATTTCCGATGAAATCTATGGCGAACTGATGCACAGTGGTGAACATACTTCCATTGCCAAATTCTACCCGGAAGGAACAATCATCAGCGCTGGTCTTAGCAAATGGTGTGGAGCAGGTGGATGGCGGTTGGGCGCATTTACCTTTCCAAAGGAACTGCGTTGGCTTGTAAATGCCATGGCGGTTGTAGCCAGTGAGACATTTACAGCCACAAGTGCACCCATTCAATATGCTGCAGTAAAAGCTTTTGCGTTTGATCAGGATATTGAAAACTATGTAAAGAAATCCAGGGCTGTGTTAAAAGTAATCGCCCAGCATGTATATCGCGAGCTTACAGCTGTTGGCATTATCATGCCTCCCCCGGAGGGAGGGTTTTATCTGTTTCCT
>CAYNCP010000099.1:5825-7623 GCA_964395905.1 uncultured Ohtaekwangia sp.
TCCTGATTTCAAAAATTTTTCCAGCATGCTGGATGCAAAGGGTATTAGTACATCCGTGCAATTATGCAATATGATGCTGGACGAAACTGGTGTGGCATTATTACCTGGCTCTGATTTTGGCCAACGACCTGAAGAACTTTCTGCAAGGCTTTCCTATGTAGATTTTGACGGTAAAAAGGCATTGTCACTCCCCGAAGATAAAATAAATGAAAAGCATATTGATGATATATGTCCCAACATCGTGGAAGCATGTGTACAAATCAAAAATTGGCTTTTATAATTAGGCATCAAATTCAACCTCATCTATATGTAAGGGGCAGCAGTGCTTACCGGTAATTTAGTCATTCCAATCAACTGTTTAGTTCCCTGACAAGAAGCGGTTATCGAGTTGCACTTGTGTATGAGGAATTATCAATTAACCTTTTAAATGCCTACTTTGACGGTGAGGATGGTCGTTTATTAAAATCCTAAATGGGTAGGAGCAGCCTATACTACAAGAGATGGATAAGCTAAAATAGAATAATACAATGAGAGATATCCTGATTTTTACTGCGGCAGTATTCGTTGGTGCCAGTTGTTCAGCACCACCCCAGGATCAAGGGCTTGAGCAGGGGCTTTCCCCATCATGGGCGTTACTTGATTTCATGAAAGTAGACTCTATCAACCCTATCCTTGAGCCATCCCCGGATTTGTTGTTTGAGAATCCCATTAATGGTGAAACCACAAATTGGGAAGAACGAAATGTGTTGAACCCGAGTGCGGTAGTGCGTGATGGGAAAGTGTACTTGATTTACAGGGCGCAAGATCAGCAAATGACCTCGCGTCTGGGCCTTGCCGTCAGCGAGGATGGACTGCATTTTGCCAAACATCCCGACCCCATATTTTATCCAGCCAATGATAGCATGCGCATCTATGAATGGCCGGGTGGGGTGGAGGATCCACGGTTGGTGGAAAGTGAAGACGGTACCTATATTATGACATATACCTCTTATGATGGAAAAGTGGCCCGCCTTTGCCTGGCGACCAGTAAAGATTTGAAAAACTGGACTAAGCATGGATTGGTATTGACTGGAAAATACAAAGACAATTGGTCCAAGTCGGGTGCCATTGTCTCAAGGCTGGCTGGCGAGAAGGTGATTGCCACCAGGGTCAACGGTAAGTACTGGATGTACTTTGGTGATACGGACTTATACCTTGCTACTTCAGAAGACCTTATTCATTGGGAGGTTGAAGAAGGAGAGGAGACCCAAAGCATGATACCGGTTATGCATCCAAGGTCAGGCTATTTTGACAGCCGTTTGGTTGAGCCTGGACCTTACGCCCTGCTACAAGATCAGGGTATTTTGTTGATTTATAACGGTAGCAATTCACCCAACTACAATGATCAGTCGCTCCCAAAATTTACTTATGCTGCGGGCCAGGCATTGTTTGACAAAGCGAAACCATATAAGCTGATCGATAGGCTTGACGAACATTTTATTCATCCTGAAAAGGATTATGAAAAAACCGGTGAGGTTAATGAAGTCTGCTTTGTAGAAGGACTGGTTTTTTTCAAGGGCAAATGGTTTCTCTATTACGGAACTGCGGACTCCAAAATTGCAGTGGCCGTTCGAAACTAACCCACTTCTGTTTGCGTATCTACTATGCATGAGGCTACGTATCATTTTGTTGTGCATCTTTTCAAACTCAGTAGGGTTATCTGCACAGCAAATTGCAGATCTCTCCTATAATCCCCCTATTGATCAACCTGCTTATGCTCATGGTCAAGGGCCGGTTGTTTTTATTGATGAAGGCCATC
>CAYNCP010000100.1:0-7584 GCA_964395905.1 uncultured Ohtaekwangia sp.
CTTCTCTTCGATATTGGTATTAATAAACGAAGTGCTTCCCGGAACATACTCCTCATTCATCGAGAACCAGTCTAAGCCAAATGAATACGACTTCCCATTGGACGCGTATTGCTTTCTGTTCAATATTCCGGTTGAAAAATTTATACCAGCGCGAAATCCAGTGAGTCTCAAATTGTCTAGTGTATCGGTAGAAGTAAGGATCGATTCATTGATAAATCTATCCCGATTATTGAGATAGAACCCATGAAGTGAGGCCTTGTATTGCCTGCCCACCGGAAGACCAATGCTCAAGCCCATCTTACGGTCAATCCGATCGAGTACGGTTGGGGTAAATCGGTCAATGATAACATCTTTCCCTTCCAGGAAATCCCAGCTACTAAAGGTGGCTTGAGGCTCAAAATAAAATTGCCCCAGATTGGGCAGGTCCATCCTGTATTTCAGTTCAGCTGACTTGGTAAAGCTGCCTGCATAAAAGTTGACGCTGGAGTGAATCAGGGCTCGGTTGAAATAATAATAATTCAATCCAAGGAAGATGGAACTGACGCTTCTGGTGGCAATAATTCCTCCAAAATCAATCTGGAAATTATTTTGTGGCCTTCGCGAGAGTTTGAAATTGAACTGGTCGTGCGTAGCATCATATAAAATGTTGGGGTACACATTTTTAAAATAATCTTCAGATACCAGCTTAAAGTATCCCTTTTTAAGGTCGCTGAAGTAAAGCGGGCGCTTGCCATTAAGAAAAAACCTATGCAGGTAACGCTGCTGCTTGGAGTTGAATTTCTCAAATTGAACATCCTCAATTAACCAGGGCCTGGCATTGTTGTTGAATAAATTCCTTTGCAGTGCTACAGACTCGCAGGTTTTCCTTTCTGCTATTTTTGCTTTAATCGCCTCCATTTGCCGCAAAGTTTGACGATATCCGCTATCGATCATCTCTTTGGCGTATTTAAAGTCAAAAGCGGAATACTTTTTCAGGTTGGGTTGCACATATACGCCTGACTCCGGCACCTTGCCCGGATCAGACTTATCCAACAACAGATACAACAGCGACTTGGATATAAGTTTATCATCATCATCGTATGGGTACGTGTCAAATACTTTGGTAGAAACATTAGATCCAATAATAATTTCAGGGCTGAATTCCTTTTGCATCACATCCACAGGAAAATTATTGTATACACCTCCGTCAAAGAGATATTTGTTATCAACTTTAATAGGATGATAGAAGAAGGGAACAGTTTGGGTGGCCCTAAGGGCATCACTTAGCACACCATGCTTAAGAACAATAGCATTCTGCGTGAAAATGTCTGCCGCTACTACCCTCAATGGCACAAATAAACTATCAAAATTATTTTTTGATATGGCCGATGCCTGAGCGAATAGTTCTGCCAAAGCAAAATTCAATGAGAGATCACTCGCAATGCTGCTGTTGAGTAAAAAACCATATGCTGAATCTAGGGAAAGATTAAAACGAACGAAAGAAGGATAATCTTCCTTTTTACTGTATTGGTAATTATACCCCTTCTCAAGATTTCCAGATATCCATCCCATAAATTCATCAGACAGCACGATGTCTTCTATCTGGTAAGGACTCATCCCTGCTGCATAAGCTCCCGCAATAATACCTCCCATAGAAGTACCCACAACATAGTCGATCGGGATTTCATGCTCTTCCAACGCCTTGATTACACCAATATGGGCAAGGCCCTTTGCCCCTCCGCCACTCAATACCAACCCTACTTTTTGAGCTACCGTTGACAAACTCAGAAAGGAAAGCAATAAAAATGCTATTGTAGATTTATTCATTCACCTCAAGCACAGGATGGCTTTTCAATTATCACTAAAGAGTGCAAAAATTACGATTTTACCGGCTAAAAGTAAAAGGTTATCTGCCTGACGCAGCGATGGCATCTTCTTCAACATTGGGAAACGATATAGCATCTAATTTCCTCGATATTTGTTGCATGCTTTGTGAGAATGATACTTTGCTCTCTTCTTTAATGGGCTGAGAAGGGGGTAACTCCACCCTAAGGGCATCCACTTGTACACCGTTTTTCCAAAACCTGTAACACAAATGAGATCCGGTTGCCAGGCCGGTGCTGCCCACATAGCCGATGGTTTGGCCTTGTTTCACTCTCGTTCCAGCGCGTACACCTGACGCAATTTTTGACATATGTAAGTACTGTGTGGTGTATGTGCTATTGTGCCTGATCTTTACATAATTGCCATTAGCAGCTTTGTATTGAGCTTCTTCCACGATACCATCACCAACCGTACGAATAGGAGTTCCTGTGGCGGCAGCAAAGTCAGTACCCAAATGAGCGCGGTAAACTTTGCGCACGGGATGAAAGCGATTTCTTGAGTAACGAGAACTAATCCGGGTGAATTCAATAGGGTATTTCAA
The DNA here is from genome assembly GCA_964395905.1 of uncultured Ohtaekwangia sp. GTDB lineage: Bacteria > Bacteroidota > Bacteroidia > Cytophagales > Cyclobacteriaceae > ELB16-189. The sequence goes on from CAYNCP010000100.1 coordinate 2,405, forward strand.
AAGCGCTTTTCGTAAGCTGTTTCCCTGCTCGTCAAAATAATCCAACCCGTCTCCCTGATCAAATGGGAAGGCATAGTACCCACTATTAAAATGTTCGAAGTATACACCATTGATTTTGCCTATACCAATGGGTTTACCCTCAACGAGGTTCTCCTCGTAGATCAATTTGAACTTATCGCCTCTTTGCAGGCGCTGAAAATCAATTTGCCATGCAAAAATATCTACAAAGCGATTGGTGAGTTCATGCGTGATGCCAAGATGCTCAATGGTTTCAGACAAACTGGATTGGATCACCCCGGTAATGCTTTTCTCAACAGTAATTACTTCCCGCTGGCAAATTTCAACCAAAAGCGAATCCTCCAAATGAAAGATTACATAGTCAATTGCATTGGGTTCATAAATTAATGCACGAGCTGCTTTCAACGAATCTCGATAAGAAAGCAATGTGTATTTTTTGTTTACCGCAATTTTTCTAAAATCAAAAATTTGACGAGGCACAAAGTGCAGCTGTTGATAAACTTCTGGTGCTATATAATAGCCTGCCAGTAAATCGGTGAACCGCTGATTGCGCTTTACTACATCCTCCGTTACATGAAGGCTGTCTACAACCATCCCGTACATGAGGGTTGGCTCCATGATTTCAAATTCTTCCTTGGTTACCACATCGCCAGCCTGCTCATAGTCAGTAGCCCACGCAAAAAGGTTTGAATCCAAGATAAAGTAGGTCCCTATGGCTGAAGCAACCAGGAACATGAAAATGGAAATGCCTGTAAAAGACTTTAAAAATTGCATTCAGTTAAAAAAATGGCACAAGGCCGCAAAGTTCAAAAAATAGGGCTTCAGAACCCAATTATGTATTTAAATATACGCAATTATTGCCCTAATTAGGCTTTTTAGCTTACTCCGGGTATAGTTCAGCGTACTTTTTACTGCCTGAATCCAGGAATTTCACAAATTTCTCAGCGTCTTTGTCATATCCATAGGGCCATGCCAATACTCGCTCGTCCTTGCCCACCAGCACATAGAATGGCTGCGCATTGTTTTCAAGGTTGGCAATTTGCAAATCTGCATTTTGCTTGCCCAATGTCTTCTTCACTTTGCCATCATAGGCAGAAGTAAACCACGATGACTCAGGCAACTCGGTTTTGTCATCTACATATAGCGCTACCACCACATAATCCTCCTTTAACCTTTGCAAAACCTGCGGATCGGACCACACCACAGCTTCCATCTCGCGGCAATTGGTGCACCCGTGACCTGTAAAGTCAATGAATAAGGGCTTGTCCAGTTTTCTTGCGCAAGCCAGGGCCTGGTCATAATCAAAGTAACCTTGAAGGCCATGGGGCAAATGCAGGAAGTCGGCATACTTGGGTTCCTCACAAGCCACATCGCGCGGTCCGGCACTGGGTGGAGTGATCAAATCAAAATCAAGCGTATACTTCGGTGGAATGTATCCTGCCAATGCTTTTAATGGAGCGCCCCATAGGCCCGGAATCAAATACACTACGAATGAAAATGTAGCAATCGCCAAAAATACCCTTGGTACCGTCACCTTTTCAACAGGACTATCGTGTGGAAGCCTGATCTTGCCGAGGAAGTAAAATCCTAGCAATGCAAATATCACAATCCAAATGGTGAGATTGGTGTCTCTATCAAGCAAACCCCAGTGATAGGCCTGATCGGCAATGCTGAAGAATTTTAAACACAAAGCAAGCTCTAAGAATCCAAGCGTCACCTTCACCGAATTGAGCCATCCGCCTGACTTGGGCAGGCCTTTGATCCACTCTGGAAAAACAGCAAACAAAGTGAAGGGAATGGCGAATGCCAATGCATAAAAAAACATGGCCAATATCGGCTTGATAATTTGTCCACCGGCTGCCAGCACTACCACATTCCCTACAATGGGGAGCGTACAAGAGAATGACACCAGCACCAGTGTGGCCGCCATAAAAAAGACGCCAACCAAACCTCCACGTTCAGCCTGTTGATCCACTTTGTTGACCAGCTGATGGGGGGCATTGATCTCAAAAAGACCAAGGAAAGAAAGTGCGAAGACAATAAAAATGGCAAATACAAACAGATTGGGGGCCCAATGAGTGGCCAACGCATTCAATCCTTCCGCTCCAAGCGCAAAAGCGAAAATGGTTCCGGCCAGTGTGTAAATGAGAATGATAGAAACCCCAAAAAGAATTCCATTACGAATTCCAATACGTTTTGATTGTCCCTCTTTTAAGAAAAAGGTGACCGTCATGGGTATCATGGGAAAAACACAAGGTGTAATCAGCGAAGTGAGTCCCAGTAAAAAGGCAAATAGCAAGTAGCCAATGAAGGACTCATTCTGTAAACTGTTTTCACCCTCAAGAATCGATTCATCAATGTAAGGCCCCCTATTTACAATCCCGTTTGCCGTCTTGTCTGCAATGATTTGCTCTTTACCTTTCTTTGTTTCAGTTCTAGAAATGGTTGCTCCATCTACCGCTATTTTATCAAAAACAAACTCTCCGTCACCTGGTACGCAGCGTCCGTCAACTTCTGTACATACCTGAAATTCATATGTCCCTTTGATGATTACTGCGGCCCCCAGCAGCTTTACTTTCTGTTTAAATTGAGCCGTCTTCTTGAAAATTTTAACATCGCATTCAAATATCTCATCATATTTTTCAACCGGATTGATCGGAACAATTCCACCGACCAATTCGTACCCTTTATGGGGTTCAAATGTGAAAGTTGTTTTCAGTGGCCCGTCCTCACAAGGAAACTCACTTGAATACAAATACCAATCTTTATCGATGCTGACATCGAAAATCAATTCGATCACATCACCTGTTTTGGCACTGCTAACGGATGAAGAATAAGACCATTTGGAAGGCGTTAGGATTTGAGCATTCAGGCTAAAAAAAGAACCGACAAAAAAAAGAAGAAAGAAAACTCTGTTCATGAATGATTTGAATTGGATGCTAAATTAACGATGTCCTTCAATTATTGTTGAGAAAACGTGGACGATAAAATGGATGCCATCGTTGAAAACACCACCCGGGAAAGCATAATTCATTCTGCTGGTAAAATGAACCTATTTAGTAGCGTAATGCTTGTAAAATGCCACAATGGTCTCTATGCCCAACAAGAAATTTTTAATGCCGTAATGCTCATTGGGTGAATGGATGGCATCGCTATCCAGGCCAAATCCCATAAGCACAGTATTCAGCCCAAGCTCCTTTTTAAATAACGCGACAATGGGGATAGACCCTCCATCCCTTGACGGGATCGGGGTTTTGCCCCACACCTCTTTGAAGGCCTCGCTTGCCGCCAGGTAGGCAGGCGAATCTGTAGGTGTAACGGCAGGCTCTCCGCCATGATGCGCAGTTACCTTCACTTTAACATAAGGAGGAGTGATGGACTTAATATGATTTGTAAATAAGGAAGTGATTTCCTTACTGCTTTGGTCTGGCACCAGGCGCATCGAAATTTTTGCTGTGGCCTTGGAAGGCAGAACGGTCTTCGCTCCTTCTCCGGTGTAGCCACCCCAGATACCATTTACATCCAGCGTGGGTCTTACGCCTACTCGCTCCAATGTGGTGTAGCCTTTTTCCCCTTTTACCTCGTTGATGTTGAGATCTTTCTTGTATTCATCCAGGTCAAATGGTGCTTTGTTTAGCGCCTCGCGCTCCGATTTGCTTAAGGCAACCACCTTGTCATAAAATCCCGGAATCGTTATGCGCCCCTCTTCGTCTATCAGGGAGTGAATCATATCGCATAGCACATTGATGGGGTTGGCTACCGCCCCGCCATACACGCCAGAATGCAGGTCGCGGTTTGGACCGGTCAATTCCACCTCCATATAGCTAAGTCCTCTCAAGCCAACAGTTATGGAAGGATGCTCGAGGGAAATGATAGCCGTATCTGAGATCAGAATTACATCTGCCTTCAACAAGTCTTTGTTGGCCGCAACAAACTTGCCCAGGTTATCAGAACCCACCTCTTCTTCTCCTTCAATCATAAATTTGATATTGCAGGGAAGCTGGTTTTGTTTGGTCATGATTTCCAACGCCTTGATGTGCATGTACACTTGTCCTTTGTCATCGCAGGAACCGCGCGCATATATTTTTTCATTTTTTATTACCGGCTCGAAAGGTGGCGAGTCCCACAAGTCCAGGGGATCGGGTGGTTGCACATCATAATGACCATAAACCAAGACAGTCGGCAACTTAGAATCTACTGCTTTCTCTCCATATACGATGGGATGACCGGCCGTTTCATGAATTTGAACTGTATCGGCTCCTGCTTCTTTCAATTTATCGACAATGTACTCAGCTGCTTTCCTCACATCACCCTTGTGCCGGCTATCAGCGCTTACGGATGGAATGCGAAGTAGCTCAAAAAGCTCAGAAAGGAATCGGTCTTTGTTGTCGTTTATGTATTGTTTAGTCATTTTGGCTAGGTGTTATCGTGCAAATTAGTTTTTGAATTGGGTGGCTGCAATCATTTGTGATTTATTTTACCCAGACGGTTTATCCGAAGTATTGAACCGGGTCTGACTATTATAATTTTCCAGCATCGGCACTTATTTCTTTCTATTTTTACTCACCAAAAATTAGCAATAGCAATGGAATACCGCATTGAGAAAGACACCATGGGCGAGGTGAAAGTACCTGCCGATAAGTATTGGGGAGCACAAACCGAGCGCTCACGGAATAATTTCAAAATAGGCCCTGAGTCGTCCATGCCTAAAGAAATCATTTACGCTTTTGCTTATTTGAAGAAAGCTGCCGCCCAAGCCAATCAGGAACTTGGAGTTCTGCCCAAAGAGAAGTCAGATCTCATTGGCAAAGTATGCGATGAAATTCTTGCAGGAAAACTGGATGATCAGTTTCCACTGGTGATTTGGCAAACCGGATCAGGAACACAAAGCAACATGAACAGCAATGAAGTAATTGCCTATCGTGCGCATGTCATGAATGGTGGCAAACTTACCGATGAAAAAAAAGCGCTGCATCCCAATGACGATGTAAACAAATCTCAGAGCTCAAACGATACTTTCCCTACCGCGATGCACATTGCGGCCTACAAGGTCACCACAGAAGTTACCATTCCCGGAATTCAAAAATTAAGAGATACCCTGGCCAAGAAAGTAAAAGACTTCAAAGACATCACAAAGACCGGACGTACCCATTTTATGGATG
>CAYNCP010000101.1:0-7436 GCA_964395905.1 uncultured Ohtaekwangia sp.
CAAACGAAATTCCAACCCCCAGCAAGCAAACAGCGACTAATCGATTAACCATTCCAATCCCAAATTAATGCGAAAATTTATAATAATAAGCGTCAGCGAAAAATCCCTTATATGGAAGGATTTTTACCAACGGCATTTGAGTAGCCCTATTAACCCAATAATCACCATGGAAGGAGTGAATAGCAATATATCGTGTTTCCTATGAATGTATGTGTTCACACAAGCAATGCAGCTCATAACAATTTTGCTTTATCATCAGGGATGGCAAAAGCTTGAGATGCATCGACAGCACTCTTATGCAACCAGGCGTAAACAAGAAAAAGACGGTTCATTTGTCAACCTTTTCAATCTTAAAGTCTAATGCCAGAAGGTCCTTTTCAGTCAAATGAATAATATTTACATCAAGTGTAATTGGCCGCAGGGGCATATCGGCAGCGTCACGCTCAACGTGTACAATCGAATCAATCACCGCCATACCTTTGATGACTTTGCCAAATACAGTATAGTTGCCATCCAACCGATGCACCCCATCCTTATTTTGAACAATGTAAAATTGACATCTTGCTGAGCGCTTGTCAGGATTATTGTCGCGGCCGGCACCAACAGCTCCATATGCATGAAGCAGTTTATCATTAAACTCAGGTGCCAATAAATAAGCAGGATCGGTAAATCCCGCGGGCGTATCAGGACAGCCGCCTTGTGCCACAAAATCAGGAATCACCCGGTTGAATGTCAGTGAGTCCCAATACCCATCTGTAGCAAGTTGGATAAAACTCATTTTGTGTTGAGGTGTTTCATCATGAAGCCAAAACAGAATTTCTCCAATAGGCGTGATGATCTGAGCTACCTGATATTCAGCTTTTTTAGAAGAGCTGCAAGCGAAAAGGATGATTATCGCACTTTGAATAATTCGCCTACCAACTGACTTGCCCATTCATGCTGATGGATTGTTTCTTGGCTGAAAGGTATGCAAAAAGTAAAAAATTACCGCTTAACAAAAGGTGTCCTTTTTTGGGCTGAAGGAAACTTATTTTTGAAACATTACCCGTAACAACACATAAAAATAAATACAACTAAATGAAATCAATTATTTCAATGCTAATGCTTCTCAGCCTCACCTTGGTAGGTGTGGCTCAGGATCGCAAATTACCCGCAGATACATCCGTAATTACGACCCACGAGGTGACTGTAAAAGGAAAGCGATTTCCATATACCGCCACTACAGGTACACAACCCGTGTGGGATAAAGATGGCAAGGTAATCGCCTCTCTTTATTACACCTACTACGAGCGAAGTGACATCAAAGACAGAGCCTCTCGTCCATTGCTCATCTCTTTTAACGGTGGCCCGGGATCTGCTTCTGTGTGGATGCACGTGGCCTATACCGGACCGCGCGTACTCCTTATTGATCAGGAAGGATACCCGGTACAACCATATGGAGTAAAGGAAAATCCAAATTCAGTTTTAGATGTAGCTGACATCGTTTATGTGAATCCCGTTAACACCGGCTACTCCAGGGTTTTAGATGAAAAAGCTCCTCGCGAAACTTTCTTCGGGGTAAACGCTGATATCAAATATTTGGCTGAATGGTTGAATACATTCGTAACAAGAAAAAACAGGTGGCCTTCTCCCAAATATTTAATTGGTGAAAGCTACGGCACCACCCGCGTCTCTGGCCTCGCGCTAGAACTTCAAAATGCCCAGTGGATGTACCTCAATGGTGTCATCCTGGTGTCACCCACCGACCTGGGTATTAAAAGGGACGGACCCGTTGAGGCTGCCAACAGACTCCCTTACTTCTCTGCCGCAGCGTGGTTCCATAAAGTACTACCTCCCGATCTGCAACAAAAAGATCTTACAGACTTGCTTGCGGAAGTGGAACCATACACCACCAATGAACTTCTTCCTGTGATTGCAATGGGTGGATTTGCCGATGCCCAAAAAAAGAAAGATGCCATAGCTAAAATGGCACGCTATTCTGGACTGAGTGAAAATTTCGTATTACAAAACAATCTTGATGTGAGTACACGTGCTTTCTGGAAGGAACTTTTAAGAACCAAAGGATTTACCATTGGCAGACTTGACTCCCGATATCTTGGACTTGATAAAATGGACGCAGGAGAAAATCCAGATTATAGTGCAGAGTTAACATCATGGCTTCATTCATTTACTCCTGCTATTAATTATTACCTGCGTGAACATTTGCAATTTAAAACTGACATCAAGTATAACATGTTTGGGCCCGTTCATCCATGGGATCGCTCGGGCGACAACACCGGTGATAACCTGAGGCAAGCAATGGCACAAAATCCATATCTTAATGTAATGTTCCAATCCGGCTATTACGATGGTGCAACCACCTATTTCAATTCAAAATATTCCATGTGGAATATGGATCCAAGCGGAAAATTGAAAGGCAGACTTAGCTGGAAAGGATACAGGAGTGGACACATGATGTACTTGCGTGCCGAGGACCTAATCAAGGCAAATGACGATGTGCGGGAATTTATTTTGAAATCCACTTCAAACGGCAAAGCAGCTAAATACTAAATTGCACCTACTGATAAAAAAATCATCCAGATGATTCTTACTAAAATCTTAAGGCTTGTTACCCGTCAAACAGTTTTATGGGTTGTGGGAATCATTTGGTTGTTTTTCGCCTGTTCCTCATCCACAACCCTGGATGAATTGAAGAAAAACATTTCCAATGAACTTTCAAGGGTGGATGGAGATTTTGCTGTTGCGTTTAGAGACTTGCAAACCGGAGAAACATTGCTCATCAATGAACATGAAGTTTTTCACGCTGCCAGTACCATGAAAACACCAGTAATGATTGAGGTTTTCAAGCAGGTAGCCGCTGGCAACCTATTATTGGAGGATTCCGTGACAATTGTGAACGAATTCAAAAGCATTGTTGACAGCACGCTGTACAGTCTTACGCCTGAATCTGATAGTGAGCAGGATTTATACACTAAAATAGGTACCAGGAAACGATTGGGCGATTTGGTTTATGACATGATCATTGTAAGCAGCAATTTGGCAACCAATATTATTATTGAATTAGTCGATGCCAGAAAGGTAACGCAGAGCATGCGAGACATGGGAGCAAATGATATTATGGTATTGAGAGGAGTTGAAGATCAAAAAGCATATGAAGCCGGTTTAAGCAATACGACAACCGCCTTCGATTTGATGATCATTTTTGAAAAACTCGCTAAAGGAGAAGCCGTGAATCCACTATACGATCAGCAAATGATTGATATATTATTAGATCAGCAGTTTAATGAAATCATCCCTGCCAAACTACCTGAATCAGTAAAGGTGGCACACAAAACAGGTAGCATTACCGGAGTACAGCACGATTCGGGTATCGTCTTTAACCATGACGGGACTAAATACGTCTTGGTACTGCTTTCAAAAAACCTAAGTGACCCAGACAAAGGTGTGAAAGCAATGGCAGTGGTCTCCGAAATGATTTATCACTATAAGGGTAAGTGACAATCAGCGCAGTAGCTCATGAGACCGCTAAAGTTTTGATTGGTCAATAAATCTCTATCTTCACTATCCATCTGATCGAGAATTTATGGAATCTGCTTCTTCGACTAAGAAAATTGGGTTATGGACAAGTACCTCCTTAGTAATCGGGAATATGATTGGGGCGGGCGTGTTCTTAATGCCTTCAGCCCTGGCAAGCTACGGAGGCATAAGTATAATAGGGTGGCTCTTTTCTGCCGCTGGTGCACTTTTCCTTGCCATGCTGTTCAGTCGGTTAAGCAAAATGATGCCTTTAGGCGATGGAGGTCCGTATGCATACACCCGCAATGGCTTTGGTGACTTTCCTGGATTCTTGGTGGCTTGGGGTTATTGGATATCCTGCTGGACAACCAATGCTACCATAGCTGTGTCATTCGTGGGTGCTTTGAGTTTGTTTATTCCGGCCTTGGGAGTAAATCCTGTAGCAGCAGTGGCTACTGCCTTGGTAACAGTATGGATGCTTACATGGGTTAATGCCCGCGGAGTAAAAGAAGGTGGACGCGTACAATTGATCACTACTTCACTAAAGCTGATTCCGCTCATCCTGGTCGCTTTTGGCGGACTTTTCTTTATTGACTTCAACAATTTCCTTCCTTTTAATCTCAGTGGCACTACCAGTTTCGCAGCAATAAGCGCTACAGCCGCCATGACTATTTTTGCTTTTCAAGGCGTTGAATGCGCCACCATACCGGCAGGTAATGTTAAGAACCCGGAAACGACCATTGGTCGCGCAACAATGATAGGAACGCTTATAACCATTGTCGTCTACATCCTAAGCACCATTTCGGTAATGGGTATCATCCCTGCTGAGACGCTGCAACACTCGGTTACACCATTTGCCGATGCAGCTGAAAAAGTATGGGGTACAGGAGCACGTTATTGGGTGGGTGCTGGTGTGGTCATTTCAGCATTTGGTGCACTTAACGGATGGATTCTAATTCAGGGGCAAGTTCCTTACGCCATTGCCAAGGATAAATTATTTCCACACATTTTTGAACGCAAAAACAAATACGGTGCACCGGCATTTGGAATTGGGATTTCCAGTATTTTAATCTCGATACTTGTGTTTATGAATTATACCAAAGGCCTAGTAGAGCAATTTGAATTTCTTGTATTGCTCACAACTGTCATGGTCTTGGTGCCTTATCTGTTTTCATCTGCTTCTTATCTCATGCTATTAGTAGAAAAAAAACATTTAACTACAGGTGGTTGGATTAACGCGATCATTCTCAGTGCCGGTGGATTCTCATTTTCCATTTGGGCGATTGCGGGATCAGGAGAAAAATCTGTCTACTGGGGATTCTTAATGCTCCTGGCTGGAGTTCCTTTTTACATGTGGAATATCTGGAAAAGAAAAATCAATGTATCATGAGCAACTTCACCTCACACTCCGAGTACGGAAAACTAAAATCAGTATTTATTAAAGGTGCCAGAGAATCCTTCATCAGTGACGCGCACCTGGATAAAAACTGGCAAAAGCTTAACTACCTTTCCAAACCCGACTTTAAACTTGCGTTGCAGCAATACGAAGATTTTGAAAAGTTACTGGCTCAATCAGATGCAGATTTGCATTACTTCCCTCAACATGAAAAAGTGAACATGGATTCCATCTATTGCAGGGATGCCTCCATTGCTACTGATTATGGAATTATTGTTTGCACCATGGGCAAATCGCGAAGGTCGTTTGAACCCGAAGCTGAGAAAGAAGCCTACGAAATGTATCAAATGAAGATTTTGGGTGAGATCAAGTCTCCCGGTACGGTGGAAGGCGGAGATGTGTGCTGGCTAGATGAAAAAACCCTGGCAGTTGGACTTACTTACAGAACCAACCACGCTGGGATTGATCAACTCAGTAATATGCTTGCACCCTATGGTATAAAAATTATTATAGCTCCACTGCCTCATTATAAAGGGCCATCAGATGTTTTTCATCTCATGTCAATACTAAGCCCGGTTGACAACAACCTGGCAGTAGTGTATTCTCCGCTTATGCCCATTCCATTTAGAAATGAGTTACTTAATCGCGGCTTTGAACTTATCGAAGTGCCAGGGCATGAATTCGAAACCATGGGCTGCAATGTGCTGGCCACAGCGCCCAGAAAATGCCTGATCGTGAAAGGAAATCCGATCACCACACATGCCTTGCTTAATGCAGGTTGCGAAGTAATGGAATACGAGGGAAGTGAAATCAGCGTTAAAGGTGGTGGTGGGCCCACCTGCTTAACAAGACCCATTCTCAGGCATCGGTAATTAAAAGCCTTTTTGTCATCTTAATTGCATTCAGGTGAATTATTACCAAGGATGGATTGTTAATCGCCTAGTTTAGCAGTGCTTGTCTTATATTTATGGTCATTAAAATATTTATCCTGAAATCACTATTATGAAAACTTATTATAATCCCGAGGATCTCAAGAAATTTGGCAACATCGGAGAGTTTCAAAAAAAGCTGGCTGACAAATTCTTCGATTACTATGGAGATACCTTCAAAGAAGGCGCACTCACCGCAAGGGAAAAGTCATTGATAGCATTGGCGGTATCCCACACCATTCAATGCCCCTATTGCATTGATGCCTACACTGTTGATTCAATGGAAAAAGGGTGTGATGAGCAACAAATGATGGAAGCCGTACATGTGGCAGCAGCCATCAGAGGCGGAGCCTCATTGGTACATAGCGTGCAAATGATGAATAAGTACAAAGAACTTTCGATGTAATGATAAAATCGCTGATGGCAAGGGAAAGCGAGCTGGCCGATGCCGGCTACGAGCTGAAGGTACTTAGCGAAAAAACGCCTACCGGATTCGAGGCTGACGCATTCGCAACTAAATTGCGCGCGTCTGGCTTATACCCACTGCGTCCAACACAAATTGAAATTCTTCAAATCAATGTGGGGAAGATGTGCAATCAAACCTGCAAACACTGTCATGTGGACGCGGGGCCGGACAGAAAGGAAATCATGACGCGCGAGACCATGATGCAATGTCTTGACACGATTAAGAACAATACTTTCACAACCATTGACATAACAGGTGGGGCTCCTGAATTGAATCCGAATTTTAAATGGTTTATTAAAGAGATTCGCGCCATCAACAAACATGTGAAAATAATCGTAAGGTGCAACCTTACCATCATTGTCTCCAATTCAAAATATCACAGCTTGCCCGAATTCTTTAAGCAGCATCAGATCGAAGTTGTTTCATCCCTTCCTTACTTCAGTGCATTGAGAACAGACGCACAACGCGGTGAAGGTGTATTCGATCGCTCCGTAAAGGCTTTAAAAATGCTCAATGAAGTTGGCTATGGAAAAGACGGCACCAATCTGATTTTGGATCTGGTATACAATCCGTCCGGAGCGTTTCTTCCTGGTGATCAGGGGTCATTGGAAAAAGAATTCAAAAAGAAATTAATGGAACCTTATGGTATTGTGTTCAATCAACTGTTTGCAATCACCAATTTACCCATTAGTCGGTTTTTGGATTATCTGTTAAGCAGTGGCAATTACGATGGCTACATGGAAAAGTTAATTACAGCATATAATCCCGTTGCCGCTGCCGGTGTGATGTGCAGAAATACCATATCGGTAGGTTGGGATGGCTACCTGTATGATTGCGACTTCAATCAGATGCTCGATATGAAATTAGACGCTCCCATGCAGCACCTCTCTGACTGGAACACTCCATTGCTCTCAACCCGTGAAATACAGGTAAATCAGCATTGTTTTGGATGCACAGCAGGTGCCGGTTCCAGTTGTGGCGGGACAACTACCTGAGAAATTTACCCATTGACGGGTGATAGAAAGTACCCAAATATTTTACAATTTAGATCTTATAAGTGAAGGGTCTTTGCATCGTACCTAAACCACATGCGGAGAACGAATGCTCTTCATAGAGTGGCATCCCAAAA
>CAYNCP010000102.1:0-2066 GCA_964395905.1 uncultured Ohtaekwangia sp.
GACCTCATGCCCTGTTCACATTATACACGGCACGTCCGATCGATTAATCCCCTATTCGCAAAGTGAAGCACTGAAAGCGCTTCATCAAGATAGAATTGTACTTCATCCCGTGCCCAAAGCAGGCCATAACAACCTTCCGGAATTCCCCGAGTTTTTTGAAATTCTTTATGATGTGTTGTATCTAAAACCTTCCACATCTTAAAATGGAGATCATCGCCTCACCTGCCTTTGACTTTACCAGAATATTTGATTTGATCGAATATCAGATAAGCAAATATCCAAATCCGACAGCTTTTAATTATGGTAAAAAAAACAAATGGACATCGGTTTCGATTCAACAATTTAAAACGCGGGTAGATGCGCTTTCCTGCTGGTTCCTCGAGCAGGGCTATCAGCCCGGAGAAAAAATTATTCTTGTCCCGTTTATGGGCACTCCCGAATGGATGATTATTGACTTTGCCTGTCAGCAAGTAGGTTTAATTACGGTTCCTATTCATCCCAATCTCTCCAATGCTGAGGTTCGACTTATTTTAGATGAAACCGCGTCAAGGCTTTGCGTCACCACTTCGAAGTCGCATGATCAGTTGAAGGGTGTTACCGCTTCAATTGGACAGCGAATTGCTGTTCAGCAAATTGAGAAGGAATCTGATGAATATTTTCACGCCCTTTCTGAAGTCACAATTGATGAGTCTAAGTTAAAGCATCTGATTGAAGCTAAAGCGAAAATCAAGGATGAGGACATCGTCACCATACTCTACACCTCAGGGAGTTCAGGTGAGCCCAAAGGAGTCATGCTTAGCCACCGAAATATTGTTCACAACATCAAATCCATTCTTTATTTGTTTCCGTTGGAGCCAAAGCACCGGGTCATTAGTTTTCTACCCTTCAGCCACATTCTTGAACGGGCATCAACATATGGCTATATAGCTTTTGGTGTTTCTATTTACTTCAGTCAGAATCGTGAAAGTTTCTCAAGGGATTTTAGAACTGTAAGACCTTACTTCTGCACCTGCGTTCCCCGTGTGCTGGAAAAAATGTATGATTTTCTCCAACAGCAATTGGTATCTGAAAACAGATTTAAGCGTATCGTTATCAAATGGGCCATAGAAGTAGGTAAACGCTATAAGGAAAAAAGTCGAATAAGCGTAGTCTATCGAATCAAATTATTCTTTGCTCGTTTGCTGGTACTAAGGCACTGGCGTAGCATGCTGGGTGGCAAGATTAGGTATATGGTGGTGGGGGCAGCTGCCCTGAGACCAGAAATTGGTCGGTTACTTTCCGCTTCTGGAGTACAGGTAGTTGAAGGATACGGGTTAACTGAAACGGCCCCGCTGATAAGCATTAATCGATTTGTTCCCGGCATGAATCGATTTGGAACGGTAGGGCTAGTCATTCCAGGCATAGCCATAAAATTTGACCTAAGTGGTGATGAAGAAGATGGCGAAATCCTGGTCAAAGGTCCGAATGTAATGAAAGGATACTTTAAGAAGCAGGAGTTGACCAATTCCGTATTTACTCCCGATGGATGGTTCAGAACGGGAGATGTTGGCAAGCTTGTTGAACAGCGGTTTCTGCAAATCACGGATCGCAAAAAAGACATCTTTAAAACCTCAACCGGTAAGTATGTGGCGCCATTGCCCCTGCAAAACCACTTTGCTCAATCTGCTTTCATTCAACGGTGTCTGATCATGGGATTTCAAAAACCCTTTGTCACGGCATTGATTGTGCCCCACTTTGAAATACTGGAAAGCTGGTGCAGACAGGAGGGCATTCACTGGACTGCACCTGAGTTCATGATTCACAATATTAAGGTAGTTAACAAGTTTAAAGCCGAGATCGATCAACTCAACCAGGAATTAGCCAACTTTCAACAGGTAAAGGGATTTGTTTTGTGCCCCGAGGAATGGTCAATTGAAAAGGGAGAGATTACGGCAACTTTAAAACCAGTAAGAACTGTGTTGGAAAAAAATTATCATCAAGAAATTGCAAAACTGTATTTAAAGGCTATCGGCTCTTAGTCATGCTCTTTTAATTTAAGCATTTCTGCTTCGAAGGTCTGCTTGAAT
>CAYNCP010000102.1:2166-7112 GCA_964395905.1 uncultured Ohtaekwangia sp.
TATACGTACCCGCTGTCGTTCGGAAATAACGTTCACAGATTTTACGGATGCCGCGAAGTTCCTGATTCACCACTTCACGGTTGAGGCTTTCAAATCGCTCTCCAATTTCTTCATTGTTATTGCTTTCATTGGACACCACATAATTGTCCGTTACTGCCTTTACCGTGGTTTGGATACTGGCAGCCAATTGGGACCGGGCATTTGTCATGGCCTTCCGCTTGGATACAGACAAATCTATACTTTCACCCACTGAATTTGCCCTGAATACTTGTCCATCTGTAAAATATTCGGGCCCTGAACAAGCCACTTCAATTTCTACCTCTCCGCGAGGAAGTTCGGGTAACGAGGTAGTAGCTACTTGCTTGCCCGACCTGCAAGCACTGATTAAAAAGATAAAAACTAAACCGACCGTATTTATATTTAAATATCTGAACATATCAATGATGCCTGGTTGAGTTTACTTCAGGGGCCCTCTTAAATGGCTTGTTGCGATCAAACAAATATCGATAGGTAGCGTGGGTCTTCCTAATGGTGCCACCCATCAGTTCGTGCACGCGCATCATTTGTGGATTAAAATCTCCTACCCAGTTGTGTTCAATCTCCTTGTATTGAAAAGTCTTGCGCTGGTCATATGCCATTTTGGAAATGGCATCAATCATGGCAGACTCGACACCTTTGCGTTGGAAGCGAGGCACCACGCCAAAGGCTACTCCTAATATTTTATTGACCACTCCCCTCCTCAATAACCAGACAAATTTTAACTTTTGCCATGGCCCCAACTTGCCATTCATGAACCTGAATACCTGATTCACTTCCGGTAACATGATAGCAAAAGCAATTGGGCGATCACTAAAGTACCCAAACCAAATCAGCTTTTTATCCATGATGGGTTTGATTTGCTTCAACAGCGTCTTTACCTGACGCTGCGTCATGGGCACAATGTCAGGGTAAGAGGACCATGCATGATTGTATACTTCCTGAAAATCTTTTCCTACTTTTTCAAGCGGGATCTTTTCTATGTTGCAAAAAGTAAAATTTCCACTCCTTCCTATTCGCTCAGCGCGTTGGTGGATGCCTTCATCAATGCCGCCTGCTATTTGACGGTAATAAGTATACTGCTGGAAGTAAGTTTTAAATCCAAATCCCTCAAACAAATCCTTATAATAGGGTGGATTATAGTTCATGCAGTAGTTTGGTTCGTGATCAAACCCTGAAATCAGCAAACCCCACCATTTGTCGCGCTCACCAAAATTAATCGGACCATCCATGGCCTGCATGCCATGCGCTGCCAACCAGTTGCGACATACATCAAATAGCAATGTCGCAGCTTCTACATTGTTGATGCATTCGAAAAAACCCATGCCTCCCGTTGGTTGTTCGCTTTTGGAGGCAGCTTTATAATCAATAAATGCGGCTACTCTGCCTAAAGTGTCGTCACCTTTCTTCAGGAGCCACCGATTGCAAACACCATCTGCAAAGTGAGGATTCCGATTGGGATCAAATACCGACCGGACGTCCTTATCCAATGGACGAATCCATTTCGGCAAATTCCTATAGAGCCTTTCTGGCATGTTCAGAAATTCCTGCTCGTCTTTCTTGCTTTGAACTTCCTTGATTTTCATTTGCAAATGAATGACGCAAGCAAAAATAGAACAATTGCATCTATGGAAATACTAATTCCAAAAAATTACAAGCCCAGTATTTCCTTTAGTTTCATAAATCCCGACTTACTCATGGGTACTATTGTGCCATCCTTCATTTTGGCTACATGTGTATCCTTCTCTTTAAGCTCAATTTTGGTGAGTTGTTGCAATGAGATGATGTAAGATCGATGGACTCTTACGAACTGGTCCATATTCAGCGCCTGCTCAAAAAAATGCATGGTTTTTTTCTTTAGATGAAACCCATCTTTGGTATGAATCTTTACATAATCGTCATAAGCTTCGATGTAAAATATTTCCTGAACTGGCAATATTTTTATTGCGCTTCCAACTTTCACGACCACCCGGTTGCGTTCATCCGGTTGTTTCACCACATCCTCCAACAACGGAGCAATTGCATCTTTTTTCAGGCTTTGGCTCTTCCACTTTTGCAAGGCCTTGTCAAATCGCTCCTTACTGAACGGTTTTAATAAATAGTCAATCGCATTGGCTTCAAAAGCTTTCATGGCAAACTCATCAAATGCCGTAGTGAAAATAACGGCAGGTGGATTTTCCAGCAATTCCAGCATTTCAAATCCATTGATTTTGGGCATTTGTATGTCTAAAAAAATCAAATCCGGAGCTTGCCCTGCAATGGCCTTTACGCCCTCAAAGCCATCACCGCATTCCTGTATTACATCTATGTCGTCATAAGAGGAGAGAAACTCCTTTACAACACTTCGCGCCAAAGGCTCGTCATCAATAATGACAACTCTTAACTTATTTGTGGAATCTGCAGACATGTTCTAAATTTTGAATTTACCTTTTGGGTCGTCAATAAGTCATTACGCCCAAACAATAAGTACAATCTTCTTTCAATTGACTTTAGGCCAAAACCCACTCCTTTGCTTCCAGTGATGGTTTCGGGATCGTATGGATTCTCTACGCAAATCCTCAAATCGCTGCCCATGCATTCCGCTAGAATGCTAATCAATACCTCTCCTGTCACATCATATAGTCCAAACTTAATGGCGTTTTCAACTACAGGCTGCAAGAGCAGTGACGGAATCATGGTACCAATTGTTTTTTCATCCATAAATACCTCTGTTTTCAGCCGATGCCCAAACCTCACTTTTTCAATCTCAAGGTATAATTTCAACTGTTCCAGTTCCTGCGTAAGCGTCACCTGATGCGACTCCTGCTTGCCAAGTGTGCCGCGGAAAAAATCAGACAGCTGCTGCACCATGTTCCTGGCTTTAAGCGGATCAATGGCAATAAGGGCATTGATCGAGTTCAAACTATTAAACAAAAAGTGAGGCTGCAACTGTTGACGTAAGCTATACAACTCTGCTTCTTTGGATAGTTTCTCCACATCTGCTTTGCGGCTCTCATCCATTCTTTGAGTTCTTAAATAAAACCAGATCCATCCCAAGACGGAGATAAAAGCAAGCATTAGAAAAGAAAACCCAAATCGGAGCAAAGTGGTGTTATTCAAAAAAACCAGGTAAGATTCATTTGAACTGAAGAGAAAGCCCAGTATAAAATCAATCAGCAGTACGCAAATTCCAGCCAGGGCAGCACTCCACAAAAGCAAATAGTACAATTTGGATTTATCCGGCTGATAAAATTTCAGCATCTGCAAAATCGCAAATCCTTCCCAGCCGAGGATAAAATTGGACACCGCAGCATCAGTTACACTAATGTACCAGCTAAATCCTGCCACATACAAAGCAAATCCCTGCAACCACGTCCAGATTAACCACCAGGAAACTTCTGCCCAAACAATTTTTTTATCCTGCTCCATTATACGCTGGCATTCACGCTATCAAACTTACTTCGCACATAGGCTGATTTCATGTGCACTGTCTCAATATATCTTTTCCGGTTATCCTCCTCCTGGATACTTGAAAATAATTCCATGCCATCCTGCAGTTCATGAATGGGATACAATTCGGAAACATTGACAAAATCCCACCTTACGATTTCGTTATTTACATTCATCATCATTTCCTCCTCATTCAAACCTATTGAAGTTGCCTTTTTAAAGGCTTGCTCCCTCGACTCAGCATTTATCAACCGATATTGCTCATCGAACTGCGGGGTGTGATCCCCATCACCACTCACGATGTTAAAAACAATTTTTGCAATATACCAATACATGATACTTACTTTTGAATTATCCTATTTAGAAACTCTTGATCTCAAGCCCTCCAAATATCGAAGTTCCTTTTAGCACAAGCGTCTTGGCTTGTTCGGTATGCTGCTCTTTCTGAAACACACGCTTATCCTCGATTCCCCCAAAAACAGAGACCATCTCGGATTGCAATCTCCAATTGGCAGGAATGACCAGCGTGGCCCCACCAAAAACCTGGGTTAGTTCCAATACAGCTTTGTCTTTGATATCAGCCTGGCTAAGGTTAATGGATGAGCCGCCAAAAAATGTGGTTACCTCGCCACCCTTGAAGTCTTTGGTCACAATGTTCTTCTCTATACCACCAAAGATGGACACCGAATCCAGGTATTCTTCATCATGGGAATTGCTTGTACTTGTGCCGGTACCGCCAAAGCTGGACTTTCCATAATTCTCATTCCAGATACCGGATTTTTTCCAACCCCTTCCACCTATCCCCCCGGGATTGAAAATGATGAACAAGCCTGCTGCAATGATAACGATGGGCCATAAGTAGGGTTTAAAGTACAGTTCAGGCACGATGCGGTCTATCAAAAATACAGAACCAATCAAAACCGGGATCAACCAGGTAAGGTTTCTAAATGAGTGCTTGGCACCAATGTAAAATCCGATTACAATCAACAGCATTTGCCAACTGATCACCCAGCGTGGAATTTCCGCGCCCATTCTGTTGGCCAACAAAACCAAACCCACAATCACTACAATCACACCCGAAAGTATTTTTCCTGAACGATTGGATGAAATAAAATCGTTACCTGTCCTTTTGTTATCTGTTTCCATGATTTTATAATTTATTTGATCAAAAGTAAACCCGCAACTGGTGCTCCTCAATGACTAATAGGTGATTTGAGGTAGATTGTAGGTGAATGGCCGGATTGTGTAGGTAAAAATTTCACCCGGGATGGATAGAATTGCAGATGGCCATTGAATTCGGTTCAGATATGCTTAAATTCAATCAAATTTATCCAGCTATGAAATCCATCATTTCCATTTTCGCACTGCTATTTTACTGCACCTCATGTTACGCACAAGGTCCATCCGCTGAAATCCAAATGAAGACTGCGGTCCTGGCCGCACCTGAGGATATGCGGGAGGATGCCAAAATCTACGGATAT
>CAYNCP010000103.1:0-6694 GCA_964395905.1 uncultured Ohtaekwangia sp.
CCTCTGTAGTCGGGGAGGATGGCCGAGTGTAAATTGATGATGCCAAGCGGTGGTATGCGAAGAATGGATCCCTTAAATATTTTGCCAAATCGTATGGATATAAACAGATCTGGGTTCAAAGAAGAGATTTTAGTGAGTATCCCTTGAGATCTAATGTCCGAGACATACGTAATCTCTATCTTAAATTTCTTGCCAATTTGGTTGAAGGTGAGAAAACGATTGTTGTTTTGATTTTCGACCTTAGGGAATACAGAGTTCAGGATAAATTCCCTTTCAAGGTAATCCAGATACTGAAGTTGACGTGTTTGGTGACTGAAGGTACCTACCCTGTCGGACAGGTAAATATTAAATTGATGTTGCGTTAATTTGGGAAGCAGGCAGTTCAGCGCAATATTGCTGGCCAGGTCATTGTTTAAAAAAACACAAATGCGCATTTACTCCCCTCTTTCAGCGCCCGGGAGATATTTGGCATCAATTGGGTTATCCGGACGTTCGGTATCATATACCCAACTGAGTATCCACCAACGTTCTCCATCGTTATAGAATTGGATGCTATTAATGCCTCGCCCTAATATTGGACCAAGAGGTTTGTTTTTAAATTCATAAGTGCTCCACACGTGTGTGATATTTCCAAAAGTCTCAGTGACACGATGGATTTCTTGTTCGTAGAACTCATCTTCGGGGGTGTTTTCATGAAATTCCTTTAGCGTCATCATGCGAAGAAAGCGGTCACCTGTCCTGGTAATGCCGGTTACCATAACGTTGGCATAAGGGTAGTGCAAAGATTTGTCACGTTCAGTTTGCTTTGGACCAGCCGGTCCGGATACCACCTCATAATACGCTTTAATGATGCCGTCCAAAGTTGCGACATCCTGATGTAGTGGGTAAGGATCTTGTGCCAATGCGTTGAATGCAACGGTAACACATAGGATGGCTGGAAGAAAACGAAATTTGTTCATGTAATGATATTTGATGAACTAAAATTACGAGGATTCTTTCAACTTCAATACATAAATGAAAGGCCAGTACTTACCGGTAACCAGCAGGCTCTGTGTGCCTGCGTGCCAGGCTAATCCATTTAATACGTCAGCACCAGGGTTGATCAGTTTAGCTTGCTGTGCGATTTTTGACAGATCCAGAAACCCGTGTGTTATTCCTGTACTTACATCTATTTTGGCAATCAAATTGGTTTGCCAGATATTGGCGTAAATGTATCCATTGATGAATTCAAGTTCATTTAAAGCATTGACCGGTTGGCCATCATAAGTGACATTAATCGTCTTCGTTGGTTTTAATGTAAGCGTATCCAGCAGGTACAACTTGGAAGAGCCGTCACTCATAATCAAATGCGTGTTGTTATGCGTAATGCCCCAGCCTTGTGTATTATAGCTGAATTCTGAAAGTTTCTCAAAGGAGTTGAGATCGTAAATAAATCCCTTCTTATTCTCCCAGGTCAACTGATAGATTTTGTTGTTGAGAATGGTAATGCCCTCTCCGAAATATTCACTGTTGAGGTAAATCTTCTTATCAGCTATTCCGGTTTTAATGTTGACGATTCCTATCCACGAACTGTCCTGACCGGTACTTTCATAAAGCTGCCCATTATGTATGACGAACCCCTGGATGAAAGCATTTTTGTCGTGTGGGAACGAACTAACGAGACTGTAGTCAATTAATTTTGGGTTGCTTATTGATTCCTTTTTTGACGTACAAGAAATTATGATAACAATAAGGATGAGTAAGAGTAATCGCATAGTCATTAGCTATTTAACGGATGGATTGATCCAAAGGTGACTGTACCAATGCCAATTTCCTGATGAATCTGGTGCTGTTAAAGTATATAATGTCCTTCTGTTTTTCATGATTGAGGCGGTAGCTCGAATGGTTAATGTGAGTTCCTTTGTTGATTGTGCAACCACCTTGAGTTCACAGCGGCTGTTTTGGACAAAACATTGAAGCTGATCTGTGTGCAATCCTTCGGGATTCAAAGTAAGAGTAAGTGTGGGCCTGGATTTTCCACGGGGAAGGGTAGGCAAGGCAGGCGCGGATCGGATAATGGTGAACGATTTCATTCGTGCTTTCTCCTCGAATTTATCGGCATATGTCTCAGACATAGGGAAGCGGGGCAATTGAAATACGTTGGTCGATCTGTTAATTACTCCCGAATTTTGTGCAGCGGCACCTATAAACCCGGTAGCTTTAACAATGGTTTCGAATCCATCATCGTATTCACCGTACGGATAGGCAAAAACCCTGGGTTTGAGTTGAAGATTTTCTTCGATCAATTTTTGCGACAACTCTATTTCATTGAGAAAGTTTGTGTATCGCTCATTTTGTTTTTGATTGAGAAAATAGGCATGTGAGTGTGTATGGTTTCCAATCTCGATTCCGTGTTTTGTTGCTTGCTTAAGTTCTTGCCATGTCATATAATCTCCGGCACCCACGGTTTCTGTATTAATAAACAAAGTAGCGGGCATTTGGTACTTCTTCAGCAGGGGAAGGCCATTGGCATAAAAACTTTTATACCCATCGTCAATGGTGATCACAGCTGTATTCTTTGTCGTGGAGTCATTTTTTAAGTAGGCCAGGGCCTCAGAAAGGTTTAGCACCTGGTAGTTGTTAGAACTGAGCCATTTCAAGTGAGACTCAAAATCAGATACAGAGATATTGGTGGACGGAAATCGGGGATCTCCAAAGCGATGGTATACAAAGGTGACGATCTCTTTTTCTCCAGAAAACAAAAGTTCTGTTTTAGTCGCATCGCTAGGTGGTGCTATTTCTTCTGCTGGTTTCTTTTCAGTGCTGCAAGAAAAAAATAGAGCAAGAAAAATGATGGTTAAAATGCGATTCATGGTGTTACAAAATAACTCGGATCAATCCGGTAATTGTCGTATTGGGTCAAATTATTTTGTTCCATTATGAGCCTTAATTGATTGACGTAGCCCAATCTTTTCTCACTGTAATATTTCAGGAAGGGAAGAAGTTCGTAAGGGTCATTGGTATCTTGCAAAGCCGTTCTGAGTTCCCGGTATGCATTTGCCTTTCCTATGGTTTTAAAATAGTCAAGAATAGAATGAGAAATATCTTTATAGGCGCGAACATGCACCGCTGCGTTAGGTCGCCTGATAGAAGCTTTAAGTCTTGGTTCGTCTGGGTTGTATGACCAGATGCCGAAAACGTTGTTGCCTTCCCTGAAAAACCGGGATTGTCCCCATCCGCTTTCGATAGCCGCCTGCGCCAGCACGATACTGTTGGGGGGCGGTGTCATTCTTTTCAGTAAGTTATCAATATCGGTTGCCTTGTATTGAAATTTGAAGTCATTGTAGTGAGCGCTATCCTTCTGATTCCATCTTTTTTTAGATCGTAATTCCAGGACCTTATTCCTGTTTTCGTTTAGGTCATGCTTTGCTATTAGTATGGCTGGCAGCATGATAGAAATGAAAAGTTTCTTAGTTACCTCTGCGGGTTGAACTTCTAATCCTGAAACGTTTGTGTATATAATTGGTCTGACCAATGTGTCATTCACCAGTTCAATTTGACTGAGTGAATCAACTGTAACGTGGACAGTACGCAATACCTTTCCCTGATTACAACTTGAGGCGCTTACAATTACAATAAGCAAGGACAAAAGTGTCCAGAAACGAGGATTCATCCCCCAAAGATAAAGTATTGAATGGCTATATTATTGATAACTGGAATTTTGCAAATTTTAAGTCTGATTAGCTTCCAAATATTAGAAACCCTAAAAAGACAAGCACGCTAAGCACAAAGCCAAACATGAATATTTGGTAGGCATAGCCCAGCAAATTATATTTTCGGTGAAGTATGAGCCCCTGATTGTAGAGGTCTATGCTCATGTGCTCGTATAATTCGTTGCCTGTATCCATCATGGTCCTTAGATCATCAAGGTACTCTTGCTGTCGATACCCAGCGATCACACCGAAAAATAAAAGACTTGATTTCTCTTTGCTGGAACCTTTTTTATTCGCGTTTATGATTTTTGGTCGTGCAGCTTGTATGGCAAAAATCATAGAGAAAAGACATGAAATAATTATGAGCACCACGGGCACCAGTGCCTTCGCATCATAAGTTTCTATTTGCCCTGCCACCACGCCATATCCCGTAATGGCGATAATGGAAGAAAGAATCATGGTGTTGATACTGATGATAATATTAGCCTTGTTGTCGGCTACCTGGATAAGACTGTTCTGGCCGCGATAGGCAACGCGGAAAAGCGTTTCCTTTCCACGTGCATTTTTTATTTTATGGGATTTTTCTTCAGTTAGATCCACTTTGAGAATTTTAATTGATTAATTGTTCGATTGGCCGGGTGTTGGTGTGTCAAACATTTTCCAACCCATGCCTCCATCGGTTGCCCTTCCATACGACTTATTTTCAATTTGTGCCCCGAAATCGAGCCCGTCAATTTTACGCCCATCTTCATGATATAGTCCAATGTACTCTCCATTTTGATTAAGCTTGAAGCTGAGATGAAGTATGCCCTGATCCGGGCTACCGTCAGCCCACAACACCAGATAGCCACCCGGAGCGACAGTGGTTAATTGGCTATTCGTTTTAGGTATTTTATGGCCCAGCGGCTTTTTGCTGTTTTGGGACAGGTACATGCCCCCGATGTCAATTGGAAGGGTGCCCGGATTATATATTTCAATCCAGTCGTTGAATTCTTCTCTTGCTCCATCAGTATCCGGGCAGCACGAAATATTGTTGGCCATGAACTCGTTGATGTAAAGCGTGGGCACGCTTTCCTTTAAATAGAAATATATGCCTGCGATAACTAATAAAACAAAAAGGGATACGAGTCCATACGCATTTAAAGACCGGGTCATTGCACGAGGTTAAAATCAAATATAATTCTTATTTCCATATAAACTTATGAGGGATATATTAGTCAGGAATATCAAGAGATGTTTTTATCGATAATACAGGTTACTTGTGAATGGAGCCAAAGAAACGAAGCAGGCAGTTGTGTTGTGATTTCTTGTGTTAATAACTGCCTGGTTACTTTCTGCTTATGGCTACCTGTGATCAACAAAAGAATTATTTTCGACTCCAGAATGTTCTTCATGCCCAAAGTTAACCCAAACCGGGGCTTATCGATTGCAGACTGAATCATTTGATGTTGCAAAGTATGATCTGTGAGGCTGGCTTCATGACAATGGGCCACCAGAGCTGGCGCTGGCTCATTCAATCCGATATGACCGTTTGTTCCGATTCCTAAAATGCATATGTCGATGGGCCCGTAATTCTCTATCTCATTTTGTATTCTTTTACATTCATTTACTGTGCTTTCAGGGCTGGAATGGAATGCAAAATACCTGTCTTTGGAAATTTGAAGCGGTCCAATAATGTGTTTTTGGAGGTAGGCCTCGCATGAGATTGGATTGTTCATAGATATGCCTCCCCATTCATCAAGTTTAATGACCCGAAGTTGGTTAAACATTCCTGGATTCTTATGATGATCTAATGCGAGCCGATCGTATAATCCTGTTGGTGAATTACCTGTGGCTGCACATAAAAGTGAATCCGGCTTTCGGGCAACGGCTTCAATGACAATGGATGCGGCAAGCTGGCTTAGCTGATAATAGTTCTGGCAGTAGTGGATGTTCATCACGCCCAGGCCTTATCACCGGTTTGATAGGGTATGCATCCTTCAAATCTGCCAGGCACAGGATTGTACCTTAGTGCCTGGGTTGCGCCTGGCTCTGATGTGAAGTAGCCCCAAATGGTGAGTTGCTTCATCATGCCAAAAAAGTGCTTGTCATTTTTTTGTGCTTGTTGATCGTACATGGAGAGTAACTTCAGCCGATCATCCATAGGCAATTTATTAAAACTCATGCCATATTCTTTTTCTGCTTGCTTTCTGATGATCAATAACCCATCCATAAAATCCTTGCGTTCTTGTTCATCATAGCAATCTGTGACCATTGCCCTCATGAATTCGCCAATGTGTGCCGCCTTCGCACCGGGAGAGCGGTCTGATTCTGGCAAAATAGTTTCTCCAATCTCATCCATCAATTGTACATCTTCAGCTGAAAACAAGGTAACCGATTGATTACGTCCCGAGCATCCTGAAAGGAATAGTTCTGCGCCAATGATCGTTCCGCCAAGGGCAACGGCTGTTAATTGCAAGGCTTCTCTTCGGTTCATCATTTGTCTATTATGGTTTCCACAGCTTATAGGGTTTATCAATTGCTGTCTTGAATGGCAGCGAAATTTTAGTACCCGTACCTGCTGATGCATATGCCGCGTAAATAATTTCAAGCACGGCCTTGCCGTCTTCTCCCGTTACAAGAGGTTGTTTATCATTTTTCACACAATCAACAAAATGAATAAACTCCTGCGGGAATCCATAGTTCCAAACTTCCTCATACATCGTATAACTCCAACCAACAGTGTTTCCGGCCTTTTCCACTGCATATCCAACTCCTTTGGTGCTGTAAGTTTGAATGGAATTGCCCTGAAGTACATCTGCGTAGGCCACGCCTTCAGATCCATGAATCTCAGCCCTGTCGTCCATACCGCCCAATTTGGTCCAGCTTTCTTCTGCCATGGCCACCACCCCGTTTTCAAACTCTATTATTATAATGGCGTTATCAACACCCTGGGTCTTATCCATGTGCACACTGGTGTTCATTTGTGCGTAAACGGTTTTCACGGGGTTGTAGCCGTTCAG
>CAYNCP010000104.1:0-6433 GCA_964395905.1 uncultured Ohtaekwangia sp.
ATGGCTTGTCGGTATCAAAAGTAAATTGCCCCTCAACGATACGGGCCTCCTGTCCGGGTTGACCAAATGCCAATGGGCTAAGAAGTAATGCAAATACCAAAAAGTAAAGGCGATTCATTCGGAAAACTCCGGTTTTATTGGTTTAGAATGAATAACGAAGTTAGTAAGAATTTATTTTACCTGTGTACAGCCTGAAGGAACCATGCATGTTTCTATCCGCATCCCGTTCACCAATCATCATCACGATTCCCAATAGTTTGTAACATCCTATGTTTCCCAGGATTGGTTCAAGAATTTTTACAGAATATTTTACTGCTTGCTTTCAAGCCACCTGCTAAAGAACAGGTCGTATACCTGTAGGTAGCTTCTTTCACTATCGTTTTCCCTGAAAATCATTTCTTTTAGCAGTAATGCATCCAGGGAACGTTTTACTGTAGCGGGTGTTCCCAATTGATAACGCTGAATGAAGCCCATGGAAGTAGGGGCGAAAACCTTGCCTTCTTTGCCGATGGCTTTTAAAAGCTGCCACTGTGCGTCAGTGAGTAATTCCCTATAAGTAAAGTACACAGCTTCGTGCTCCTTAAATATCTTGTCGATGGTATTTTGAATAATGAGTCTGGATATTTTTTTTATGCCCGATTGAAAAAGCCTGTTGCATAACGACTGGACGTAAAAAGTATGCATTCTGCACCATTCCAACAGAAAGTTTATCTCTTCAGGGGCAATGGAAATACCTGCCTTGCGAAAATGAAGTTTAATAAAATCGGCATAAACCGGCTGTTGAATAGTGCCAATCTGAAGCATTTGTGTGCTCGCATAAAAAGGACGTTTGGCTGAATTGAACATCTCGAACAAAAGGTGCTTTTGACTTCCGCAAAATATAAAGTTCGTATTTTTTAATGTCTGAATCTCTGATCGAAGCCAGGCTTCGGTTTGTTTTTCAGGATACTTTGTAATCTGTTGAAATTCATCAATGGCGATGATTGATTTCTTTCCGCTATGATCAAGAAATTGGAGCAGAGCTTTTATGGTCGTTTGTTGTTTATCCGGGAGGCCCATTTCAAAAGAAAATTGGGGTAAGCCATTGTATGGATCAAACGAAACTATCGGCCTAAGTCCTTTTATCCACTGCCCAATCTTTTTGCCAAAAGACGATTCTTCGGGGTAAGCCTGCGCAAGTGCGGTCGCCAGTTGATTGGCAAACCCATTCAGGTTAGCAGTAGGCATGATGTCTACATAAATGGTAATCAGGTTTTTCCTTTCTGACAAAGCATGAAACAAGTGATGGATAAGGGCGGTTTTCCCCATTCTCCGTATGGAGAAAAGGGTAACATTTCTGCTGGCGCTGATCGCATCAATCAGTTCCTTTGTTTCCTGCTCACGATCACAGAAATAAGCTGGCCCCGGATACCCTGTTACAGGAAATGGTGTGGTTAATTTGCGGTCCATACTTCAAATATACAAAATGTATTATACAAAATGTATTATACAAAATGTATAATCCTTCGAATGGATTGTTGTTTAGCCCCTCTGGACGCCTGCTTATGGAGATCAAGACACCAATTCCACGCTTCGCTTGATAAAGCTGGTGAGGTCGGCTCCGGTCAGCATGTTTTGTGAGAGCAACGCCAGGTCATAAGCTTGCTTAGCTAACTTAACTTTTTGTTCTTCTGTTTCTGCTTTCAACACTTTTTGAATCACGTTGTGGTTGGCATTTACAGCCACGCTGTATGAGTCGGGCATGGATCCCATAAAAGGCATGCCGCCTCCGCCTGTCTTGGCCATGTCTTTCATCCTTCTCATCCATTCACTCATGGTCACTGTCACAGGAAGGTCTGCAGGTGACATAGATTCGACCGCAACCGCCATGCTTTTGTTGTTAATGGCCTTTTCAAAAATG
This sequence comes from uncultured Ohtaekwangia sp., assembly GCA_964395905.1. Lineage (GTDB taxonomy): Bacteria > Bacteroidota > Bacteroidia > Cytophagales > Cyclobacteriaceae > ELB16-189. The sequence goes on from CAYNCP010000104.1 coordinate 1,901, forward strand.
CCTTTGATCTGCTCCTCTTCTTCTTTGCTTAAGACACTTTCGATTTTCTCGTCTTTGGCGATGAGCTTATCGATGGTGTCGCTATCTACGCGCTTGAGTTGCGTTTTTTCAAACTTCTGCTCCAGGTTGCTGATAAAATGACTGTCGAGCACACCGTCCATCAGCAGCACATCATACGATTTGTCCTTGGCCATCTGGATGTAAGTATCCTGCTTGCCGGCATCAGATGCGTACAGGTAAACCGTTTGCTTGTCTTTGTCGGTCTGATGATCTTTTACCTTTTCCTTGTACTCATCAAAAGTAAAATAGGCACCATCCACATTTTTAAGTAAGGCAAAGTCTTTGGCTTTTTCGTAAAACTTCTCATCGCTGATCATGCCATACTTGACAAATATGTTGATGTCGTCCCATTTCTTTTCAAACTCTTTGCGATCTTTCTTGAACATCTCTGATAATTTGTCGGCCACTTTTTTGGTGATGTGCTGGCTGATCTTTTTCACACTGGCGTCTGATTGTAAATAGCTGCGTGAGACATTCAAAGGAATGTCGGGTGAATCCAAAACGCCATGTAGCAGCATTAAGAAATCTGGAACCACATCTTTTACCTCGTCTGTAATAAAGACCTGGCGAGAGTATAGTTGAATCTTGTTCTTTTGCAGCTCAAAATCATTCTTCACTTTAGGGAAGTAAAGAATGCCGGTAAGATTAAAAGGATAATCAACATTGAGATGAATCCAGAACAGTGGGTCCTCAGAAAAAGGGTATAACTCTTTGTAGAATTTCAGGTAGTCCTCATCCTTCAGATCTTTGGGAGACTTGGTCCATAGTGGATCCGGGTTGTTGATGATCCTATCCTTTTTTACCGATTTATACTTGGGCTTTCCGTCTTTGTCTACTCCATCTTCAACGCTTTCTTCTTTCGTACCAAATTTGATTTCTACCGGGAGAAACTTGCAGTACTTTTCTAGGATTCCTTTGATTCTATATTCATCCAGAAACTCTTCTGAGTCTTTGTTGATGTGCAGAATGATGTCGGTACCTCTTTCCTTCTTTGTGGCGGGCTCAATCGAAAATTCTGTCGACCCATCACAAAGCCATTTGGCAGCCCCATTTTCATCAGCGGTATAAGACCTGGTGAGAATTTCAACGTTATCGGCCACCATAAAAGAGGAATAGAAACCAAGGCCAAACTTTCCGATGATGTCCTTGGCATCGCCCTTGTCTTTAAACTTCTCCACGAATTCTGCGGCACCGGAAAATGCGATTTGGTTGATGTATTTTTTTACTTCTTCCGCAGTCATACCAATACCCTTGTCACTTACGGTAATGGTCTTTTTCTTTTTATCAAATTTTACCTCGATGCGAAGGTCTCCAAGTTCATCTTTGAACTCACCCAGTGAGGACAGTTTCTTTAACTTTTGAGTGGCATCAACAGCATTGCTGACCAATTCCCTCAAAAAGATCTCATGGTCTGAGTAGAGAAACTTCTTGATGATGGGGAATATATTCTCGGTATGGATTGAAATGGTACCCTTTTCCTGCATGATTTATTGAATTTAATTCTGCCTAAGCTTTCCAAATATTATTCCACACCTTAAAAAGGTGACAGGATGACAGCCAAAGCCTAATTTAAACAGCTAAAATGGGCTGGCTCAGCTCAATTTCCTCGCCATCCTTGTTCAGGTATTTGCATTCGGTTACCCCCAGTGAGGTGTCTTGCACCAGTTCTACCCAGCGTTTGTATTTAAAGAGCCATTTTGTTCTTCTCGAAATAATGCCTGCGGTAAAGTAGGCAAACAAATAAGGATGCATGGCGATGACTAGGTGCTTCTCGTTCTGTTTTACCATGAGATGCTCAATGTTCTTTTCAATGATGTCGGAAACCAAAATGGATGCCGTTATCGAACCGGAACCATTGCACGTGGGGCATGTTTCTACGGTAGCAATATTCATTTGAGGGCGCACCCGCTCACGGGTTATTTGCATTAACCCAAACTTGGAAAGCGGAAGTACGGTATGCTTGGCGCGGTCTGAATTGGACATCTCGTCCTTCATGGTTTTGTGGATGAGTCGCTTGTTCTCCGCACTCCTCATGTCAATAAAATCCACCACAATAATGCCACCCATATCGCGCAGACGAAGTTGCCTGGCTACTTCTTTGGCGGCTTCCAGGTTTACACTTAAGGCAGTGGTTTCCTGGTTTTCTTCCCGGTTGGATTTGTTACCACTGTTCACATCTACCACGTGCAACGCTTCGGTGTGTTCAATGATCAGGTATCCTCCTCCTCTCAAACTTACTGTCTGGCCAAATGCAGACTTGATCTGCTTTTCAACGTTGTATTGTTCAAAAATTTTAGCCTTCCCTGTATGCAGTTTTACGATCTTCTCCTTATCGGGGGCAATGGTGCGTATGTAAGCCTTGGTATCCTCAAAAATCTTTTTGTCATCGACAATAATATTATCGAAAGATTCATTGAGCACATCGCGCAGGATTGATGATGTTTTGCTGATTTCGCCAATCACTTTGTCACGTGGGTTGGCGGTGACCATTCTCTTGATCCCCTCTTCCCAGGTTTTGGTGAGGTTGCGCAGGTCTTTGTCAAGTTCAGCCACTTCTTTGCTTTCGGCCACCGTGCGAATGATGACACCGAAATTGGCAGGCTTAATGGACTGAATAAGTCGAAGGAGGCGTTTGCGCTCTTCGCTGCTGGTTATTTTCTTAGAAACACTTACTGTGTTGCTAAATGGTACCAGCACCAGGTAGCGGCCTGGTATGGATAACTCGCACGAAAGTCGCGGCCCTTTGGTGGAAATGGGTTCTTTCACCACCTGCACCGGAATGATCTGACCTTTGGAAAGCTGTTGGGAAATTTTCCCGTGCTTGTCAATGTCTTTTTCCAATTGGAGCTTGTCCAATCGACCTCCGGTAATCTTCTTAGCCCGGACTAGTTTGGTGAATTTTGTGAGCGACCCGTACTGCGCACCCAGATCGAGGTAATGAAGGAATGCGTCCTTTTCGTACCCGATATCTATAAATGCTGCGTTAAGTCCCTGAACTACTTTTTTAACGGTGCCCAGGTAAATATCACCAACTACAAACTTGCTTCCTTCTTCTTCGTTATGAAATTCGGCAAGATTTTTATCCTTAAGAAGTGCTATGCGACATCCGTTTTGAGTTGCGCTAATGATTAGTTCGTTACTCAAAACTTTAAAATTGGATGTTAAAAATTACATCTTTCGAATGTATTACTTCTTCTTGTGTCTGTTCTTTCTCAAACGCTTCTTGCGCTTATGAGTAGCCATTTTGTGCTTTTTTCTCTTTTTACCGCTTGGCATACAAATTTCTTTTAATCCACTGCCGATAGCTATCGGCACGGAATGGTTTAACATTATTTTAAGTCCTTCAGATAAGAATCAGCAGCTGATACAACTGCAGGATCTGTATCCAGTTTTTTTACAAGTTCAAATTCGGCCCTGGCCTTCTCTTTGTCCTTCGTGTTCATGTAGGCAACGCCAAGCAACAAATGACCCTGTACATGGTTGGGGTAATTTGAAACCAATTCCCCCAATCTTTCTATGGCCCTTTCATATTGACCCGACTGAATGGAAAGCATACCCATGTTGAAGAGTGCTTCCTCATTGTAAGGATCCACCTCCAGCACTTCCCTAAGCATGGTAATGCCTTGCATGGGGTTTTGTGAACTGAGGTAAGTCATCGCCATCTTGGTCTTTACACCCAGATTGTCCGGCTCTGCTTCTAATACTTGCCCCAGAAAGAATCGGGTCTTTTCAGCCATTTCCCCCTGCTTTTTAGGGTCCAGGGCAAAAGTATAGGCATCGTAATACCTGTTGCCGGCCTTTAAGAGGCTTTCGTTGTCTTTAAAGAACGATGCGGCTTTCTCAGCAAACCACGCTGCGCTGTCAAATTGACCAGCCTGGGAGTACAAGCTTGCCAAAGAGTCGGCAAAGATAGCACTTTTTTGATTTTCCGATGCCTCTAAGTATTGGGCATTCAAGGAATTAATGGATGCTCTTAAAGCTGCAGGTGCGGTAGTGTGCGGGTCGCCCTCAACAGACTGCTCCTCTGTCTCTTCCATCTGGCTCTCATTTTCCACCACCACTTTGGGCAATAAAAATAAAAGCCAAATTATGGCGACACTCACAAGAACTAGAACAATGCGGGTTTTTAACATAAGGTCATTTGGGGCGAGTCATCCACCAAGGTCCAACCGATTGACAAATGACTGCTGCTATTTTTCAGCAAGCTGCTTTACCTTTTCGCTGTTTTTGATTTTGTTCACAAAAATCTTAGCAGGCTTAAAGCTGGGAATATAGTGTTCGTCAATGATGATGGCCGTATTGCGGGAAATGTTGCGGGCGATCTTTTTCTTTCTTTTTTTATTTACAAAACTGCCAAATCCACGGATGTAGATGTTTTGGCCGGAGGACATGGATGTTTTTACAATGTTGAAAAAGGCTTCAATGGAATGTGACACATCTGCTTTATCTATTCCGGTTTTTTCAGCGATTTGG
>CAYNCP010000105.1:0-6176 GCA_964395905.1 uncultured Ohtaekwangia sp.
TGGTAGAAGTCAGGAATGGATCCGCATCATTACCTACTTTCGAAGCAGCCACACGTACTTTCGCATAGTTCAGGAATGCCGGCATGGTAAGCGCTTCGGAAAGCACAAAGGAAACACTGGCTGAAGGATAGAAATAGTTGTTGTTTTCCTTAGGCAGGGTAGATGACCAGTCGTTACGTCCCGCTAAGTTCAGGAACAAGTAATCGCGGTATGACAACGAAAGGTCGGCATACGCACCGTTCAATCTTCTTTGGCTGGTGTAATCACGGGTTGCAATTTGTGATACGGTGGCATCCAAACGATACAATCCTGTATTCAATCCATCAGAAATAATTCCTGTACCGGTTACCCTGTTGCGTCTGAAGTCACGCTGGTTGGCGTTATATCCAACGATACCACGGAAAGCCAGATCCTGGTTCAGGTCCTTCTGAATAGTTACGATAAAGTTGTAGTCCTGCTCGGTGTTGGTCAGGTCATCGTTCCACACGTGGCCCAATGGCTCATTGGCACCACCACTTCTCACTACATCTTTTCTCAAGTCTGTATAGGTATTGATACCTCCTTTTACCAACACGTTTAACCACTCGGTAATATCGTAACCAGCAGTAAACGAACCATAGGCACGGTTGATATCTGATGTATACTGGTTGTACTTGGCAATCCAGCGAGGGTTATCAAGCGCTCTGTAAAACAGGTTGTTACCGTTAATAGGGTGCTCGAAAGGATATCCGTTCAGGTTCACGTTACGTGGCAAATAAAACAAACGTGCATAAATAGAACCACCACCTCCTCCGAAGTAGTCGTTAAACGCACTGGCACCTGACTGAGGTGAAAACTGAGTGGTGTTCACATAGTTGACGTTACCAGAGATAAATACACCATTGTCCAACTGACCATTACCACCGAAGCTGATGGTCGTACGGGTAGCTCCTGAATTAGGAATCATACCGGTTTGGTCCATGCGCGATACACTGGCATTCAAATTCACTTTCTCTGATCCATTGGAAATGGTTAAGGAATTCTCCTGGGTATGTCCTTGCTCAAAGAATCCTCCGATGATATCGTGAGGCACAATGGGTACCGCCAATGGATAACCTTCGGCATCATAGAACTGAGGCAAACCGACTCCATTCTGACCTGCATTGGTCCAAGGATGGGGTCCTGTTCCATCAGGATAAGGCCCGGTCTTGGTTCCGGTTCCATAGATACCGGTTCCACTATATACACCATATGACTTGCCATAACTGGTGCCGTACTGTGCATTGATGGCATCTACGTGGTTGGCAAACGGAGCGCCCCAGTTTCCAATGAATCCACCATTGTACACCTGGTTGGATCCCTGGGTATACACATCCTGGTAGTCAGGAATTCCGGAAATCTCCTCTACGTTGTAAGCAGAGGTAAGGTTGATCTCCATGCCTTTCTTGGTTCCCTTGCTGGCTGCTTTGGTGGTTACGATCACCACACCATTGGTGGCACGTGAACCATACAATGCTGCCGCTGCCGCGCCCTTTAATATAGAGATGCTGGCAATGTTGTTGGGATCAAGGTCAAAGGCACGGTTGGAATATAGTGTGTTTCTACCGGCATCCTCTCCACCTGAACCTTGAGAAGTATTAGAGTTTACCGAGTTGTCGAACGGAATACCATCCACTACAAACAACGGCTGCGTATTTCCTGTCAATGAAGAAATACCGCGAATGTTGATCTTGGTAGATTGTCCGGGTCCACCACCACCACCAGTGATGTTTACCCCCGGCATCTTGCCTTGCAGGGCACGCAACGGGTCTACCTCTGAACGCTGCTGAAGGTTATCTGCACTTACTGATGCCACAGAATAACCCAGCGCCTTTTTCTCACGCTCAATACCTACCGCAGTAACGATTACCTCAGTAAGTTGTTGAACGTCCGCTCCCATGCTCACATCGATGATGGAGCGTTCGCCAATGGCGATTTCCTGAGACTGTAGACCAATAAATGAGAACACCAATGTTCCGCCTGCTGACGGCACATTCAACCGGTAGTTACCGTCTACATCGGTAACCGTACCGTTCGTAGTTCCTTTCAGAACCACGTTCACGCCAGGTAAGGTCGAGCCGTCTTCTGCGGCTGTGATCTTACCTGAAACCACTCGCTCTTGCGCCCATGCACTGAGTACAAAAACGAATGAGAAGCATAATAGTAAAAACTTCTTCATAGGATTTGGTTTAGTTTGAAGATAAAAATTCTGCACAGGAAGGCACGCTCCTCCAACTGGAGGCATTACACTTCTGAGCATTACTCAAAGTTCATTATAATGCTGGGCAATAAAACCCCCTATTAAGTAGTAGTAAAATCAATCTTTAGGTCATTAAAGGGGTATTAAGGGTACAATTTAATTTCCGGCTCCTGTGGAATTTGTGGTATTGGTGCTCATCTTTAATAACCCATATTGACAAGCTATAACGGATGGAAAATACCTCTTAAAATTTTGGCACTGTTAAATCAACTTATGCAGATTAGCCAATTCAATGGCATCAGATTTTTTGTTTACCTGCAGTTTCGAATAAATATTCCGAATATGGGTTTTGGCTGTTTCTGGTGAGATATCGAGAATACTGGATATTTGAGAATAGGTTTTTCCTTCTGATAGCAACTGGATTACATTCTTTTCCCGCTTTGTTAATGGAGAATTCGGGTTCTTGTGCATGTTGCTTACTACCATTCGAGCAATCTTTGTGCTCATTGGCGCTCCTCCCTTAACTATTTCTTCGAGGGCACTTAGCAATTCAAGGTAGTTCGCACTTTTAGTGATATAACCAGATGCGCCAGCTTTTAACGCCTTAAACACCAAATCATTGTCAGCATAAACGGTTAGCATTACTATCTCAACTTGAGGGTATTTTTCTTTAATTGCCAGCGTGGTCTCAATTCCGTTTTGACCTGGCAGTTCTATGTCCATTAATACGATGTCCGGTTTCTTCTTATTAAAATCAGCAAATGCCTCTTCTCCTGTTTTATAGGTGCCTACCACCATGAATCGATCTGAGCTATTTATTATGGTCTCATAACTCTCGCGAAGTATTTTGTCGTCTTCAACAATAAATACTCTTCTTTTCAATAAACTTCTCATGGCTTTGGCAGTTTAATATTCAGATTCAATTGAATTTTAGTTCCCTTGTGATTGTGACCCCTTGTGATTGTGATGTTGAAATTATTTTTAGATGCCCGAAACAGCATGTTTGAAATTCCGCCATCTGAATTTTCTATTACGTCTAAGGCTATCCCTAGTCCATTGTCGCATACACCAAAAATGGGGCCGTGCTCATCCTCTTCAAATGTAAGCATGACCCATGTTGCTCTCGAATGTTTGTAAGCATTTGTCATGGATTCTTTCAGGATCAAATTCACTTGACGAGAATACCCAAATGGAAGTCTGTAGTTAGTTTTAATACTGTATGATGGCCGGAAGTCAATTCCGCTATCATTGAAAAGCCTTTCACCATAATCTCGTGCGTGAGCAAACAGGTTAGAAACATCACCATTTGCTACGTCTAGTGCCCAAATAAAATCATGTGTACCTACAATCAAATCCTTTGCCGATTCCTCAATCTTAAACAGTGTTTTAGAAACATCTTGGCTGTTGAGTTGCGCCAGGCTGGCATAATTGACTATGCGCGCCAACTGGTTACCCATTTCATCGTGGAAGTCACGACCTATCTCTTTTCTTAGTTTAGCGTTTTCCTGTTGTCGTATCTGCTCAATCTCCAACGCTTTTTTTACTTGATGTTTACCTCTTAAGTAAACAATAATAAAAACAAGGAGAATCAGCAGGACGACACATCCCATTACAAAGATGTTGGTGAGATAGAATGGTTTCGTTACCGTAAATGAATAACTGAGTGGCTCTCTTTCCCAGAGTCCATTTCTGTCAATGCCGATCACTTTGAAAGTATACTTACCCGGTCCGATGCTGCTATATGTTACCTTATTTTGCCGTGTGGGCGGTGACCAGTGCTTCTCGAAACCTTCCAATATATACTTGTATACCACAGCCTCTGGATTGAGCTTGTTGACTTGCCCAAAACTAAAAGTAAGGTGGTTCATCTTGCTCGGAAAAACAGGTTGATAAGGAAACTTGAAAAAAGAAGCAAGGCTGTCTGAGTAAGAACTTATCTGTTCTTCACCATAAAACAATTCAACACTGGTGAGGTGCAACGGCTGATCAACCACTTGAACTGGCCCCACAAACTTGTAAAGCCCATCGGTAAGTCCAAAATATTTATCTTTGCTTCCAATGTCATAAGAATTGAAACTGGATTGATTGTTTTCATGACCATGGATTTTGCCGAAGTGAAGGAATTCCGCTATTTCCAATTCGTTATTGAATCTTAGCCTGGCAATACCCAGTTCATTTCCCAGCCAAACAAAATCTTCTGCGTCAGTGCCTGTAAAGTAAATAACTGTGGGACCCTGTGGCCTGGCGTAGTGCCGCACTTCTTCGTTTGTTATATCATAAAGAGCAATACCACGAGCTGCATAGCCAATAACCAGATAGTCCTTTTTAAAGCGATCGATAGAATAGGCAGCTGATTTTCTATATCCCGGTATTTGAAGGCGCTCAAATCTCTCGTCTTGTATATAAAGAACCGAATTGTCAGTGGCAACATATATTCTATCCTGTTGCTCCACATACACCATTTGATAAAATCGACCCGGATTGATTGAATCTTGCAATGATAAAACCTTAAAATCATTACCATCATACACATTGATATTTGATCCACTTTTAAAAGTGAGCCAAACCCGATTTGCATTGTCAAATGCAATATCTGTAATTGAATCACTTGACAAGCCATCGCGCCTGGTGAACCACTCCAATTCTTTATGCTGATTTACTCGCCCCAGCCCAACATCCGTTCCTAGCCAAATTTTTCCATGATTATCTCGTCTAATGCTGCTCACGCTATTCTGGCCAGCTTCTCCGAACTGATAATGTCGTTTGATCTGGTCATTTTGAATCAAATAAAGACCATCGTGTTTGGTGCCTACCCAAATATTGGCGCCATCTTTCAGCACGGATGTTACCATTCCGTCAATACCGTTGATTCTTTCGAATTCTGAAACCTGATATTTAAAGAGCCCTTGACCATTAGTGCCTATCCAGATTATTCCCTCCCGATCAATTAGTCCAACATAATGGTTGGAGCCGATTTCAAAAAGCTGTTTGCGCCCTGTCGATCCAAATTCCTCCCGAACCAACCCATTTTGCCCTTTATACCAAACGGCATCACTCCTCTCATACAAAACAACAGGGAATCGAACCCGGGGTTCAATTGGATTCAATTTCTGATTTTCATCTATTTCGAATGTACCTTCATTTGTATTTAGCCATATTCTTTTTCCAACAAAGTGCACGCCCAATGGTTTCAATCCGTTTAACTTAATCAAATGGGCTCCTGCATGGTTATTATAAAATAACTGATCTTGTTTTGTAATGGTGTAGTACCCGGTAGTTGAATTGTTGTAGACTCCAATGAAGTTGTTTGAAGCTACATGTTCGCTGTCGCTTGTGCCAATTACTGAATCCTTATAAATCTTTGTTAGCTGAAATTGTTGATCATAGCAAAACAATGTGTCGTAAAACTGAAATATTTTCTGAATCCGTTTTTCCAATACAAAAGACTTGAACTCAAGACCGTCAAACTTTTGAACTCCTGTTCGACCACCTAACCAAAGGTCTCCTTCCTTCGTTTTAAATAATGAAAGAACGAGATTGCTCATCAGGCCATCATCTCGTGTATAAGTTTTAAATTGCTTGCCGTCAAAATATGACAAACCTCCCCCACGTGTGCCAATCCAAAGATAGCCAAAGTCATCCTCCAACAAGGAAGTGATCTGAGATTGCGGTAAGCCTTCCCGGACATTGTATTGTGTAACTTCAAAATTCTGTCCACACAGTATGTTATTTACTACTAACTGCAGTATTACAATGGGAAGCACTCTAAACATACCAGCAAATCTAGCCAAAGTAGCTAGCCTAAAAATCTACCAAATTGCGTTAGAGTTGGGTTATTTTGACGTCCGGCAGAAAAAGATTCTGAATTATTCGCCAACAGGGCAACCCTTTCTAGTTGAAATAAAAAAAGGCCATCACAAGTGATGGCCTTTTTCAAGTTGAGTAACTCAATCTACTC
>CAYNCP010000106.1:0-6114 GCA_964395905.1 uncultured Ohtaekwangia sp.
GGTTAACAAAAAGAGGCTGTCCAGAATATAGTAAAACAACCAGAAAATTAAAGAAAGATGATATATTATTTATTAGAAAAAGTATATTAAATCCTAGACAATTATCAGAGATATTTCATGTTGGACCAACATCAATTAGAAAAATAAGAGATTACTTATCTTATAAAGATATACAATAATTAGAAGTATAAACTGTCCTAGTCTAACTAGCAAGATTTCGGGCAGCCGCCCTACAATTTAGGAGATAATATGCAAATTACGCTTATTGGCGATATTCATGGAAATGTCGATGAATATAATAGAATTGTGCGTAAACATCCTCTAACGCTACAGTTGGGTGACTTTGGCTTTGAGGATACATATAAGCGCATTAACGCCGACAGTCGCTTTCATAAGATTATCGGTGGAAACCATGATGCGTATAATAAGTTAGAGGATGGTTCCTTTAATCAACCCGATAACTTTTTGGGTGATTATGGAATGTGGAATGAAATTTTCTACGTTCGTGGAGCGAATTCTTGCGATAAAGCAGGAAGAACTGTAGGAGTAGATTGGTGGCCCGATGAAGAATTGAGCTTTAAGCAACTAAGTGAGGCGATTGAAATCTTCGGTATGTTTAAGCCCGACATTGTGGCCACACATGATTGTCCTCAATTTATCTGTGAAAACTACTTTAATATTCATGCGCTTAGTAAAACTCGATGTGCTTTAGAAGAAATGTTTAAGGCTCATCAGCCTAAACAATGGTTTTTTGGCCACCATCATGTTACTGCGGATATTTTGCATGGTGATTGCTATTTTCATTGTATCAATGAACTTCAAACCTTCAAGGTAATTTTATGAATAGTTTTGATATATGGGTTAGTTATGGATGTCCTTATTTAATGGATATCTCTTTAGTCCTGTTCTATATAGCATTTGCCATAAAGATGAGGTAATAAATGAAAGCGGCCAAAATTGAATTTGACCCCATACAAAGATGTTTTTACCTCTCAAAGAGACAAGACCTTATTATTTGTAAGGAAACTCTTTATGAGTCAGAATATCGTATTGTTTATCATGGCCCTCTTTCTTCCTGCTCAAAATTGTTAAATACATATATTGAGCTTGGATTTAAGGATGAGAGTTATTATTCAGAGCTTAAAGCTCATGAAAAATTACTTAACGAAGTTGGTTTGTATTGGTTTGATGATACAGATTCATATAGAAGGGTATAAATATGGTCATTTTACAAGGGGTAAAATATGCGTCTACGAAATATATCGTCCTTCGTAAAGAGTTTATCAGAGATACGGGGATGGCCTACACTCTCTATCTCGATAATTGCGGCGATTGGCATAATTCATACTACCCAAATGGTATGTTCAAGTCAATTGATTCCACGTATCAAGCAATTGAAAAAGCGATTGAAAAAGGAAACTGGTCAGTAGAAGTTCTACATTGGGAAGAAGTAATAGAGTCAGATGGTTATGCTGACTTTTATCCATCGGGTACGACGAGCGTTTGAAGCGAACGTTTGAAAGGTGCCGTATCAGTGCGGATTTTTTCGGGTTTTGGCTCAAGAAATTTCCGAAAAACGCCGATAAAGAACCCTGGCGACAAGAAATTTCGCCACAAGGCCGGTGAGAGAATTAAAAGTGTATAGTTGTGAAATACCTGAAAGATTAAGACTACTTCAGTTTGCAGATACATTAAGAGCATGTGAAAAGATACATCCTTATATTCATCGTCAAACAAAAAAATACAGATTTGATGATGAGTTTAAGAAACCTAATTATATAAAAACTGAATGGAGATGGCGTGCAATGATTAAAAGTGTTCTAAATGAAAATACACAGTATGACAATAATCAAGATTTCCGTTTTGCGAAAACACATTACTATGGCCCAAGCAGATAATTGGCTTAATCTACCGATTTCTGAGAATTGTCCTGCTGCTCGTGCTATTAAAGAATTCTTTAACACAACTGATTGTATAGTTGGTTATATGCAGACTTGTATTAAAGGTTTTTGGTACAATATCAAAGAAGGAACGGAAGATATTATTGAGTATACACATAAGAAAACTATATTTCCCTATGTGTTAGTTCTTGAACCTGTTTACGAATACGAAATTTAATCCTGCGGAGCAAGTTAATGTTTTCTTATACCGAAGAAGTTAAAGCTGGTGCTGAATGGCTTGATAGTATTATGCCAGATTGGTTTAGAAAGATTGATATTAATAAGTTGGATATGAGTCGTTCTGACCAATGTATTCTTGGTCAGCTTGAATTGAAGCCACGATTTGATAGGGAAGTATACGGACTGGAATTAAAGGTCCATGATTGGCGAGAACTTCATTGGAAGTTTGGATTTACCGTTAAAGAAGGCGTTGATGACCGTGGTATTCCAGAACAAGTAGTAGATTACGCTTTTAAGGTCTGTAAGGATGCGTGGCTTGAAGAGATTAAGCAACGTAAGGAATGCAATCCTCAATATGAGTATATTATTCCTATTACTTTCTATGTTGAAACAAAGTTAAAGGTTAAAGCAGCTTGTAGATTGGATGCTATTGAAGCTGCTTATGAAATGGACCTTCCAGATAAGAAGGATTGGGAGTATAAGGACGACACATTTAAGATTATTGATTCTCTAATTCAGGAGATTTAGTATGGGTGCTTATAGTAATGCAATTGTAGCTCGTCATAAGGCGCAACATCTTAGTGACGAACAAATTCGGACTAATAAGAATCAGCGAACTAAGAATCGTAATGCGGCCCGTAAGGAACGCAATATCGAGATTGCCGAAGCTCGTAGAACTGACCCATTTACTCAACTTAAACGCCTAGATGAACGGCTAGGCAAGAACGTGGGAGCTAAGAAAGAACGTAAGCGTATCGCGGAAAAGATTTCTAAGGCTACCGTAACGGAAGGAAATGAATAATGCGAGTTCAAGTTGATAATGGAATGGATGTTGCCAAGCGTATTGTATTCTTGGCTTGGATTGCTTGTCGTGGTGCTTTTGGTATGGGTGCTCTTAGAGACTATCCATCAGCTAAAGAAGAAGAGGTATGGGATGCTGCTTATAACCGAACGGATTATCCCGGTGGCCGCAACCCGCCTCATATTTATCCAAAGTTGGATAATGAGGAAGTTCATTGCGATTATGTGTTTGGCCGCATGATGAAGTTTGATGTTAAATGGGGTAGCGATTGGGTTGAACTTAGTGATGGAACACCACGTTCCGATGACCAAGCATGGTGTACGGAGTACAAGACGTATAAGGATTTGGTTGATGCGGCGATTAAGTCACTTAATCAGCCCGTCGGCGATTAAGACAATACGGGCTAGCCATCTGCCCACTGAAACGATGGCTATTTCCGACGTGTCCTCGACGGTGTTTGAGGGCGGTCCTTATAAGGCCGTACAAATGGTTCAACTCCATTGCGTCGGACTAATTTAATGGCGGGATAGATAGCCAATTGATTGATTCGTTTGATATAGGTCGCGTCTCACTATGAATTACTTCTGTGTTATCATATAGCCAATGACAATTAGGACAAAGTATTTTTAGATTTGATGGATGGTTAATCACTTCAATCTTAATATCATCATCAAAACTGTTAATTGGAATCACATGACATACTTCTACATGATGAGGCCATCCACATTTAGAACAACCATTGGATAGCATATTGTTTTTAACTGCTACTTTTCTAGCGTGTACTCTAACTTTAGTATAATGATTAGTATAATATCCGTTTGTTGATTTCATGTCTCTAAGACAACGCTTAGTTAAACTACTTAACTTAGAGTGAGTAGTATAAGGTCTGGTTTTGAAACATTCGTCACAATACTTTCTTTTGGAATGAATAGGCTCGTTACAAACTTTACATTTACCCTTGACTTTCATCCTATTTCTCGGTAGTTTATTATTAAATGAAGCAGAACATGATTGACAGCAAAATTTAGGATTCTTAGTTTCTTGATTACAATTTACACAATTCATAAAATTCTCCTTACAAATTATATCGTCATTTCTGTGGCAAAACTTTAATAAATTTATTGAGTGAAATATGATTCCTGAGTGTATCACCCCCGATTGCCCGATTGACCCGCTACGTTCGTCTAATGGTTAAAGATAGTTCCCTGATAAGGAATTGATGGATGTTCGATTCATTCACGTAGAACTGTGTATTTTTTAGTAACAGACTATCTAAGACAAGGAGAAACAACTATGTTGCTAGAACGAGTCGAAAATGGTATTAAGTATTTGAACGAGCAAGTTCCCGGTTGGTTTATGCGATTTAATCTTAATAGTTTTGATATAAACGATGGTTCTAAGTGCCTATGTGGCCAGCTTTTAGGTGGATATGGTAAGTGGCGCGATGAACATGATTATGAAGAGGCTTTTGATTACGGTTTTGCTGATATAAATATGCAAACTGTTTATGATTTGGAAGATATTTGGAAGGAAGAGATTAAGAAGTTGCGTGAAGAATTTCAGCGTACTCGCCGTGAAAAGGCTAATGAGCAAGGTTTTACGGTGCCCGCTGACGCTGTTTTGGTATAATTACAATGGGGCTAGCTCTATAGCCCCTTCTTTTTTTGAGGAGCAATTATGAGAAAACTTAGTTTAAGTGGTGTTGAAACAGAATTGATTAAACCGTGTCAAGCTGAAGATGGGTGTTGCTATATTATTCATGGACATTATGGTGTTACAATTGTTGTTAAGGTTTTGAATCAAAAATTACTTCAAGCATTAGGTTGTATTCATTGTTGGAGTTGGACTGATAATAGTGACCAACCATCTTTGCTCTTAGAAAAGATTGCTGTGCAACCATGATTATTGAAATCACAGAACAAGATTGAAAAAACTGCGGCGACTATTGTAGTCCTCATAAGTGCCTTTTAGGTACTACATTGAATCGTTTATATCCAAATCAAGATTGTTATTGTACTCCTGATTATGCAATGATTGGTGAAGTACAATATAATCTCTCGGAAGAGGATGATTCAAGAATTCATAAATGTTATGAGGAAGGCAGATACGTTAAAGAAGATACTGGTTGGAGGTTTGAACCATTTTCAATTACCTTACAAGAGCAGAAAGAGAATCAATGAACGACCCATCGCCTTACGGCGAAGTAATGGTATGTGGCGAATTTGTTCTCACCTATCGGTGCGAGAATGGAAAATTCTGGATTAAATTTAGTGAGCTTCCATTATGGCACAAAACTTCATTGCGAATGAGTGGTGAAGTATTTGCCGATTTTGTGTGCTATCAACAATATACAAATATTATGACTGCGGCCTAGTGTCGCAAATAGGAGAAAATATGTTTGTTCTAAAAAGAAAAGCTGAATATCATTACTGGTGTGGTAAACATAATTATTCATATGCTGAAAAAGTTGAAAAGGCAAAAGTTTTTAATACTATACATGAATTATTAAATGAAGTGGTAGGGTGATGTATTATCAATTGTAAAAGTTGAAAAGAAAATGATTGAAACTATTGTTGAAGTGGAAGTTATTTGATTGAATATAATGAGAGGGTTGTTGAATGAATATGCAAGATATAATTTTCCGTGGTGCTTCTGGTATCTTTGGTGACCTTTGTCAAATCTATATAGGGTCACGACATAACGGAAGTAGTTTTGAATATGCTTTATATGGAGTTCGTAAAACTTTTCAAGGAACATTTGATATTAAGTTGACTGAGTTTATGGACTTTAAGAAAGCAGAATCAATTTTGGTTCACGCTTGGGCACAACTTAAAAACAATCATGATACAGTTGAACTATATGTCTCTTAAAGAATTTTTGATTGGTGTGGCGAACATGGAGATTTGGTATTTTTATTTATTATATTTGGGCTTCCAGCTATTGCAGGATTTATCATTAGAGTTATCTTTGCCTGCCGTGGCCAGCATATTAAAGAAGATGATGAGTAAAACTGCGTAGCAGAGTAGTTTTGGTGTATAATCCCCTATAGGATTTATTGTGTGCATGGTGGAATAAGCAGACCGCTTTCTCTTAAAAAGAAAGGTCCGTAAGGGCGTACAGGTGCAAGTCCTGTTGCACACACTTCTTAAAGTTTTTGGAGAAAACAATGAAATTTGAAGAACTCAAAGTTGG
>CAYNCP010000107.1:0-5998 GCA_964395905.1 uncultured Ohtaekwangia sp.
GTTCATCCCATTAGACCTCATTTATTTTAATGGGTTTAATGCGCCTGTCACAGTTGTAAGTTTCAGGACTTGTCAGCTACATAACAGTTTTTTTTAAAGAAAAATTGTGCTCAAACAAGAAAATTAGGTTCTGCAGAAATATTAAGAATGAAACTGTAGGTGATTTGCCAAATCCCTTCATAAGGGGTACGTTAGTTGCTACTTACATTTTTTTTGTGATGGTGAGACTCAAAAAATTCCTGACCGTGAATCTTTAATCAGAGTCGTCCGTTACCGGAACTATGAAGCTCCGTGGAAATGCTGTTGCCATTCTTTTTGCAGATCACACAGATTATCTACCAAATGATCGTTCGTACCTACCAACAGAAATATTTCTGGGATTAAAAAATTTTAGTTTTACGTTTGTCCAAATTTTAAATATATCCTATGCAAAAATTCTACTTAGTTACCGTGCTCATTCTCTTTCTCGGAGTGAGTGCATTTGCGCAGCGGACGGTGAGCGGAAAGGTCACCGACCCAAATGGCGAGGCCCTGATTGGGGTCAACGTGCTTGAGCAAGGTACCAGCAACGGTACCATTACAGATGTCTCAGGAAATTTTACGGTTTCAGTACAAGAGAATGCCACGCTTGTATTTAGTTTTATAGGCTATACTACCCTGGCAGAACCCATTGGCGGCCGATCAGTAATCAACATAGCACTTCAGGAGGACGTCACCCAACTCAGCGAGATTGTGATAAGTGCTTTGGGTTTTGAGCAGAACAAGGATAAGCTTGGATCCACCAGTGCAGTGGTTAAAGCCAATGATGTGGTAAGATCTGGTGAGACCGGATTGCTTAATGGTATGGCAGGTAAGGCCGCAGGTGTTCGTATTGCCCGATCCAATGGTGACCCTGGAGCAGGATCCACTATTCAAATTAGAGGAGCAAACACGATTACCGGTTCCTCCGATCCACTGTTCATTGTAGATGGTATACCAGTGAGCAATTCGAGTCTGGTGGGCAACAGCGGTTCAAGGGCGGGAGGTACTTCAGAGCAATCTCGTATCAATGACTTGAACCCGGAAGACATTGAGTCAATACAGGTATTGAAGGGTGCGTCTGCTGCAGCTTTGTGGGGGTCACGTGCGGCCAATGGCGTGGTGGTGATCACGACCAAGAAGGGAAAGGCTGGAGATAAGGTGAATATATCTTTCAGTTCTACGTATTCTGTAGACCAGATCAATAGAAGACATCCCTTGCAAGATAAGTTTGGACAGGGTTCCAACGGAAACTACAGCCCTACAAGTGCCAATTCCTGGGGTGACCGGATAGCCGATCGTACGGGCGAGCCTGATGTATTTAATACTACGGGCAGGTATTTTGAAGCAGAAGATGGAACCATCTATTATCCCATTACCACCAAAAATTCCCAACAAACATTTTTAAATGAGAATTTTGACGCAGTATTCCAGGATGGAAGTTTTTTTGAGAACTCATTATCCGTGAGCGGAGGTGGGGCAAAGTCCAACTTCTATTTTAGTTTCGGAGACCTTGATCAAAAAGGTATCGTGAAGAATGCCGACTACAGGAGAACAACCATGCGATTGAATTCTAATACCGTGTTCAACGACTGGATTTCGATGTCTTCTAAAGCTACTTATGCTCATACCAGTTCAAATCGTATCCAACAGAGTTCAAACGTTAATGGTCTTTACCTTGGCCTATTAAGGAATGCTCCTGACTTTGATATCAGAGATTACAAAGGAACTTACTTTGATAATAATGGAACCGCCTTTCCTGGCCGGCAACGTACATATAGAAGATACCTGGGGGACAATATTAATGCCACGTATAACAATCCACTTTGGACGACCAATGAATTAAAGAACCCTTCCATAGTTGATCGATTTATAGTATCCTCAGAAGTGACAATATCACCATCAAACTGGGTAGATGTAATCCTACGAGGTGGAGTGGACAGCTACACGGATCGTAGAGAGCGTTTCTTCCCAATGGGGTCTGCGGGTAACGTTCCATCGTTGGGACAGTTTGACGCAGAAAATTTTAAAGAAACGGAAGTTAACTTTGATGGAATCGTGAGAGCTACACGTGCGATCAGCAGTGATATCAACCTGAACGCAACCATTGGTTGGAATATTAACGACAGGAAGTATGCGCGTGATCGTGTTGATGCGCAGCAGTTTTTGATTAATACCGATCTTAGCAATTTTAACAATGCCAAACTCTTCTTCCCTGACAACACCAATCGTCACAGAAGGTCAAACAGACTTTATACCGTTTTGGCATTTGACTTTTACAATCAAGTCTTTTTGAATGTGAATGGAACACAGGAAGCTGCCTCTACCATTGCCGGAACTTTCTTTTACCCGGCTGCAGATGTAGCCTGGCAGTTTACCCAATTGCCTGCGTTGGCAAATAACTCCGTGCTTTCTTTTGGCAAATTGAGGCTAGCCTATGGCCAGGTGGGTGTAGAACCGCCAGCTTATAGAGACAGAACAACCTATGAGGGCTTTACTTATAATGCCTACGATGATGGTCTTGACCCATTGTTGTATGGTGGTGGTTTTAGGTTGAATGACGATAAAGGAAATCCGAATTTAAAACCTGAAGTGAAAACTGAGTTTGAAATTGGAACGGATTTAAGATTACTAAACAATAAGTTGAGCTTAGGATTCACTTATTATTCGAATGAGATAAAAGACTTGCTTTTTGAAGTTGGTTTGTCACCGTCTAGTGGTTTCAATAGTGAGTTTGCCAATGCCGGAACCATGACGAATAAGGGAATTGAGTTGGATGCATCCTATACCGTTTACAAGAACAGGGATTGGAAAGTTGATTTGTATGGTAACTTCAACAATAACAGAAACGAAGTGACCGACCTGAAGGGGACTGCATCGATCGAATTAACCACTCAATCGATAAGCTCAAGAGCTGTACAGGGTCAACCTTTGGGTGTGCTTTGGTCTACCCGGGCACAACGAAATCCTGATGGAACTTTGGTTTTAGATGCAAATGGATTTCCTCAAATAGATCCAGATCAAGGTGTAGTGGGTAATCCCAACCCAGACTGGAGAGGAGGACTGGGATTGTCCACATCTTACAAGGGGCTTTCATTTAACATTCTATTTGAAACCTTCCAGGGAGGTGATTATGCAGACAGAACGCGTTTTGTACTTTACCAATTTGGAACACATGCGGATGTAGGCAATGAGGTAACGCTTACCCAAAACCTGGTGAACTCGAATGGAACCGTATTCACAGCAGGTTCAACAGTGAGAGGTAACATTGAAGACTTTGGTGCAGGTCCAGTGCTAAAGGATGAATCTTGGTACACCTCTTTGGGTGGCGGACTGGGTGGATCTGCGATCAATGAGTTTGCCATCAGCGATGGCAGTTGGACCCGTTTGCGCGAAATCAGCCTGGCTTATACTTTGAACAACGCTTTTGTGAAGAGAATGAAGCTTAACTCTATAGTGTTGGGAGTGACTGGCCGTAACTTGAAATTATGGACGGACGTAAAAGGTATCGACCCTGAAATCAATCAGTCAGGCGTGGATAACGGATTTGGTATTGACTATTTCACCAATCCCAGTACACGGTCATGGCTGTTCTCATTAAAAGTTAATTACTAAGAAAATATGAAAAAGATAATATTTATACTCATACCCCTTTTGATGTTTACCAGATGTGAGAGCATCCTGGAGGATATCAACGTGAATCCGAATGAGCCAGTTGAAGCGCCAGCAGATTTACTTCTTATCGGTGCAGAATTGGCGAATATAACTGTTCAGGTGAGTCACTTGCAGCGCATTTCAGGCATGTGGACCGGCCAGTACAGTGGTAAACTCTTACTTTACAAAAGTTTGAATGAATACAATATCAGCACAGAAGAGACCAACAGCACCTGGAGTTATATTTACCAGGGTATTGTGAAGCAGTGCCGTATCATGCAAACTGAATTGGCCAATTTACCAAACTATGTAGGTATTGCTAAAATACTGGAAGCACATGCCGTGGGGACTGCCGCTGAAATATTCGGTGATGTTCCATATTCGCAAGCAGCTGATCCAAACGAGGCCATTCAGGATCCTGTTTTCGATAGTCAGGCTGCAGTATTTGCGAGTTTGCAAACACTTTTAGATGGTGCCATTGCTGACCTCAATGGGTTGACTACGAACCCTTCGATCTCGAATGAGATTTTCCATGCTGGGAATAAAACCAAATGGATACAAACAGCATATACGCTGAAAGCCCGCTACTACATGGATGTAAAAGATTATGGCAACGCCTATACTGCTGCATTGTCGGGAATAGCCAGCAATGCAAACTCTATGAAGTTTAAGCCCGTTGGTACTTCTGCTAATGGAAATAACAATTTGCTTAATACTTTTGTGGGTGAGCGCAACGACTACATGAGCACAGCCGGCACTTACCTGGAAAGCTTAATTGCCCCAGGCGTAGGAAGAAATAATGCAAAAACCAATGAGGAGGCCAGATCTAAGTACTACAGAATTATTGGCAATGCACCTAGCACTGAGGTGGGCGTTGCAAAATCAACGGCTCCAATGCCGCTGGTAACTTACGAAGAGAACTTGTTGATTTTGGCTGAGGCCGGTGCCAGAACGATTGATTTAGCTACAGGGCTGGGACATTTGAATACCTTAAGAGCCCACCTTAATTCTGGAGCGGCATTTACTAAAGTTGCACCTGCAGACATTACTCAATATAGTGCTTATGTAGCAGCAGATTTTGATCCTGCTGGAATAGAAAATCAGGATGGCATAGCTCCCTTACGGGCATTCTTGCGTGAAGTAATCGAGGAGAGGTATGTTAGTTTGTATGGTACTTTCATTCCGTTTAATGATGCAAGAAGAATTCGTAAGAACGATGGCGATCTAACAGTTCCATTTCCAATTAACAGCGGAACCTTTACACAATATCCTGAGCGTTTCCCTTATGCACAGGATGAATTGAATGCTAACAGTAATGCGCCTTCTCCTGAGCCAGGAATATTTGCAGTTACTGAAGTGAACAAGTAGTTTAGGTTTTGTTAAGTCAAAAAGGCTGTCTCAAAAGGACAGCCTTTTTTGTTGATAGACATGAGGTCATTCATTCAATGACCAATTATAGTCCATGTAATCAATGCTTGCATTTTCAGCAATCTTAGAATGCGTATACTGGTTAAGGAATTCAATGAGCGACCCATCGGTAGTGAAATCCTCTTTGAACCATTTGAAAATGGAGGAGAGTGCTACCGACTCTTCTGAAATGCGATTCCATTTTGGGTCGTTGACAAAGGTGATTGTCTGTATTTCAAGTTGTTCGCCAATACGCTCAGCTACGTAGGCCTCATTGCGCAGGGGAGGACAAGAATAAGAAGCACAAACAATAGCAAAATGAATACGCGGTTCACTGAATTGTTTTCTCAAGATATCATGTTCGATTTTATCGAGGCTAAATTTTTTGCCTCCGATGCTAATAAACTTAATGTGCCAAACTGTATTGAGCAGAGGGACATAAAATGCAGGATGTAAGTCACGAATACTTGAAACCGGATAATTATCAACAATTAACTTGACTGTAAAAGCATTGTATGCATTGATCCAATAGGCAAGCTGTTCCTCTTTACTCCATGTTGACGGGTTGGGCGGATTGTTGCTAAGTAAAGTAAGATACTGGTTGAGTAGGGTAGAGTCAGCACGGAAGCCTGTGTAGCTAACGTGACCCACTGAGTCTACATGCTTCTTCAGAAGTTGATCCCACAGCTGGTGCTTAGGTACACCATTATTATAGGTAAACTCTTTTCCTTTGCCGACACACGATAATAGGGCGATGGCCATGAATAGGAAAGGAATGAGCAGGGGGTGCTTCATAAGAAGTGCATGTATGACGTGCTGAGGTTTTTTCATACAACAAACGATTGCGAAAAAAGTTTCCTTACAAACGTTAACGCAGATATAACTTGTCATTCGCAACTATTGCTCCGTTAAATGAGAT
>CAYNCP010000108.1:0-5490 GCA_964395905.1 uncultured Ohtaekwangia sp.
ACACTTGCCTGGAGAAACATTTGGAGAAACAAAAGACGATCATTGATTACGATCCTGTCCATCACATTTGCCGTGCTCCTGGCGTGTGTAATGCGTTCCATGCAACTGGGATCTTACGATAGGATGATCGAAAATTCAGTGCGGTTTTATACAGGTTACATTCAAATACATAAAAATGGTTATTGGAAGGATAAAATAATTGACAACAGTTTTGAGTATGACCCGGAGAAACTTGCTCAGGTAGCTTCATTAAAAGGAGTGCAGACATATGTACCACGACTGGAATCCTTTGCCCTCTCATCACATAAGAACCAAACGAAAGGCGCGTTGGTCATGGGCATCGATCCGGAGAGAGAAAATGACTTAACGCGTGTAAAAAGCAAACTGGTGGAAGGTGACTACTTAAAACCGGGGGATGAGGGCGTTTTGTTATCCCAGGGTTTGGCGAATTACCTAAAAGCGCAAGTTGGCGATACCGTGGTATTGCTGGGTCAAGGCTACCATGGGGCCAATGCCGCAGGATTGTTCAGGGTAACTGGCATTATCAGGTTTGTAATGCCACAGCAAAACAATCAATTGATTTATATGAATTTGGAAAGGGCCCAATGGTTTTATGCGGCCGATGATTTGATTACCACCGCAGCATTGGTGATTGATGATCCTGACGATGCCAAAAAATTGACCAGTCAGATAAAGGAAGTATATAGTCGTGAATCTTATGAAGTAATGGATTGGAAAGACTTGGTTCCGGATTTGGTTCAAAGTATTGAACTGGATAACATCAGCGGGAAAGTGATGTTGTGGATACTTTGTCTCGTCATTGGTTTTGGCATGTTTGGAACATACCTGATGATGACTGCTGAACGTCAGTACGAATTTGGGGTGATGATTGCTGTTGGTATGAAGCGGCTGCAATTGCAGGCAATAGTACTGATGGAGATTACCTTAATGACAGCCATTGGTGTTTTAGTGGGTATAACTATCAGCCTTCCGGCTTTGATTTATTTCCATTTTAATCCGATTTACTTTGGAGATGAGGCAGCGAAGGCCATAGAGAAGTTTGGTGTAGAGGCAGTCTATGCTTTTTCATTAGATACTGTAATTTTTACCAATCAGGCTTATGCCATATTCATAATGGCCATTGTGCTGGCCGGATACCCTATTTGGTCGATCTATAAAATGAATCCCGTTGAATCGATGAGACCTTAATTGTAGCGTATGATTGCGATTATTGCATGGAGAAATGTTTGGAGGAATAAAGGAAGAAGCCTCGTGGTAATTGGGGCAATGATTACTGGCATTTGGGCAATGGCATTCGGTGGTGGATTTATGCAGAGTTTTCTTACCAGCTACATCGAATCATCCATTAAACATGAAACTTCCAATGGTCAGGTTCACCATCCTCAGTTCACAGAAGATTATGACATCCAATACCCCATACGAGATCATTTATTCATTATTAACCACTTGAAGCAGCGGGCTGATGTGGCTTTTGTCACCTCACGCTCTTTGGTAAACGGAATGATTGCCTCCAGCAGGCAGGCAACAGGTGTTAAGATCGTTGGTATTGATCCTGAAGAGGAAAAAAGATTGACCGAATTGAATTCACTGATCAGTAAAGGGAACTATTTTGAAGGAATCTCCAGCAATCCTGTTTTAATCGGTGACAAATTGGCTGAGAAGCTAAAAGTTGGGATCAAGTCAAAGGTAGTGCTCACGTTTCAGGATATTGAGGGCAATATAACAGCGGGCAGGTTCAGGGTGGCGGGAATTTTAACAGCAACATCGCTTGCCATCAGTGAAGGATCAGCCTTCGTATTGAAAGCGGATATCAACCGACTACTAAATATTGGAGACAATGTGCATGAGATTGCCTACACCACTTTTTCAGGAACCGATGACACAGCATTGGCGAATGTTTTGCAGGAGCAATTTCCAGATGAAAAGATAGAGAGTTGGAAAGAATTGTCTCCCGTTTTGGTATTTATGGAGCAATGGATGGCGAGTATTCTTAAAATGTTGATCGTGATTATCATGTCAGCACTTGCCTTTGGTATAGTAAATACTATGTTGATGGCGGTGCTGGAACGTATTCGTGAGCTGGGCATGTTGATGGCACTTGGCATGAGAAGAACAAAAGTATTTCTCATGATTATGTTTGAGACAATATACCTGTCCACGGTTGGCGGACCGGTAGGGCTTTTCGTTGGATATGCCACCGTTACTTATTTTGGGAAAAAGGGGATTGATCTCACCGATTATTCGGAAGGACTGGAAGCAATTGGCTACGATAGTATACTTTACCCAATCTTACAGCCTACGGATTACATTCAGATTGTAATAGGTGTAGTGCTTACTGCATTTCTCGCTTCTATTTATCCGGCCTGGAAGGCAATTAAACTTAAACCAATTGATGCATTGCATACGATTTAAAACTAAGCATAATGCCAGCGATAATTACAGCAACAAATATTTCAAAAATATATCATAAGACAGCGGTACCGGTCCAAGCCATCAACCACTTAAGTTTAACTATTGAAGAAGGCGAATTCACGGCCATCGTTGGCCCTTCAGGTTGTGGGAAAACCACCTTGTTAAATATTTTGGGCGGGTTGGACCACCCCACAGAGGGAAAGGTGGAAGTGGCCGGAACCGATATTTCTACAATGAAAGATGGTGAGCTGATTGATTTCAGATTGCAAAATATAGGTTTCGTGTTTCAGGCATATAACCTTATACCAGTGCTTACCGCAATGGAAAACGTGGAATTCATTATGCTGCTACAAAAGAAAGCGAAAAAAGAAAGGCATGAACGTGCCATGGAACTATTGAGGCAAATGGATATTGCCGATAAGGCCAACACCAAACCTTCGCAACTTTCTGGAGGGCAGCAGCAACGTGTGGCAGTAGCCAGGGCGCTCGCATCAAAGCCTCGATTTATTTTGGCAGACGAACCAACGGCTAACCTGGATTCAGCATCGACTTCAAATCTATTGGACCTTATGGCTAAGATGAATAAGGAACAAAAGGCCACTTTTATTTTTTCCACGCACGATCAGCGCGTGATGGACAAAGCCTCTCGAATTGTAACCCTTGAAGATGGCGCCATCGTTTCGGATTTGAAACGTTAAATGAAAAAGTTATTTTATTTACTCATTTTGATATGGATTCCGAGGTTGTTGTTGGCCCAGGAAACTGAAGAAAAAAAATTTATATTCAGTGGTTATCTTAAAAACATGGGATCGTTCAATTATTTCAATAGCGATCTATGGATAGAAGACCTCACTCACAATCGGTTCAACTTTGCATGGTATCCCAATGAAAATATTTCTGCATTTGTGGAATTCAGAAATCGACTGCTTATTGGCGACTTTGTAAAAGATATTCCCAATTACAATCAAATTATTGATTCCAATAACGATTTCTTCGATTTGTCTGCTAATTTAATCAACAGCAAATCTGCGTTGCTCAATGTGATGGCTGATCGTGCCTATGTTCAATGGATTAAAAGTGATTGGGAGATTAAATTGGGACGACAGCGAATCAATTGGGGAGTTAACCTCGCCTGGAACCCAAACGATTGGTTCAATGCGTATTCATTTTTTGATTTCGATTATGAAGAACGGCCTGGATCTGATGCCATACGAATTTCAAAATACACTGGAGCGGCTTCAAGTTTTGAGGTAGCGGCAAAAATTGCGGATGATGTTGATCATTTTGTGAGTGCAGCGATGTGGCGGACCAATAAAAGGGGCTACGACATGCAGTTCCTTGCAGGCATTGCCCAAGGTGATCTTTCGTTAGGCACTGGTTGGGCAGGTAATTTGGGCCAGGCTGGATTTAAAGGTGAACTCTCCTACTTTATTCCAGTAGTAAATACATCCATAAATCAGTCATATGATCACCTTTTCATTGGAGCCTTTTCTGTGGATTATTCATTTGCCAATTCACTGTATTTGAATGGTTCACTGTTGTATAATTCGGTCGCTGAAGTAGATCCGGCATTCGGGTTTGTATTTGCCGGAGCCGCGAGGGCCAGAAATTTCACCGTACGAAATATTTCCAACTATAGATGGTCTTCTTTTATTCAATCATCCTACCAGATTACGCCTTTGTTTTATGGGGGACTGTCAGTGATTGCGTATCCAGGCACCAATGCCTTCTTTGTAAATCCAGCCATTTCGTATTCACTCAAACAAAACCTGGATTTGAATGTGGTGGGCCAGGTATTTTTTGACGAAAATCCAGCTACAGGAGTTTATGGTTCCGTGTTAAGATCAGGATTTGTGAGATTGAAATGGAGCTTTTAATGCTCCTGGAAATAATAGACCAGTTTTTTATGGGAATCTTCGAAAGATTCTCTTTTGTAAAATTTGATGGCGTTTTCCCGAATTGTCCGCGTTGTGACTTCAAGCTGGAGTACACCTGCTTCTCGGGTTATCTTCTTGATCTCATCCATCAGCTGCTTACCTACTCCAGCACTGCGATATTCAGGTTTTACAAACATCTCCTGTATCTCAGCTACCTTACCTGCATGGTGAAGTAATATTTGAGTATGACAACTGAGATACCCCAATATTGATTCATTCAGTGTGGCGAGCAGATAAACGAAATTTGGGCTTGTTATATTTTCATGGTACAATACCCTCATTTGATCTTTATCAAATGCCTTGTTCTGCAATTCGCAAATAAATTGGTATATCGTTTCGAAATCACCAGTTTCTGCTTTCCTGATAATTAGTTTCATTACAATTTATGGGAAGTTGGAATCAATTTATCATTTGTAGGTGATTCATAAAACGACAAAAGCCGGAAATTCCGGCTTTGATAATAACAAGTGGATAATTGAGGGAGTTATTCCGCCTTGACCAGTTTTACGTTGACAGCAGCAGGACCCTTTTGGCCCATTTCAACCTCAAAAGTTACCTTGTCTTTTTCCTGAATGGGTTCGGATAATGAATTAACATGAACAAAAACACTCTCTTGAGATTCTGTATCTTTTATGAATCCATATCCTTTGGATTCGTTGAAGAAAGTGACATTTCCTTTACGAATGAGGTCCGCGGGATCAATGGGCGCTTGTTTGGGAATACTTACTTCGATGTCTTCCAGTTTCACCGACATCTTTTTCTTCATGGGATCCGGAGGGGTGGAGGTAATGTTGCCAAACTCATCAACGTAGGCCAGCATGTCTTCAAAGCTGCCACCTGACGAATTAGCTTTTCGTTCTTGCTTTTTTTGTTCTTTGTCGTCTCTTTTTT
Organism: uncultured Ohtaekwangia sp.; assembly: GCA_964395905.1. Classification (GTDB taxonomy): domain Bacteria; phylum Bacteroidota; class Bacteroidia; order Cytophagales; family Cyclobacteriaceae; genus ELB16-189. Next base: position 5,262 of record CAYNCP010000108.1, read on the forward strand.
TCTGCTTTTTCTTTTCTTTTTGTTTTTTGTTCCAGGTCTCCTGCGATTTTCCCATAAATTGGTTTGGTCAGTGAATAATAATTTTAAGACGATTTCATATGAATTGAAGAAGACAAGCTCTTAGAAAGGCATATGAAGGCTCAAAGATAAGACTTTTCAGTGACTAAACGAAAAGAGAGGATCATGGCGAATCATCTCCTCTTGGTGGATTAACATCATAACGCTGGGT
>CAYNCP010000109.1:0-4854 GCA_964395905.1 uncultured Ohtaekwangia sp.
AATCGATAGCTGGTATGAATGATAGCTGACTCAAATGGATTTACTTTTGACACGGAAAAAGCATCAGTTGTCAGGTAAATAGGTTCAATGATGTTAGGTAAAGAAATACCAATATTGAAAGCTTTAATATGTAAAGAGGCCCCCGCATTGCTCAACAATTGAAAACTGTTGTCAAGTAAGTCTGCCTGAATTGGATCCATGGGAGAAATGGTTCCAAAATTCAACGCATTGATATCCACCTTGCTCCAGGCTGCCCCTAAAGAGAATCCAAACCGGAACATATTGTTGTCTGGCAATTCAATCGTATAACCTCCAGTAAACAGGGCAGCTGATGTATTGATCAGCCCTTGTGTTTCATTGTTGAGGTTAAGTCCAAAATTGACATTGTTTTTCAGCGCACTCTGCAGGCTTACATTTCCAATAGTGGGTGCCCCTGCAATTCCTGCCCATTGCTTCTTATAGGAAAAAAATAGAGCTCCTTTTCCGTCAGCTCCCGTTAAAGCGGGGTTAATGAGCGATGGATTGACAAAGAACTGGGTGAAATTGTGAAAATCCTGGGCAAAAACATCCCTGGTATGAAGCGTTGACAACAAAATAGATGCAGAAACGACTAAAAATGTGTATTTTCTCAATAGATTACACTTATTTACGTTTCAAATTAGAACTGTTTACTTTGTTTTCCAAGTGTGCAAAATTTTAACATTCCCCAATTTTTTTTGTGAAAAATGCCACACCCTGAGCCTTCCGTAAAGTTACTCTTACTTCTTGTGCTCATCGGTCTTGCGTTCGTTTCAAGCGGACAAAATTTTGCCCTGGGTGTCAAGGCCGGTCCATCCATTACCATTGGTCGATTTGGCGACAGTGATTTACGCGACATTTACAGTAACCGATCTAAGATCGGATTTACGGCAGGTGGATTCATTTCGTTTCCATTAGCTAAAGAATACGCTTTTGTAGCTGAAGGCGCTTTTTCCCAAAAGGGCAAGAAAGTCAAGTTTAATAACAATGAATGGACCAATAGCGCCACTTTCAATTTTATTGATTTATCCATGGCGTTAAGAAAGTCTTTTCACTTCCAACTGCTTCCGGATGTACAATCAAATATTTACGTGAACATCGGACCCAACATTGAATACTGGCTAAATGGAAAAGGTAATATAGGAGCTGCCGGAAGTTCTGATTATACCATAGCCTTTGATCAGGAGCCGGACGCCAACTTTAATATCAACTATTATAATAATGTAAACAGGTGGCTATTTGGTATTGATTTTGGTATTGGCATGGACGCGCCCATCAATCCAAAACAAAGAGTAATGGCCGAAATTAGGTTTACATTTGGCCAGACCAACCTGGGCAAAGATAACAGCAGCAGCAGCATTGAAATCCTGGGGTTCCAGGACGATCTCAGAATGAACCTGAAAACACTTTCTCTTACTTTTGGTTATGCCTTCGGTTTTGATTTGAAAGAATCTAAAATGGGCAGAAGTACCAAGGATAAAGTGATTAAGCGTAAAAAGAGACGCTAAAAATCACAAAGCTGTTTCCGATTGAAATTTCTGCCTCAATTCTTGGATTCCAGAGCATAAAGTAACTTTATTATAAGTAAATTGTGGCGCTCACCGAAATGGGAAATAATTCCCTTCCCGTTTCGACTCTTAGATTAACAATCAAAAAAAAATTAATTCTTAAATAATCATGAACAACAAAAGATTACCCATCATCATCATCAGCGTCATTGGATTTATAGTCTTTATGACCCTATCTTCCAGTCTGTTTTACACCATTGAAGCTACTGAGCGGGCGGTGGTATTTTACCCGTTCGGACAGGGCCTGGATAAAGAAAACGTCATTACACCTGGACTTCATTTCAAGGCCCCATGGAATGACGTATATACTTATAGAGTGAATGAGGCAAACTCAGAAGAAAACATGGATGTTCTGGATAAAAATGGATTGTCCATTCATATTGACGTAAGTGTCCGATTTTACCCATTGCCCGACAAAATTGGTTACGTCCATGAGAATTTCACCCAGGACTTTGTTAATATCCTGGTCATCCCTGAAGTGCGCTCTACGGTGCGCCAGGTAATGGGCCGATACACCGCAGAGGAAATTTACTCAACAAAAAGAGCAGAAGTCGAGTTGAGTATAAAGGAGGAAACAGAAACCACCTTAAGCAGAAATTACGTTCATGCGACAGCCGTTCTTATTCGTTCCATCGAACTGCCCGCACAGATCAAAAGTGCCATTGAGGACAAACTTCAGAAAGAGCAGGAGTCGCTTGCCTATCAGTTTAGATTGGCTACGGAAAAAAGTGAAGCCGAGCGCAAGCGCATTGCAGCTGAAGGCGAGTCGCGGGCCAACTTAATCATCAACAACAGCTTAACTCCTAATTTATTGAAAATGAGAGGCATAGAAGCGACTTTGGAGTTGGCCAAATCCCCCAACAGCAAAGTGATTGTGGTGGGCTCTGGAAAAGACGGACTGCCTATGATATTGGGCAATAACTAACCTTCAATAAATAATTTAGACGGCTTTTATCTCATTATCGATAAGGCTATTTTAGTGAAACGGTAAATTAAAATACGCAGATGTCCAAAACAGCAGACTTAATCATAGACGGAAAAACCTATTCCTTACCCATCTTTGTTGGCACAGAAAATGAAGTAGCCATTGAAATTGGGAAGTTGCGTGACCTATCCGGTGTAGTTACACTGGATCCCGGTTACAAAAACACCGGTGCTACCAAGAGCGCGATCACCTATTTGGATGGCGACAACGGAATTCTTCGATATAGAGGCTATTCAATCGAAGAGCTTGCCGAAAAGTCTACCTTCATAGAAGTGGCCTATCTGTTGATTTTTGGTGAGCTGCCTGGCAAGGATCAGTTGCAAAGGTTCCGCAACGACATCAAGACGCATACCCTGGTTCATGAGGATGTGAAGAAGATACTTGATGGATTCCCTTCCTCAGCCCATCCAATGGGCGTGCTGGCCTCCCTGTTCTGCTCACAAACTGCTTTTTATCCCGAATCACTGGATCCCAACCGTGCCGCTGAAGGGGTGTACATGAGCATCATCCGATCCATGGCCAAGATGCCCACTTTTGCAGCTTGGGCGTATAAAAACGCACTTGGACATCCGGTAAACTATCCTGACAACACGCTGGAGTACTGCTCAAGGTTCCTGAAAATGATGTTTGCCTTACCCGCGGAGCCATATGAAAATGATCCCGTGATCAGCGATGCCATGGATAAGCTATTGATTCTACATGCTGATCACGAACAAAATTGTTCTACCTCTACGGTCCGAATGGTTGGCTCATCTCAGGCCAGTATTTATTCCTCCATTTCGGCTGGTATCAACGCCCTATGGGGACCTCTGCATGGCGGTGCCAATCAAGAAGTGATTATCATGTTGGAAGCTATTGTTAAAGATGGCGGCAATATTGAAAAGTGGATCGCGAAAGCAAAAGATAAAAACGACCCCTTCAGGCTCATGGGTTTTGGGCACAGGGTTTATAAGAACTTTGACCCGCGGGCAAAAATTATCAAGAAAGCCGCAGATGATGTGTTGGCCAAATTGGGTGTGAAAGATCCCATCCTGGACGTAGCACGTAACCTCGAAGACATCGCTTTGCGCGATTCTTACTTCATTGAAAGAAAATTATACCCTAATGTGGACTTCTATTCAGGCATCATCTACCGGGCCTTGGGTATTCCCGTGGAGATGTTTACCGTAATGTTTGCCATTGGAAGGCTTCCCGGTTGGATTGCGCAGTGGAAAGAAATGAGGGAGAATAAAGAACCTATCGGGCGCCCCAGACAAATCTACACCGGACAAAAGGAACGCAAGTACGTCCCCATCACCAAACGTTAAGAATAGTAAATAGTACTTAGTAAATGGTCTTTAGTCATAGCACCCTACACTATTTACTATTACTTCAAAAAAACAGATTAGCTTACCATGAGTTTGATTGATGATTTCAACAGAGCGGTCTGCCAATCCAAAGAACTGACCCAGCGCCCCACCAATGAAGAGTTGCTTGACCTTTATTCCTTGTTTAAGCAAGGAAGTGAAGGTGATGTAACAGGTGAAAGACCTGGTGGCTTCGATTTCAAAGCCATTGCCAAATATGATGCATGGGCAGGTAAAAAGGGAACTTCGAAAGAGGATGCCATGCGTCAGTACGTTGAGCTGATGAAGAAGCTGCAGGACAACTATAAATAATTTTGAAGCTTTTCTATTGTCCAGAAATTCCGGATGGAAATTATTCACTCAGTGAGGAAGAATTAAGACATGCGGTCAAAGTACTCAGGCTGCAGGAAGGTGACCCCCTTAAAATTACGGATGGTAAGGGCAAGATTTACGAAGCCCTCATCTTGAACATTTCCAAGGGGACGTGTGATTTTGAAGTTCATAACATCCAGGTGATCAAAAAGCGTGACTTTAAGATTCACATTGCCATTGCTCCGACCAAAAACATAGACAGAATGGAGTGGTTTGCAGAGAAGGCAACTGAAATCGGGATTGATGAGATCTCCTTTTTCTACAGTAAGAATTCAGAACGAAAAGTGATCAAGGTGGATCGGATTCAAAAGAAGGCCATAAGTGCCATGAAACAATCCGGCCAGGCCTGGCTACCAATGGTTAATCCCATACGGCCGCTGGAAGAGATGTATACCACTAGTTCTACAAACAAGTTTATCGCCCACGTTGATTCAGCCAACCCAAAACACCTCAAGGAAGCCAAACCTAAAGGTGACTACATGGTGTTGATCGGACCGGAAGGAGATTTTACTAACGAAGAGCTTGCCCAGGCCGTCAAAAATGGTTTTGAAAAAATATCTTTGGG
>CAYNCP010000110.1:0-4636 GCA_964395905.1 uncultured Ohtaekwangia sp.
TCAGCATCCCCCGATGAATTTCGTATTTCACGTTCATCGAACTCCTCAAAGGTAAACTTCATACCGGTAAATTCGGGATGTTCTTCGTCCATCAGTACAAACTCCAATTTTCCGTTCACTACCTCAGCACTAGAGCAGTGCAGGCTGCTGGTATAGGCACCAGTATCAATTTTAGCGTGAATATCTGACAGGCCTAATCCGGGTAAGTCCACCCGATCGTTTCTCCCTAAAATAAGCATCTCCTTTTGCAAGACTTTTCTGAAAGTTGATCCAGAAATTACGCTTAATAAACTGAAGACAAAAAAATTAACAGGAATTAAGCTATAAAAAAATAAACCCCTTTAAAAGGGGCCTATTAATAACAATGCTTGCCGGATGTTATTTTGAAATAGTAAATGCTACTTTGGTGTTTTCCCAACTCATCGCAACCTTGTTGCCTTCTATCGCGATGGTGAAAGTTTCAACAAAACTGGAAGTTTTGGAAGGCTTTACCTTTACTCGTAATACATCGTCTGCTTCGCTGTAGCTGTAGTTTCCCCACTTTATTGTTTTGTTAATAATGATCGTCCATTCATTCTCACCGGGAATGGTAAACAGTGCGTACTTCCCTTTGGCCAGTGTCTTGCCTTCAATTTTAGCATCCGCAGATAGCTCAATGGATGTAGTTGCGTTTGCGCCAGTTCTCCAAACTTCCCCGTACGGTACCAATCCACCCATTATCTTACGTCCTTTTGCAGATGGCTGATGATAATCGATGGTCACAGTTATACCATCAATTACGCCTTCTGCTTTATCCGGGGGACTTGGCATGGGCTTCTGGGCAAAAGCCGAGAACGTGATGAATGTACATGCAATGAGGAAAATAAATAGGCGACTCATACTATTCTTTGTTTTGGTTTAAATTTCTTTTAAAGGAAAAGTGCCCTTATTAATGGAGGGCACTTTTCGTAATTAATCCTGTAAACTAATTTGATAAACGAAAGGAAATACGGCCGGGTTCAACAAAACCATTATTTTTTTTCGTTATTTTTTTCTACCGTCCAAATGGATTCAATGCCGATAGTGCCCGTTTTCCACCACCCATTTTATTCATCGTCTTCATCATTTTTCTCATTTGCTCAAACTGCTTCAGCAGCTGATTAACCTGCTGAATGTTGTTGCCACTCCCCCTGGCAATTCGGGTTTTGCGGCTGGCATTAATCTTGTCAGGATTTTCACGTTCCTCAATGGTCATGGAACGGATGATGGCCTCAATGGGTTTGAATGAATTGTCATCAATATCCACATCCTTCATAGCCTTGCTCATCCCGGGTATCATGCCCATCAAACTTTTCATGTCACCCATCTTTTTAATTTGCTCCAGCTGAGATAGAAAATCATTAAAGTCAAATTGATTCTTTCTGAATTTCTTGTTCAACCGCTGAGCTTCGGCCTCGTCAAAGTTTTCCTGTGCTTTTTCTACCAGGCCCACCACGTCACCCATGCCCAGAATTCTACCTGCCATGCGATCGGGATAGAAGCGGTCGATGGCTTCCATTTTCTCCCCCGAGCTGATAAACTTAATGGGCTTATCCACGACTTTGCGTATGGTAAGGGCGGCACCGCCCCGGGTATCTCCATCCAATTTGGTCAACACCACTCCGTTGAAGTCCAGCCTGTCGTTAAAGGTCTTGGCAGTATTTACCGCATCCTGACCTGTCATGGAGTCAACTACAAAAAGTGTCTCTGCTGGAGAAAGGGCGCTCTTCAAGGCCGCGATCTCATTCATCATGGCCTCATCAACGGCCAAACGACCCGCGGTATCAACGATTAGTACACTTTTGCTGTTTTTCTTAGCATAGTCAATTGCCGCCTTTGCAATTTTTACTGCGTCTTTGTTTTCTGGTTCTGCATAAACCTCAACGCCAATTTGTTCTCCCAGTACTTTTAGTTGATCAATGGCCGCAGGGCGATAGATATCGCAGGCAGCCAGCATGACTTGCTTGCCCTGGCGCTTTAGGTAATTAGCCAATTTTCCACTGAAAGTTGTTTTTCCAGAACCCTGAAGACCAGCAATTAAAATAATAGCGGGGGATCCACTTAACTTCAAATCTTCACCCTGGCCCCCCATCAAAGCGGTCAGTTCATCATTGGTAATTTTTACCAACAATTGGCTGGGGGAAATGGCTGTAAGCACGTCCATTCCCATTGCCTTTGCTTTGATTTCATCTGTTACCTCCTTGGCCACTTTATAGTTGACATCGGCATCAATCAGGGCCCTTCTGATTTCTTTGACGGTGCTGGCTACGTTTAATTCTGTGATCCGGCCTTGCCCTTTTAGGGTTTGAAAGGCTTTATCAAGTTTAAGGCTTAAACTATCGAACATTTGCTTTTATAATGATTTGGGGCAACAAAGTTATTGACTTACGGCTACAGAACAAAAACAAGCGCCAGGCGCTTTACCGTGTCTTATTTGTCCAGCTTTCAGGCATGGATTTCAATCTGTCTTGCCTTCTCCTTCAAAATTGATTTGGCATTTCTTATGGATTCAGTAACCGATGTATTTTCATCACTAATTGTAATTAACTGACTCGTGTTTAACTGAGACAACTGCTTTTCATTGAGTGCGCAAACACCACACACTAGCACTAATTTTTTGCCGTATTGATGGGCGAGATCCGCCACGCCTTTCACTACTTTACCGGAAAGCGTTTGAGCATCTATTTTTCCTTCACCAGTAATGATGAGGTCTGCTACGCTAATCTTTTCTTCCAGTTGTGTAAACCCTATCATAAAATCAATTCCACTTTTGATTTGGGCATTAAGAAATAATTTAGCGCCTGCGCCAAGTCCTCCCGCAGCCCCGGCACCTGGAAACTCAACATTACAGTTCATGCTTTTTGCCAAATGGGCGAAATTTTTAAGTCCATGATCCAGTCGTTTGATTTCACTTGCTGTAGCACCTTTTTGTTTGGCAAAAACAAACGCTGCGCCATCGTTTCCATATAAGGGATTTTCAACATCACTTAAGACGGTGAATTTGGTTTTCATTAAGACAGGATCGACATCTTGATTATCTATCTCAGCAATCTCAACAAGATTTTTACCAATGGCTTCCAGCATTGTGCCCGACTTGGATTTAAATCGATAGCCCAGTGCCTGGGCCATTCCGGTTCCTGCGTCATTGGTGGCACTTCCGCCAATGCCCAATACTATTTCTTTCACACCATGGGTGATGGCATGCTTAATCAATTGGCCTGTACCGTAGCTGGTAGTAATAGAGCAATTGCGTTCTTCCTCTTTAAGCAATTGAAGTCCAGAAGCAAGTGCCATTTCAATATAAGCCACTTTGCCATCGGCAGAAATTCCGTATCCGGAGCGAATTCTCCGCAAGAGAGGATCCATCACTTTCATTGAAACCATTCTTCCTCCCGCCAGTTTGGTCAAGAGAGCACATGTGCCTTCCCCGCCATCGGCAAGCGGAACCGACACAATTTGCAGGTGAGCATCTTTCTCTCGTAAAGAAGTTGTGATGATATCGCAAACTTCCATGGCCGTAAGTGATCCCTTAAATTTATCTGGAGCTATGAGAAGATTCACTGCGGTCGGATATAATAAATGGGAAATACTTCTCCGCTTCTGAACTGTTGTTGACTTTCGGGAAGTTCCATAAAGGCATTTACATCTTTTAAATTAGCAAAGTCACCGGAACCGCCACCTGGTATTGGGAGAGCAACCAATTTCCCACTTTGATTTGTAACCTTAACTTGCAAAAAATAGGTAAGGCCGCCCTTGAATTCAAAATCTTTGCCGAGGCTTGCCTTATGATTTGGCACATCGAGCCCCCTACTCAATCTCAGCCAGGGTTGGATGTACCTATAAAAACACATGTAAGTAGATACTGGATTTCCTGGCAAAGCGAATATTGTTTTATTGTCAACGCGTCCAAACCAGAATGGCTTGCCCGGCTTTTGTTTTACTTTATGGAAATGTTTGATCACGCCTGATTTTTCAAGTGCCTGTGGCACAAAATCAAATTTTCCTTTGGAAACACCTCCGGAGAGAATGATCAGGTCATGATCATCCAAAATTACCTTAAGTTCTCGTTCAATCAGATCTTGCTTGTCGGGAATGTGATAAAGTGAAGCAGACACGCCTTCTGACTGCAATGCTGCCTGCAATGCGTAGCTATTCGATCTGCGGATTTGGTGCGGGGCAGGCTTGTCTTCAATACCTACTAGTTCATCGCCAGTTGAAATAATGGCTGTTCGTGGGCATGATTTGACCTCAATCCTGTTCAGGCCTACAGATGCTATTAGCGCAATCTCTGCCGAAGCGATCAGCGTACCTGCTGGCAGCAAGAGTTCACCTTGCTTCGCATCTTGTGCTTGCCCATGAATGTTCTGACCGGCTGTGAGTTTGTCAATCACGATAGTAGCCTTGTTGTCCTTTATTTCAAGATCCTCATACCTGATAACGGCATTAGTATGGAAAGGCAGGGGAGCCCCTGTCATCACTTCGATGCATTTAGTTTGATCTTCCAATGTTTTCCGTGGACTTCCGGCTGCGGCCACGCTTTCAATTTCGAATTGCACTTGTCCCATTTCGAACTGTTTGACATGAATGGCAATTCCATCCATGGCCACCCTGTCGAACG
>CAYNCP010000111.1:0-4238 GCA_964395905.1 uncultured Ohtaekwangia sp.
CATGTATCAAAAAGAATTTGAACATGTGCTTGCTTAAACCATAGAAATCGCAAAGGAGTAAATCGCAAAGCTCGCCAAAGGAAGATTTCCTATATTTAATCAAGGTTTTTACACATGGCTACCATCGATTGGAAAAAGGAAATCAAACCGCTTATTAAGAAATACAAAGGCAAACAACATCCTTTGGATCATCATTACAATCCGTATGAACTGCTGGTGATGGTGGTGCTGTCCGCTCAGGACTCAGATCGCAACATCAACAAGATTGCACCTGAGTTGTTCAATGCATTTCCGGATATGCGGGCATTGGCCAAAGCTGATTTTGATACTTTGTTTCCTTTCGTACAAAAGGTGAGGAGTTCCCGAAAGAAAACAAACTGGCTCATTGAGATAGCCAAACAAATCAAGCAGGACAAAAATATTCCGACCCAACTTGTAGAATTAACTGCGCTGCCTGGCATCGGCAGAAAATCAGCCAACGTAATCAAGCGAGAGATGGGAGTGGAGGCTGAAGGGATTATTGTTGATCTTCACGTGGTGCGCGTGGCACCCAGAATCGGGTTTGCAACTGGCACTGATCCCAAGAAATTAGAGAAGCAAATGATGGAATTGTTTGACCCGAAAGATTGGGGTGAAGCGGGTATGGCCATTTCTTTTTTGGGTCGGGAAATCTGCAGGCCCAGCAATCCCAAATGTACTGAGTGCGTGATGAATAAAGTTTGCGACTATTATAAGAACAGTGTTTAGTTTAGAATCAAAGGCTATGAATGCATATACCCAACACTCGTTCTATTACTACTAAATTTGAGTCATTCACTCGGATTAAATTTGTTTATTCAGGTATAAGTTTTATATTGATTACCTCAAGATTCACATTTTGCATTTTTCACTGGGGCACTCTCCCTATCTATGTGATCGATTCTTTTTCGGGCTTACGTTAGCAGTGTTGGAATAGGTTGTTAATCCCCGTGGTTTATCTACGAGTCGAATAACTATTAATAACCTAAAAATTAACTTTATGAAAACGATGATTAAATCTGCAATCATAGTGATTGCATGTTTTTGTGTATCCAATGGAGTGGCACAAAGTGTAATGTTTATGAACCAAACGCTTGATCCATTGCCAGGCCATGCCGCTGCTTTAGAAAATGGCGTGAAGGCACACAACGCCAAGTTCCATGCCACAGGAGATGCAACCGCAAGACTATTTGCCATTTTAACCGGGCCTCGCTCTGGTCAGTATGCCTGGGTGCAAGGACCTATGACGTATGCTACATTGGATAAACCATTGTCAGCAGAACATAACATGGATTGGGATAAAAATGTAGGAGTGCATTGCAGCAGTACGGGAGAAATGAGAATTATGAAACGTGATGAAGAGCGCTCTTACAACCCTGCCAATGAAGTGACAGCTGATAATTACCTGGCCAGAGTTTTTTATGGCGTAACTAATCCGGGACAAACGCTTGAAGCGATAGGGATGATAAAAAAATTGTATGAAGCAAACAAAATTGCAACTGCTCGCAGGGTATACACCAGCGAATTCCGTACGGCTGATGGGGAGGCTATAACGTTAGTTTATCCTTTCAAAAGTTTCACGGAATTTGAAAAAAACAAAGGACTTCCTTTTGCAGATCTGGAAAAGGAAATGGATAAAGTACATGGAGCAGGTGCCATGAAAAAATTTCAGGAGTTGATGCAAAGTTCAAATGCCGGCTGGTACGATGAGGTAAGAACCTTGGTGAAGTAATTAGCAGACTAACTTTAAATAAAGTGGCCTCTGGAATTAACTCCAGAGGCTTTTTTATTCCGAATGGTTTGGGTTCTCGGCACTCAAAATAATGCTCGAAGGCTACTTTCCATGTAGTAATTGTCCTTTCCTCCCCCAATTTGCCTATTTTAGGGCGAGGCCTCACTTTGTAGATCGCGAAAGCCTGTTCTAAAGGGTGTTTGGTAGACAGAACATATACTATAATAGATTTTATCAGGCAGAAGCTCGTCATGAAAAAGAAACCAGCTAAAAAACGAGCTGCTAAAAAGCCAGAGGTAGCAACAAAAAAACCGGAGAAGTTAACAGCTGAACTCGAGGAGCTGAAGCATCAGCTTAATATTGAAGCTGGATTGGAAAGAGTTCGTGCCCGAGCCATGGCCATGCATCACAGTTCAGAGCTTGCCGAAGTAGCGGTTGTCCTCTTTAAGCAAATAAGTCTACTAACTAAAATGCCTAATCGATTCAACATTGGAATAGCCAATGAAAAGGAAAAATCATTTGACATTTGGTTAACGGATCAAAAGGGTCATTCTGTCAATCAACGCTTTGTGGGCTATGCAGCCAAATCCCCTGTGATCGCCAGCATGTTTCAAGCCTGGAAAATTAAAAAAAAGCTGCGTCTTAAAGATTTGCATGGAGCTCAACTAAAAGATTGGATTAAGTACATGCATGGGGAACTAGGCATTCCCTTTGATATGAAACGAGTTAAGGAACATAGGTACATCAATTCTATTTTCTTCTCGCACGGGTTTATGGGTACCACTACCAATGAACCCATTCGACCCGAGGTACTGCAATTGCTTGAAAGATTTACAAAAGTTTTTGAGCAAACCTACACCCGCTTCCTTGATCTGCAAAAAGCAGAAGCACTGGCAAAAGAAGCGCAGATACAATTAGCATTGGAACGCGTGCGTGCCAGAACCATGGCCATGCAAAAAAGTGAGGAGTTGCCGGAAGCGGCTGCTTTATTATTTCAGCAGGTACAGAGCCTGGGTATGCCGGCATGGAGTGCGGGCTATTGCTTATGGAACGATGATGATAAAAAATCAGTTACGCTTTGGATGAGCAGTGAAGGTGTAATCCAACCTCCCTTTACTGCACCCACAACAAAAGATGCATTGTTTATTCAAATGCGAAAAGGTGCAGAAGAAGGTAAAACCTTGCATGTTGTAGAAATGGGTGGCAAACAATTGGTGAAGCATTATCAATACATGCGCACGTTAACGGTGGTGGGTGAAATTTTAGACTCCATTATTGCCGCGGGTCATCCTTTGCCCACTTTTCAAATTATGCACCAGGCTTATTTCTCCAAAGGGTTTCTATTGTTTATTACGTATGAGCCGGTACCCGAAGTACACGAAATATTCAAACGCTTTGCCAATGTGTTCGATCAAACCTATATCCGTTTTCTTGATCTGCAAAAAGCCGAAGCACAGGCAAGAGAAGCACAAATTGAGGCAGCGTTGGAAAGAGTACGCAGCCGTTCGATGGCCATGCACAAGAGCGAAGAACTTCCCGAAGTCATTCAACTTGTCTTCGAGCAGCTGAGGCAATTAAACTTTAATATCGACTCCGCGCAGTTTGACCTGAACTTTCGTGAGAGTGACGACATTAACCTATGGACGGCTGTGCCGGGTCAGCCATATCCCACCCAACAACATATTCCATACTTCAATAATGCTGTATTCAATTCCGTTAAACATGCGAAGGAAGCTGGACTCAGTCTATCCGTTCACAACTTCACCTTCGAAGAAAAGAATGAATTCTTCAACTATTTTTTCAAGCACACCAGCATACCGGAAGAGAGAAGAAAATTTATTCTCTCGTTACCTGGCTGGGCCAGATCGGTAGTATATCTAGATAGAATCTATCTGGGTATTCAAAACTATTCAGGAATTCCCTATTCAGACGCGGAACATGTCATACTGGGTCGCTTCGCCAAAGTCTTTGAACAAGCCTACACCCGTTTCCTTGATTTACAAAAAGCTGAAGCACAGGCAAGAGAAGCACAGATAGAAGCAGCATTGGAAAGAGTGAGGAGCAGAAGTATGGCAATGCACAAGAGCGATGAATTGCTTGAAGCCGGTGAAATCCTTTTTTCAGAAATGCAAAAGCTCGGTATTGAAAGCTTAACAGCAGGGTTTGTGTTAATGGATAAGGAAGAAAAAAACGGGTTGAATTATACACCTGATCCATCCACTAAAAAAATAATGTCGCTTCCGGTTATCATACCGCATAATGAAACGATTCATATGCAACGTATTGTTGAAAACTGGAAAAAGGGAACTTCTCATTATGTAGTTGAAATGGATGAAAAAGAAACCATTCAACACCAAACCTTTATTGCGGAACGCAGTACCAACTTTACGCTGAATGCTGAACAACTGATTGCCATTTCACCAGCAAGATTACTCCTTCATAATTTTTATTTTAAAGAAGGTTATTTATTGATTGTAGGCGGCACCAG
>CAYNCP010000112.1:0-4118 GCA_964395905.1 uncultured Ohtaekwangia sp.
ACATCAATTCCCTGCGCTTTCCAGATGGCCATCATATTTAACGTATTGCCCCCACCCACATAAATGGCGTCCATGCTCAACAACACTTCTTCAAAAGTTTCCTTTTGGTTGTACGAACTGATCCAAACTTTTTGCACGTGTGGTTCTACCGAAAGATCCGATACCAGATCATAAAAACGGATGATGCCTTGTTCGCTATCCCCTGAGGCTGTAGGCAGGTAGCATATCCGGGGGCGTTCCTTGCCAGTAAGCTTGATGATTTCCTTGATGAAAAACTTATTCTGTCCTCCACCAAACGGGAAGATGTACTGATCCTGCGCTTGCGACATTAAAGTAATGACTAGTGTGCAAAATAAAATGATAAATTTTTTCATGCCAGAAAATTAGAAACTACAGACAAAACAATAAAAACGGATGATGACCAACGGTAAAAAATCAAATATAAATACCATTAATCAATCAACTTCAAACCCCAGCGACTTCACGTAGGCAACATTTGGGTAATTGTTTTTAAACTGACAGTTAACCAAAAAAAGATTAAGCGCATCCTGTATTTTGTTGAGGGGCGGACGATTTGTTCTAATCGCTGCATAGGATGAACGATCACTTTTGGCATAGGTTGTAACAATCTGATAGTGTTCAGGCTCATCAAAATTCATGATGCCACTGCTATTATTCATCTTTTTGTAAGGCCAAAAGCACCAGTTCACACTATTCTTATCTAACAAACTCCTGAAATCCGCTATCCATTGATCCGTATTCTCACCTGTTTCTCCAATGTAAATGGGCACATCATGTTTGTCTCGAAAATTCAAGTAAGTTTGAATGGATTCCTGGTTGACATCAAACCAATATTTATGGAACTCATACACGATATTATCATCAATTAAACTTTCAAAAACATCAAAGTTTCCACCCCATACCGACCCGTTTAAAAAAATCATGTGGGTTGAATCGACAGCTCGAATTTCTGATACCAGCCGTTTGTAAAGTGCAAACAGTTTTGGGTTCATGTCATCCAACTCATCATTGAAATAATGTGCAATTGGCTCGTTGATCAAATCATAACCGATTATAATGGGTTCATCCCGGTAGCGTTTGGCAATGTCCAGCCAAATTCGGCTCATCAAGTCCTGTGAAGACCGACTGGAAAACAAATAAGGATAGCCATAACTGTCATCAATGTTATCTCCGGTCTGGCCTCCCGGAGCGCAATGCATATCCAGTAATAGGTATAATTTTTCTGCTTTGCACCATTCAACAATTCGATCCAGGTACTCAAAACCAGCATTTCTTTTTCCCATGTAAAGGTCATCGGTAAAAAGCTTGTAATGAAATGGCAATCGAATGTGGTTACTGCCAATACGCTTTATAAATTTAATATCATCATGGGTAATGTAGTTTTCCAAATAACGATCCCAAAACTTAATCAAACTGTCTGGTCCAATCAATTCATACAGCAATTCGTCAATTTTGCGGGGCGCATTCACTTGTTCCATTTTAAACATGTAGCCTTCCGGAACCAGCCAATTGCCCAAGTTTGTTCCTTTTAGTGTAATGCTATTACCCGCATCATCAACAAGCAATGATCCGCTGGATTTAATGAAGCTAATGGTTGGCTCCGAATCTTTATCAGGTTCACTGCCCTTATTGCAGGAGCTAACACTACAACCAACAACAATAATAATTACCAAAAAACTATTAAGTGGTAAACGTAAACTTACCTTAAGGCCTCGTTTCATATGTTTAAAATTGTTTTTCAATTTTCGTGGGCTCCGGCTTGCCCTACACCTTCCTGGCCACCAGTGTCAAATCAGGCTCATGCACAGTTAGAGAAATAACCTTCCCATTTTGAATCTGAAAAGAAATCTCTACTGATGTGATGCCATTGTAAGTAAATACATTAGGCGCCTTCTGGAACAATTCCCCACCAAAGTCACCCAGCTTTCCTAAGGATAGCATTTTTCTCATGTTGATTTTGACGCTAAATCCGTCAGTTGGTCCCTCTCCGTATAAGTAGTCACCCAAATACTTTTGCTTGTCTTCTTCCGACATTTCAATGTCAATTGCTTTTAGATCGGCATTACCTAAGCCTTCCAGGTAGTTAAGCAGTGCCTCACTCTCCTCTTTTTGTTGATCGGTAATTTCTTTGGAACGCAATCCCGCTTTCACATGACTCAGCAAACTGATGCCATGTGGTCCTGCCAATGACTGAACGCCTGGCCTGGCTTCAATCATGGACTTCACAGCATCATAATTGCCAAACATGGCAAATGTAAAAATGTCTGGTCGCGCACCGTGATCAATTAATAATTCGGCAATATCTCTTCGTCCTACATGCGAGGCTGCTCCTATCGCAGTTTCCCAATCTCCAAAACTCCAGTCCCAGGTAGCTCTGGCCAATTCTGGACGCCTGGTTACATATTCTTTTACTTTGTCAAAATCAAAATGCGAAGCGCCAACGATGGCTGAGACAATCTCATCGTCAATTGATGGATACCGGTAAAACAAACCTTCCTTTCCTGTCTCTTCAGGTTGAACCATGTCTCTCGCAAATGAGACACTTGGGATGGACGCTGTCAACAAACCGAATAATGAACTCTTTAGCAGCGTCCTTCTTGAGATGGGATTCTTAATTTCCATGATAGTGTCTTTTTAGAGAATCTACGTGTACCCATCTCCTAAAGTTGAACCTTTTTTATGATTGGCGCTTATGTGCTTTCAATTTCCCTTTGTGCTTGATTTTTGCTTTTTCAAGGTTTTGCCTCACCCTGTATTTCACAATCCTGGCTATTAGGCTCAAAGGCAATGGCTCATCCAGTGAAAATCTTATGGTACCTTTGCTTTGTGCGTATTTAGAGAGTTCTTTTTTGAAAGCCTGAATTCCGGCCGGTGCCGGATAAAATCCAATGTGATTTTTAAAGGCAGCAAAGTGAACCAGATTGCCCTGTTGCTCAAATGTAGGCATGCCATACTTAATGGTCTCGGTTGATTGGGGAGCCGCTTTATGGATTGCGGCACGCATACCCGACAGCTGCCTTTGAATGTCTTCAGAAAACCGGGCGATATACTCATCAATATTTTTTGTCTCCTGCATTTTCATAATCATTCCTGCAATTAACGTTGCATTTTTTCAATTTCCTTAATATCTCTGAATAACGCAATCGCGTTTTCCAGTTTTTTACTCGGATATTTCTTAATGATAAGCACCACAATGACACCTACAACCACGCTGCCCAGGGTGTAATTGATGATCCAATCTCCTAACAAATATAAATTAAACCCAAACAGGCCTTGTGCCAGCACGATGAGTATGGGTGCAGAAAATACCGGAATGATCACAAATAAACTATTTACCTCAATGGTTTCGATGTACTTAAGCCTCGTCAGTTTCAATTGCATTTCCCATACCGGAAATTGCGGGCTGATCCCCAAATAGGTCCTTATTTTATAAATACAAATCAATATACCAGACACATTCACAAGCAGCACGATGATACCGGGAATAAAAAATTCAAAGGACTGATAGTGTCCGACAATAAATTGCAATATGAATGGAAAAAATAATGCATTAATCACCAACTCGATAATCCAACTCCACTTGAGCTCACCCAGCATTGATTTTACTTCATAAATAGTAACTGATTTTAATAGTTTCCTGTTTAAAGTTACCAAATCCTGGTCTGAACTCTCTCCCGCATTCCAAAGATTTGTTAATTCTTGAATGTTCATCATAGTTATTTGTTTAACGTGTTAACTTTTTCAATGAGTACTTTTTTGATTCGATGCATGATGGTGGAAATATGGGTGTCGGTCATCCCCATGATGTTCGCAATTTCTTTGTTTTTACATCCATCCAAATGAAGAATAAGAACAGCCTTTTCAATTGGTTTGAAGTAGTTCAATTGCCTATGTAAGAATGAAAGTCGTTCTTTCATGACCTCATCTTCGCAAGACAAAAGATCAATCTGTTGCTGAAATCCATCATGCATTTTTTTACGGGTATTCTCTTTTCGTAAAAAAGAGATGGACACATTGAGGGCAATGCGATAGGCCCAGGTTGATAACGCAAATTTGTCGTCATATTTTGGAAAGGCTCTCCACAGTTGAACGATGAT
>CAYNCP010000113.1:0-4043 GCA_964395905.1 uncultured Ohtaekwangia sp.
TGGGGAATAGGAGGGCTTAAAAATGTAGCGCAGCGAAATGTTAAGCCCGACCTGCTCCGAACTGTCCACCGTTACTGAACGAAATTAAGAAATTACTTTCAATAGCTACACTGAACCCCCACATTGCATAAACTTTTTGTTAGCGCCTGTGCCCTTCTCCCGTGTTAATTAATTGTCAATCGTTTTATTGTCATTATGTCCACCGAATTGTTTTTGTGAACTCTTGTCGCGGGCGGGGCAACCGTAACACTACTTTTTCAGTTTGCACTTAACCTTTAATACTCTGTCCAGTTTGGTGCGTGAGGAAGCACTCTTGCAAAAGCTTAGGATTTGTGGGTTGGCTTGAGCGGCTTTGGCAAGTGTGCTTTTGGGCAGGCTAATTCGCAAGTCTGAACTCTTGTGGCGACATCCCAACACGTTGCTTGAATAGACGAGTAAAATGCTGGGGATATTTGTAACCCATCTCAAATGCGATCTCGCTGATTGACTTGCTTCTGTCATAGATTTTTTCTTTGGCGAGGTCTATCACTTTAGCCTGTATGTATTCAAGTGCCGAAATTCCGGTTTCTTTTTTCACTAAGTCACCGAAATAATTGCTTGAGAGATTTAGTTCATCAGCACACCATGCTACTGTGGGTATTCCGTTATTTTGTGGTAGTTCGGATTGAAAATATTCCTTGAGCAAGTTCTCGAACCTCGTCAAAATATCTTTGTTCACGGGTTCGCGCGTGATAAACTGACGATCATAAAAACGCACACAGTAATTCAGGAACAATTCAATATTACTTATGATCAAAGTCTTGCTGTGCTTGTCGATGCCACGTTCCATCTCTTCACGGATTTTCCTGAAACACTCCAACACAATCAGTCTTTCGCTTTCCGAAATATGCAAGGCTTCCGCTACATCATAGTCAAAGAATTTGTATTCGCTGATTTTTCTTCCAAGAGAAGTTCCTTTAATGAAATCCGGGTGAAATACCAATGCCCAACCAACAGGCTGAATCAATTCATCTTTGGATGAATCAAATCCAAAAACTTGTCCCGGGCTAATGAACAGCAGTGACTCCTCTTGATAATCGTATGTGTTTCTACCGTATTGAAAATCCTCACATCTCAAGTCTTTCAGGAAGATGATATAGATCTCAGACAAACAGCGGTAACGCTTAATTGGTGAAGATTTGGACTGATCTAATACACTAACCAAAGGATGCAAAGTCACCTGTCCTCTTTGCGAATTGAATTGTGTGACGCTATGGAGTTTTTCAATTTGGTCCATGATTTTCGGGCTTTGGTACAAAAATATACCAAACAGGAACGGGTTGTACAGCCAAATGACTAAATCAGTAAAAATGGTATGGGATACGGTAAAACGGGTAGGCGTCTTCCGTTGAAATAGGGTCAACTTTGTCCCATGCAAAGCTGGAAAAAAGTAGGCCTCTTTCTCAATGTCTTAATCTGGTTCTCATCGCAGCCTTGCTTTGGACAACGCGACAGCACCTTGTTCTTCAGAAGTGCATTGAGCGTTACACAAAATGGATTTTCATTTATTCCTTCATTCTCGCTTGGTAAACCGGCTATCATATTCGAGCCTTCGATTGGCAACAAGCGGTTAAGCTTCGAACCGCAGTTCCGGTTTGCTCTGGAAGGTAAACCCTGGTCATTCATATTTATTTACAAGTATAAGCTAGTTAATAGAGGCAAGTTCTCCTTACAGGTGGGAGGCCACATTCCTGCACTCATATTTAGCACTCAGACGGTTGTCAGGAATGGCGCGACTGAAGATGTCATTGTATCTCAGCGTTTTTTGGCTGCTGAACTTGTACCAAATTATGCCTTGTCAAAAAGTGTAAGCATAGGTATGTACCTCTTGCGCGGTCATGGTTTTGACAAGGGAGGGATACAGGATTCGTATTATGCCGGGTTAAGAAGTACAATCACAAATCTCAATATTACCAAGCGAATATTCTTTAAGCTTAATCCGCAAGTGTATTATTTAAAAACGGATGATAAAGACGGAGTGTATGTAACCAATACGCTCACACTGGCAATGCGAAATTTCCCGCTTTCTATTTCAAACATTGTCAACAAAGCAATCCAGACTGATATTCCGGGTAAAGATTTTGATTGGAATGTGAGTCTGGTTTACTCGTTCGATAAAAATTATGTACGTCATTAACCTTAAAGATCATGAAAAAGAAATTAGGTATTTCAATGCAAGGAAGTATCCTACTGATGTTACTTTCTTTAATGGGCTGCACCAATAATGATAATATGGAGAACAATGATTCAATCTTTCCGAAAGGTGATCTGACGCCTCCAGAAAACTTTACAGGTAATGCATGGAATAAAGTTTTAGTTGCCAATGACACGGTTTATAACGTGGTTGCTGGCAATGTGTTTTTTGAACCCGGAGCACGAACCAATTGGCATTCACATCCGAGCGGACAAATACTCTTAATTATCGATGGTGAGGGTTTCCACCAGATTAAGGGTGAACCAAAGCAACTCCTTAAAAAGGGTGATGTGGTCACGTGTCCTCCAAATGTTATGCATTGGCATGGTGCAAGCGTTGGCAAGGGTATGTCGCAAATGTACATTGTTCCCAATACTGAAAAAGGTATTGTAAATTGGTTAGAACCTGTTTCAGACACAGATTATAATTCGAAGTGATCAAATAATGCCTTGAAATGAAGACAATCAAAATTATCCTCGCTATGATGCTCATGCAACTACCTGTTCAAATTGCCACAGCCCAGGAAAAAGGACAAATCGTGAGGCTGGCAAAACTCGTAATCGATTCGGTATACCTGGAGAGTTACAAGGAGTTTCTCAAGAAAGGTATTGAAACCGCATTGCGAGTGGAACCGGGTGTATTGACGATATACGCATTGTCTGAAAAAGAAAACCCTACTCACTTTACTATTCTGGAAACCTATGCAAGTGCTGAAGCATACCAGACGCATATTAAAACACCTCACTTTCTAAAGTATAAGAATGGTACACTTCACATGGTTAAATCCCTTGAATTAATAGAGACAGTGCCCCTGCTTCCAGAGTTAAAAGTTAGCCAAAAACGAAAGAGTAATAAAAGGACGAAATATTAAAGCCGTATCCTATGAAAAAATTATTAGTAGCCATAAGTATTTTTCTATTATTTGCCGCTTGCATCAATAAGAGTTACGCTCAAGTATCATCCAATCAGCAGCGCCAAAAAAACATCGAAGCGGATAATGTACTGCTAAATGTTTTTGCAACCGGAGATGTCAGCAAGCTGGATGCCATAATCGCGCCTGACTTTATAAATCATGCTGGTACCGACAAAGTAGGACTGGATAGTCTCAAAGCGATGGTTAAAGGATTTCAACAGCGTGTTCCTAATGTAAAATTGGAAGTTATCCGGCAATTTGCAGATGAGGAATATGTGAGTGATTGGGTAAGATTCAGCGGATCAAATGGAACGCTGATTGAGGGTATGGAAGTAACTCGCTATGCAAATGGAAAAGCAATTGAGCACTGGTTCTTTGTGAACAATCAAAGGCCGCAACAAACTCCAAAGAAGTATCAGGCCAAAGCACCGCCAACCCAACCGTTTGGAAAGGAAGCGTTCGGTTCCTCGAAAGAGACAACCGTAAGATGGTTGGGCATGGGCGGATTTCTCATTAACAGTCGCGGTACAACAATAATGGTTGACCCGCTCCTGAAAGGTTTTGATATGCCGGTAATGATAGACTTTCCAATTAGAACGGAGGATGTTCCTAAGCTCGATGCAATTCTAGTTACCCATAGCGATAACGATCACTATAGTGTTCCAACTAATCGTGATCTTAAAGCAGTCACTAAATCATATCACTCTACGAAATATGTCGACTCATTAATGAAGGTAGAAGGCTTTCCGTCTTTCGGTCACAATCCGAGTGACAAATTTAAAGTTGGTTCTGTGTCTGTTAAAATGGTTGCTGTTGACCATGCATGGCAAAATGCCTATCCGGGAGCAGCAAAACGTACTTTTAAAAATGAGGATTGCACCGGCTTTCTAATTGAAA
>CAYNCP010000114.1:0-3387 GCA_964395905.1 uncultured Ohtaekwangia sp.
GTCAGAACTACTAACATAAGCATTCTCACATAAGAATGTAATGCCCTTAAAGGGCGTTTAAGTCTTCTATGCTATTATTCGGCATTGTGTGAACATACTATCTGTTTGCGCGCTTGGAAAAGCAGAGCAACTTAGGTCATTCCTTGCTTCTTCTTTTGCCTGCCAGTGATAAGTAAACGGCCCCACGCACCGGGCTGGGCTTTTTGAGGAGGCTAAAAATGTATTTGTTACAAACAGGATCGGCAGTTTTAACATATGTCTGGCGGATAAGTATTCGAAGCTTCATACTGTTCGCAGTTATAGTATACTCAATCTCGGTATCAGCCTATGATCCTGTAACACAGAATGTTGTCGAACCTGAGTTACCGCGTGTATTTTTAGACACTACTTACGCGCCCCAAACCGGACGTACTATCAACGTTACAAGTGGCGGAGATTTACAAGCTGCGATTAATAACGCAAAACTCGGTGACACAATATCACTGTCGCCAGGGGCTGTTTTTACGGGTAATTTTATTCTTACCGCCAAGCCCGGCCAAGGCTGGATTGTTATTCGTCCTGCAATGCCTGATTATGGTTTGCCACCGCCGGGTAAAAGAATCACCCCTGCTTATTCCGGTATCTTACCCAAAATATTGTCCCCCAATGCCGATGCAGCTATTGAGACTGCCCATAATGCACATCATTATAGATTGGTTGGTCTTGAAATAGGGGTTACTGATAACGTGGTATTGAATTACGGTATTGTCAAGTTGGGTGGCAATAGGCTTCAGGATAAGTTGGAGTTGGTTCCTCATGATTTGATAGTAGACAGGTGTTATATACATGGGAACTCGACCGGAGCTATTTCGCGCGGAGTCGCGCTGAATGGCGCCAGAACAGCGATTGTAGATTCGCATATATCAGAATGCCACGAAGCTGGCGCCGACACTCAAGCAATAGCTGGGTGGAACGGTCCTGGCCCATTCAAAATAGTAAATAACTACCTGGAAGGCGCGGCTGAAAATTTTATGTTAGGCGGAGCAGACGCTGCGATCCCCGGACTGGTTCCGGAAGATATAGAGTTCCGTCAAAACCATTGCTACAAACCATTAAGATGGAAAGCAGACGATCCAAGTTATGCAGGGGTGCATTGGTCGGTGAAAAATTTGTTTGAATTGAAAAATTCCCGGCGCGTGCTGATTGAAGGAAACATATTCGAAAACAATTGGGTAGATGGGCAAAATGGTTTTGCTATTCTTTTTACTCCACGCAACGAAGAGGGCGGATCACCCTGGTCTGTAGTTGAAGATATTACGTTTATCAATAACATTGTCCGGCATTCTGCAGGAGGGATAAATATTCTTGGCATGGATAACCTGCACCCGAGCCAGCAGTCGAAGAGGATAAAGATAAAAAATAATCTTCTCGTTGATATTGGTGGCGCCCAATGGGGAAAGAATGGCATTTTCCTGCAAGTTACAAACACTCCAAATGTGTTGGTTGACCACAACACGGTTATGCATACCGGAAATATTATCACCGCATACGGAGAACCTAGCGTCAACTTCATCTTTACCAATAACATCATGCAACATAATGAATATGGAGTGATTGGCGATGGCACCAACACAGGCAACCTTACACTGACTACTTATTTTCCTGCATTGATCTTCACGAAAAATGTGCTAATTGGTGGAAGTAGCAGAAACTACCCCGCTGGTAATTATTTTCCTGTCTCAGTTGGTGAAATTGGTTTTTTCAATGTTGATAACGCTGCATACGCATTGACCACTGCCAGTCCTTTTACAAAAGCGGGGACTGATGGAAAAGATTTAGGTTGTGACTTTGACGAGTTGATTCGAATGACTGGTCAAACGCAAGTTCTACTTTCACCATCGCGACCAAGTCGAATGCGCTAGGGGTGGACTGGGTTATACGAAATAATATACTTGATGACATGAAATAATAGCAGAATGCAAAAATAAATAACACAATCATCTGTCACCAATAATATCGTCCCAGCAACAGAACCGCTATTTCAGATTAACCTCTCTCAGAAAGCTATGGAGGGATAGTTCTGTTTCTATTTGCGAAAGATGGATGTCAAGAGTATGGCTAATACCACCTTAACAGACAAATTAATGAGGTCACTACCCTGGCTGATGCGCTACCCAATATGGAGGTTGAGAGAGCTACTGAGGCGAATGACGGATCGTGTTGATTTTCAAGAATTGATGGTTATCGTAGCCAATCATTTTGAGCCCGGTTGGGATGAGAGTTTCAAGGTGTTGGACTGGAAGACACAAATGGCGCGTGTGGATGATTGGTGTAACAAAGCTAGAAAGATTGGACAGGTAATACGTGATTCGGATGGCAGGCCGTTCTACCACACTTACTTTTATCCCGCCGAGCAATACAACCATAGCTTAATAGAAAAACTTGCTGAATTACAGCGCGATGGATTTGGGGAGGTAGAAATTCATCTTCATCATGGCGTGAAACGCCCGGATAATGCAACCAATCTACGACAGGTATTAGATGATTTCCGATACCTGTTGGCAGAAGAGCATCAATTGTTATCGCGCAAGTGTGGTGTAGGATCGCCAATGTATTCATTTGTTCATGGCAATCTTGCTCTGGCTAACTCTGATGGCGGCAGGTTTTGCGGTGTTGATTCTGAAATGCAGATACTGGTGGATACGGGTTGTTATGCTGACTTCACGTTACCATCCGCTCCTAATCAATCACAGGTGCCGCGGATCAACACAATATATCAATGCGGGAGAGAGTTATATGATTCATTGCCACATCGCTCCGGACCTGATTTGGAGGTCGGGGTTAAGCCATCTTTGCCTGTTTTATTTACCGGCCCGCTGGTGTTTGACTGGAGACGTAAGGTTCATGGCATCCCCATTCCGAGAATTGACGATGGGGCTTTAGCAGGAAATTACCCGCTCTCTCTGGCCAGGCTAAATCGCTGGCGAAATGCGAACATTTCAATTAAAGGACGCCCAGAGTGGGTTTTCATCAAGCTCTATTGCCACGGATTCTTTCCACAAGATCAGAGTGAAACCATCGGCGAGTCTATACTTCGTTTTTGGGATGTGGTGCTTGATTTCGCCGAAAAAAGCCAAAAGTTCAACGTCCATTTTGTTACGGCTCGTGAAGCTTTTAATATTGCTATGGCAGCAATTGACGATAATCAGGGAAATCCCGGACTTTTTCGTGACTACCAAATGAAAATGATTATGAATAGTAGTACGGATTCTTTTGAAGGCAAAGGAATGGTACATGGGAAGGACTTTTCTGAGTCCAAATTGGATGGAGAGCGTAAGGATTTTGTTAAAGGGCCAAATAAAATTCCTATCAGACGCGTGGAGCCTTCGAGATAACCGCCGGGTACTG
>CAYNCP010000115.1:0-3053 GCA_964395905.1 uncultured Ohtaekwangia sp.
AAAGCAGAAGCGCAGGCAAGAGAAGCAGAGATAGAATTAGGTTTGGAGCGAGTGAGGGCAAGGGCCATGGCCATGCAAAAATCGGATGAGTTATCGGATCTTGTCGATACTGTATTTAAAGAATTAACTAAACTTGATTTTGCATTAAACTGGTGCATCATCAATATCATAGATGAGCCATCGCTCACCAATATGGTTTGGGCTGCTAATCCGGAAACTAACAAGCCACCAGAATCGTACCTGATGAAATTTGAAGATTATCCTTTTCACCATTCCATGCTGAAAGGATACCAGGAAAGAAAAACAAGACATATATACGTTATAGAAGGAGAAGAAAAAAAAACATACGACAATTATCTCTTTAATGAAACAGAATGGAGGAGAGTTCCCCAAGCTGCGCAGGATGCTTCAAGAGCGATGAAAAGATACGTGGCTACTTTCACTTTCAGCAACTTTGGAGGGTTACAAACAGTTGGTGAAGAAAATTTGTCTGAACAAAACCTTGATATACTCAGTCGGTTTGGAAAAGTTTTTGATCTCACTTACACCCGATTCAATGACCTCCAAAAAGCTGAAGCCCAGGCAAGAGAAGCGCAGATTGAAGCGGCATTGGAAAGAGTACGTGCCAGAACCATGGCCATGCACGACAGTGCTGAGTTTGGCGAAGTGGCGGCAGTACTTTTTGAACAGATTTCAATGCTGACATACGCTCCGGATCGTTTTCAGATTGCCATTGTCAATGAAGAAGATAAAAGCTTCGATATTTGGGTTACTGAACAAGGTGGTCGCAAGCTGAGCAATGCTTTTGTTTTCAGGACCAATGAGTCACCCATTGTTGAAGAGGTATTCAAGGCTTGGAAAATGAAAAAGAATTCCCTTATTCAACATTTGAGTGGTAAAAAAATGAACCAATGGATTAAGTATGTGCAGCAGGTGGCTGGGATTCCTTTCAATAAAAAACAAATTGCAAAAGACAGGTATATCAATTCATTGTTTTTCTCTCACGGTTGTATCGGCATCACTACCAATGAACCACCTGAACCGACCTTACTGGAACTCGTTGAAAGATTCACAAAAGTTTTCCAACAAACCTATACCCGCTTTCTTGATCTACAAAAAGCAGAGGCGCAAGCGCGTGAAGCCAAAATAGAGGCAGCTTTGGAGCGTGTGAGAGCGCAAGCCATGGCCATGCATTACACTGAAGATTTAAGCAAAACCATCCAGGTTTATTTTGAGCAACTGGATGACCTGATTGATTCGGCCATCGTGCGCTGTGGCGCGGGATTGCTCAACAAGGAGAATACGATCGCTGAAATGTCCACTGCCAGCAAGTCTCCGGAAGGTGAAACTTATAGTGTGAAAGGTAGAATCGATATGCGAGGCCATCCACTGTTGGAAAGTACTTATGAACATTGGCTGCATCAGAAAGAACACCAATATATATTACGTGGAAATGAAATCAGAGAATACTATCAGTACATCACCGGTCAGGTAGCCATACCTGAAAATCGGGGGGAAGATGAACTGCATTTTTATTTTCCGATGTTCACCGAAGGATCATTTTATGTTGTGACGAGCACAGAAGTACCTGAAAATGAATTGCAAATTTTCCGCAGATTCAGTTCTGTACTGAGTTTAACCTACAGACGATTCAATGATCTCCAAAAAGCAGAAGCCCAGGCAAAGGAAGCAGTAAAACAATCCTCGTTGGATCGCATCAGAGGCGAGATTGCCTCCATGCGCACCACCCAGGATTTGGATCGAATCACACCCCTCATTTGGAAGGAACTTACCGCGCTCAACATTCCCTTTATCCGCTGCGGAGTTTTTATTATGGACGATGCCTTGCAGCAAATCCATACCTTCCTTTCCACACCCGATGGAAAAGCGATTGCTGCATTCCATCTGCCGTATGATTCACAAGGAAGGACACGGGAAATATTAATCAGTTGGAATAACAAACAAGCCTATATCGAACATTGGGATGAAACAGCCTTCAGTGAGTTAGGTGATTTACTAGTGCAGCAAGGCGCACTGCCCTCCAAAGATATTTATCTGAAAACGGTACCAGGCGGAGGACTTTATCTGCATTGTCTCCCATTTATGCAAGGCATGCTCTATGTGGGCAATACGGTAAAATTAAATGAAGTCGAAATTCAGTCAATACAATCCGTAGCCGAGGCATTCTCAACAGCTTATGCCCGCTACGAAGATTTTAATAAACTGGAGGCTGCAAAAGCAACGGTGGAAAAAACGTTGACTGATCTGAAACAAACTCAGGCACAACTGGTACAATCTGAGAAAATGGCCAGCCTCGGAGAGCTTACAGCCGGTATTGCCCATGAAATTCAAAACCCGTTAAACTTTGTGAACAACTTTTCTGAGGTGAGCAATGAGCTTCTTGACGAGATGAAAGAGGAAATTGATAAGGGAAATTACGAAGAAGTAAGAGCCATCACCCATGACGTGAAGCAAAATCTTGAGAAGATATTACATCATGGCCAGCGTGCTGACGGTATAGTAAAAGGTATGTTACAACATTCAAGGGCCAGTTCAGGTCAAAAGGAACTCACCGATCTTAATGTGCTGGCTGATGAATATTTAAGACTCGCATTTCATGGTATGCGCGCCAAGGACAAATCGTTCAATGCCAAATTTGAAACGGATTTTGATTCATCACTTCCCAAAATTAAAGTAGCGCCTCAGGATATGGGTAGAGTGATTCTCAATTTGATTACCAATGCCTTCTACATCGTAAACGACAGGAGTAAAAAAGATAAAAATGGGTATCAGCCTACCGTGTGGGTAGCCACGAGCATTTACAACGACAAAGTTCAGATCAGCGTCAAAGACAATGGGACGGGTATATCCGAAGCAGTTAAGGAAAAAATCTTCCAGCCTTTCTTCACCACCAAGCCCACCGGACAGGGCACAGGATTGGGGTTGAGTTTGAGTTATGACATTGTGAAGGCGCATGGAGGAGAGCTGAAAGTTGAATCCATTGAAGGGGAGGGAAGTGAGTTTGTGGTTAAGCTGCCCATTGTCTGAATCAC
>CAYNCP010000116.1:0-2988 GCA_964395905.1 uncultured Ohtaekwangia sp.
AAATGTTAGCAACGTCTCAGACGACTTAAAAGATCAACTAAAGAATTTACTAGCTAATGGACATAGATGACAAGGATTTTTTTGTCGTAAGGAAGAATCTGAACATCTTAAGTGTTTTGATTATGGTCCTTGCCTTCTCGAATGCAAGAATTCACGATTTGAATTTTTTGGGTATTCAGGTTGATTTAGAAGGTTCTAAGCTTTATGTAGCCTTGTACATCTTGTATCTGTACATGTTTTGGCGTTTTGTTACAAAGATGCCATTCAATAGTGAATTCAAATCGAAGTTTATCCAGTACTATTTAGATTCAACTGCCGGTGTCAAAGAAGATTATTCCTTTGCAAGATATAAAGATAAAATTTTGAACCATGATTCTACCTTAAAATATATACTTGATAACGATCCTAACGCAAGGTTGGTTGAAACTAAAGCCATTAGACTGACAAATGACCCATTAAGAAAAGTAAGACTTTCAATTACGTTTTATAAAGAGATACCGATTAATAATCAAAATAAATCTGACCATTCCAATTATACAGCGGACTTTGATTTCACTGTTTCACGTTTTTATGTGTTAAGAAAGTTTATCTCTTTTTGCCTAAAGCACGACAAGTTTGGTGATGTGGTATTTCCTGTATTTCCAGTTATTACAAATCTGACCTTCTTGCTTTTCAAAAGTGACTGGCAAGGTAGCTTATGGAACTTATTGAAATAACTTAGAAAAATATGAAGGTTGCTCGTGCCATCAGCATACGCCAGCCATTTGTTGAGTTGATTCTTCAAGGAAAGAAGAAATTTAAATATCGGTCAACACCGACCAAGGATAGTAGTATTTCCATCTTAGCGAATCAAGGATGATTGACAAGAAAATTACTATTGTTATCGGAAAGGCGATAAGGGAGGGAAAGTATTTGAACATTAACTATAAGAATAAAAGCGGGGAGATCACGCCATTCTGGATATGTATCATGGACATTAATGCTCATGATGAGTTACGAGTGAATATATTCAATGTCACTAAAGACAATCCTATTCTTGATGGAAAAATATTCATATCAGGGATCCAGTCGGCTGAAATCCTGAAGTTCTCGTACTACGATGTACCGGAAGCGCTAATCGCAAAACTGGAGCACGATGTTAGTTTGCAGATTTATGAATTTCATAGGTATGACATTAACATTCTTAATTATTACCTGGAATGCTACAAGGCCAACAGGGACCCCTTCTTACACAAAGCCCATTTAATTCAAGGGTTAGACTTGCCGGAACTCTTAAAGAAATCACCTTATTCATTAAGCGATGAACAGCAAGAGCAGATAATCACGGAAATCTTTACAAAAGATTATAAGCCGTTTCATGACTATGACTTGGCTCTATGTGATTTTTCAATTGACCTTATGTCGAAAGGTAAATTCGTGGTTGCTTTCAGAAGGCTAAAATTTGACCCTGTTCGTAGAAGCCTCCATTTGGAAAATAAGACCCAATTCAATCCTACCTTCTACATAAAGGGTGTTAAGCACTCGCTATCGTACTACACAGACTTAAGTCAGGCAGATTTTGAGACAATGTACAATGGCAACAAATCGGAAGCCATCGAGCGGCTTGGGGGCAGTTTCAATGAAGGAGAGTTGCCTAATACAAGGCCTGAGGTAGTTGTATTAGGGTATAGTCAAATAGATATTGCCGCATCCTATGACAACATAATTGCAGATCACCAAACCAAGGGGCTGCAAATTCCCATCAAGGCATTTTTTCAGAACCTGTCACTCCTGGACAGAAAGAATAGAAAAGAACCACACATTGTCTTGTATGACAATCAAGTAAACATAGACCAACTCCGCACCGTTTACAATGCACTAAAATATCCGATCACCTATGTCCAAGGGCCACCTGGCACGGGTAAAACACAAACACTCTTGAATATTATTGTGAATTGCCTGACGAATGGCAAAACCCTGTTGATTTCATCCAACAACAATGTGCCCATCGATGGAATCAAAGACAAATTGTATTTGGGGAAGTACCGCGATAAGACCATTTTACTTCCTGTCATCAGGCTGGGTAATAATGAGTACGTGGCTAAGGCCTTGAAAACGATCAAAGAACTCTTTGTCTTTGAAACGAAAGATGTGCCCAAGGAACAACTACTGTTTAACCTAAAGGAGAAATCAAAGGAGAAGAATAAGGTATTATTAGAAAAGTTAAAGCAGTACGAGGACCGGGAAGACTTAATACAGAATCTGGGATTTGTAGATGATTTATTGGCCAAGGGACCTAACCACCTGCTGGAAAAGGAGAAGCACATGCTGGAAGCAAAACTTGATGATATCCCGGAAGTCAATAACGAAGATTTAAAGAATATTTATGAAGTTATTAAGGAGAATCACCAACTACTTCAATTCTTCTATTTCGAGTCATTGCGTTGTGTTAAGCGCTTAAAGACCAAGGATTACAAAGAGCTCATAGATATCCTGCAAAATGAGGACGAGCAAGCCCAGATAAGGGAATTCAATAAATGGATCGCTGAAGATAAAAATCTCGTGAAATTTACACGTGTATTCCCTGTTATTCTGACCACCAATCTTTCAAGTCGCAAGTTGGGCAAACATTACAAGTTCGATTTGCTGGCCATAGATGAAGCTGGCCAGTGTGATCTTGCTACCAGCTTGATCCCAATTTCGAAGTGCAATAACATGGTGTTAATTGGTGATACCAATCAGTTGCAACCTATTGTTCTATTTGAGTCAACCACAAATGAGAGGCTGATGAAGCAATTTGGCGTTGATGAACAGTATGATTATTCCCAGAATTCGATTCTCTCAACTTATAAAAAGATTGACAATATCTCCAGAGATATTTTGTTGAGCTACCACTATCGCTGTGGTAAAAAGATCATTAATTATTCTAACAAGCGGTTTTATGAAAACAAGTTAAATCTTTCAATGCTAAGTGACATTGGAGATGTTCGTCTGATTGAGGTGAATAAT
>CAYNCP010000117.1:0-2669 GCA_964395905.1 uncultured Ohtaekwangia sp.
GGAGATAGCCCTCCTCATCCCGGTCGATGAGAATGTTTTGTTTCTTTAATGCCTCCAGGTCTTCGTTGATTTCGCCTACTCTGTCCAGCACATCTTCGTAATACACTTCCGGGACATATAAGAATTCAACTCCTCTTTCTCGCAATTGAGAGACGGTATAAATAATGTCATCAGTGGCAATGGCTATGTGTTGCACGCCCGCACTGTGATAAAAATCCAAATACTCCTCGATTTGTGATTTCTTTTTGCCCTTGGCAGGTTCGTTGATGGGGAATTTAATATAGCCGTTTCCATTGGATACCACTTTGGACATCAGCGCACTGTATTCGGTTGAGATATCCTTGTCATCAAAAGTAACGAGCAGTTTAAAGCCCATGACATCTTCGTAAAACTGCACCCAACGGTTCATGTGCCCCAGTTCCACATTGCCCACACAATGGTCAATGTATTTCAATCCAATGGGCTTCACCTTCAATGTACTTTTGGCAGGCTTATAGCCGGGCAAGAACGGTCCTTTGTAATTCTTTCGTTCCACAAAAGTGTGGATGGTTTCACCGTAGGTTTTGATGGAGGCTACGACCACCTCCCCAAACTCATCTTTGAAAGTGGCCGGTGCGATGGCTGCTTCTGCACCCCGAACAGTGGTCTCCTTAAATGATTTATTGGCATCGTCCACCCATAGTGCCAATACCTTTACACCATCTCCGTGCTTTTTCACGTGCTCGGATATCACCGAATCAGGCTCCAAAGAGGAGGTGAGCACCAATCGAATTTTATCCTGCTTCAGTACGTAAGATGCCTTGCCCTTAACGCCAGTTTCTGGCCCGGCATAGGCCACCAGCTCGAATCCAAAACAATGCTGGTAATACAATGAGGCTTGCTTTGCATTGCCCACATAAAATTCAATGTAGTCGGTGCCGTTAATGGGTAAGAAATCAGGTTCCATGGTCTCGGGTGTTTTGCCAGGGCTAAATTACGCATAATCCATGTTTTGTTTTAATTTGGTGTCGTTCTAAACCAAGTGGATTGAAAAAAAATGGATTTGAAAGCACTCGATCAGGCGCTACAGGATATCATTTATAAAAAAAATGAGTTGCAGAACCTGGACTACAACAATCCCAAGTATGATGAGCTGGAAGAGCAGTTGCATGCGTTGGAGGATGATTTTCAGGAAAAGCACGGAGACTATATGGAGGAGGTGCTCAAAGAAGTTCACCTAAAGCATTGTCCCGATACGGATGTGCTTTACCCGATCGCCTATATTGCCAAGGCTTATACGGTAACGAACGACCGCCAGTTTGATATCGACCCTAGCGATGGTGTGTATGTGGAGGTGGATAAACATCCGGGCAAGGAAACCAGATTGGCACTCGTACCCAATCCATTGCGTGTCGTACTGAACATTGGCAACGAGCGGCAGGAAGTGGTCTGGACCACTGAGGGTTGATTATGAATAACCCAATTTCTTTCTCACCCGGTTCAATACTTCGGTAGCCACTACCCGGGCTTTGGCTTCTCCCTTCTCCAACTTGTTTTCAAGTTCATCGGGATGCGCCATGTAAAAGCTAAACGCCTTCCGCTCTTCCTTGTACTTGTCGATGATGAGCTCAAACAATTCCTGCTTGGCATGACCATATCCGAAATTTCCAGCCAGGTATTTTTTTCTCAGGGCCTCGGTTTGATCAGCAGTGGCAAGCAATTTATAAATGGCAAACACATTGTCAGCGTCCGGATTTTTTGGCGCTTCCAACGGGGTGCTGTCGGTGACGATGGAGAGTATTTGTTTTTTCAACTGCTTGTCAGGCAGAAAAATATCAATGATGTTGCCATAAGACTTACTCATTTTCTGTCCGTCCGTTCCAGGGATGGTCATCATGTTGTTGTCAATCTTGGCTTCTGGCACCACAAAAGTTTCACCGTATTGCGTGTTAAATGAAGAGGCGATGTCTCGTGCTATTTCCAAATGTTGCTGCTGATCTTTTCCTACAGGTACAAATTCGGCATCATACATAATGATATCTGAAGTCATGAGCACCGGATAGGTAAACAAGCCCGCATTAACGTCTGCCAGCCGATCTGCCTTGTCTTTGAAGGAGGTTGAATTGGCCAGCATGGGATAGGGGGTGAAGCAACTCAAATACCAGGTGAGCTCGCACACTTCAGGAATGCGCGATTGGCGGTAAAAACAATTCTTATCTACATCAAATCCGAAAGCAAGCCAGGCCGCTGCTACGGCCCGTACATTTTCGATGCGTTCATGGGGGTCCTTTATCGTGGTGAGCGAATGCAAATCCGCAATGAACAAAAACGAATCATTACCTGGCTTTTTGGATAATTCAATGGCAGGAATGATGGCACCCAACAAATTGCCCAGGTGCGGCTTGCCGCTGCTTTGTATTCCGGTTAATATTCTCGACATAATGCTGCAAATAAAACATGGTTAGTGGAATAATGTAATGGATTACCTATTTATTAATCATTCAATAAGAAATAATCCAATTTCTAAAAGAGAATGGGGCTGTTTCAAAAGTGTAAACGCTGCCTTTTAGGCATAATATTATCTCGTCCTTTGCGCGCTTTGCGTTTTACCTCTGCGAATTTTGCGTGAAATGAGTTCACGCAAAGAACCTTTAGACTTGTAATGTTATACTTAACTACTGAAGTAATAA
>CAYNCP010000118.1:0-2593 GCA_964395905.1 uncultured Ohtaekwangia sp.
CAAAATCAAAGGTTGAGGTTGAAGGTGCGCCTATTGAAACCCCGCCTTTCTTCCAATCATAAGTGGCCACGCCTATTCCTGCGATCGATTCGAGTTGAAATGTTTGGCCATCGCATAATGACAAAGGACTGGCATTCAAGATCGCAGGCACGTAGCAACTCTTATTTCTCAATACTTCAACTTTATATGTGAGTGTTGTATTATTGAAAGAGGTAAATGCAAGATCTGGCTTGGCATCTCCGTCCATATCACTGAGCTGAACGTTTCGGGTTCGATTACTGGCGACAATGTCAAGTCTGTCTCCCTGTATATAAGGTGTTGAGTTGTTTCCATTATGGGTAAACACATTTACCTGGGACACATTGATATTGCCTACCACAATATCCAAATCCTGGTCTCCATCTATGTCGCCCAAATCCAAACCATAAGGCCCACCTGAAGTAGTTAATCCTGCAGAAGGAGTCACACTGAACGAGAAGGCACCGCTGGTCGTATTGTGCAGTACAAAAATTTTATTATCCAGCGGGCTGCTTACCACCAGGTCCAACTTGCCATCATTATTTACATCACCAGAGACCAACTCATTGAGGGCCCCGAACAAGATA
Organism: uncultured Ohtaekwangia sp.; assembly: GCA_964395905.1. GTDB lineage: Bacteria > Bacteroidota > Bacteroidia > Cytophagales > Cyclobacteriaceae > ELB16-189. The sequence continues at coordinate 606 of CAYNCP010000118.1, forward strand.
ATGGTTACTGGTGCAGCAAAACTAATGGATGCACCGCTTTGATTCTTTAAAATATAAATGTCGTTGGATTGAAACGGGTTAACGATCAAATCCGCCAGGCCATCATTATCCAAATCCTGAACATCAAGTCCATAATTAGTAGTCGCTCCGGTAATGGTCACCTTAACGGGTGTGGGATTTATGCTCAGCACGCCACCGGAACTCTGATTAATAAATACGTATAATTGATTGTTGAACGAGTTGGTTACGATGATTTCAGGTTTTCCATCGTTATTGAGATCCCTGACTTTCACATAGCGCGCAAAGTGACCCACGTCAAGTAATAAATTGACTGTAGTACCAAAAGTAATTGACCCTGCACTGGTGTTGGGCAACACATAGACAACGTTTTTAGTGGCACCCGATCTTGTGGCAATCAATTCAGGTTTACCATCGCCATTCAAATCTCCGCACACAATATTCTCTGTAGGCGCACCAATGTTTAGCGAAGCGAGATTATTCTTATCCAGCTTGTTAAAAGAAATGTTACCAACGGTACTCGTATTCTGAAGCACAATGATGTCCGTCTCCCCAGAGAATTGGGTTACCGCCATGTCCGGCTTGTTGTCTGCATTGAGATCGCAGGAACAAATATCAAATAACTCATTGGCTGCGGAAAATGTAACCGGTGTTCCCAAATCGCCTGTGGTAAAAGTATTACCACTGAAATACGGTGAAAACTTAACTGAGGAGCGTGCAGATAACCTGGTAGATAGATTTATAACTTCAATTACTTCATGCCGGGCCGAAGGAGGCACTGTTACCGTAATGGAAAGTTCTGAAGATGAAACAATGGTGCCCTTCACCTGACCGAACCACACTTGCAATTGGCTGGAGGTCGCACTAAATCCAGAACCCGTGATCACTAACTGATCTGAAGGATAACTCTTGGAAGGTGCAACAGCGGTAATCACAGGAGGCTGACCCAGAAGCTCATGAGCCAAAAACAAAAGAAATACTATAATAATTGCCCTATTCATACGATCATTCATGCACGGTGAGTAGCCAGGCATCTTTAAACATGTTCATTTTGCGGTATTTATCCCGGTCTGCCCTCGCCTCATTTATATCATCAGACTCAGAAATGTGAACGTACCAGATGTTTCTTTCTGAAATAAAACCATAGTCGGTGCCTTCAAAACCCAGTTTTCGCAATCCATCTGAATACCTTTTTGCATTGGCCTCAGAACTGAATGCGCCTACAATTACATAATCAGCGAAATTCATTTCACTGGAGTGCCCGCCTCGTTTCACAAATTCATGTCGCTCTGCATTGGGGTGAAAGTCCTCCCCATGATGATCGTCTGCATTTTCAGCATGCACTTCCAGCCGGTTTAACACTTCGTCTTCTGCCGGGTCGTGAATAGCACCAGTGGCAGCGGGTTTGTTGAACAAATTCGATGCGTTTTCGGTGGTTTTAAATCTTGCCCCCGCATCGTGTTGTGGTTGCTTTGGAGGATCAGTAGGTGTTGTTACCGTTTCTGCAGGCGTTTCCACAACTTGTACTTTGGCGGCTTCTTCAAGCGCTTTTTTCTCTTCCTCCTGCTTCTTAGCCAGATCAGCCGCATGCTTTCGAGCTTCTGCTGCCTCTTTTTGTTTTTGTCTGGCCAGCAAAGCCTTGTAATTCTTCGGGTGTTTGTCAATGTCGGTGTCTACAAAAGAATAAAATGGCTTGCGTTTCTGGCGTTCACCAAACAGCAATCCAATATGAATCTCGTGAGATGGCCTGTTCATCTCGTTAAGTCCAATATTCTTGAGCGTATAACTATAGCCAACACCTAAGAGGTTGTTGACTTTGAATCCGCCCAAAGCTGCTATTCCAAAATCCTGCTTGTAGGAGCCACCAATCCAAACTTTGTGTTGAAGGTGCAGTATTCCGGCCGCCTCAAGTTGGGATGGCAAGGATTTGTTTAACCGATAAACGATATACGGCTCAAATACATTAAAGT
>CAYNCP010000119.1:0-2537 GCA_964395905.1 uncultured Ohtaekwangia sp.
CAAAAAACCGCAAACCAGAATGGATCATGAATATGATCACCAATGTAGATGTGATGTTGGATAATGATCCTGAAGCACAGAAGCTATTGGAATTGTGTTTAATGCGCATGCCAAATCAAAACATGTCGATTGGAGATGCGCGCGATATCTTGGAATTCATGCGACAGAATGATGGTGAAAAATGAGAAGAGAATATTCGCTTTACTGGATTACACAGGCGCCACCCGCACAAGCCGCTTCTGCTTGTAAGTCCGTGGCATCATCAGGTTCATAAATCGATGAAAGATCAATGTTCTTAAGAGACTTTTCAAGTTCTTCGTAACGCACTCGACTGATGTCCTCAAAAGGTGGTTGCTTGTAGTTGCCATTGTCATAAGGCAAAACACTTAGCCCATTGTAAGAAGCTTTATTATCCCACATCCATGCCCCCACTTCTCTCCATTCATTTTCTTTGATGGACACAGTAGCAGAAACATTATTGGCATTGTAACCTAATCGATAACCGTTTCGGACCCACTCCACATTAAAAGCTTTTACGCGCTCCAACATGTCCATTGCACTTTCAGTTCTGAGGATACTATTATCTGGTGCTTTTTGAGGTATACACACAATAGCCTGCTTGCTGTTTAATAAATCCTCCTCCAACAACTCAGGATGGTTGACTCTCAAATATTCATAAAGGGCTTCATTTTTTCCGATTCTCATTCTACGCAAATAGTAGTCGTTGTGCCAGGCGTGAATACCGGACGAAGTACCAAGCACTAACGAACTTGTGCCAGAGGGCTTAATGGTAGTACAGCGCGCGGCAAATTCAATTCCGATTTTTGCTGTTACTTCTATATTTACACGCTTTACTTCATCCGCAGCTTCTTTTAAATCGAGTTTTATCACTTTTCCGCTGGCAATACCAGTCATGCCAACACCTATCAGTGCATCTTGCTCTGTAGTTTGTTTCCATATCTCTCGCAGGTAATGAAAGTCTGTAAAGCCTGCCTGTAGGGTACCAAAAAATCCCGCTGCACTTGCACGAGCGTTCAGTTCTTCCTGAGATTCAACATCAGAAACATTTACCTCGCACAGGTTACAAAATTGAAAAGGACGAAGAGCGATTTCACAACAGGGGTTTGTTCCCCAATCCGGATGGTTGCTAAAGTAAAAGCCAGGTTCTCCCGTTCCGGATATTTCGATCTTTTTCCAAAGATCAAAAAATTCTTGCTGTGTTGTTTCATCTCTTGAGAGGACCGCAGAGTTATTGGCGCGGCCACGCTGCTCATTCAATTCCCACCAATTGCCAAATTTGCAAGTAAGCATTTCTTCATCTTCTGGTGAAAAAAGAGAAATCATAGCCGACCTTCGTATTCCTCCAGCTAAAACAGCATTGGCTATGTGACACATGAGATCATGGCATTCCAGTGATGACAATTGTTCCCCATTATTTTTGCGATCAAGGATTGCCGTAATATGCGCATGACAAACCTTTAAGGGTTCCGGTCCTGGTGCTTTGCCTCCCGCAGTTACCAGGCGAGCTCCTTTGGGGCGTATATCAGAATAATCGAAATCAGGCATAGCCCTGCTTTGCCCAAAATATGCTTTCATAATCATCTTGATTGAATCAGCCCAACCCTCCAGACTATCGCCAATTAAAAATCGCCTCGACTTCACCGCTTTTTTAATTGGTGGCAATTCACTGACGTGATGCTGTTGCACTGAGTAACCGACTCCAGTGCCCCCCAACAATAAGAACATGGCTTCAGAAAATGCTCGGATATCATCTATGGGCATATAAGCGCAATTATAAATGCGGCTGTTGTTCCTGGCGATTGAAGGACCGGCAAACTGCATAGCACGCATGGACGGCAATACTTTTTTTTGCAATATCCACTGCATGTTTTCCTGAATTTCAGATTTCATTTGAGGATATTTTTCTACCATCATATCCTCATACCTCGTGCATATCTCAGACCATAATTCCCTTCGTTGTAGTTCAGGTATATAGCGGGCATACTTCATGTAGATCACAATGTTGCTTAGAATTTCCTGATTAAGTTCCATGGTTGTAGGGTTTGATTTAAATAGTTTAAGAAATATTAGGGAATTTTCTGTTCGACATAATTAGGAATTCTTCTTCAAGTTGAAGTACACTTGGGTAAAGCACATGATTTTCTATGTGGATTAGACTTTTTAAAAATTTATCTAAATTCTTCAACCTGTCATATAGTAAATGGAAAGATAGATCTACACCCCTGGGAACCTTATAACCCCGGCAAATCACTCTGATTTTGTCCATGTATGCAATTACAGCCTCATGTTCATTTTCCATTACTTCTATAGGGTACTTAAAAGGGAAGACCTGGACGTTGTCATCGCGTTTCTCTTTTTTATCTTTGGCCATATTCTGAATGGCTGGGAATATGATATTCTCTTCCTTGTACTTATGTCTTTCGAGTTCAGTAACTACTGCTCCGAAAAGAGTCACGAATTTACTAAGCTCTGTGCGATAAGAACCCTATTGCATTACGACATTTATTATAGATCGG
>CAYNCP010000120.1:0-2521 GCA_964395905.1 uncultured Ohtaekwangia sp.
AGGTACGATCAGCACGCTAATATTGGGTTTCAGACGCATATATGGGAGCCTCACTAAGGGTAAAAATTTTCTACCTTAGAAATGCGTTAGTTGGATTAATCAATTGGCCTTCATTTTTTGTCCGCAACATTAGTTCTTCAAATTGGCTATCGCCATGAAGTTCATAGAACAAAAGAAAATGAGGTATGAAAACCATCCAAACATATCGCTCTTCAAAGGCTTTTTCAAGATATTCTAGAGCGCCTTCTCTATCACCGAGACCTAGTGATACTAAAGCTAAGTCCCCGGATGAAATGAACCGATCTGTTGAAGCCTTCAGGAGTGAATTATGGATCTCCTTTGCCCTCTCCTGATGGCCACTTTTAGATTCGACAAACGCCAAATTAGATAACATCACGGAGTTGCCTGGGCTGAGCTGCGCAGCTTTTCGCATATGAATTAAAGCTGAATCAAAATCCTTTTGATAGCAAAATATCTGACCAAGAAATAAATGAGCGGTTGCAAATGATGAATCGATCTGAATGGTGTGTCTAAGATGATCGATGGCGATTTCAAATTTATGATCAAACATGAAATGCAAACCAAGGTTAAGGTTAAATGGAAGTGAATTTGGCTCAATCTCCAGCGCCTTTCTTTCATAATGAATACCCTCCTCAGTATGACCTTTTAAGAAGAGAGCTTCTGAGTACCAGTGATAAATGTTGCCATTGTTTGGATTCAGTTTGACGGCTTTCTCATAAAATTGTTCCGCGTTTGACAAGTTCCAGTAATAATGGATATTGGCATCAATAAATGTAGCGTATGCTTCTGATATGGTGCTATCTATTTGAAGTGCTTTTCCACAATATTGTACAACTTTTGAAAAGGCTTCTTTGGGAGCCATTAATTGATAGACGCCTAAGATCAAATAAGCATCACCAATGGCGGCATATGCCATTGCATAATTGGGATCCAAAGCAATGGCTTGGTTGTATAATTCAATAGCTGTGCCCATCGTTTCTACCCGTCTCAAATTCCAATAGTATCTTCCTTTCAAATAAAGCTCATAAGCCTGTTCATTTGTTGTAAATTGCTTTTGAATTGCATCGTATTCGTCTGGGCTAAGCGAAATAAGAAGAGATTGTGAAACGCGCTTAGCTATTTCTGTCTGTACTGCAAAAATATCTTTCAACTCTCGGTCGTAAGTTTCAGACCACAAATGTGAATCGGAATTTGTTTCAATTAGCTGCAGGGTTATTCGTATCATATTGTCAGATTTACGGACGCTCCCTTCCAGTATGTAGGCAACACCAAGTTCCTTGGCAATGTTGCGAATTGAAAGATTTGAATTCCGATATGACATTGCGGTAGTCCTTGAAGTAACTTTGAGCTGCTTTACCTTTACCAAATGATTTATTATTTCTTCCATTATTCCATCACTAAAATATTCCTGATCAGGATCACTGCTCATGTTGACAAAGGGTAAGACGGCAATGGATTTCTCGTCCTCGTGTTGAACCGTTTTGAATGCTTTGAAATAGAACAATAGAATCAGAAGTATAAGCGCAGTCAGAATTACTGGTATAACAAATTTTTTCAGAGAATTTCGCTGAGGAAGTATTTGTTTGATTTCACCTTTGAAAGCGCTTGCAGGATTTGTCATTACTGTGATCAAGTCCTTGATGGCAAGTGCAGTTTTGTTGATTTGATCTCGATAAAAAGTTTTGTTTTTATTGTCGTGCGGATGTTCCTCGTGAGGGAGTAAGGGACGATTCACTCCAGGTTCTTTGTAAATAAACTCAATGGCTCGAAGCACGCTACCTGTTTCTGTTTCTATGCATGTGATATCCTCGGCATCAAGCTCATGAATTTTAACCGGCAAAATGCGACTTGCTACATTGCCCATTTTGAGTCTAATTTCTCTTCCCAATTCGTCTTCCTGGGAAAGTTTATTAAACGTACAGAACTCATGTCGCCAGGCAAAAGACTTTGGATCGCAATACGTTTGAGAAAGAATAGGTAAAAAGATGAGGCATTTGAGTTTTCCTTCCAGGCTCTTATTCACGTGGTGCGTCTCCAATAAGCCATCGTGGGGATTCTTATCAAAGTAGATGGAAAGTGGTTCTTTGATAGTAGATGCCAGTTCTTCCTGTAACGCCTCAACGAATTCGGTTACCCAGCCACTGCGGTTGTGGCGGTAGCTGATGAATATATCATACTCAAATCCTTGAATCAGAGAAGGCATGTCGATTCAATTGTACATGAAGACCTGCCTGCCGCCTGCCTGTCCGGTAGGCAGGGCAGGCAGGTGTCGTATTCGTAGTTAGGGAGGAGAGAGGGCATAATTCAAATATAAGGAAATTGAACTCATCCATCTTCTGAAACGATGATTGATACAGGATCTGCCTTGGCGGTCCCCAGCAATTGGACCTTACCCCAATTCGATTCCAAGTGGCCAATTCCCTCTAAAATAACAGAATGATAATTTTCACGCAAAGAACCTTTAGACTTGTAATGTTATACTTAACTACTGAAGTAATAA
>CAYNCP010000121.1:0-2277 GCA_964395905.1 uncultured Ohtaekwangia sp.
CCATTGAAGGGGAGGGAAGTGAGTTTGTGGTTAAGCTGCCCATTGTCTGAATCACGCCTGCCTGCCGGCTAGGCAGGGATTAAAAGAATTATGAGATTACACGGATTAGGAAATGGCTGACTTGAAGTATAAGGATATTACTGAGAAGATAATTGGAGCTTCGTTTGAAGTTCATAAATTTTTAGGTAATGATGGAGGAGCGTTCATTGTGGAAATGGAAAAGGGTAATATTTTTTCTATTACATTACAGAATCAACTTGATTGAGCATGAAGTCATTTTCCGTACTCTTGGTTTTTTTCCTGTCCATCAGTCTTTCCAGTGCGCAGGAAAAGGCAATTGTACTTTCTGCGTACCATTTCCAGCCCCATCAGCGAATCTTTCTCGCTCCGCTTGAACAGTGGGTATTCAAGCAGGGTCATAACCTCGAATGGGCTGATCCTACGTTGAATGTATCAGACTGGATAAAACTAAATCCAACTGAGATCAATGCAGGTATGGAAGATGATTCCGGTCGCATCGAAGGATGGTTTAGAATAAAGATAAAATTAGACAAATCGTTTGCTGAAATTCCATTGGCCATCAGCCGTGATCTTTGGGCGGCAACCGATGTGTATATCAATGGTAATTTACTTCATTCTTTCGGCAATACGGGCAATCCTTACACAGCCTATAATCCAGTGCTTAAATATCCAATCGCAGCAAAACTTGTTCCTGGTGAAGAATATTTAATCGCCATTCATTTTGTGGATTATGAAACCACTTTTACTCAGCGTGAGATCAGGCTAAAACCTGAGAACCTTCAACGGTTTATCAACATTACTGGACCAGCATATATTAAACTTGTTACCCGCGACATTAAACTGACCCATATCTATGTTACCATCTGTATTGCCGTTTCCTTTCTTTTGTGTTTCCTGTTTTGGTTATTGGTGTTTTTGAACCGGAGCCAGAAAATTTTTGTGCTATTTGCTCGGTACACCAGCTTTGTATTACTGGGAGCCGTCTTTATATTCGGTAATACCTTTTTTGAAATCTCTTATACCCTGGAGAAGGTTCGCTTCATTTTAATGGTGACCAGCCAGGCGATCATGACCATTTTTGGTCTCTTCATTTTAGAGTGGGTACTTACACAAAAAATATCCCGCACTTCCTGGGTCATCTTTGGGGTAATTCTGATCACAAACATTTTAGCTCATGTGTTTTCTATTTCACTTCCATTTGGGATTGCATTTTCGGTGATGTTGATTCACTTCGGTCGGATTGTTTATGCCCACCGTAAGAATATCAACGGTACACAATGGACGATAGTGGCAGGGATCGTCATCCCAACCGTAGCAATTATATTTTATATCGCGTTGCACAAATATTCACTCGACCTCTTTAACCAATACGATAAGCTGATTTTATCCATGACCATTTTGAGCCCTCCGTTTTTTTTGATGGCCTATATTTCTGTCCGATTTAAAGAGATATTGCAGGCTGTAACCGATGAAGCGCAAAAAGTTGTAAAGGTTACCGAAGAGAAGCGGCAAATTCTATCCAACCAAAATATTCTCCTGGAGAAACAGGTTGATGAACGAACGCATGAATTGAAGCAATCGCTGGAAACACTTAAAGCCACCCAATCCCAACTCATCCAGTCGGAGAAGATGGCCAGTCTGGGTGAGCTGACCGCTGGGATCGCTCATGAAATTCAAAACCCGTTAAACTTTGTTAATAATTTCTCCGAGGTCAACGAGGAACTGCTTCAGGAAATGAAAGAAGAAATTGATAAAGGAAATCTTGCTGAGGCCAAAACATTAGCAACTGACATTGCCAGTAATCAAGAAAAGATAAAACACCACGGTAAGCGCGCAGATGGTATTGTAAAAGCCATGCTGCAACACAGTCGCAGCAGCAGTGGCGTTAAAGAACCAACGGATATCAATGCACTGTGTGAGGAGTATTTAAGGCTGGCCTATCATGGACTAAGGGCAAAGGACAAATCCTTCAACGCCAGGTTCGAAACACACCTGGATGATACTATACCCAAAGTCAACGTGATTCCTCAAGATATAGGGAGAGTTGTTTTGAATCTGATCACCAATGCGTTTTACGCTGTCACCCTGAGGCTCTCGAAGGGTGACAATGGCTATGTGCCAATGGTGATTGTGAGCACTATGAAAGTTAATGATCATGTTGAGATTCAAGTGAAAGACAACGGCAACGGTATTCCTGATAACATCAAGGAAAAAATCTTCCAGCCTTTCTTCACCACCAAGCCCACCGGACAGGGC
>CAYNCP010000122.1:0-2243 GCA_964395905.1 uncultured Ohtaekwangia sp.
ATTTCGAACTGTTTGACATGAATGGCAATTCCATCCATGGCCACCCTGTCGAACGGGGGAAAATCACGATCAGCAGATACCGGCATTGTCAGCACACGCCCCAGACTGTTCGAAATGTCCACCCATTCAGTTACAGGCTTATACAAATGTGATGCAACAATCGATGTTGCTTCCGGAGCGCTTACCATGATTATTTATAACTTTGATAAAGACCAAAGCATCTTGCATATGTTCCCTTCAAGGTATGAGATACGATTGTCAAGATCAGTTGGCTGATAAAGTTAAATAATTATGAAGACTAAACTTACGCATACGGATGAGAAGGGGAACCCTAAGATGGTGGACATATCTGATAAAAAAGTAACCAAACGAACGGCCAAAGCACAAGCCGTTGTAAGGGTTGGTCCTGAGATTGCGTCATTAATTAAAAACCAGGAAATACAAACCAGGAAAGGCCCTGTCTTTCAGACTGCGATTATCGCAGGTGTGATGGGAGCCAAGCAGACCTCGTCTTTAATTCCATTATGTCACCCGATTGGGCTCGAAGATTGCCAGGTTGCCATCACGTCACAAAGGGAAAAAATAATTATACAAGCTTCGGCCACTATCAGTTCCAAGACCGGAGTGGAAATGGAGGCACTAACAGCTGCCACCGTGGCTGCCCTCACCATTTATGATATGTGTAAGGCCATGTCTCACGATATTGTCATTGAGGAAATCAAATTGATGGAGAAAAAGGGAGGCAAGTCTGACTATAAGAGACCATGAAAGAGAAGGTCAAAGGCCTTTACGGCCTCGTTTTGGCCGGAGGAAGAAGTTTGAGAATGGGTCGAAGCAAAAGCTCGATTGAGTTTCAGGGTGTGTCACAGAAAGAATTTGCGTTTCAGCTGTTGGGCCAATGTTGTGAAAAGGTCTACACCTCTGTGGGCAGGGAAGCGCAATTATCAGATTTCAAGAATCCGATAATTGACAAGTTTTCATTTGGAGGACCGTTGAATGGGATTCTAAGCGCTATGGAATTTCAACAAAACGCAGCCTGGTTGACATTGCCGGTTGACATGCCGCTGGTCAATGAGTCTTTGATACACTTGTTGGTGAAAAACAGAGATAAAGCAAAAATGGCTACCTGTTTTCAGCATAAGCAAAGCGGTCATTTGGAGCCGCTGCTGGCCATATGGGAACCGCATTCCAGAAATCCTCTTCTTGATTTTGCTCAAAATGAAGGAAGGAGTCCTCATGACTATCTAAAGAATGCTGAAATTCGCAGGGTGCAAATTGAGAATAGCACGGTTTTGAAAAGTGTGAATACGCAAGAGGAACTGGAAGGTTTTCTTCGATACAATAAGAATCAACCTAAAAAGTAACCTTTAACATGCAAACCTTACAAGGGTAGCCACAACCGCAAAAGTCTAACGGTTGTTTGGTTTCCTTTACTGCGAAAATTTGCTTAGTAAACTCTATGCTTTCAATCCTTAGCTGTAACCTCCTATTTATCAGAAGGTGATACTTCCCACTGAAATCATAAGGTAGGAATGAAAACAAAATAACCCGTCATGAATGGAACTAAATCAATAAAAATATGACTTTAAAAAGTACATCCTCTTTTGAGGGATTAAAATACATCGCAACTCAACCTGGTGATTTTTACCTTGGTGTATTAATAAAATAGTTGGAGGCAATCATGAACTTAACAGAAAAATCACAAGATCATTTCAATCCCATCAACCGCGACTTAACAATAGTTTTCAGCATCGGATTTATCGTTGCTGTGGCCATTGTTACCATGGGTATTGTAGTGGCTAATTATTTTTAGCCCGAATTTGATAGCAACTGATGTTTTAAAACTGCGCTAGTTGTCAAAAGCGGCAGCAGTAGGGCGAGCGTCCACCCATTCTTCACCATCTTCAAATACCTCCTTTTTCCAAATTGGCGTTTTGGCTTTTACGTTATCGATTATAAACTGACAAGCTTCGAATGAATCTTTACGGTGTGGCGCTGATACAGCTACCACTACGGCAACTTCACCCGGTTTTAATGTGCCAATCCGGTGGCTCACGGCCCATCCAAGCAAACCCCATTTATGCGATGCTTCGTCAATTATTTTCCGGATTTCGGCCACAGCCATGGCCTCATAGGCCTCATATTCCAGCCAGACCACATTTTTGTTGTGTGAAGTATTTCGTACGGTGCCTATAAAAATATTAACGGCCCCTGCACTTAAGCTAGAGGCCGTTTCGATGACT
>CAYNCP010000123.1:0-2220 GCA_964395905.1 uncultured Ohtaekwangia sp.
TGTTGAGATATCGCCATAAGACGACTTTGCCTTCGGCTATAGAGGTATAGATTATTTTTTCATCATTATCAAGTAAAATATTGCCTATTTGCATTGAACCGTTATAGTTAGGCGATTTTACCTTGCCATCATTACCGAAAGTTAGATCAAGTGACCCGTCGCTATTATAACGCGCCAGCCAAAAGTTGAAAGCATAAGGGTTTATGGAATAAGCATCTGTCGCCACCAGAATTTTCCCATCAGCTTGCGACGCTATGGTACTAGAACGATCAAGCATGCCGAAGTCAGTAAATACTGTGCCGTCTGTGCCAAATGTAGTATCTAAGCTACCATCAGGGTTTATTCGGTGAAGAGTTACCTCGTCTTCAGGATAATCATAACAGTAGCTGACGCCGCAAAAAACGATCTTTTGATTGGGTTGGACTATTCCAGCGTATGAAAAGTCAAGCTTTCCGGGATCGCCAGAAATTTGCAAGCGGCCCTCATTGGCAAAAGAACTATCAAGCGTTCCGTTTGAGTTAAAACGCAAAATTTCTATATCAATATCTGTATCATATTGACTTGCTCCAAAAGTTACAATTTTCTCATCTTCTTGCAAAACCAGAGAGTAAATACTTTTAAGACCAAACTCTGGGTTGGAAAGGTAAACTCCATTGGTGGCGAAATCAGGATCAAGGTTCCCATCTGGTAACAATTGCACCAGAAGCGAGCTGTTTCTACCTATTCCAGAAGTTCCCGAAGAGAAACCTCCAAGTAAGATTCTTCCATCTGGTTTAATAAGGGCAGATAAAAATTTATTCCAACTTAATCCGAAGTCAAATGACAGTATTCCACCATTTCCAAAACTTTCATCAATTGATCCATTGGCATCCAAACGAATTACAAAAGCAACCCCTTTTGTACCGGTGGATGTATAACCCAGTAAAATAAACCTATTATCGTTAGTGGCAATAATTTTAGATACGCCACCCATCTTACCCAAGTCAATGCTCAACTCTGGGAACACTTGGCCATTTGAACCGAATGTATTATCTAGGCTGCCATTGGATAGTAAACGCGTAAGAACCAATTTTGCATTGCCACTATTTGAGCTGAATAACGAAGATGCTATTATTATTTTCCCATCAGACATCAATATGGCATTTACCTTTGAGCAGTCGTTCCTCGGGTCTTTTATTTCAACGTTCCCTCCGTTTCCGAATGTCGGGTCTATTGCCCCGGGTATTTGGCTGTGCATTATTGCTTGAAATAACGATAACAGGCAGCCAATCAAAAAAAACTGGAATGATTTCATGTGTTCAAAGCCTTTGAAAAGTGTGATTATACTCAGCGGAAAGTGCTTTGCGAAAGTAATGACGCTGCGCACATTGTCGGCGAGATTCCATTCACGTTGACAACAGACCAAGCGCCTACAGTTTTTCGCAAATCACTTTCCACGAGGTATATGAAAACATTGTTGGATAAATCCTATGGGCATGTTTTCTACGGGCAGTTAGCCATTAGCGTATCGCAATTAGTTGAATCATCCTGATCATAAAGCCTTAAAAAAACGACATGGCTTGCATGCATATTTGCAATAAATTGGTAATTAGTACAGCCTGAATTGCTAGAAACTTGTTGTGCCGCAGCTATTAAGTTAGACCTGATTCGACTCCTCACCAATTGGCTAAATTGCGCATCGGTCAATCCTGAAGAGAAACCCATCACATCATTTTGTGTCCTTGAAACCATAATATTGAGTATCGAGGCAGCAAATTCAGCGCTCATGTCTAAGCAGCCAGTTCCACCACCTTTGTTAGAGATTACAAACCCTATACAATTGATCTTCTCTTGTTTTGTGGCTCCCTGATAATTAAATTCTAAATATACCTCGTCTAATGCAGCTACTGCGCTTTTCCACCTATTTGGAGCGGGTGGGTTTTGCGGATTTAGATCATTATCATCTTCAATCCCAAAGCTAAAAAGATATGGGCAAGCGAGTTTGTTTACGGAAATAGGAGGATTCGTTGGAGGAGGAAATGCGCTGAACGCAAAATTAACAATCAGCGCTTCTAAAAAATCGATAGAAGGATTCTGTTGAGCCAGCTGAATCAAAAAATTAACCTGATCAATTGTGGCTCCAAATGCCATGGCCGCGTCAAAAATCTGCTTTCCGGTTTCCGGTGAAATATTCCCAGATTCAATAGCATTTTGGATTGAATTTAATATTTCGGTAAGAGA
>CAYNCP010000124.1:0-2194 GCA_964395905.1 uncultured Ohtaekwangia sp.
GGTTTTGCGCAGTGCCCATTGATTCCAATTGCTTCATCACTTCCTGACAAGTCATACCAAACCTCCTGTGTTGTGACGATCTTTATTCCCAACATCGTTTGATCACGTCCGTCCCCCAAGAAGATCGTCACATAATATTCCATCGCCCAGCCAACCGCCGAAAAAGAAACACCAGTGTTACCGCTGGTGGATTCGGTAATAGTGTCGCCCGGTTTGACGCGGCTTTCCCGATAAGCGCGATTCAGAATGTACAACGCCATCCTGTCTTTGATGCTGCCGGTCATATTGAATTGCTCGGCTTTGGCATAAATCACTCGCAGGCGACCGCGAAGTCTGTAGCTGATTCCCATCAACGGAATGTTACCAATCAGATTTTGCAATCCGTGACAATGGTGTTCGATTTGTGGCGATCTAGCTCTCATCTCACTCAATGTCTTACCGGACACGAATTACTTCAAACCGGTCAGAGTTAAATATTGAATAGTTCCTGGCGTCGAATACAAAGGATTGGTCCTGTCCAGCCTTTACAAGCGCATTTTTTATGCCTGAGTTCAGGTCAGCACTGTCTGCACCTTTTATGATCACTAGCAAAATCACACGCCGTTCTGATGCTGAGAATTGCGAAGGCGCTTTATCAGGGTTAAAAGCGCCGAGGTTTAAGCCATATATACGAGGACTATTTACCTTGAAGTGGTTCTCGCAAATATTAACTAATGTTTCCATTCTTGCCTTCGATCTTATTTCTTCTAAATCTAAATGCTCTTTGGCATTTTCACGCGACGCTGTGCCAACAGCGATTATTGGCCTTGACTCATTGGCGTCGAGTCCTTCTATCAATTTTTCTACTTCATAGTTGATATTATCTTTTTCATCTATTGAAACTTGAGTAATGCTTCCAAGTTTCCATCGATAAGGGTCCTAAAGAACCCCTATAACAACTTCAAGGCTTACACCACTATTATCTTGAGATTTGACATAACACGTTTTCCAATTTTGGATTGGCATATCAGCTTGCGCTGCACTCACAACAGGGATGAAATTAGCTTTTCGCACATTTATCCAACCAAATATTTTTTGGCTAAGCTCAGGCGATACAGTTGGAAGAAAAATAATTGCAGCTACTATTGCAATTGCGGATAGCAAAGGGATCGGCCACCAGTGTGATTCATCTGTATTACTATGCCTCTGAGTTCTTTCAACTTGTGAATAAGCTAGGATGTGTTGATGAGTTGTTATTTCACTAATGATTTCTTCCGGAGAAATATTTTGTATAGCAGAAATCAAATTAATGGCTTCAGAAAAGCGTAACGGGGCATCATCAAACCCTTCGTCGCTAGGCAAAATAAGTTTTATTGGCTTTCCAATGTCATCAACTGCCCCTTCAAACAGAAGAAGTTGTTGGTTCGGATAAGGAACTACCCTCCAGCCATTGCTAGTCAAATATTCTACAAATTCCTCCGTGGTAAGATAACTTAGCAAAGGATTGTCAGGACTAATCGATGTCATAATACATCGTTTCCTTTTTCCACATGATCTAACAAATCCATTAGGGTTTCTGGGGTGAATAACTGCTTACGTGAAATACGGATTCTTGCAGTTTTACTATTAGGGGTAGAATCTCCAGAAAATCTTGCCCAGTAGCAACATCTCCTTACAATCAGATGATCCTCACTCTGTTCAACCCATTTTGACGTATCCTCAGGTAAACATAGAAGTAATAAAATAAGTGGAGAAGATCTTTTTGTAAGACTCCTAGCTACCAGATCGTTGTATGTTTTGGCTTCAAGATCATAAACAATGTTTTCCCCATCTAACTTCCAATTCTTAGAAGCCTTCAGTTGATAATCTATTTTTATCCCTGTCTCCCGACGTCGCCCATTTAGAAACTGAATTTTGCTAAATGTTCCATCGACACCATAATCCTGATATGGGTTACCAATACCTACCCCAGCCCTAGCGGCAACAGCCATAACATAGGCACGGGAGAGCCATTCTTCAATGTGCTGCTGAGTCAACATTACCCTTCTTCTCCTCTTCTACTTTTCAGATCGGCTGATTATCGAACAGGTAGAGCTTCTCCTCTTTAAGCAAGATGTCTGCTGAAACATATTTTACTCCCAAATAATAAATAGCGAACCTATCACTCTTTGGTGATTGTTTCATCCAGATTCAGGATTGTGCTGGTCACCATCGT
>CAYNCP010000125.1:0-2053 GCA_964395905.1 uncultured Ohtaekwangia sp.
TTCCTCAAGATGCAAATCCAGCTAGGGATAAGTGTGGAATGCTGTGGCTTGCGCCGATTATTCCGATGCGAGGGGAAGATGTGTTAAAGCTTCACGAGATGATGGGGCCGTTATTTCAACAGTATGGGTTTGATTTTTTCATCACGCTCAGTACGGTGAATGATCGAGCCTTGGGAGCAGTTATTACGATTGCCTATGATAAAGAGAGGGCAGACGAAACGCGGCGCGCGCAAGCCTGTTATTGTGCAGCATTTGATGCAGTAATGGAAGCGGGCTATATACCCTACCGGGTGGGTATTCAATCCATGGCAGATCTCGCCCAAGGTTCCAAGGTTTTCTGGGAAACTGTTGGCGCAATGAAGTTGGCGCTCGATCCTGGAAATATCATTGCGCCTGGCCGTTATGAGCCGGAGCAGGCAAAAAGCTAACAAAGTTAATATCGGAGAGCTGGAAATCTCCTTTTGCTTTGGTTCGGTAAAATTTAAGCAAATTACTCCACTCTTTCCTTTTACTCTCGGCTAGCCTCCTGGTTTAGGATTTAAGAGTGTAAAAAATATCGACAATACGCAAAAAAAGGAACAGTATTTCAATACTGTTCCTTTTTGAGTAAACGCTTTGCCCTTTCAGGGCTTATCTCCAGGATTATGCAATCCTACGATTTCTTCTAGATAGGCCTATAAAACCCAATAAGCCAATTCCCATCAGAGCTAATATGCCGGGTTCTGGTACATCGCGTGTTGCTGAAGTTGTGCCAGAGTGGAATATAGATAAACTATATTCGTGTCCTGCTAGAAGTAATACAGATGTGCTTAAAGACCCAGAATCGGAAATAATACGATTAGCTTGGCCAGCAGTCACTGCGACTGAATCATTGAGTTCGTCAGGGGCCCATCTTGTAACTCTCACTTGATCAGTTTCATCAAATAAAGTTAAATTCCAACCAAAACCAGCCCTTGCGGAATCAAGTGTTCCAAAAGGGTCAACCACTGAGGCAAAAGCCAAGACGTTGAAATCAAGATTGAAATCTACTGTTACATCCTCCTCACCCGCAAGAAAGAAATTAAAGGTTGTGTTTGTGCCGACATCTGAAGAGCTGTTTGCTAATAGACTGTTGGTGATAAGTGAAGATTCGCTATGTGTAGTAGCATCAGCGCCAGCATTAATATCGACAGCGCCATCACCGTTTGTATCTAGATCAATTACAGCGCCAGTTAATTGATGCTGTGCATAGGAATAGCTTCCCGTCGGAGGAGAGCCCAAAGGTGCCGATCCTGCATCTGGCCCCACGCTTACAGAGCTAGGAAGAATTTGACCGCCATTTGGACCTAAGATATTTTCTGAATTTGAATCTGTAACCGTAGTATAGCCAGCAAAAGCAGCAAGAAGGTTACCATCATTGGTACTGGCTGGGTCAATTACCAAGTAAGGGTTGCTGGTATCAATATTGGAAAGGGTTGTTCCGCCAACAGACCATGTGAAGTCGGTGATTTCTAACTTACTTATAGCAATCGAATCGGCTTGTGTAACACTATGCATCCCCATAGTGAGCGCAAAAGCCATTGCGATCAATTTTTTTTTCATTTTCATTTCTTGCTCCTTATAAAAATCAAATTTAGATTAGGCGTGAGATTGCCTATTTATATATAAGCATATTTCGTGCCATTCTTAATCGTGGTTATTTATTCATATGAATTATAAGGATAAAAATAATTTATGTTCTGTGTCTTTGTTAATAAGATACTGATAAAAGACTGATGGTGTAAAGTTCTTCGACAATTTGAAGGTTGTGTGTTTTATGACTGAAGTTTTTTAATTATTTTGGAGGGGGGAGTAGTTAGTGTGCCACGAGGATAGAGAACTGTCCGTAACTGAAAAAAGAATCAAACCTGGATCTATACATACGCTTCGACCTTCATGATGAACCTCAAATATTGCCGTCGACCGCCAACAACCAGGGAAGAGAAAAATGGTATCTTCAGGATATGGGGTGTTTTATTTACTGAAGTTTCACGCTTTTTTTATGAGCCGATGATTCAATTCTCTGGAATTTTTG
>CAYNCP010000126.1:0-1795 GCA_964395905.1 uncultured Ohtaekwangia sp.
AATCCTATTTGAAGTTTAAGATTTTTATGATTTTTATTGTCCAGAGGATCGTCTCCAAATAATTTGTAGTAATTTTCAGCAATCTTGCGTTTGCTCTCTATACTAAGAAATGCTTTCATGTCGAACGGCTTGCTTTCATTGCTGAGACGTATTAGTGCTGTGATAGAGTCTTTTGCTATGTTCAAATCGTCACTGCTGGCTGAAGTGATTAGAGTTTTGATTGCTGCGTTACGAGTTGCATCAGTTATGGCGGAGTACCCACTCAACATCGCTTTCATAAGCACCCTCATAGTGAAAAGCCCTGTCCTTTCTGCAACCTGATTACTCTCGATCATCTCAATAAGCGCCAAAACGTCTTTATCTGTATAATTCAACTTTCTATACAAATAGAAATCAAAATACCCTCCAAATATGAAATCTTTCTTAGCATTAATTAACTTAGGAGCATTTTCAATTTCATCCGGATTTTTCAGGTAAAGCGCATGTTGGGCTACCACATTTTTAATCGCAGGAAAGACATTCTCATCCGAAACTACGAATGCAAGCTCAAACGCTTTTCCTTCATGCCTTCTCTGCTTTTTCATATCTTCTCCCCAAAGGATAACAAGTAACTTTTTACCTACATTCAGATCAACGTCTTCCCATAACGACCATGGGCCACGCTTAGCAGACGCTTTAGGTCGGTGTGTTTTATAAATTTGAACTGCCGATCCTTTGTCAGCTTTTTCATTCCATAGCCATTCATCCACATTGATGTTCACTTCTGTATGAAATATTGCCCATTTATCATCTTCCTTTTTGTTTCCCATTATCGGCTCGCCAACTGTGCGTATTGTCCCAATAAAAATTGAGCATCCTAATGCCAGAGTTTCAGCGAGGTTACGTCCTATCCCATATTCCTTTCTATTTTTGTCTTTTTCGGTTGGTGTCTGAATACCGTAATCATCACAGGCTTGCGCTGTGATTCTGCCGAGTATAATACTGATCAAAAGGCTGAAACTTATGGCAATGGCCATTTTCTTTTTGAACATAAATCTCTCCTAATTCTTAAGCAGTCTTTGGACTGGCTTTAAGGAATGTAGAGGTATTTGTAATTGTACAAGTATGAGAGACCTAGTACTTGCACCCCAGCTTCGTTTCCCGACTGAGGAGAACCATTCGTTATCGTTACTTTTAAAGGTGCGCTCTCATCAGCAGAACCTTGAAGCATCACTGTAGATCCAGTATCAGTCCACAGGCCGTTATTGCTTTGCCCTATCCCCTTAACAGCCCAATCTGCTTTAGCAATCGCAACATAATATCTAGGAAAATCAGCCGAATATGCAAGAATGAATTCAGTAAATTCAAACCCATCTTGAGTTGTCGTCCAAAGATTATTTGTGGTTGGATGAAGATCTTTCCAAGGGCCAAACCCGGGATCATCGCTAGATGTTACTTCCGCTATTTTCCCAAGTCCGTTTGGGCCATTTCCTCTTGCATCACGCGAAGTGCGCCGGAAGATCACATCACCGCCAGTAGGTTCCTGACCCTTTGGTAATCCTGCGTCAAGCATCGGTAGCGACCCATTTGGGCTTGATGAGCCATCAGGACTTTCGATAGCTTTTCCAACAGTATCCCCGGGGTAATTAACCTGAAAAGCATCGGTTTTTAAATTGCCGGCATTCCCTATTTTTATCTTGTCAACACCTATAAGCCTATTTGAACCGCCGCCCTCTAAGAGCACTCTAGCAAACAGAAGCATTATTCCTTCTGTTCTAATGCTGCTCTCTGGACCAAGGTCTACACCAGCAAAAGA
>CAYNCP010000127.1:0-1734 GCA_964395905.1 uncultured Ohtaekwangia sp.
ACGTAAAATCTCAGGTGGAACAGTCTCTGGCGCGAGATAAGGAACTCCTTGAAGCTACTAAGTACCTGAGTGACGATTCAGTGTATCGCAATATTCTCTCTAGGCGGTAATGGCCCTTATTCTTAGCATAGAAACAGCGACCCCTGTATGTTCAGTGGCGCTGCATCATAATGGAGAAATTTTAGCCGCATCATCCTTATTTATAAGTCAGTCCGCATCATCCAGGCTGGCCGTGATGATCGATGAGTTATTAAAGCGCTGCGAAAAATCCCCCAATGATCTTGATGCGGTTGCTGTTTCCGCAGGACCGGGTTCCTATACAGGCTTACGGATAGGCGTGGCTACTGCCAAAGGAATGTGCTACGCACTTAATCTCCCACTCTTGGCCATCAATACATTGGAAAGCATGGTAAGGCAAGTCGCAGTACACTTTGCTGATGAGGCCCTCTTTTGTCCCATGATAGATGCGAGAAGGATGGAAGTCTACTGCTTGATGTCGAAAAAAAACCTTGACATTATTGAACCAACACAAGCCAAGGTGATTGACCAAACAAGTTTTTCAAACATACTGGAAGATAATAAGGTGATTTTTTTTGGAAGTGGAGCCGCCAAATGCCAACACCTCATATCCAGCGACAATGCCATTTTTCTGGCTGATGTTTCTCCGTCTGCAGCAGACATGGGCGCGATGGCTTATGCTAAATTTAGCAGTCAGAAATTTGAGAATCTGGCTGATTTTGAGCCCTATTATTTAAAAGATTTCTTAATTAAAAAACCAAAATCTGCTGTTTGATGTTTTCAACGGACAGATAATTTTATGAGTGATCCAATCATCAATAAGGTTGCTAAAAGCGCATTGCAGACAATCGATCTCGAAGATTTTTTTGTTCCAGGCGAGAGAGTGGTATTTGATATCAAAGATCACCTGCATCAAGGGCTTGTATTAAAAGAGAAAGATTTTAGAGACTTTATTAAGTCCAACGATTGGTCTGTCTATGAAGGAAAGCATGTGGCTGTTCAGTGTACAGCTGACGCCATTGTGCCCACCTGGGCCTTCATGTTGCTTGCCGTGGCTTTGGAGCCTTTTGCGGCCACCATTGTTTTCGGAACCCTCAATGAATTAGAAACGAGACTGTTTAACAGTACTTTGAACAAAGTAAATTGGGATACCTACAAAGACGGCAAAGTGGTGGTAAAGGGATGCAGCAAAGTGGATGTACCCACAGCCATTTATGTTGAAGTTACCAATCGGCTTAGACCCATAGCCGCCAGCATTATGTTTGGTGAACCTTGCAGTACGGTTCCTATCTTCAAGAGGCCGAGGTAATTTCTATTTGGGCGTGCCCCCGGTTGTTGACCGGGGTCGGGCTTTCGCCACTCGCCAACCAGCCGCACCTTCCCTTCGGGCTCAAACAATGGCTCTATCCCTCACGCAATCCCAACCCGATGGCATCCTTCTCATCGCTTTCCCGACCTGTTAATTATCACATCAAATAATCACAACATTAGCCTTCCGCATTATTTTAAATCTTTTCGGCCCTCCTTTGCTTAGATGTCATTAAAGGTTACCTTTGCGCTCCCTTTTAGGGGGAGGTGAGCAATTCAGACGGAATTGGCACTTAAACGAAGACTTAAAGTCACTACCGAATTTTCTGAAAATCAATGTTTTAGAAGATTCACACGTTCTTTGAATGAATGTAACTTGATAGCGGACCCGCATGAGATCGATAGAGG
>CAYNCP010000128.1:0-1537 GCA_964395905.1 uncultured Ohtaekwangia sp.
ACTAAGCTTTCTGTAAAAAAAGTGGACGAAAGCCCTTGTGGCACGGAATTATGGATCTTCAGAGCCTCGTCCAAACTGTTATAAGGAAGTAAATAAAGTATAGGTGCAAAAATTTCATTTTGTAGGAAATCCCATTCTTTTTTTGCATGAACTATTGTTGGCTCTACAAAATAGCCTTTTCTATCGAGAACTCGACCTCCGAATAAGATATCCGCCCCCAGTGTTTTCAAGGCTTTGATAGCCGTTTGAAACTCTTCCACGGCATCCTGACTAATTAAAGGCCCAACTAGTATCCCAGTTTCTAGGGGATCACCTATTCTGAGTTGTTGATAGGCTTTAACCAGACCTTCCGATACAGCTTGAAACTGTGACTGATGCACTATTACCCGACGTGTAGTGGTACAACGTTGACCAGTGGTTCCCACTGCGCCAAACACCAAGGAAGGTATAACCTTTTCAAGCTTTGCCGTTTCATCGACGATAACCGCATTATTCCCACTAAGCTCCAAGATACTTTTACCCAAACGCGCTGCCACCTTTTGTGAAACTTCTCTCCCAACCGTTGTAGAGCCAGTAAACGAAATTAATGGAATACGTTTATCATCAACTAATTTCTTACCAAATTTATCCCCGATAATCAGATTAAATATGCCTTGATAACCAGACTTTTCTAAGACCTGATTGCAAATATGCTGTACAGCAATTGCACATAAGGGTGTTCTCGATGATGGTTTCCATATGACGGTATTTCCACAAACCGCAGCAATAAATGCATTCCAAGCCCACACTGCCACGGGAAAATTAAAAGCTGTGATGACGCCAATAGAACCTAGAGGATGCCATTGTTCCAAAATTTTATGTTGTGGCCGTTCAGAAGGGATGATTTTGCCATATATCATACGAGATAAACCGACAGCGTAATCGGCAATATCAATCATCTCTTGAACTTCACCTTTTCCTTCTTGCCGGATTTTGCCTGTTTCCAATGATACCAAAGCCCCTAAATCTGCCTTTTTTTCTCGCAAGGCATCTGCCAAGGCACGAATGATTTCTCCTCGTTTAGGAGCAGGCAATTCTCGCCATTGCTCAAATCCTTGCTGTGCAGTGCTGATCACTCTTTCATAGTCATCAACAGTTGCGACTGAGACCTCTGCAATTACCTGCTCATTGGCCGGATTCAATGGGGTGAGTATTTCGCCCTTACTTTCCTTTGCCCACCAAGCACTGCCGGTACTTGCACCAGAATTCAAGGATCTAATGTTAAGATTCGATAAAATATTCATGTTATTTATTATAGCAATCGTGGGATAAACAATTTCCATATATTTTAGTTGACAGCATCAGGCTTGCGGCTAAAATTGATGAATATGACAACTATTATTAAACAGTTAGTAAAATCAACCAAGTTGAGTAAAAATGAGTTGCGAGACATTCGCACACTCATCGATGTTTGCAAACGTGAAGATAACTTTACCACCAAAGTGTATTGGCACATTCTCAAAGATCGCAAAATTCCTGAATTTGATGATTTTTTTCT